>NZ_JBQSVB010000003.1:0-425634 GCF_052376015.1 Ewingella sp. AOP8-B2-18
TTTTGCTTTTTTGCCTTCCGGCGGTTCTCTGCTGGATAATAAAGTAGGACAAGAGGCTTTTTCTTTTGAGTTCCCCCCAATAACGGCAAGTCTCCCTGTCCTCTCATCCTAATAGAACAAAATTAGCTAAACATATTACTTAAAGCTGAAGATTTCTCACCTTGAACATACCTCACTCGACTTTAATAGTGAAAACCGCTATTGTCGGGCATCTAGAAGTCTAAACGTATATACGGATGCAGTGAGGAAGTTGCTATGCCAATTCGGGTTCCTGATGAATTACCAGCAGTGAATTTTTTACGAAATGAGAACGTCTTTGTTATGACCTCATCTCGTGCAAAAACTCAGGAGATTCGACCGCTTAAGGTTTTGATCTTGAACCTAATGCCGAAGAAAATTGAGACTGAAAATCAATTTTTGCGCCTCCTTTCTAACTCACCCCTACAAATTGACGTTCAGCTTCTGCGCATTGATAGCCGCGAGTCCAAAAACACGCCTGCTGAGCATCTGAATAATTTCTACTGCGATTTTGAGGATATTCAGCACGAGAATTACGATGGTTTGATTGTCACTGGAGCACCACTTGGATTGGTGGATTTTTGCGATGTTGCCTATTGGCCACAGATTGAACGAGTGGTTCACTGGGCGAAAGAACATGTGACCTCCACGCTGTTCGTGTGCTGGGCGGTGCAGGCCGCTTTGAATGTGCTCTATGGCACGCCGAAAATGACGCGTGAAACCAAATTATCTGGCGTTTATCATCATCAAACCTTACAGCCGCTGGCTTTACTCACGCGCGGGTTTGATGAGAGCTTTTTAGCGCCGCATTCTCGCTATGCGGACTTCCCAACGCACGAGCTGCGCCAATACACCGATCTCGATATCCTAGCCGAATCCGAAGAGGCCGGTGCTTATCTCTTTGCGACCAAAGATAAGCGTATGGCTTTTGTGACTGGCCACCCTGAATACGATGCGGGCACGTTAGCCGGTGAATACCTGCGAGACAGAGATGCAGGTTTGTCTCCTGATATGCCATTTAACTACTTCCCGCAGGATAATCCTGCTTTATCGCCAAAGGCGACCTGGCGCAGTCATGGACATCTGTTATTCACCAACTGGTTGAATTATTACGTTTACCAGATCACTCCGTTTGATCTTCGCCAGATGAATCCTACCCTCGAATAGTCACAGGCTTTCATAGGCGAGCGTCTTGCTCGCCTCAATTCTTAGTCTTCACTCCTCTTCCAGCTATCTTCCTATTAAATTCCAATCCTCCTTTTTGTGAAAGTTAATTCCTTTTTAGAGAAAATATTTTCTCTCATAACCTAATGATTAATGGCAATAAAAAATAAAAATAAAAATAAAATGGAAATCGTTTTTGATTTTATAGATTTCCTGATTACGCTTAGATCTTACTGAGGCTGCGTTTCGGTTGTGATTGTTGAGGTCAAATGATCCTGATGTCCGAGCCCTAGATCCTCTGAAATTAACCGGCCGGACCTTACTATTCCTGGCTGAAAGATAAGAGATAAGTCAGGAGAATGCCGATGAATCAGCAGATAACCCATGCCCCTTTACAATTTACTCGCAATTTAAGCAGTAATGACGCATTAATCCTGACAGACAAAGCGATCGACTTTCTGACAGAGCTGGTGACGCGCTTTAGCGCCTCCCGTCACCATCTTTTGCAGAGCCGGATTGAGCAGCAGCGCAAAATCGATCAGGGCCAGCTTCCGGATTTCATTTCGGAAACAAATTCCATTCGTGAAGGTGTTTGGCAGATTAAAGGTATTCCCGCCGATTTGCAGGATAGAAGAGTGGAGATCACCGGGCCAGTTGAACGGAAAATGGTCATTAACGCCCTGAATGCTAATGTAAAAGTCTTCATGGCAGACTTTGAGGATTCGTTAGCTCCTGACTGGAATAAAGTGATCGAAGGTCAGATCAATTTGCGCGATGCCGTCAACGGGACCATCAGCTACACCAATGAAGCAGGGAAGATTTATCAGTTAAAACCCGATCCGGCGGTATTAGTATGCCGCGTACGCGGGTTGCATCTGCCAGAAAAACACATTCATTGGGAAGGAGAGCCAATCCCCGGTGGCTTGTTTGATTTTGCCATGTACTTTTTCCATAACTATCGCGCATTGCTGGCTAAAGGCAGCGGCCCGTACTTTTACCTGCCTAAAACCCAGTCTTATCAGGAAGCTGCTTGGTGGAGCGACATCTTTAGTTTTGCGGAAGATTACGTCGACCTGCCGCGCGGAACCATTAAGGCTACCGTGCTGATTGAGACACTGCCCGCGGTCTTCCAAATGGATGAAATCCTCTACCACTTGCGCAGTCATATTGTGGGGCTTAACTGCGGGCGCTGGGACTATATCTTTAGCTATATCAAAACATTGAAAAATTATCCGGATCGCGTTTTGCCCGATCGTCAGGCTGTCACCATGACTCAGCCATTCCTCAGCGCCTATTCACGGCTGTTGATCAAAACCTGTCATCGTCGCGGTGCCTTTGCTATGGGGGGCATGGCCGCCTTCATTCCCAGCAAAGATACCCAACGCAACGAGTGGGTGCTGAATAAAGTGAAGAGTGACAAAGAGTTAGAAGCCAAAAATGGTCATGACGGCACCTGGATTGCTCATCCGGGCCTGGCCGACACGGTCATGGCAATTTTTGACCGGGCACTGGGCGAACGCAAAAACCAGCTGGATATTTCCCGTGACCAAGATGCCCCGATCTCCGCCAGCGAGCTTTTAGAGCCTTGCGCGGGGGAGCGAACCGAAGAGGGGATGCGCGCCAATATTCGCGTTGCCGTGCAATACATTGAAGCTTGGATTTCGGGTAACGGCTGCGTGCCGATTTACGGGCTGATGGAAGATGCCGCGACTGCCGAGATCTCCCGCACCTCCATTTGGCAGTGGATACATCATGGCAAAACCCTGAGTGACGGACAGCCTGTGACCAAGGCGCTGTTCCGCAAAATGCTTTGCGAAGAAATGCAGGTCATCCAGCAAGAGTTAGGTGAGCAGCGTTTCAGCGCCGGGCGATTTAGCGAGGCGGCGGCGCTGATGGAGCGCATCACCACTCAAGAAGAGCTGGTCGACTTCCTCACCTTGCCGGGCTATGCCCTGCTCGCTTAACGCACTTATCCCCTACAACCCATAAAATAAAAACAGGAAACTTGCCATGAAAAACTCACGTACTCAGCAAATTCAGCAGCTTGAAGAAAATTGGTCACAACCGCGTTGGGAGGGGATCACCCGCCCGTACAGCGCTGCTGAGGTGATAAGCCTGCGTGGTTCGGTGAATCCAGAGTGCACGCTGGCGCAAAATGGCGCGAAACGCCTGTGGGGTTTATTGCACGGCGAGTCTCGTAAAGGCTATGTCAATTGCCTTGGGGCATTGACCGGCGGGCAGGCGTTGCAACAAGCGAAAGCCGGTCTGGAAGCGATTTATCTTTCCGGTTGGCAGGTCGCGGCTGACGCCAATACCGCGTCGAGCATGTACCCGGACCAGTCGCTCTATCCGGTGAACTCTGTCCCTGAAGTGGTGAATCGCATTAACAATACTTTCCGCCGGGCTGATCAAATCCAGTGGGCGAATAATATTGAGCCAGGGCAGGCGGGCTACACCGATTACTTCTTACCTATTGTTGCCGATGCTGAGGCCGGTTTTGGCGGCGTGCTCAACGCGTTTGAGCTGATGAAAGCGATGATTGAGGCGGGTGCGGCGGCCGTTCACTTTGAAGACCAACTTGCTGCGGTGAAGAAATGCGGCCACATGGGCGGCAAAGTCTTGGTGCCGACTCAAGAAGCCGTGCAGAAGCTGGTTTCCGCCCGTTTAGCGGCCGATGTTCTCGGCGTACCTACGCTGCTGGTTGCGCGAACCGACGCGGACGCGGCTGACTTATTAACCTCAGATTGCGACCCTTACGACAGCGAATTTATCACCGGTGAACGCACGCCTGAAGGCTTCTACCGCACCCACGCGGGGATTGAGCAGGCCATCAGCCGTGGCTTGGCCTATGCGCCTTATGCCGACATTGTTTGGTGTGAGACTTCCACCCCAGATTTGGAGCTGGCCCAGCGTTTTGCCGATGCTATCCATGCTCGTTTCCCCGGCAAGTTATTGGCCTACAACTGCTCGCCTTCTTTCAACTGGAAGAAGAATCTGGATGACAAAACGATCGCCAGCTTCCAGCAGCGGCTTGCCGACATGGGCTACCAGTACCAGTTCATCACGCTGGCGGGCATCCACAGCATGTGGTTCAACATGTTCGATTTAGCCCATGCCTACGCGCAGGGAGAGGGCATGAAACACTATGTGGAAAAAGTTCAGGAGCCAGAATTTGCTGCTGTGAATCGCGGTTACACCTTTGCCTCGCACCAGCAAGAGGTTGGCACCGGCTATTTCGACAAGGTGACCACCATCATTCAGGGTGGCCGCTCGTCAGTCACGGCGCTCACCGGCTCGACCGAAGAACAACAGTTCGGTACCTGATTTTATCGGCCCGGCTTGTCTGGGCCTGCTGACGTATGGCGGCAGGGGAGCAGATTATGCGGATAGAGTTGCTGATAGCACAGACGATATTGCAGGGTTTTGATGCTCAATATGGCCGATTTCTTGAGGTGACTGCTGGCGCCCAGCAGCGATTTGAACAGGCTGATTGGAAAGCCGTACAGGCGGCAATGAAGCAGCGTATTCATCTCTATGACCATCACGTTGGGCTGGTGGTGGCTCAGCTTAAATGCATCACCGGCGCTCATTTCTACGATGCCTCTTTCCTGAAAACCGTAAAGCAGTTTTACAGCCAGCTCTTACCGGAATACCCCCGCGCTGAGATCGCGGAGAGCTTCTTTAATTCAGTTTATTGCCGGATTTTCAAACACCGCGATTTAACCGAAGAAAGGCTGTTTGTGTTCACTGAGCAGCCTGATGCTCACCTGCGTAATGGTACTCGCCCGCTGTTTCGCCGCTATGAGTCGCAAAGCCATGTTCGCCAGATGCTGCTGTCGATACTGGCTGACTTACCCTTGCGTTTGGAATGGGAAGAGAGAGAGCGGGATGTCGATTATATCTTGGCAAGTTTGCAGAAAACCTATTCTCAACAGACATTCTCTACGGTTGTTATCGATGTCGCCACTGAGCTGTTCTATCGCAATAAAGCCGCATGGCTGATTGGCAAAATGCACATAGCCGGCCAGACTCTACCTTTTCTACTGCCGATTCACCGAAGTCTGAATGGCCAACTCTTTGTTGATACCTGCCTGACCAAAAATGACGATGCCAGTATTGTCTTTGGGTTCGCCCGCTCCTATTTCATGGTGTATGCCCCTCAGCCCGCCGCGCTGGTGGAATGGCTGCGTGAAATTTTACCCGGCAAAACCACCGCCGAGCTGTATAGCGCCATCGGCTGTCAGAAGCATGCCAAAACCGAATGCTATCGCGAACATTTGCGCTTTATGGCAAATACTCAGCAGCCGTTTATTATCGCGCCGGGCGTCAAAGGCATGGTGATGCTGGTCTTTACTTTGGCGGAAAGTGACCGCGTTTTCAAAGTGATTAAAGATAATTTTGCTCCGCAAAAAGAGGTGACCGAGGCGCAGGTGAAAGCCTGTTATCAATTGGTCAAAGAGCATGATCGCGTGGGGCGTATGGCGGATACGCAGGAGTTTGAGCATTTCGCCTTAGCCAAGAAAGATATCAGTCCTGAACTAATGGATGAGCTATTGCGCGAGGTGCCGAGCAAAATCGAAGATCTTGGCGACAGCATTCTGATACGCCATTTGTATATTGAACGGCGCATGACGCCGCTGAATATCTACCTCGAAACTGCCACTGACCCGCAATTGCACGATGTAATTGAAGAGTATGGCAACGCCATTAAGCAGCTGGCCGCGGCGAATATCTTCCCTGGCGATATGCTGTTTAAAAACTTCGGCGTCACCCGGCACGGTCGGGTGGTGTTTTATGATTACGATGAAATCTGTTACATGACGGACGTTAATTTCCGCGCCATTCCCGCCGCGCGCTACCCCGAAGATGAGCTAGCCAGTGAACCTTGGTACAGCACCTCGCCGCAAGACGTGTTTCCCGAAGAATTCCGCCATTTCCTGTGCAGCGACAAAAGAATAAAGCCGCTGTTTGAGATGTTACATGGCGACCTTTTTGACGTGGAGTATTGGCAGAAAGTGCAGCAACGCATCCTTGCTGGCGAAGTTGACGACGTCTACGCCTATCGCCGCCAACAACGCTTTAGTCAACGCCGAGATGAAAAAGCCTTGGCTGAGATGCCGGCTATCACTTCCCTGCCATAGCCCGATAAGAATTAATGCTTCCCGCCGCCATAAGCCTGAGTGATCTCTTTGGCTGCGTGAATCACCAGCGCGCCCAGCTCCGTCACGCGGTCATCAGTAATACGCGATATCGGCCCTGAAATCGAAATAGCCGCATAGGCGTCGTTATGCTCGTCGTAAATGCAGGTCGCCACACAACGCAGCCCCAGCGCATGTTCTTCATCATCAAAGGCATAGCCTCGTTTACGGGTGTCCGCCAACTCCTGTTTTAAGTTGGCAGGAGAGGTGCGAGTCAGCGGCGTATAGCTGTGCAGTCCGATTTTATGCAGCAGCTTCACCAGCCTGTCTTCAGGCAAGGTGGAGAGGAAAGCTTTCCCCGCTCCCGAGGCGTGCATCGGCAGTTTGCCACCGATAGGCGCCGACATTCTCATCAGCGCGTTGCACTGCACCTGATCGATAATAATCGCCTGATAGTCGCTGTGATCCAGCACGGCCAGATTGACCGTCTCGCCTGATTCCTCCATTAATCGACGCAGCATTGGATGCACCATTGCCAGCAAATTACGGCTTTGCAGGAAGCTGCTGCCGACCACAAACGCGTGGGAGCCGATAGTCCACAGCCCTAAATCACCCACCTGACGAACAAAACCCTGCTGTTGCATGGTGGTTAGCAACCGGTGGGTGGTTGAGTTCGGCAGACCTGCCTGCTGGGCTAAATCCGTGAGCGCCACGCTGCCCTGAGCTTCCGCGATATATTCTAATAATTTTAGGCCACGGGTTAATGACTGCACTTGTCCGGTGGCGGCGCTGCCCGAGGCGGCAGCGGCTTTGGTTTTTTTCACTCGTTTGGCCGAGGTGGTCACTGGCGTTGCCATGGGCCTTTTCCTTGTAAGATGCGCTAATTAGCGAGGAATAAAAGTTATTTTGGAATTCATTTTCGTTTTTACAGTATGGATCGCAACCTGCATTTCCGCTCATCCGATGTGTTGCATTCGCCCTGCGAGATGCATTCCTAAATTGAAAAAGTCTCACCAAGTCCTGAGCTTTGGCCCTTGGAAGGTATGCTAGGATGCTTTTCATGGTTTCCGGCGATTGCTAAGGGTTTGGCCGGTGGTGAGCGACAGGTGATTGAGGTGAAAGTGACAAATCAAGTTGAGGCACTACGCAACCAGTTAGCGCAGCGCATTATGGTATTGGACGGCGGCATGGGGACGATGATCCAAAGTTATCGTCTGGAAGAAGCGGATTATCGCGGCGAGCGTTTTGCCAATTGGGAAAGCGATCTCAAAGGGAATAACGATCTTCTGGTGCTGACCAAACCAGAGGTGATCACCGCTATTAATTATGCCTATCTTGAGGCTGGCGCTGACATTCTCGAAACCAACACCTTCAACTCAACCACCATCGCCATGGCTGACTACCATATGGAGTCACTTTCAGCCGAAATTAACTACGAGGCCGCCCGCCTGGCGAGGATTTGTGCCGATGAATGGACGGCACGCACTCCTGAAAAGCCGCGTTACGTCGCGGGCGTGCTTGGCCCGACTAACCGCACTGCGTCAATTTCACCTGATGTTAACGATCCGGCATTCCGTAATGTCACCTTTGATCAGCTGGTGGCTGCCTACCGAGAGTCGACTCGCGCCCTGATCGAAGGCGGTGCGGATCTGATCATGATTGAAACCGTGTTCGATACCTTGAATGCCAAAGCCGCTACCTTCGCCGTGGAAACGGAGTTCGAAGCGATGGGCGTCATTCTTCCAGTTATGATCTCAGGCACCATCACCGATGCCTCGGGGCGCACGCTCTCCGGGCAAACCACCGAAGCTTTCTATAACTCTCTGCGCCACGTTAAACCGCTAACCTTTGGCCTGAACTGCGCCCTTGGCCCTGACGAGTTGCGCCAATACGTGGCCGAGCTGTCCCGGATTTCAGAATGTTATGTCACAGCTCACCCCAACGCCGGTTTGCCAAATGCTTTTGGTGAATACGATCTTGGCGCAAAAGAGATGGCGGAGCATATTGGCGAATGGGCGCGCTCTGGCTTCTTGAATATCGTCGGCGGTTGCTGTGGCACCACCCCTGAGCACATTGCGGCGATAGCTAAAGTGGTTGAAGGCGTGCCGCCACGCCAACTGCCGGAGATCCCGGTGGCTTGCCGTCTGGCTGGGCTGGAGCCGTTAACCATTGATGCTCAAACCCTGTTTGTGAACGTCGGGGAGAGGACTAACGTTACCGGCTCGGCGCGTTTTAAACGTCTTATTAAAGAAGAAAAATATAATGAAGCTCTGGAAGTGGCTCTCCAGCAGGTGGAAAGCGGCGCGCAGATCATTGATATCAATATGGACGAAGGCATGTTGGATGCCGAAGCCGCCATGGTGCGTTTTCTGAATCTGATTGCCGGTGAGCCTGACATTGCCCGCGTGCCTATCATGATTGACTCATCCAAGTGGGACGTCATCGAAAAGGGGCTGAAGTGTATTCAGGGCAAAGGCATCGTGAACTCCATTTCGATGAAAGAGGGCGAAGAAGCCTTCCTGAATCATGCGCGTAAAGTGCGTCGCTATGGTGCCGCGATGGTGGTGATGGCATTTGACGAAGTGGGGCAGGCTGATACTCGCGCGCGCAAAATCGAGATCTGTCGCCGCGCCTATAAACTGTTGACCGAAGAGGTGGGTTTCCCGCCGGAAGACATTATTTTCGACCCGAATATCTTCGCTGTGGCGACGGGTATTGAAGAGCATAACAACTACGCTGTGGACTTCATTGAGGCCTGCGCGGACATCAAAGAACAGCTGCCTCACGCGATGATCTCCGGCGGCGTGTCTAACGTCTCCTTCTCATTTCGTGGCAATGAGCCTGTGCGTGAAGCGATCCACGCCGTATTCCTGTATCACGCCATCCGCAACGGCATGGACATGGGGATCGTCAACGCCGGCCAGCTGGCGATCTACGATGATCTCTCCACCGAATTACGCGATGCCGTTGAAGATGTGATCCTTAACCGTCGTGATGACGGCACAGAGCGCCTGTTGGATCTGGCGGAAAAATATCGTGGCAATAAAGACGATGGCGAAGCCAATAAACAGCAGGCTGAGTGGCGCAGCTGGGAAGTGCGTAAACGTCTGGAATATTCGCTGGTTAAAGGAATTACAGAATTTATCGAAGTCGATACCGAAGAGGCGCGACAGCTGTCGGCTCGCCCAATAGAGGTGATTGAAGGGCCGCTGATGGACGGCATGAACGTGGTCGGGGACCTGTTTGGCGAAGGCAAAATGTTCCTGCCACAAGTGGTGAAATCTGCCCGTGTCATGAAACAGGCGGTGGCCTATCTCGAGCCTTATATTGAGGCCAGCAAAGAGAAGGGCCAGACCAACGGAAAAATCCTGCTGGCGACGGTGAAGGGCGATGTCCATGACATTGGTAAAAATATCGTCGGCGTGGTTTTACAGTGTAATAACTATGAAATCATCGACTTGGGTGTGATGGTGCCGACCGATAAAATCCTCAAAACGGCGATTGAAGAGAATGTCGATATCATCGGGCTGTCAGGGCTAATCACCCCATCGCTGGATGAAATGGTTAACGTTGCCAAAGAGATGGAGCGCCGTGGCTTCACCATTCCTCTGCTGATTGGCGGTGCAACGACCTCGAAAGCCCATACCGCCGTGAAAATTGAGCAGAACTACAGCGGCCCGACGACTTATGTACAGAATGCCTCGCGCTCGGTGGGGGTAGTCTCAGCGCTGCTTTCAAGCACCCAGCGCGATGATTTTATTGCCCGTACTCGTAAAGAATACGAAACCGTGCGTATTCAGCACGGCCGCAAAAAGCCGCGTACGCCGCCAGTCAGTCTTGAAACCGCGCGCGACAACGCCACGGTGATCGATTGGGAAAGTTATACCCCACCGGTGGCCCATCGCCTTGGCGTGCAGAAGGTGGAAGCCAGCATAGAGACATTGAGAAACTACATCGACTGGACGCCTTTCTTTATGACCTGGGCGCTGGCGGGTAAATATCCGCGCATTCTGGAAGATGAAGTGGTGGGCGAAGAAGCCAAACGCTTATTCAAAGACGCCAATGACCTGCTCGATAAGCTCTCGAACGAGAAGTTACTGAATCCGCGTGGCGTGGTGGGGCTGTTCCCGGCTAACCGCGTAGGCGATGATATTGAAATTTATAGCGATGAGCGCCGCCAAGAGGTGCTGGTGGTCAGCCACCATCTGCGTCAGCAAACGGAGAAAACCGATTTTGCTAACTACTGTTTAGCCGACTTTGTGGCACCGAAATCCAGTGGCAAAAAAGACTATATGGGCGCCTTTGCGGTGACCGGCGGGCTGGAAGAAGATGCCTTGGCCGAGGCCTATGACAACCAGCACGACGACTACAACAAAATTATGGTCAAAGCTCTGGCAGACCGTCTGGCGGAGGCCTTTGCCGAATATCTGCATGAGCGCGTACGTAAAGTCTATTGGGGGTTCGCGCCGAGCGAGAGCCTGAGCAACGAAGAGCTGATCCGTGAAAACTACCAAGGTATTCGCCCTGCGCCGGGCTATCCGGCTTGCCCTGAGCACACCGAGAAAGGTGAGATCTGGAAACTGCTGGACGTGGAAACTAACACCGGCATGCGGCTGACCGAATCCTTCGCCATGTGGCCTGGAGCGGCGGTATCAGGCTGGTACTTCAGCCACCCTGAAAGTAAGTATTTCGCCGTGGCCCAGATACAGCGCGATCAGGTGGAAGACTACGCGGCACGCAAAAATATGCCGATTGCCGAAGTCGAGCGTTGGCTGGCACCAAACCTTGGCTACGACGCCGACTAGTTAACCTTTACCCGTTATCCTTCGAACTGACTCTGCGTTAGCTGCCGAAATCCGTCCTGGTCACTTACTGGTGTAAGCCACTGGGGCGGATTTCGTTGCCGTATCAATTCACTTCCACATCAATATGTAATGCGTCATACCGCCAATACTCCAAGTCACAGTCAATCACCCGGTCGTGCTGATCGCGGTTGGTTCGGGTGATAAACAGCGCTGGGCTGCCGGGGGCGACTTTTAAGGCCGAAGAAGCATCTTCTGGCAGCCGAGTGGGGAGCATATCGAAACGCACTCGCCCATAGCTCATCCCATACTTTGATGCATAAAGGTCAGTCAGCGACTGGGTTAAGTCGACATTTAAAATCTGCGGGAAATACTTAGGATTGAGGTAGTGCTCGACATACAGCACCGGGCGGCCATCAATGTAGCGCAGGCGACGAATGCAATATACCGCGCTTTTCGCCGGTAACGACAGCTTTGAACATACCGCGTCACTGGCAATTAACTCTTTAGCATCAATCACTTCTGTTTTTGCACTGCGCCCTTGTTCTCTTGCCATGGCGTGGAAGTGGCTGCGCTGTAGCGGGTTATAAACAATCCGCGGCGGAGAAACAAACCAACCCCGCCGTACCTGACGGTAGATCAAACCCTGACCTTCAAGCTGGCTCAATGCTTCACGCAGGGTGATGCGGGTCGTTGCAAATTGTTCACTAAGCTGGCGTTCCGAAGGCAGGCGCCCCTCCGCCGCAAATAGGCCAGATGCGATGTTTTCACTCAGTCTCAGACAGATCGCAGCCACGGTGGTAAGCGATTCACTCATTGCAACAGGCCTCATTTAAGTGCGTTTTTGCACCAGCACGGCGAATTCGTGCTGAATTAATGTGCGCTCGATAACAGCCTGCGCCCTAAAAATGCTGGTTTTTCGCACTGTAATATAATTATCACAATTGATCGTTAGATTGGCTTGGTTCTTGCTGGACTAGACCAGCACTCACACACTACCATCCGGAGCATCCGTTATGAAACAGTTGTTCGCTTCAGTGTTAACCAGCGCCTTGGTTCTTTCCACTTCATCGGCCTTTGCTGCTGAGCCTCCAGCAGAACTGCTTAAAGCCGCGCAGGCCGAAGGGACTGTCAACAGCGTCGGGATGCCTGACTCTTGGGCAAACTGGAAAGACACGTGGGCCGCGTTGAGCAGCCAATATGGGTTGAAGCATAGCGATACCGATATGAGCTCGGCACAAGAAATCGCGAAATTCGCTGCTGAAAAAGATAACGCCAGCGCGGACATCGGCGACGTGGGTGCAGCATTTGGCCCGGTTGCAGTGCAAAAGGGCGTGACTCAGCCATATAAACCGACCACCTGGAATGATGTTCCGGCGTGGGCGAAAGACAAAGATGGTATGTGGGCACTCGCTTACACTGGCACCATCGCTTTTATTATCGATAAGTCGCAGGTGAAAGATGAGCCGCACAGCTGGGCTGACCTGCTGAAAGGCAACTACAAAGTGACTATCGGTGACGTCGGTACCGCCGCTCAGGCCGCCAACGGCGTGCTGGCAGCGACTTACGCCATGGGCGGTAATGAGAAGAACCTCAAACCGGGTCTGGAATTCTTCGGCAAATTGGCCAAAGCGGGCCGTCTGGGCCTGAGCGACCCGAGCATCGCGTCATTGGAAAAAGGCGAAGTGCAGGTTGGCATTGTGTGGGACTTCAACGGCCTGAACTACCGCGACCAGATCGACAAAACGCGCTTCGACGTGCTGATCCCCTCTGACGGCACCATCACTTCCGGCTACACCACCATCATCAACAAATTCGCTAAACACCCGAATGCCGCAAAACTGGCGCGCGAATACATCTTCTCTGATGCTGGCCAAATCAACCTGGCTCGCGGTTATGCGCGTCCAATCCGTGCAGACAAAATTACTCTGCCAGACGACGTGAAGGCCAAACTGTTACCTGCCAGCGAATACAAAAATGCTCACCCAATTGCTGATTCAGAAGCCTGGGATAAGAGCGCGAAAACTCTGCCGCGCCTGTGGCAAGAGAACGTGATGATCAACATGCAGCAATAATAAAAGCTCATCACTTCAAACGGTTAACTTTTTAAAACATCAGCAACAAGGCAACGATTCAATGAAAAGCATTCTGGTGGTACTTGACGGTCTGAATTATCAGGTCGCTCGTGATGCAATGGGATATTTACAGGCACAGTGCGCTGCTGGACGCGGCCGCTTGTATCAACTGGAATGCGAATTACCTTCATTGTCACGGCCTTTGTACGAGTGCATTCTCACCGGCATGACGCCGGTTGAGAGCGGCATCGTGCACAATCATGTTGATAGACTTTCGACACAGCGCAGTATTTTCCATTATGCCCGTGACGCCGGTTTAACCACCGCGGCGGCGGCCTACCACTGGGTGAGCGAGCTGTATAACCAGACGCCGTTTGACCCACCGCGTGACCGCCACACCAGTGACGAAAAACTGACTATCCAGCACGGGCATTTTTATTACGACGATGCTTATCCAGACTCCCATCTTTTCGACGATGCAGAAAGCCTGCGCCGCCGCTATGATCCTGATTTCCTGCTAATTCACCCGATGAATATCGACGACGCGGGCCACAAGTTTGGCCTCTCCACGCCGCAGTATCGCAACAAGGCGCGCAACGCTGACGGCATTCTCTCCCGCTTCTTGGGGGACTGGTTGGCCGCCGGGTATCAGGTGATTGTCACCGCCGACCACGGCATGAATGACGACCGCAGCCACGGCGGTATCTTGCCGGAAGAGCGTCAGGTGCCGCTGTTTGTCTTCGGTTCAGCCTTTAGTTTGCAGGATGCCGCGCCGCTGCAAACTGAACTCTGTGGAACGGTGTGCCAGCTATTGAATATTGCCCACGACAAACCGCATTGCGCGGACTTGTTGGCTTAAACCCGTCACTGCTTGAGGAGTGCCGATGAAAGCCAAGTGGATAGCTGCGTTATTCATGTTGCCGTTTGCCGTGTTTTTTATCGCGTTTCAGCTGGCCCCGCTGGTTTGGGTGGCGGTCAGCAGTTTTTACAGCGACACCTACGAGGCGTGGGGGTTTGGCAATTACTCTGATATCCTGACCTCGCCTTTCTACTTGCAGGCCATGCGCTTCTCGCTGGATATCTCAATCTGGTCCAGCGTGTTCGGTTTGTTGATTGCGTTGGTGAGCAGTTACTCACTTCGCCAGCTAGGCCGCACCAAGCTGCATGACTTTGTCATGTCGTTTACCAATATGACCAGCAACTTTGCCGGCGTGCCGCTAGCCTTTGCCTTTGTCATTTTGCTGGGTCTGAACGGCTGCCTGACTTTGCTGCTGAAGAAATACGGTCTGATGGAGAGCTTCAATCTCTATTCGCGCGACGGCCTGATTGTTCTTTATACCTATTTCCAAATCCCGCTCGGCGTTCTGCTGCTCTACCCGGCCTTTGACGCGCTGCGTGAAGATTGGCGCGAGTCCGCCGCGCTGCTCGGCGCGGGCCGCTGGCGCTACTGGCGACATATCGGCTTGCCGGTGATGTTCCCGGCGCTGATGGGCACTTTCGTCATTCTGCTGGCCAACGCGCTGGGAGCCTATGCGACGGTGTACGCGCTGACCAACGGTAACTTTAACGTGGTGCCGGTGCGAATTGCCGCGCTGGTGTCAGGTGATATCTCTCTCGACCCGAATATGGGCAGTGCTCTGGCGATGTTGCTGGTGGTGCTAATGGTGTTTATCACGCTGATTCATCAATGGTTATTGCGCAGGAGCTATCTGAATGTGCGCTAAAAATAGGGTTGATTGCCGGGAGGGGTGCCATGTCTCGCATTGAAGGGGCTTACCACCGCCTGATTGTTTGGATTTTGATGGTGCTCCTGCTGTTGCCGCTGGCCGCGACGCTGATTTATGCCTTAGTCAGCGAGTGGGGCGCGACCATCTTACCGAGCGGTTTCACCTTGAAATGGATGGTGGCGCTGTGGAGCGATCCGCGTTTCCTGATAGCGCTAGGGCATTCGCTGCTGATCTGTTTTGGCACGCTGCTGCTATCGCTGGTGCTCATCTTGCCGCTGATGTTTGTAATTGCTTACTATTTCCCTAAGCTCGATACGCTAATGAACATCTTGATTCTGCTGCCGTTTGCGGTGCCGCCGGTAGTCTCCTCGGTTGGGCTAATGTCGCTCTATTCGTCCGGGCCTTTTGCCATGACCGGCACGCCGTGGATCCTGATTGGCTGCTACTTCACCATCGCCTTGCCGTTCATCTATCGGGCGATATCTAACAATATGCAGGCGATAAACCTGCGCGACCTGATGGACGCCGCGCACCTGCTGGGCGCCAGCACCTGGAAAGCCGCGCTGCTGGTTATTCTGCCCAACCTGCGCAAAGGCGGCATGATCGCCGTGCTGCTGTCGTTCTCCTTCTTAATCGGCGAGTTCGTCTTCGCCAACCTGTTGGCCGGAAGCCGCTACGAAACGCTACAGGTTTATCTTTTCAACATGCGCAATGGCAGCGGCCACTTCACCAGCGCATTGGTTATCTCCTATTTCGTGGTAGTCCTGATTTTCACCTGGATTGCTAACGTGCTGAACAAGGAAAAGAGCTGAAAATGTCATATTTACAGGTCACTAAACTCAATAAGCATTACGGCCAGACGCAGATTTTCAACGACATTGATTTCAGTGCGAAAGAGGGCGAATTCGTCACCTTACTGGGGCCGAGCGGCTGCGGGAAATCCACGCTGCTGCGCTGCCTCGCGGGGCTGACCTCGGTAGACAGCGGGCAGATTATTTTGCAGGGACAGGACATTGTGCCCCTCAGCCCGCAAGAGCGCGGCATCGGCATGGTTTTCCAGAGCTACGCGCTGTTCCCAAATATGACTGTCGAAGGCAACGTGGCTTTTGGCCTCAAGATGCAGAAATTGTCTGCCAATGAAATTCATCGCCGGGTGGGTGACGTGCTGGCACTGGTGGAAATGAACGATTACGCCAAGCGTTACCCGCACCAGCTGTCGGGCGGCCAGTGCCAGCGCGTGGCGTTGGCGCGCTCTTTGGTGACGCAGCCGCGCCTGCTGCTGCTCGACGAACCTCTCTCCGCGCTGGATGCCCGTATTCGCAAACACCTGCGCGAGCAGATCCGCCGCATTCAGCGCGAATTGAACCTGACGGCCATTTTCGTCACCCACGATCAGGAAGAAGCCCTGACCATGTCCGACCGAATCGTGCTGATGAACAAAGGTCAGATTGTGCAAAACGCCGATGCTGAAACCCTATATACCGAGCCGGTGAATGCCTTTGCCGCCGGGTTTATCGGCAGTTATAACTTACTGACTGCGCAACAGGCGCAGGCGCTGACCGGCCAGCAGTATGGCGGTCAGGTGGCAATTCGCCCTGAATCGATTGTATTATGTGCACCTGAACAGGGCATTTCAGCCCGAATTTTGAATCATAGCCTGTTGGGAAGCGTGGTGCGTTATCGCGTTTTGGCGAACAATGTCGAGCTTTCCGTGGATGTGTTGAACCGTTCTGTGGCCTCTCTCCTCGCCGATGGCATTGAAATTGGTCTACAGTTAGATCTTGTTACGTTACGGGAAGTTGCATGAGTCTGGCGCTGTTTGATCTCGATGAAACCCTGATTAGCGGCGACTGTTCCAGCCTGTGGTCAGCCTTTATGGTGCAGCAGGGATGGGTGGAAAATGAGCAGGCATTCCTGCAACGCGACGCCTACCTGATGCAGCAATACGCCGTGGGTCAGATGGATATGCAGGAGTACATGAATTGTACCCTTGAGCCACTGCAAGGTCGCACCCAGCAAGATGTTGCGCAGATGGTACAACGTTATATTCATGAAGTGATTGCTCCACGCGTATACAATGATGCTCGCGAATGTTTGGCCCGTCACCGTGCGAACGGTGATCGCACGGTGGTGATTTCCGCCTCGGGCGAACATTTAGTTGCGCCAATAGCCCGCTTCCTTGGCGTTGACGAAACATTGGCGATTGGTGTCGGCATCGAAAATGGGATTTTCACCGGCACGACGCAAGGCGTGATGACCTACCGCGAAGGTAAGGTGACGCGGCTGATGGCGCTGATTAATCAGGATGCTGCCCAGCTGCAACATGCCAGTTTTTACTCGGACTCACATAATGACTTGCCGCTGCTTACCAGGGTGGGTCATCCGAATGTGGTGAATCCGGACGCTATCCTGCACCAACACGCCCGGCAGGCAGGATGGCCTGTTTTTGCCTGGCGTTAACGGAGCTGTTCTTTAGTGTTAACTCTTCTGCATTTGTTGTCTGCTGTTTCACTTTTAGTTTGGGGTACGCACATTGTGCGTACTGGCATCATGCGCGTTTTTGGTGCCAATCTGCGGCGAGTTCTCAGCAATAGCGTGGAGAAAAAACCTCTGGCCTTTGTGGCGGGGATTGGTGTTACCGCGCTGGTACAGAGCAGTAATGCCACGGCATTGCTGGTGACCTCCTTCGTTTCACAGGGGCTGGTGGCCCTTTCCCCTGCGCTGGTGATTATCCTCGGCGCGGACGTCGGCACCGCGCTGATGGCGCGCGTACTGACCTTTGATCTGTCGTGGCTCTCGCCGCTGCTGATTTTTGTCGGCGTCTCCTTCTTCCTCAGCCGTAAACAGACCCGCGCCGGGCAGATGGGCCGCGTGGGGATTGGCCTTGGGCTGATCCTGCTGGCGCTGGAGCTGATTGTCTCGGCCGCGACGCCGATCACCCAGGCGTCTGGCGTCAAAGTGCTGTTTTCGTCGTTAACCGGCGATGTGATTCTTGATGCCCTGACCGGCGCGGTTTTCGCCATTGTCAGCTACTCCAGTTTGGCGGCGGTGCTGCTCACAGCCACGCTGGCGGCGACCGGGGTGATTTCGCTGAAAGTCGCGCTCTGTCTGGTGATTGGTGCCAACCTCGGCAGTGGCTTGCTGGCGATGATCAACGCCAGCAAACAGAATGCCGCTGGCCGCCGCGTGGCGCTCGGCAGCGTGCTGTTCAAGCTGATTGGCTGCGTCATTGTGCTGCCTTTTATCGGCCCGCTCTCGGGGCAACTGGCGCGTTTAGGCATTCCGGACGAAGAGTTGGTTATCTATTTCCACATGTTCTACAACCTGATCCGCTGCCTGGCGATGGTGCCGCTTTCTGGCCCAATGGCTCGGGTGTGCGAACTGATGATAGCCGACGCGCCGGAAGAAGATCCGCGCCTGCGCCCGCGTCACTTGGATGTCAGCGCGCTGGATACTCCGGCACTGGCGCTGGCCAATGCCGCCCGCGAGACGCTGCGCATGGGCGACGTGGTGGAGCATATGCTGATCCTCAACCATGAAGTGATGCACGGCAAACTGGCGCAAGACCGCGAAGTGCGCCGTTTGGATGATGACGTGGATGTGCTTTACACCGCCATCAAGCTCTATCTGGCGCAGATCCACAAAGAGGATTTGGGCGAAGATGACTCGCGCCGCTGGGCGGAAATCATCGAAATGGCGATGAACCTCGAACAGGCTGGCGACATCATTGAGCGCATGACGGCGGACATTGCGGCGAAATCCCATGCGGCGCGCCGGGCCTTCTCGCCGGAAGGGCTGACCGAACTGGATTCCCTGCACGAAAAGCTAGTGGATAACCTCCGTCTGAGCCTGTCGGTGTTCCTGTCGAATGATTTGACCAGCGCCCGCCGCCTGCGCCGTTCCAAGCATCGCTTCCGCCTGCTGGACCGCCGCTACGCCCACGCGCACGTTGACCGTCTGCATCAGCATAATGTGCAGAGCATCGAAACCAGCTCGCTCCACTTGGGCCTGCTAGGCGACATGAAGCGTCTTAACTCGCTGTTCTGCGCCGTGGCCTATAACGTGCTGGACAAAGACGCGCAGGAAGACGATGAGCGCGACTCCGATGACGCCGTAACCCTAATGAAATAAGCCTCTTCAAGCCGCGCGAAGCTTAGCTTTCGCGTGGCTTTCTTCCCGCTTCCCCCTGCATTTCCTCTCAAACCTTAAGCTGCTTTTTATCCTATTGCGCAATAAATGTGCGAATGATCGCTGTTATGGAAAATATTTCCAATAATATGTTTAAGCACACTCACGCGCGGTGTAGCGCAGGTTTTGGCCCGTGGAAAGTCCCGATGGATGGACCCCCTCTCGCAAAAGGAAATGTATGGAACTGAAAGTCAGCAGGCTCACAAGCGAAGCGTTTTCGCCCTACGGTGAGGTTATCAAAGTGGAGGGAAATGATTTCTTCCACATCAATGATGGCCAGACCGAGCGATATCACGACCTGATTGATATTGAAATTATTGACGGCAAGCCGGTACTGATGAGTATTAATCGCTCTCAGCCCGCGCCGCTGCCGATCCAGATTTCCGTGCTGGAGAAGCACCCGCTGGGCAGTCAGGCCTTTATGCCGCTGAAGGGGGAACCTTTTGTGGTGATTGTTGCGGAGGCGGGGGAACATGTGCGGCTCGAAACGCTGAAAGCCTTTATTACCAATGGCTCGGAGGGGGTGAACTATCGCCGGGGGGTTTGGCATCACCCGCTGTTTGCTTATCAAACCGTGACTGACTTCCTGACCATAGATCGCGGCGGTACGGACAATTGTTTAGTGGAGGAGTTACCGGAGCTTTGTACGTTAGTTTTTGAATAGCTTTTCATACTGACCAGCAGCCCGCCTGACTATTAGCGGCGGGCTGCTCGCTCTTACTTGCTCACTTTGTGAGTGCGCTTCGCGTCATCCACCGGTTTTCCGGACCAGTAGCCCGCCAGCAGGGAACCCGACAGATTGTGCCAAACCGAGAACAGTGCGCCCGGCAAGGCGGCCAGCGGGGTGAAGTAGATTTTACCCAGCGTGGCGGCCAGGCCTGAGTTCTGCATGCCGACTTCCATCGCCAGCGTGCGGCAGGTGGTTTCGTCAAAGCCAAACAGCTTGCCGCCCCAGTAGCCGCTCAACAGGCCGATGGCGTTATGCAGGATAACCGCCACGATAACCACCAGACCGACCGAGCCGATAAAGCCCTGACTGCCCGCCACCACGGCGCTGATGATGGCGACGATGCACACCATCGAGAAGACCGGCAGCAGCGGCTCGATGCGTTTGACGGTTTTGGTAAACAGGTGATGAATAACTAAACCGGCGAAAATAGGGATAACCACAATCTGCAAGATGCTCAACAACATGCCGACCACGTCCACTTTGATATGGGTATCGACATACAGGCGGGTGAGCAGCGGGGTGGCAAACACGCCAATCAGCGTCGAGACGCCGGAAATGGTCACTGACAGCGCGACATCACCTTTCGCCAGATAAATCATCACGTTGGATGCGGTGCCCGAGGCCACGCTTCCCACCAAAATCATTCCTGCCGACAGGTCTGCGGGCATATGGAACAGCTTCGCCAGAATCCACGCCGCCAGAGGCATGATCAGATAGTGCAGGAAAGTCGCGGCGGCCACCGGCGCCGGGCGAGACAGCACGCGCTTAAAGTCGCCGAATTCCAGCGTTACGCCCATAGCAAACATAATCAGCATCAGGAGGGTGGTGACGTGCGGCCCGATGGGCGTGAAAGTGCTGGGAGAGTAGTAGGCAGCGACGGACAGCAGCACTGCCCACAGCGGGAACAGGCGAGTTATTTTGGCTAACATGTGGAGGATCCTTGTTTTCTAGTTATGTGATGTTGTGGGTCAAAATTTGCCATAGCGTTTTGGTTGTAGCACAGAACGATGTGCATAAAAAAGCCGGGCGCAGGGCCCGGCTGATCAGCACACCGCGCCGAAGATTATTCGAATAGGTTGCGGTGTAGAGTAGTAATGACTTGGTCGGCGTCGTTGCCCGGCACCAGGAAGCACAGGTTGTAGCTGCTTGCGCCGTAGCAAATCATGCGGATGTTGAACGGATCGAGCACCCCAAACACCTCTTTGCCAACGCCGCTTGCCTGAGACAATTTATTGCCAATCAGGGCAATCAGCGCCAGGTTTTCTTCCACTTCCACGCGGCACAGTGAAGACAACTCGGTCAGTAGCGAGGTGGTCAGCAGGCTGGCACCGGAAGAGGTTGAACCCGTGGTGTCCAGCGTTAAGGCCACGCTGACTTCGGAGGTGGTGATCAGGTCGACCGACACATTGTGGCGCGCCAGAATGCCAAACACTTCGGCGAGGAAACCGTGTGAATGCAGCATGCTCAGGCTGTGCAGAGTGACCAGCGTCTGTTTGCGGCGCAGGGCCAGCGCGCGGAACAGCGGCGGATTCACCGTGGTGTTACACACCAATGTGCCGCCCGCAGCCGGGTCTTTGCTCGAACCAACAAATACCGGAATACCGCGACGCACCGCTGGAAGCAGCGTTGCCGGGTGTAAGACTTTCGCGCCGAAGGTCGCCATTTCAGCGGCTTCTTCGAAAGTAATGCGATCAATGCGTTTAGCCGCCGGAACCACGCGGGGGTCAGTGGTGTAGATGCCCGGCACGTCTGTCCAGATATCCACGCGAGCGACGCTCAGAGCCTCACCCAACAGGGCTGCCGTGTAGTCGCTGCCGCCGCGGCCCAGCGTGGTGGTGCGGCCTTTGGCTTCCGCACCGATAAAGCCCTGAGTTACCACTAAGGCTTCCTGAATGCGCGGTTGCAGTTGTTGCAACGCCAGCTCAGACAGGGCGTCGGTATCCGGCTCGGCTTTGCCGAAATGCTCATTGGTACGCATGACTTTACGCACGTCGAACCATTCTGCGGCGACATTGCGCTCACGCAGAATTTCCACAAACAGCAGGGTGGACATCAGTTCGCCGTGGCTAACCAGTTCATCGGTCAGTGCCGTCGAGGTCGCAAGGCTTGTCGCTTCTGACAGCATGCTAATGTTTTCCAGCATGCGGCCAATCTCTTCGCGGATCACGTCAGGTTTATTCAGGCGATCGATGATGGCGGACTGAATCCGGCGAATTTCATCCAGCAGAAATACCCGGCGTTCGGCGTCTTTACCCTGCGCGAGTTCAACCAACAGGTTAGTGATCCCCGCCGAGGCTGATAGTACGACCAGACGGACATTTGGGTTGGAGAGAACCACATCGGCGCTGCGATTCATGGCGTCGTAATCCGCTACGCTGGTGCCGCCGAATTTGGCGACAACGGTGTTGCCCAAGGGCTGGGGATTCGCGTTGCGGGATACTGCGTAATTCATGGTAAACCTCGTGTCACGGACGTTGGACCTTCAACATCCACTTAATTCCATAAGAATTGGCACAAGAGGGAGAGCGGGAGAGGGGGCAGACGTAGAAATGCTACGATACACCCAGAAGCGCCCCACCTTGCCAATACCCTTGTTACGGGTATATCTCGGTGACAACCCAGAGGATTCAGCCCCTGTGGTCGATCCGCAGCTTGCCGTAAGCTTTAGACCTCGGCGTCGCACCCCCTGATGTACCCTCGTTGGATTTCGGCTCCTCCGATACACTTCCTGGGCGACGCGCCTCTTCTGGCTCAAATGGCGCATTTAACGCGCACATAGGAGTTAGGCGCTTAGGAATAACGGGTTATTGCCTCCCTGTCAACGGTAAGCAGCCTTACATCGGTACATTTTGAGCAATTGCCATCTAATATTGTTTTCTGTCATGGTTAAACGACAGTTATGACCTATCGCAAGAAAAGGCATCTCATCTCAGGTATAACGGGATACAATCATGTTAGTTACGTCACATTTATTCTCAGCCTAAGAGCATTGCTATGAAAAATATCAATCCAACTCAAACCGCTGCCTGGCAAGCGCTGCAGCAGCATTTCGATACGATGAAAGATGTGCAGATTAGTCATCTGTTTGCTGAAGATGGCGACCGTTTCACCAAGTTCTCCGCGACCTTCGAAGACCAAATGCTGGTCGACTTCTCTAAAAACCGCATTACCGCCGAGACGTTGGACAAGCTGCAAGCCCTGGCCAAAGAGACCCAGCTGCAAGATGCAATCAAATCGATGTTCTCCGGTGAGAAGATCAACCGTACTGAAGACCGCGCCGTGCTGCACGTCGCTCTGCGTAACCGCAGCAATACCCCAATCGTGGTGGATGGCAAAGACGTCATGCCTGAAGTCAACGCGGTGCTGGCGAAAATCAAAGGCTTCACCGAGCGCGTGATTGGCGGCGAGTGGAAGGGTTACACCGGTAAAGCCATTACTGACGTGGTCAACATCGGTATCGGTGGTTCTGACCTCGGCCCGTTCATGGTGACCGAAGCGCTGCGCCCGTACAAAAACCATCTGAATATGCATTTCGTCTCCAACGTTGACGGCACCCACATCGCCGAAGCGCTGAAAGACCTCTCCCCAGAAACCACCCTGTTCCTAGTCGCTTCAAAAACCTTCACCACGCAAGAAACCATGACCAACGCCCATAGCGCGCGTGACTGGTTCTTGAAAACTGCCGGTGATGACAAGCACGTAGCGAAACACTTCGCCGCCCTGTCTACCAATGGCAAAGCGGTGAGCGAGTTTGGTATCGACACTGACAACATGTTCGAGTTCTGGGACTGGGTTGGCGGTCGTTACTCACTGTGGTCTGCTATCGGCCTGTCGATTGCCCTGTCCGTTGGTTTCGAAAACTTCGAACAACTGCTCAGCGGCGCACACGCTATGGACAAACACTTTGCAGAAACCCCAGCAGAGAAAAACCTGCCGATTTTGCTGGCGCTGATTGGTATTTGGTACAACGATTTCTATGGCACCGAAACCGAAGCAATCCTGCCATACGACCAGTACATGCATCGCTTTGCGGCTTACTTCCAGCAGGGCAACATGGAGTCCAACGGTAAGTACGTTGACCGTAATGGCAACCCAGTGGATTACCAGACTGGCCCAATCATCTGGGGTGAGCCGGGCACCAACGGCCAGCACGCCTTCTACCAGCTGATTCATCAGGGGACCAAAATTGTTCCTTGTGACTTCATCGCGCCCGCTATCAGCCATAACCCGCTGAGCGACCACCACGCTAAGCTGCTGTCTAACTTCTTCGCACAAACTGAAGCGCTGGCGTTTGGTAAATCACTGGACGTGGTAGAGCAAGAGTTCGCGGAACAAGGCAAAAAGCCGGAAGACGTGAAACACGTTGCGCCATTCAAAGTGTTTGAAGGTAACCGCCCAACTAACTCCATCCTGTTACGTGAAATCACGCCATACAGCCTGGGTGCGTTGATCGCGATGTACGAGCACAAAATCTTCACTCAGGGCGCAATCCTCAATATCTACACCTTCGACCAATGGGGCGTGGAATTGGGCAAACAGCTGGCAAACCGTATCCTGCCAGAACTGAGCGGCAATGAAGAAGTTAAGGGCCACGATAGCTCCACCAATGGTCTGATTAATCGCTTCAAAAACTGGCGTTAATATTTAGCCATCTTTCGCATTTTCTTGGCGGAAGTTGCATTAAATTAAAAGGGTCGGCCATGAGTGGCTGGCCCTTTTTTTATCGCGCTTTGCTATGGCTGGCGCTGTGGTATTCTGCTCGGACAATTAACAAAAGTGGGACATAGATCACATGGCTGGCTCAAAACGCGCGATGATGATATCCGTCATTATGCAACGAATTATGAACGTCTTTTTATTGGGGCTGGCAGCGATTTTGACGCTGTTCCTTGGCCGTGAAACCTATCATTTGGCGCTGGTGTTGTTCGTCAATAATGACGAATCCTCCTCCTATTTGCTGATTGAAGGTATCGTCATTTACTTCCTGTACTTCGAGTTTATCGCTTTGATTGTGAAGTACTTCTCCTCGGGATATCACTTCCCGCTGCGCTATTTTATCTACATCGGCATCACGGCCATTATTCGTCTGATTATTGTGGATCACAAAAGTCCGTACGATACGCTGGTCTACGCCTGTGCCATCCTGGTGCTGGTGGTTACGCTGTTCCTGGCTAACAGCGAGCGGCTGCGTCGCGAGTAGTCGAGAGCAAAGGATTCGTCCGCAAGTCGATTACTGCCGGAACATTCTGCGTTAGAATGCGAGGCTGATGATTAATAGGGGCGCGTAATGCGTCCCTGCTACGGAGTCCATTCATGTCTGAGTCCCATTCCCCTGCACAACCCCCAATTCACTGGTTTGACGACACGCAAGATGTCCCTGCCGACGTTGCCGACTGGCTGATGGAAATGGGCTCGATGACCCGTCGCTTTGAGCAGCAGGGCGTTACCGTGACGGTACAGCCAAAGCGCGAATGCTTTGTCACGCGTGAAGAGCTGGGGGAAAGCGAAGCCGACCAACTGCCGGTGAGCGCGCGATATTGGATCCGCGAGGTCGTACTGTTTGGTGATGACGAGGCGTGGCTGCTCGGGCGCACCGTGATCCCTGAAGAAACCCTGACCGGCCCTAATTTAGCGCTGGTGGACTTAGGCACCGTGCCGCTGGGCCGCTATCTGTTCGGCGGCAACAATATGACGCGCGATTATATTCATCTCGGCCAATTGCCGCTGGAAGAGGGTGACCTGTGGGCTCGGCGTTCTCGCCTGCGCCTCTCGGATAAGCCGCTGTTGCTGACCGAAATTTTCCTGCCGAACTCTCCTGTTCACCGTCCTGAAAACAAGGTGCAGGGCTAATGGCTCAGTTAAATCAACAAGAGGGAACCAAGGTGTCTGCTAGCCTGCCACAGGGCACTTGGCGCGATTATTGCCGCCTGATGCGAATTGATAAACCTATTGGCTCGCTGCTGCTGCTCTGGCCAACGCTGTGGGCGTTATGGCTGGCCGGCGGCGGCATGCCGTCGATGAAGATCTTGCTGGTCTTCGTGCTGGGCGTATTCTTCATGCGCGCTGCGGGTTGCGTGGTAAATGACTACGCCGACCGTAAGTTCGACGGCCACGTGAAACGCACGGCTAACCGCCCGCTGCCAAGTGGCGTCATTAGCGGCAAACAGGCCAAGATGCTGTTTGTTGGGCTGGTGCTGGCGTCCTTCCTGCTGGTGCTTACCCTTAATCGCATGACGATTTTGCTGTCCTTGGCCGGGCTGGCGCTGGCGTGGATCTACCCCTTTGTTAAGCGCGTCAGCAATTTGCCGCAGGTGGTATTGGGCGCAGCGTTCGGCTGGTCCATCCCGATGGCCTATGCCGCAGTGAGTGAAGCCGTTCCGCTGAGCTGCTGGCTGCTGTTCGCCGCCAATATTTGTTGGACGGTGGCTTACGACACCCAATACGCGATGGTCGATAGAGACGATGATTTGAAGATTGGCGTGAAGTCCACGGCGATACTTTTTGGCCGTTTCGACAACCTGATCAACGGCATTTTGCAGCTCGTCATGCTGGCACTGCTGGCGGTAGTCGGGCATTTAACCCAGCTGGGCGCGCCTTTCTATTGGTCTTTGTTGCTGGCCGCTGCGCTGTTCGCCCATCAGCACAAACTGACCGCGAAACGCGACCGCGATGCCTGCTTCCTGGCTTTCCGCCAAAATAACTATGTCGGGCTGGTGCTGTTCCTCGGCATTCTAATGAGCTTATCTCAGTTTAGCTTCTAAGCCGTCTCGCTGGCTAAGCGCCATAAAAAACGCCCGGTTCTTGTTAAGAGAACCGGGCGTTTTGTTTGTGATTCGCTGAACTTAGCGAGCCTTAGTGGTCGGTGTCACGCACGTCGACTTTAGGTTCCGCCAGCGGCTCGGAAGGCTGCGGCAGCTCGGACGGCATGCCCGCACTTTCGATAGTCAGCTTGATTTCCGGCGTCATTAAATCACTCAGAATGGTGTAAATCTCACGCGTATGTTCCGGGATCGCATCGCCGATATCATTGATGAAACCCTCGGCACGCAGAGTGCCAACCAGCGTGGTAAAGACGGCTTTATCGAAGAACTCCGGCGCATTGATACCGTGCAGAACCGACAGGCGCTGAGCCATAATCCGACTCTCTTTTTCCAAGGCTCCACGGCTGATGCTCGGGTTATTGGTCAACAGAGAGAGGGTGATGGCGTAGCGTTGCAGCGTTTCACGCACACCGGCGGCCAGCAGTTGCAGCGGGCGAATGCGCGCCGGGTTCAGCGATAGCGTTTCGCCATCGAGCTTAATCAAGCCCTGACGGGCCAGTTCGGCGCTGAGCACTTCCAGCAGTGCTGGCAACTGTTCTTTGCTGTAGTGCATGAACAGTTCGGCTTTCATCATTGGGAAAATCAATTCAACCTGACGCAGCAGTTCCTGGCTGCTCACCGAACGATGATGCATGACAATGCTGGCAATCAGCGACGGCAATACCAGCATGTGGTGAATGTTGTTGCGGTAGTAAGTCATCAGCACGGCCTGCTCGCGCGGCAGTACAATGATGTCACCAATGTTGTCTTTCTCGACTTCGAACTTGTTCATGTTCAAGGCGTGATCGAGCAGCTGGGCCGCGGTTAAATCAGGCACGGTAGAATCTTCAGCGTAAGGCACGTTGCGCAGCAATTGCAGGTAGCAATCGAGTTGCTCGGTTAACTGCTCACGGGTGAGTGAACGTTGACGCGACGCCAGCAGCGCGGTACAGCACAAATTCATGGCATTGGCTGCCGCTGAATTGTTGATGCGTACCATGATTTTGTCCGCCAAATCCTGCACCGTTGGGGTCAGCCAGCTTGGGCGCTGCGCTTCGATTGGGTCGATAGCGTCACGCCAAGTTGGGACATTTTGGTTCAGGTAGGTGGTGAGATGCAGCGGCTCGCCGAAGTTAACGTAGCCCTGACCCAAGTTACGCAGTTTGCGCAACCCGTTGATCATCTGCATAAAGCTTTCTTTCTCTTTGGTCGCGCCGCGCAGCTCTTTGGCGTAAGTCCCCACTTCCATCACGTGCTCATAACCGATGTAAATCGGCACCAGCGTGATAGGGCGAGATCCGCCGCGCAGCATGGCCTGAATGGTCATCGCCAGCGTGCCGGTCTTTGGCTCAAGCAGGCGCCCGGTGCGCGAACGGCCACCTTCGACGAAGTATTCAACCGAATAGCCACGGGTAAACAGCTCGCCGAGATATTCGCGGAATACCGTGGAGTAGAGCTTGTTACCTTTGAAGGTACGGCGAATAAAGAAGGCACCCAAACGGCGGAAAATCGGGCCAGCGGGCCAGAAATTCAGGTTGATCCCGGCAGCGATGTGCGGCGGCACCAGACCTTGATGGTAAAGCACGTAAGAGAGCAGCAGGTAGTCCATGTGACTGCGGTGGCAGGGAACATAAACAATCTCCTGACCATCTTGCGCCAGCTGGCGAACGCGCTCGGCGTTATGCACGTTGATGCCCTTATAGAGGCGGTTCCACGTCCAGCTCAGCACGCGGTCGGACAGACGCACGGCTTCATAAGAGAAGTTCGCCGCAATCTCTTCCATCAGTTCGATGGCGTTCTGCTGGGCTTTCTCGTGAGAAATCTTCTTGCTACGCGCTTCGTCTTCCACCGCTTTTTCGATGGCTTTCGAAGCTAACAGCTTGTTGAACAACTCCTGACGCACTGGCAGACGCGGACCGACGGCGGCCAGACGTTGGCGTGAGAAGTGCATACGCGCCACGCGAGCCAGCTTCTGTGCGATGGTTTTGTCCGTGCCGTGTTCAGTGGCCATGTAGCGCAGAGAAACGGTATTGGAGAAACGCACAAAGCTATCGCGGCCCAGCCACAGCACGGCGAAGAACTTCTGTATGCCGTTCAACACGCGCAGGTGCGGAGTCTGCTGTCCTTCACGCCCCGGCGCACGGCCAAACATCACCGATACTGGCAACATTTGGATGTCGAGATCGGGATTGTTGCGATGCAAATCGAGATAGTCGTGGAACAGTTTTATCGACTCAATTTTCGGCGTGTAATAAGTGAAAACGCGAGGGCCTTCAGCGATAAAAACGTGGCTCGGCAGTTGAACGCCGTCGATTTCCAAAGGAATAAGGGGATCAGGCAGATTCTGCGCCAGGCACTGGGTGCGTAACGTCAGTAAATCCGCTTTCGAATGGTAAGGTAAAACATACAAGATCGGGCGCGTCGGATCTAAGCGCAACTCGGTAACCGGATCTGTAGGGATAACCTTGCTCTTTACCAGCAATTTTAGTGGTAAATTCAATAAGGTATAATAAAGTCTACGCCAACCTGACATAAAAAACGTGAAGCCTCTTGTTAGCAAATCGCCGCAAGGATACCAGAAACCAGAATCGAGTTCTGTTTGTTGCGTTAACGGCGATATTTGTCACCCTGAATGGTTTTGAGTATAAAATGCTGCCAATACTCTGTCCGCCAAAACTCTGTTAAGACGCATAACACATGAAAAATGAATCAACGGGCCTAATTCGTATCGTTAAGGCCGCCGGCTATTCCCTCAAGGGATTGAGTGCTGCCTGGAAAAACGAGGCGGCCTTCCGTCAGGAAGTGATAGCCGTTCTGCCCTTCATCATACTGTCATTTTTCCTCGATGTGACTAGCGTCGAGCGTATTTTATTAGTGGGCGTCTTGGTACTGGTGGTGATTGTCGAATTATTAAATAGCGCCGTCGAAAGCGCGATTGACCGCATCGGCCCTGAATTCCATGTCCTGTCCGGGCGCGCCAAAGATTTTGGATCGGCCGCGGTACTTTTGAGCATCATACTGGCGATTTTCACCTGGGTCAGCGTCTTTTGGCCGCGTTGGTTCTAAAGCGGAATACAGATTCCAGATTTCACTTTAGCACTGGTTTTTATGCACTCTTAGGTTTTCATTCCCTAGTTACCTGTATATACTCACAGCAATACTGTATAAACAATCAGGGGGCGGAATGAAAGCTTTAACAGCCAGACAACAAGAGGTTTACGACCTCATTCGCGAACATATATCCACCACGGGTATGCCGCCGACTCGTGCAGAAATTGCCACTCGTCTGGGGTTCCGCTCGCCAAATGCCGCGGAAGAACACCTCAAAGCCCTGCAGCGCAAAGGCGTGATTGAAATCGTCTCTGGCGCATCACGCGGCATTCGCTTGCTAATGGAAGAAGAGGAAGGTTTACCACTGATTGGCCGCGTCGCCGCCGGTGAGCCTCTTTTAGCTCAGCAACATATCGAAGGCCACTATCAGGTTGATCCTGCCATGTTCAAGCCTAGCGCCGACTTCTTGCTGCGCGTTAGCGGGATGTCTATGCGGGATATCGGTATTCTCGACGGCGATCTGTTGGCGGTTCACAAAACTCAGGATGTACGTAATGGGCAAGTTGTCGTTGCGCGCATTGATGATGAAGTGACGGTTAAACGCTTGAAAAAGCAGGGTAGCGTCGTGCAACTGCTGCCAGAGAACAGCGACTTCGAGCCGATCGTGGTTGACCTGCGCGAGCAGAGTTTCAGCATTGAAGGCTTGGCTGTTGGCGTTATCCGTAACGGCGACTGGATCTAATCCTTTCTGCTGGCAAGGCTCGGTACTCGCCCTTCCTGAACGTACTGCCGGGCTTTTGCTATAGACATTTGCCACAAAGCTAGTTGTCGCCTTACGGTGGTCTCACGCCGTGACACTGCGCCCCTTGATTGGGGCGTTGTTGTTTAAGCAGATCGCTGTTTTTTATAAAAAGCGTTGATGCCGAAACGCCGAATTACGCCAGGTTGACCTCTTGTTCTACATCCTCAGCATGGGACCTCTATGCCTCAGCATCCCTTTCGACAAGCATTAAGCCGCACCTTCCTCAGCCGTGAGGACAAAGCCTTATGGAAACTGGCTTTACCAATGATTTTCTCCAACATTACCGTCCCGCTATTAGGTTTGGTGGATACCGCCGTTATCGGCCATCTCGACAGCGCGGATTATCTCGGCGGCGTAGCGGTCGGCGCGATGGTGACGACCTTCCTCTTCATGATGCTGCTGTTCTTGCGCATGAGCACCACCGGCCTGACTGCTCAGGCCTTGGGTGCCAAAGATAACCTGCTGCTAGCCCGTGCTTTTGTACAACCTTTCCTGTTAGCGCTGCTGGCGGGCATTTTAATCATGTTGCTGCGCACGCCGCTGATGGATCTGGCCTTTCAGGTGGTCGGCGGCAGTCAGGCCGTGCTGGAGCAGGCGCGGCTGTTTATTGAAATACGCTGGTTAAGCGCCCCGGCTTCTCTGGCAAATTTGGTGATCCTCGGCTGGCTGCTGGGCATCCAGTATGTGCGTGGCCCTGTTCTGCTGCTGATTGTCGGCAACGTGCTGAATATTGTTCTGGATATCTGGCTGGTGATGGGGCTGGGCTTGAACGTGCGCGGTGCGGCCATTGCCACGGCCTGCTCGGAGTACGTCACATTGGCGCTAGGGTTGTGGCTGGTATGGCGGATGATGGCGCAAAAAGGCATTGATTTTGCCCTGCTACAGCAGGCGTGGCGGGGCAACCTGCGGCGCTTACTCAGCCTCAATCGTGACATCATGCTGCGCTCGCTGCTGCTGCAAGTCTGCTTTGCCTCCCTGACGGTAATTGGTGCGCGACTGGGCGGGCATATCGTGGCGGTGAACGCCGTGTTGATGAATTTGCTGACCTTCACCGCCTTCGCCCTCGATGGCTTTGCCTATGCTGTGGAAGCCCACTCGGGGGAAGCCTTTGGCGAGCGCAACCGTGAGAAGTTGTTACGCGTTTGGCACGCGGCGTGTCGTCAGGCAGGGGCTGTGGCGCTTGGCTTTGCGCTGTTCTATGGCCTGGCCGGGCAGCAGATTGTCAGCATGCTGACCTCTTTACCTGACATCCGCCAGCTGGCTGATCAATACCTGGGCTGGCAGGTGGTTCTGCCGCTCATCGGCGTCTGGTGTTATCTGCTAGATGGCATGTTCGTCGGCGCAACGCGGGGCCGCGAGATGCGCAATAGCATGGCCGTGGCAGCTCTGGGTTATGGCCTGACGCTGTTCACTCTGCCATGGCTCGGCAACCATGCTTTGTGGTTGGCGTTGGCCGTGTTTCTCGCGTTAAGAGGTTTGTCGTTAGGCTGGGTGTGGCGTAGATATTGGCAAGGCGATCGCTGGTTTACTAAGGCGGAGTAAAATAAATCGCCGATAAATTTATTAGTGTTTATCGCTATTTAACACTTTGGATTATTCCTAATATTGTGATTTAACGCTGTCGCTTGACCCAAATGCCAAATTCTCTACTACTCTTAGTTATGTGATAAGCACTTAGTGTGTTGAACAAAACACAGAAACCTAAACCACGGTAGTAGGAGAATTGATTATGAATAAGGACCAAACCGAAGGTAACTGGAAGCAGTTCAAAGGCAAAGTGAAAGAGAAATGGGGCAAGCTGACGGACGATGATCTTACTGTTGTAGAAGGTAAGCGCGATCAGCTGGTCGGTAAGATCCAAGAGCGCTACGGTTACAAGAAAGAAGAAGCTGAGAAAGAGCTGAAAGCGTGGGAAACGGATAACAAGTATCACTGGTAAATCGCAACTTCCCCGTGCGTAACGGTGATAATGCATCCTGAAAAAATGCTGCTCCTACCCGGATAGCTTTCAGGATGCAGGGTACAAGGACGTACCGCCTTTATTATTTATTTACTGATCTAAATTTACTTATCTAAACTCATTTATCTAAAGCGGTATTAGCGCTTTTTAGTCACAATACTGTGGTCATGCTCGCAATGTTCATGGCTGTCGCAAAGCTCTACCACTTTACAATCCCCGCACAAACCATGCGCTTCCACCACGGAATGCCGCAATTCAAACCCTGATTCTACTGCCAATTTTGCCAATCTCTCTTCGATGCCGTCCGTGGTCTTCTCTGTGACCAATCCGCAGCGATCGCAGATAAACAGCGCAGAGGTGTGGCTCGGCTCTTCGAAATGATGGCACAGCACGTAGCTATTGGCCGATTCAACGCGGTGAATAAAGCCTTGTTCCAGTAGGAAATCCAGCGCACGGTAAACGGTGGGTGGCTTGGCCTGTGGCTCGCTAATTCTCAGTAAATCCAGCAGATCGTAAGCACTAATGGCACCGGGTTGCTGCGTCATCAGGCGCAACACTTCCAGACGCTGTGGCGTTAAACGCACATTACGCTTCTGGCAAAGTTTTTCGGCCTGTGAAAGAAGTTGATCCGGATTGTTCAGGGTCATAAGAAGTTTCTCTGAGTACGATGCTGGGTTGAACGCTTACGAGTAAGCGAACGATGATTTTACCATGCTTCGCGTAAATCGCCGAATTATGCGCCATTGCAGTAAACATCCTGCAGTTATTCAGACGCGATTTTCTAGCGCTTGTTCCACATACAAATAACCAATTCCCATGATTTGCTGCTCGCGGCTGAGCGTCCCCAGGCCAATATGCGTGGCCTGAGTCTTCACGCTGTCGGTTTTATCGAAGGGGTTTAAGCCACTCTGTTCCAATACCGTGCTCAGCCAGGCCTCGCCAAAACCGCAGCTGCGGCCATAGAGATGGATTTGGTTGATATTGAGAATATTCAGGAAGTTATACAAGCTCAGCCCCAAGGCGCGCGCCGCCGCAAACACCATGACGCGCAGGTTTTCATCCCCCTGATGGTAGCCTTCGATAATTTCCTGAGTGGTCGGGGTGCGCAGGGCGGATTTATCAGCCGCCGCCGCGCCATTTTTCAGCAGCATCCGCGCTTTTTTCTTCATGGCGGAGAGCGAGGCGATAGTCTCCAGACAGCCATATCGCCCGCAAGAGCAGAGGCTGCCGTCGGGGTCGATAATGGTGTGCCCGATTTGGCCGCTGCCAAATAGATTGCCACGATAAATCTGCTGGTTGATAACAAATGAGGAGCCAATGCCGTAATCTACATTGATAACGCAAAAATCACGCTGAATTTCAGTGTGTTGCCATTTTTCTGCTAAAGCCAGCATAATGCAGTCGTTATCCATCAAAATTTCAGTATGGAGCTTCTCCTCCAGTAAATATTTAATCTCTATTGCACTGTCCCACGGGGCCTGCGGCATGTTCTGCGAGACGCCGGTGGTGGGATTAACCTGCCCGTGAATCGACAGCGCAAGGCTGAGGTTTCTTCCCCGATATTGTTTGCGATAGTCATGAAACAGGCGTTCTATCTCATTAAGCAGCTCACTGGGTGTTTTCACTGCGATTTCACTCAGGCGAAATTCGCTTTTTGCCGTGATAAGCCGATCAACCAGAATACTTTCAATGCGATAGGGTGAGACATTCATGCACAGAATATCGCTGTCTTCCACCGCCACTTGATAGCTGCCACCGCCTAATCCTCGCGAATGCAGATTCACGTCGCTATGAACCACTCGCCCCTCTTCCTGCAACTCATTAAGGATCTTGCCGACGGCCGGAATCGACAGGTTAGACAACCGCGCCAGCGTCGATTTGCTCGCCGTTTTCTCGCGATAGAGCAGGGTCATCAGCACCTTTTTATTGAATTCCCTGACCCGAAGATTGTTCAAACCCTTAAGTTGCATTCACTAAACTCCGCTTACTGAATTGCGTGACGGTAGCGCATTAATTAGCCGCTTTCGCTGCGTAGACTCACGAAATTGAACTTTTCAGTATTCATTGGTGAGAGGAACGCATGAGCGGAAATGTAAAAGTCTGGCAGGAACAGGTCGAATTACCGACGTATCTCACGGGAAAACAGGATACCCATCCGATGTTTTTAGCCCATCGGGTCTACCAAGGTTCTTCGGGCAATGTCTATCCGTACGGCGTGACTGACCAACTGACGGGCGAGAAGCAGATGCAGCCCTATCAGGCGCTCTATCTGGAAAATGATTATTTGAAAATCATGCTGTTACCCGAGCTTGGCGGGCGCGTTCACCGCGCCTGGGACAAGATCAAACAGCGTGATTTTGTCTATCACAACGAAGTGATTAAACCGGCCTTGGTGGGCCTGCTTGGGCCGTGGATCTCCGGCGGAATTGAATTCAACTGGCCGCAGCACCATCGCCCAACCACTTTTATGCCGGTGGATTTCACCTTGCAGCAGCATGAAAACGGCGCGCAAACCGTTTGGATGGGGGAAGTGGAGCCGATGCGCGGCTTGCAGGTGATGACCGGCTTTACGCTCTATCCAGACAAGGCGCTGCTGGAAATCAGCGCCAAAATCTATAACGCCAACCCAACCCCGCGCCACTTCCTGTGGTGGGCTAACCCGGCGGTGAAGGGTGGGGACGATCATCAGAGCGTTTTCCCGCCGGATGTCACCGCCGTGTTCGACCACGGCAAACGGGATGTGTCCTCTTTTCCCATCGCCACCGGCACCTATTACAAAGTCGATTACTCACGCGGCGTGGATATCTCGCGCTACAAGAATATTCCGGTACCGACTTCCTACATGGCGGATAAATCGGCCTATGATTTTGTCGGTGCTTACAGCCACGACGATCGCGGCGGCTTGCTGCACGTGGCGGATCACCATGTCTCGCCGGGCAAAAAGCAGTGGACCTGGGGCAACTGCGCCTTCGGCCTGGCCTGGGACCGCAATCTTACCGACCACAACGGCCCGTACATCGAGCTAATGACCGGCGTCTTCACCGACAACCAGCCGGACTTTACGTGGCTCGACGCCTATGAAGAGAAGTGCTTCGTGCAGAATTTCATGCCCTACAGCGAGCTGGGCATGGTGCAAAACGCCAATACCGACGCCGTGCTCAAATTGCAGCGCGACGGGCAAAAGGTGGAGTGGGGCATCTACGCCGTGGCGCCGCTGCACCAAGCGCGGGTGCTGATCGCCGAGGCCGATGGTGAACAAGTCTTGGTGGATAAAGTCATTAGTCTGCAACCGGGCGAAGTGCTGCATGCCAGCCTGCAAGGGGAGTTCGGCGGGCGGCTTAAAATCAGCCTGCTGGCGGAAAACGGTCGCGAAATTCTGCATTATCTCGAGCATCAGCCGAAGGAAACGCCGCTGCCCGAAGCCGCCAAAGCGCCACTTCCCGCTGACCAAATCCAAACTGCCGAGGAAGCCTGGTTTATCGGCCAGCACCTTGAACAGTACAACCACGCCAGCCATGGCGCGCCAACCTACTATCAGCGCGGGCTGGAACTCGATCCATTGGACTACCGCTGTAACCTGGCGCTGGCGACTCGCGACTATAACCGCAGCAACTTCGCCAGCAGCATTGCCTTTGCCGATAATGCCCTGAGCCGCGCCCATCGCTGGAATAAGAACCCGCAGTGCGGCCTTGCCAGTCTGATCCGCGCCTGTGCTTATGAGCAAACCGACAATCTGGATGCCGCCTATGAGGACTTCTTCCGCGCCATCTGGAGCGGCAACGCCAAGTCTGGCGGCTACTTTGGTTTGGCTCGAGTCGCCACCCGCCGTGAGAAATTTGCTGATGCGCTGCAATTTTGCGAGCAGGGTCTGGAAAGCCACGCCAGCCATTACGGCCTGATTGGCCTGAAAGCATTGCTGCTACAACGGGTGGGCGACGCGACCTCTGCCGGGCGCTATCGCCAGCAGCAGTTGCAGCGCTATCCGTTGCACTATCTGCTGCATTTCCTGAACTACCAGCAGCAGCCGAACAGCGAATCTCTGCACGCGCTGCGTAAAGTCACCGGGCAGCGTGGGGAAAGCGCGCTGAATATCGCCACCCAGCTGCTCTCTTTCGGCTTTAACACGCTGGCGCTGGAGGCGTTGGAGTCCGTCGACAGCCGCGAAACTCTGCCGCTCTATTTGCAGGCAAGCCTTGACCCGCACAACCGCCCGTTGCTGATAAGTCAGGCTCGTCAGGCCTTCCCGAACCATGTCCGCTTCCCTAATAGCATTGCCGAAGTGCAGATGCTCAACACCTTCACCGACGATGCCTTTGCCCATCATTTGCTGGCCTGCTTCCACTATAGCAAGGGCAATTTGCAGCCAGCGGTTGCCCATTGGCAGCGCTGCCTTGAGCTTGAACCTGACTTCACCGACGCGTGGCGCGGCTTGGGGATTTATGCGTGGAATATCGACCATGACGCCGAGGCGGCGGCTCACTGCTTTGACCAAGCTTACGCGCTGGCTCCGCACGATGCCCGCCTGCTGTTTGAGCAGGATCTGTTGAAGAAACTCACTGCGACCCCTACACAACCCCGACTCGCGCTGCTCGAAAAGCATCTTGATGTGGCGACCCGGCGCGATGACCTTACGGCCGAGCTGCTGGGGCTTTATCACCAAAATGGCAAGTTGCAGCAGGCGGCAACGCTGCTGTCTGAGCGCCAGTTCCATCCGTGGGAAGGGGGCGAAGGGCGCGTCACCGGGCAGTTCTTGCTGAATGCGCAACTGCGGGCGCTTGAATTGCTCAAAAACGACAAACCGGCAGAGGCGCAGGAGATTTTACTGGCAGCTCAAACTTACCCGCTGAATCTTGCCGAGGGGCGGCTGGTCGGCCAAACCGACAACGATCTTTACTACTGGCTCGGCGTCACGGCCAAACGGTTGGGCCAGCACGCACAGGCTAAGCAGTGGTTCGAGCGCGCCGCGCAGGGGGATAAAGGCATCAGCGAGCGCCGTTATTACAACGACCAGCCGGTGGATTATCTGTTCTATCAGGGCATGGCGCTGCGCCAGTTAGACCAGCAAGCCGAGGCGAATCAGCTATTTAGCCAGATGCTCGACTGGGCAGAACAGGCCAGCGGCGATGCCGTGACCGCCGACTTCTTTGCCGTTTCCCTGCCAGACCTGCTGGTGCTCAATAGCGACCGCCAGCTTCAACATCGCGAACATCTGTTATTGGTCAAAGGCTTAGCCCTGCTGGGAGCCGGGGAAAACAGCGCGGCGGCGAGCACGCTTCAACAGGCGCTGGCGCTCAACCCGGCCAACAACAAAGCACAGCTTTTCCTGAGCCTCGCCGGGCAGGCGGAGGGTTTACTAAACGCTGTTTAGTTTAATCCGTGATCGTGATGAATAACTGCACGGCGGGGATGATTTACTTTATCCCCTCTGTGTTAACGCAGTGAAAACATTTACTTCACAACTACAACAATAAATCAGGTATCACCCTTAACAGAACATCACGCCAACCCAGGAATACCGGAGGAATCATGCCGTTCAACTGTAAAAGAATTGCTCTGACTACCGCCCTACTGACCGGTTTATTCACCCTCACTCATGCGCAGGCCGAATCGGCAAAAGCGCTGACCGTCGGGGCCATCTATCTCGACACCCAAGGCTATTACGCCGGCGTGAAAGCCGGGGTTCAGCAAAGCGCCAACGCCTCGGGCGACAAGGTCAATTTGATTGAAACCAACGCGCAGGGCGATATCTCGAAAGAGAGTACCTTCATCGACACGCTGATTGCCCGCAAGGTGGACGCCATCGTGCTGTCTGCTGTGTCTGAGCAGGGCAGTCGCCGGGCGACCCAGCGAGCCAGCGAGGCCGGAATTCCGGTGGTTTGCTACAACACCTGCATCAGCGAAAAAGGCGTGCAGAAATATGTCGCTGCCTATCTGGTGGGCGATCCGGTGGAGTTCGGCCGCAAAGCGGGGAATGCCGCCGCCGACTACTTTATCGCCAACAACATTACTGCTCCAAAAATCGCGGTGATTAACTGCGAAGCCTTTGAGGTGTGCGTTCAGCGCCGCAAGGGGTTTGAGGCTGCCCTGAAACAGCGCGTGCCGGGCATGAGTATCGTGGCAAATCAGGAAGGAACCGCCATCGACAAAGCCATTTCCGTGGGCGAAAAGCTGCTGATTTCCCAGCCCGATCTGGACGCCATTTTTGGTGAGTCGGGCGGGGCTAGCCTTGGCGCCGTGAAAGCCGTGCGCAATCAGAATCGGGTAGGGAAAACCGTGGTGTTTGGCTCTGACATGACCACAGAAATCGCCCAAGAGTTAAATAAAAATCAGGTACTTAAGGCCGTGGTAGATATTTCAGGTAAGAAAATGGGCGAGCAGGTATTTGCTAAAACGCTGCAAGCCATCAACAAAACCCTGCCAGCGGACAAAGTCATTCAGGTACCGATTGACCTCTACACCACCTCAGCGCAGGGACAGGGCTGGCTGGACACCCATCAAGATGGCCTACCTTAATCTGAGGTTCGACTATGTCAGCACTTGCAACGGCAGCAGACACCACGGCCACCCCTGAGGATGACAAGGATTGTGTTGCCTCGGTGCGTGGCGGCTACAAAGAGTATCCGGGCGTGATTGCTCTGGAGAATGTGGATTTCACACTAAAGCGCGGCGAGATCCGCGCCCTGCTGGGTAAAAACGGTGCCGGGAAATCGACACTGATTCGCCTGCTCACCGGCAGTGAAAAGCCGGATCGGGGAACCGTCACCTTAAGGGGGCAAACCCTCTCAGGCAGTGACGCCCAGCTCACTCGCCGCGCGGCGGAGTTAGGCGTGCGCGCGGTGTATCAGGAGCTGAGTCTGGTGGATGGCCTCAGCGTGGCGGAAAACCTCTATCTCGGCGAATGGCCGCGCAGCGGCGGCATGCTCGACACGCGGAAAATGTTGGAACAGGCGCGGCACTGCCTTGGGCACCTCGGTGTGGATATCGATCCGCTCCAGCGCGTTGAAAACCTCAGCCCGGCGCAGAAGCAGCTGGTAGAGATCGCCCGCGTCATGAAGGGCCATCCGCAGGTGGTTATCCTCGACGAACCCACCAGTTCTCTGGCTTCCAACGAAGTCGAACTGGTGATTGCCGCCGTTCAGGCAATGGCGGAAGTCGGCATCGCGGTTATTTACGTCAGCCACCGAATGAATGAAATCCGCCGTCTGGCCTCCAGCGCCACCATCATGCGTGACGGCAAAGTGGCGGGAAATGTGCGTTTGGCCGATGCCACCACCGAAGAGATTGTCGCCCTGATGCTGGGGCACAGCGGGCATCGCGATAACCAAGTCACCCAGCCACAAGGGGGCAAACCGGTGCTTTCTGTTCGCGGTCTGAATCTGCCACCCAAGCTTCACGACATTAATTTCGACCTGCTGCAAGGCGAGGTGTTGGGCATTGCCGGGCTGCTGGGATCGGGCAGAACAGAGCTGCTCAAAGCCTTGGCGGGTCTGGAGAGTTACAGCGACGGCGAGGTGGAAATCGACGGGGCGCGGATACACAAACCGACCTATGCCCGCATGCTGGCCCTCGGATTGGGATATACGCCGGAGAACCGCAAAGACGCTGGCATCATGCCGCTGCTCGGGGTGGATGAAAATACCGTGATGACCAACCGCCACCGTGTCAGCCGGTTCGGGGTGTTGCAGTGGGCCGACATTCGCCAATACACCCAGGACATTATCGCCAGGATGCGGGTGAAGGCCGCCAGCACCACGACGCCAATTGGCACGCTTTCCGGCGGCAATCAGCAGAAGGTGGTGATTGGCCGCTGGGTCTACGCCGAAAGCCGCGTGCTGCTGCTCGACGAACCGACGCGCGGAGTGGACGTTGAGGCGAAAAACCAGATTTATCAAATCGTTCGCCAACTGGCCGCCGAAGGGAAAAGCATCATCTTTGTCTCCAGCGAGGTGGAGGAATTGCCGCTGGTGTGCGACCGAATTTTGCTGCTGCAACAGGGCACGCTAACCCGAACCCTGAGGTCGCCAGTGAGTACAGAAGAATTAATGGCGGAAATATTAGCGTCACATTAAATAGCCGCAGTGAATAAAACCTGCGGTGAAAAATATCAATCAGGGCAGCGGTGAGTGGCTCAACGACGTACTGCAATGTAAGAGCCTCTAGGTTGCCGGTAAATGATGATTTTATTTCCCAGCTTGTTATTTCGACGCTGGGGAATAGTGTGGAGTGATGAAATGACCATGACGACATTATCTTATCAACAGGAAAAGGGTGAGTCCCGCCGCGCCTTTATTTCGGCGAATATTAATGCCATTGGCCTATTAGTGGTTATCGCGCTGCTCTATCTGGTGTTTTCATTTTACGCGCCCGGCTTTATTTCCCTTAGTAACCAAATGAACGTGCTGCGCGATGCAGCGACTATCGGCATCGCGGCGTGGGCCATGACGCTGGTGATCATCGCCGGTGAAATCGATGTCAGCGTCGGGCCGACGGTGGCTTTTGTCTCAGTCTGTCTGGCCTATCTGATGCAGGCGCAGGTGCCGCTGGCGGCGTCGCTGGTGCTGGTGCTGATCCTTGGCGCGGCCTTTGGCACTCTGGCGGGCTTCTTGCGCGGTTGGTTTAACGTGCCGAGCTTTGTGGCCACGCTCGGCCTATGGAGTGCGCTGCGCGGTCTTGGCCTGTTTATGACCGACGCCCTGCCCGTGCCGATTGACGAAAATGACGTGCTCGACTGGCTGGGCGGACAGGTGGCGGGCATTCCGGTTTCCGCCCTTATCATGCTGATTTTATTTGCCGTATTCCTGTTTGTCAGCCGCAAAACGGCCTTCGGTCGCTCAGTATATGCCGTGGGCGGCAACGCCTCGGCGGCGCAGCTGTGCGGCATTAATGTCAAACGCGTGCGGGTGCTGATCTTCACGCTCTCCGGCCTGCTGGCCGCCGTCACCGGGATTCTTCTCGCGGCGCGTCTGGGTTCAGGTAACGCCGGGGCGGCAAACGGCCTGGAGTTTGATGTTATCGCGGCGGTGGTGGTGGGCGGTACGGCGCTGTCCGGCGGCCGAGGCTCGCTGCTCGGCACCCTGCTTGGGGTTCTGGTTATCACGCTAATTGGCAATGGACTGGTGCTGCTGGGGATTAACTCCTTCTTCCAGCAAGTGGTGCGCGGCGTAATTATCGTCGTCGCCGTGCTAGCAAATATTCTCCTGACTCAGCGAAATAGTCGAGTTCGCTCGAAAAAATAATCTGCACCCTTGCGACTTGCAAAAATATTCGCGAGGCGTGATGGCAAAAAGAAAAAGAACAATGTTCAAATTTATGGAGAGGAATAATATGAAAACCATGTTGGCGGCTTATTTACCGGGAAATTCCACTGCCGAATTAAGAGAGGTTGCTATTCCACAGCCGGGTATCGGGCAGGTATTAATTAAAATGAAATCGTCGGGAATTTGCGGTAGCGACGTTCATTATATTTACCACCAACATCGGGCGACCGCCGCCGCGCCGGATAAACCTCTTTATCAGGGCTTTATTAATGGCCACGAACCCTGTGGCCAAATTGTCAGCCTGGGGGCCGGGTGTCGCCACTTCAAAGAAGCTGACCGCGTGCTGGTGTACCACATTTCCGGCTGCGGATTCTGCCCCAACTGCCGCAAAGGGTTTCCTATCTCCTGCACCGGCGCGGGCAAAGCGGCCTACGGCTGGCAGCGCGATGGCGGGCATGCTGAATATTTGCTGGCGGAAGAGAAGGATCTGATTCATCTGCCGGAGTCTCTGAGCTATGAAGACGGCGCGTTTATCTCCTGCGGCGTGGGGACGGCCTATGAAGGCATCCTGCGCGGCAATGTCTCAGGCAGCGACAACGTGTTAGTGGTCGGGCTTGGGCCGGTGGGCATGATGGCGATGATGCTGGCGAAAGGCCGGGGGGCGAAGCGCGTCATTGGCGTTGATGTTCAGCCTGAGCGTCTGGCAACCGCCAAAAAGCTCGGCTTGATGGATCACGGCTTTTTAGCCAGCGGGGACAGCCTGATCCCTTCTATTGTCGAGCTGACGAGGGGCGGGGCTGATGTCGCGCTGGACTGCTCCGGCAATGCCCAAGGCCGCTTGCTGGCCTTGCAAGCGACCGCCGACTGGGGGCGCGTGGTCTATATCGGCGAAACCGGCAAAGTCGAATTTGAAGTCAGCGCCGACCTAATGCACCACCAGCGGCAGATCATCGGCTCGTGGGTCACCAGCCTCTACAACATGGAGAAATGCTGTGGCGATTTACACGACTGGAAGATGCGGCCGCAAAGCGCCATTACCCACCGTTTCACGCTGGAACAGGCGGGCGAGGCCTATGCGCTAATGGCCAGTGGCAAATGCGGCAAAGTTGTCATCAACTTCGCCGATTAACCCTTCGAGGAGCGCGCTATGTCTCTGTTTACGCTAACCAATCCACAGCTTTCCCTTAAGGTGTCTACTCATGGCGGCAGCATCATCCAGCTGGTGGCACATCGCAACGGAGCCGACCTGCCATTGTTGCGACCAGCAAAAGTCTCCCCCGATACGCCGCCGCTGCAATCCGGCTGTTTTCCGCTGGTGCCTTTTGGTAATCGGGTTAACGGCAACCAGTTTGACTTTAACGGCACGCGCTATCCGTTAAAACCCAACACCGACTGGGATGCCCACTATTTGCACGGTGATGGTTGGTTACAGGAGTGGCGCTGCGCCGAACATGATGATTGGCACCTGCTGTTGGAGTTTAGCCATCATCACGGAGCTTATCAGTATCGCGCTTTGCAGCGATTTGAGCTGGTGGATAATCAGCTTGAGGTGACGCTCAGTGTCACCAATCTGGGCAAAGTGGCGATGCCCTTTGGCCTTGGCTGGCACCCCTATTTCCCTCTTGATGAGGACACCCAGCTTCAGGCCAATGCTGCAGGATATTGGCTGGAAGAGGCTCAGTGGCTGGCGGGTGAACATCAGGCCGACTTACCCGAGGATGTGCAGTTCTCGACGGCAAAAACCTTGCCGCGCCGCTGGGTGAACAACGGGTTTTCGGGGTGGGATGGGCAGGCGAAAATTATCTGGCCGAGTCATCAACAGCAGCTAAGTCTGTCTACGGAGCCAGCCTGTCCGGTCTATTTCGTTTTCGTCTCAGACCCTAAGTTCGATCGCGGCTATGACTTTGATTTCTTCTGTTTCGAGCCGATGAGTCACGCCGCCAATGGCCACAACATGGCTGATTTAGGGGGCCTCAAGGTGCTGGAACCCCATGAAACGCTTACTCAAACCATGACGCTTACTTCGGAAAGCACCCTCACTCATACGACGACGGGCGAGGAGCAGCAATGATGAAAAATCCTACAACACTGAACATGCCCTATGTCTGGATGATCTGTCTGGTTGCCGCCTGTGGCGGGCTGCTGTTTGGTTACGACTGGGTGGTGATTGGTGGCGCGAAGCCGTTCTACGAAGCCTATTTCCATATTACCGACCCCGCCACCTCCGGCTGGGCCATGAGCTCGGCGCTGGTGGGCTGTATCCTTGGGGCCATGGTATCGGGCTGGCTGTCAGACCGTTTTGGCCGGCGCCTGCCGCTGATTATCGCGGCGATTGCCTTTACGCTCTCGGCCGTGGGAACTGCACTGGCTAACGACTTCGACTGGTTTGTGTTTTGGCGCATTGTCGGCGGGGTCGGTATTGGTCTGGCTTCGGCCCTCGCGCCGGTTTACATCGCCGAGATCAGCCCAGCCGAGAAGCGCGGGCGCTTTGTGGCCGTCAATCAGTTGACCATTGTTATCGGTGTGCTTGCCGCGCAGCTGGTCAACCTGATGATTGCCGAACCCGTAGCTTCCGCGGCGACGCAGGCTGAAATCCTGCAAACCTGGAATGCGCAGGTTGGCTGGCGCTACATGTTCGGCGCGGAAGGCATTCCGGCAGTGTTGTTCCTGCTACTGATGTTCGTGGTGCCGGAATCACCGCGCTGGCTGGCGAAAGCAAACCGCTATCCGCAGGCTGAAAAAGTGCTGCGCCGCATTGGCTCGGTGGAGTACGCGCAGCAGACGCTGTCTGACATTCGCCACTCGCTGGGGTCGGAAAACCAGCAAGTGCCGCTCTCCGCCCTATGGCAGCCGAAAGTTAGACCTATCGTGGTGATGGGCGTGGTGCTGGCGGTATTTCAGCAGTGGTGCGGGATTAACGTCATCTTCAACTACGCGCAGGAGATTTTCGCCTCGGCGGGCTTCGACATCAACGACACGCTGAAATCCATTGTGGCCACCGGCCTGATCAACCTGATCTTTACACTTCTGGCGCTGCCGCTGGTGGACCGCATTGGGCGTCGCCGCCTGATGCAGTACGGCGCGGCGGGCCTGACCATCATCTACGTGCTGATTGGTATGGCCTATTCCTTTGGCATTATGGGGCTGCCGGTTCTACTCCTGGTGCTGGTCGCCATTGCGATTTACGCGGTAACGCTGGCTCCGGTGACGTGGGTTTTGCTGTCAGAAATCTTCCCCAATCGGGTGCGAGGCACGGCAATGGCGACCTGTACGCTGGCGCTGTGGGTCGCCTGTTTTGTTCTGACTTACACCTTCCCGCTGCTCAACGTGGCGCTGGGCGCGGCGGGGAGTTTCTTCCTGTATGGCGCGATTTGCCTGGCGGGATGGGCCTTCGTGCAACTCAAGGTGCCTGAAACCAAAGGTGTTTCACTGGAAGTGTTGGAGCAACGGCTGGGGCAGACCAAGGCCGAGCGGGCTTCAACCAAAGCGATCGTCTAAACCGCGTTGCTGTAAGAGTGATTATTGAAATGGCTCACGGGGGGGTTGCCTTTAGCGGCAGAGCACCCCGTGAGATGCCGAATCGCCGTTCTGTGATATAATCTGCGATTCCATTCCTTCGGCCAATGATGCTCGAGGGAGCGCCCGAACACCTTCAGCGAATCTCAGGTCGATGTCAGAAACTCAAAACGCCACATCTCAAGCCAGCACCAAACCCTATTCGGCCCAACGTTTTTCCGTCGCGCCGATGCTCGACTGGACCGATCGTCATTGCCGCCATTTCCATCGTTTAATGACCGGCCAAACGCTGCTGTACACCGAAATGGTTACCACCGGCGCGATCATTCACGGCAAAGGCGACTACCTTGGATTTGGTGACGCGGAGCACCCTGTGGCGCTGCAACTGGGTGGCAGCAATCCTGCGGATTTGGCGACCTGCGCCAAGCTTGCGGAACAGCGCGGCTATGATGAAATCAACCTGAACGTCGGCTGCCCGTCTGACCGCGTGCAAAACGGCATGTTTGGTGCTTGCCTTATGGCGCAAGCCTCGCTGGTGGCAGACTGCATCAAGGCCATGCGCGACGTGGTGTCCATTCCCGTGACGGTAAAAACGCGTATTGGCATCGACGAACAAGACAGCTACGAGTTCCTTTGCGACTTCGTTCAGCAAGTCTCTGAGAAGGGCGGCTGCGACACCTTTATCATCCATGCCCGCAAAGCCTGGTTGTCTGGCCTCAGCCCGAAAGAGAACCGCGAGATCCCGCCGCTGGATTACCCGCGCGTATATCAGCTGAAAAAAGACTTCCCGCACCTGACGATGGCGATTAACGGCGGCATCAAAACGCTGGAAGAAGCCAAGGCGCATTTGCAACATATGGATGGCGTGATGGTGGGGCGCGAAGCCTATCAAAACCCTGGCATGTTGCTGAACGTGGACCGCGAGCTGTTTGGCTCAGATGCCCCGCTGCGCACGGCGCCGGAGGTTATTCGTAGCATGTATCCGTACATTGAGGCGGAGTTGGCGAAGGGCACTTATCTGGGGCACATGACGCGGCACATTCTGGGAATTTTCCAGAGCGTGCCCGGCGCGCGCCAATGGCGTCGTCACCTGAGCGAAAACGCCCATAAGCCGGGTTCAGGTATTGAAGTGGTCGAGCAGGCGCTACAGCTGGTCACTCAGCCGCACCCGGCAATCAGCCAGGTTTAAATCTGTTAGTTAAATCCGCTAAAAATTAGCCTTTCTTACTATCACGCCATCAGCTCTAATAACTGATGGCGTAAATTCTTCTTAAAAATCAAATCAATAAATTATCCGCCGTTCTGGCATGTTTCTTGTATTAGCTAGGAGAGTCAGATGATATTCGTCAGGCTGTTCCGTGTTTTCGCTGTTTATTAAGGAGCATGCGATGTTGGAAATTCTCTTTGTGCTTGGCTTTTTCTTTATGTTGTTACTGACAGGTGTTTCGCTGCTGGGCGTGATTGCAGCTCTGGTGGTGGCCTTTGCGGTAATGATGCTGGGAGGCTTTCTGGCTATTGTTATAAAAATGTTGCCGTGGCTGCTGCTCGCCGTTGCCGTGGTGTGGGTCTATCGCGCCTTTAAGAAGCCCGACACGCCGCGCTACCGTTCGCGCCGCCTGCCATAACCTGTAGAAGATGATGAATTATTCGAATTATCAGCTATCTGAGCTTTAACCTGCTCGGATTGACTGCAACATTTGTCGAGATAACTTTTACTTATGTGGCATCGATCACAGCTTACACTTTTAAGTCCGCAGATTTTTTATTAACCATACTTTTTAACATTGAGGGCTGCTAGGATGCATTTCTCGCGCTGCGAATGTCAGCTCGAACGAAATTCATCAAATCCGTGAGATATAAAATAGAGGCTTAAGCCTCATCGTCCGCGGATTTACCTTGCAGTACCCCTACAAGCAGTACCCGTCTTTATCAGCAGTCGTCTGAGCAAGACAGTAAAAGGGCTTCCACACGGAAGCCCTTTTGCATTTCAGTAATAGCCGATCATTTGCCGGGGATCAGCAGGCTAGAGCCTTGTGTCGCGCGGCTTTCCAGCGTTTCATGGGCACGCTTCGCTTCGGACAGCGGGAATTTTTGCGCCTCGCTGACATCCACTTTGATAGCGCCGCTGGCAATCAGCGAGAACAGCTCGTCGCTGGCGGTTTTCAGCTCTTCGCGGTTGGTGATGTAACTGCCGAGGCTCGGACGAGTGACGAACAGCGAGCCTTTCTGCGACAGAATCCCTAAATTGACCCCTGACACCGGGCCGGAAGCATTACCGAAGCTGACCAGCAGGCCGCGCGGTTTCAGGCTATCGAGGGAGCGCTCAAAGGTATCTTTACCCACCGAGTCATACACCACGCCGACTTTTTCGTTATTGGTCAGCGCTTTAACACGGGCAACAATGTCTTCCGTCTGGTAGTTAATCGTCGCCCATGCCCCGGCTTCTTTCGCCCGTTGGGCTTTCTCTTCTGAGCCGACGGTACCAATTAGGTTCGCACCCAGCGCTTTCGCCCACTGGCAGGCGATCAGGCCCACACCACCGGCGGCAGCGTGGAACAGGAAGGTTTCACCGGCCTGAATTTTATGGGTTTGGCGCAGCAAATAGTGGACGGTCAAACCTTTGAGGAACGACGCGGCGGCCACTTCAAAACTAATAGCATCGGGCAGCAGGGCGATTTTTTCTTGCGAAACGTTATGCACTTCGCTGTAGGCACCCAAAGGAGCCTGCGCGTACACCACACGGTCGCCGACCTTAATGCCCGTCACATTGCTGCCAACTTTGCTCACCACGCCAGCGGCTTCCGTGCCCAGCCCGGAAGGCAAGGGGGCTGGGTACAAGCCACCGCGAATATAGGTATCAATGTAGTTGATGCCTATCGCTTTATTCTCGACCTGTACTTCGCCCGCGGCCGGGTCTTGTGGTTGGAAATCGACATATTGCAGAACATCGGGGCCGCCTGTTGCGGCAAATTGAATGCGCTTAGCCATGTTTTAATCTCGTGTTAGGGTCTGTTTTCAACCCTAGGCTAAATGTTTGCGACAATCCAGATTTTAGGCACAGCGGGTTAATACCCTTTTGAAATGAGACAGCACAACCTATACTAAGCAGCGAAAAAACTTCCTAAATTACTGGGAAGTCGATGCTCACAAAACAGGCGCTTACCGCAGGAATTTCCCACACATGGCAGCAAAAAAACCGACCAATCAACAGAACGAAAACCGCGATCGTCAGATGGAAGGATTGAAGCTTCCTCCGCACTCGCTGGAAGCTGAACAATCCGTTCTGGGCGGGCTAATGCTGGATAACGAGCGCTGGGACAACGTGGCGGAACGCGTGGTCAGCAATGACTTCTTCAGCCGCCCGCATCGCCTGATTTTTACCGAAATGCAGCGCTTGCTGGAAATGAGCAAGCCTATCGACTTAATAACCCTGTCTGAATCGCTGGAGCAAAAAGGCGATTTGGACTCAGTGGGCGGCTTTGCCTATTTAGCCGAGCTGTCGAAAAACACCCCAAGTGCGGCCAACATCGGCGCTTATGCCGATATCGTCCGCGAACGTGCAGTTGTTCGCGAAATGATTTCCGTCGCCAATGAAATTGCCGACGCCGGTTATGACCCGCAGGGCCGCAGCAGTGAAGACCTGCTGGATCTGGCGGAATCTCGCGTATTCCAAATTGCCGAAAGCCGCGCCAACAAAGACGAAGGCCCGAAAAGCATCGACCGCATTTTGGAAAGCACGGTGTCGCGCATCGAAGAACTCTTCCAGCGCCCGCACGACGGCGTCACTGGGGTGTCCACCGGCTATGCCGATTTGGATAAGAAAACCGCCGGTTTGCAGAAATCAGATTTGATTATCGTGGCGGCGCGTCCTTCGATGGGTAAAACCACCTTTGCGATGAACCTCGCCGAAAACGCCGCGATGATGCAGGAAAAACCGGTGCTTATCTTCAGTCTGGAGATGCCCGGCGACCAGATTATGATGCGTATGTTGGCGTCGCTTTCTCGCGTCGACCAAACCAAAATTCGTACCGGCCAGCTTGATGACGAGGATTGGGCGCGCATTTCCAGCACCATGGGTATCCTGCTGGAAAAACGCAATATGTACATAGATGACTCCTCTGGCCTGACGCCAACCGAAGTGCGCTCCCGCGCGCGGCGTATTTTCCGCGAACACGGCGGCCTTAGCCTGATCATGATCGACTACTTACAGCTGATGCGCGTTCCTTCGCTGTCCGACAACCGTACCTTGGAAATCGCCGAAATCTCCCGCTCGCTCAAAGCCTTAGCTAAAGAGCTGCAAGTGCCAGTAGTGGCGCTGTCGCAGCTGAACCGCAGCCTGGAGCAACGTGCCGACAAACGCCCGGTCAACTCCGACTTGCGTGAATCCGGCTCCATCGAGCAGGACGCCGACTTGATCATGTTCATCTATCGTGACGAGGTTTATCACGACAACAGTGAAGAGAAAGGCATCGCCCAGATTATCCTCGGTAAGCAGCGTAACGGCCCAATCGGTACGGTTCGATTGACCTTTAATGGGCAGTTTTCGCGGTTTGATAACTATGGTGGTCCTCAATACGACGAGGACTAGTGTGCGGGGCTATTTTGCTTGCCATTTTGCGTCCGGGCAGTGCTCAAAATCCTCGTGTACTACGTGTACACTCCGGTTTTTCCGCGCTGGCCGAACGCAAACTGACTGCGCCAATAACGCCCCTTAGCTTTCGTGTTAATTCCCTATGAAGCTAGGGGTGTCATTTTTAAATTAAGAATTTATAAAGGAATCAAGATGAAAGCGGCTACGGCTGTCATTGATTGCCGCGCTCTGCGACATAATCTGCAACGGGTGCGGCATATGGCGCCGCAAAGTCGTGTGGTGGCGGTGGTGAAGGCTAACGCCTACGGACACGGTTTGCTGGAAGCCGCGCAGGCTTTGCAGGATGCAGATTGCTACGGCGTGGCTCGCCTGAGCGAAGCATTAACTCTGCGGGCTGGCGGTATTATTAAGCCTATTTTGCTGCTGGAAGGGTTTTTTAGCGCCGAAGAGCTGCCTTTGGTGGCGGCGCGGGGGTTGGAAACCGCGGTTCACAGCCGTGAACAGTTACAGGCTCTGGAGCAGGCGACCCTCGACAAGCCGCTCACGGTGTGGATGAAACTCGACACCGGCATGCATCGTTTGGGGGTTCACCCCGCCGAAGCCGAGGCGTTTTATCAGCGCCTCAGCGCCTGTCCGAATGTTCGCCAGCCGGTCAATATTATGAGCCACTTCGCCCGTGCAGACGAACCCGATGTTGAAGCCACACCTGACCAGATTCGCAGCTTCCAGCAGTTCACTCAGGACAAGCCGGGGCTGAAATCTCTCGCCGCCTCGAGCGGAATTCTCCACTGGCCCGAAGCCCATCACGACTTAGTGCGCGCTGGCCTGATCCTATACGGCGTTTCGCCGATGAGCTTCGCCGATGCCGCCCATTTTGGCTTAAAATCCGCGATGACCCTGACCTCCAGCCTGATCGCCGTGCGCGACCACGCGGCGGGTGAACCTGTGGGCTATGGCGGCGTTTGGCGCAGCACGCGAGATACGCGCCTTGGCGTGGTGGCGATGGGCTATGGCGACGGTTATCCAAGAAGCGCGCCGAGCGGCACGCCGGTGCTGGTCAATGGCCGCATTGTGCCAATCGTCGGACGCGTTTCGATGGATATGATTTCCGTCGATCTCGGCCCGGATGCCACCGACCGGGTGGGTGATGAAGTGATTTTCTGGGGAGAAGGGCTGCCGGTCGAACAGATCGCCGCCGCGACCGGCATCAGCCAGTACGAGCTGGTCACTCAGTTGACCGCCCGCACTGCCCGCGTTTATGTCGGTAATGACGCCTGAGTGCTATTAGGCGCCAAAACCACCGTCGATAGTCAGGCTGGCGCCGCTGATATAACCCGCCTCGGGGCCAGAGAGGAAAGCCACAAAGGCAGCGATTTCGCTGTCTTTGCCATAACGGTTTACCGCAATCAGCTTCGTTAACTCATCGGCCATTTCGCCTGCTGCCGGGTTCATATCGGTATCAACCGGGCCGGGCTGAACGTTATTCACCGTGATCCCCCGTGGACCTAAATCTCGCGCCAATCCTTTGGTAAGGCCTACTATGGCTGATTTACTCATGGCGTACACCGCGCCACCGGCGAAGGGCATGCGATCAGCATTGGTGCTGCCGATATTGATAATGCGCCCGCCTTCCGACATGTGGCGCGCCGCTTCCTGACTGGCAATAAACACGCTGCGTACATTGATGGCCAGCGTGCGGTCAAAATCTTCCATGCTGAATTCGTCGAGCGGTGCGACGGCCAAAACCCCGGCATTATTGACCAGAATATCGACATGGCCGAAATGCTTGGCGGCCTGCGTGATGGCCAGACGAACGGCCTGCTCATTTGCGCTGTCGGCCTGAATGGCTAAGGCTTTAACGCCGATTTTTTCAATCTCTGCCGCCAGCGCGTTGGCTTTCTCCGCCGAAGAAACGTAGGTAAAGGCCACGCTTGCGCCTTCTTGAGCTAAGCGACGAACGATAGCCGCGCCGATACCCCGCGCGCCGCCTTGGACGAAAGCGACTTTGCCAGCCAGTGAAGCAGAATGTGTTGTGGTAGTCATGGTATGTCTCCAAATCATTAGGAAGAGGTGTTGATGGAGACAAGTATTGACCCGAAATTAGGTTAGGAATAGCCAGTAATCGCTATAATCATTTCAAACCAAAAGTTTGAAATGGGCCTAAGAGTATGATTAATCATCTAGAATGCTTTGTAGAGAGTGCCGATACGGGCAGTTTTTCGGCTGCCGGGCGGCGTCTGGCATTGACCTCGGCGGCGGTAGGCAAAAACGTCACTACGCTGGAAGCCCAGCTTGGGGTGCGGCTCTTCCAGCGCAGCACGCGCAAACTCACCCTAACGGAAGCGGGCGAGAGATTTTTACTCGAGGTTCGCGGTGGTTTGGCGTCGATTCAGATGGCGATGAACAGTCTGGACAGCAGCGCGCAGCATCCGTCAGGGCCGCTCAAGGTGAGCGTCGGCACCCACTTTGGTATTCACTATTTGCTGCCTTTGCTGGACGAGTTTTTGGGCCGCTATCCTCTTATTCGCCCCGATTGGGAATTTGATAATCGCAAAATCGACCTGATTGGCGAGCGATTCGACGCAGCTATCGGCGGCGGATTTGAGCTGCCGCAAGGGATTGTGGCCCGCGAACTTGCGCCAGCGCACACCGTTTTGGCGGCGTCGCCCGCCTATCTCGCCAGCAAGCCGCCTTTTGTCGAACCCGAAGATTTAGCCTTTGGCGAGGGGATCCGCATTCGCTCTCCACAGACCGGGCGTGTGCGTAATTTTATCCTGCGCGACAGCCAGGACCGGCAGGCGGCCATTTCGTTGCCCGAGCGTATGACCTTCAACGAGCCAGAAGCTTGCTGCCAGGCGGCAGTGATGGGATTGGGCATCGCGGTGGCGAGCCTTCCCAATTTATTGCCCTATCTGGAGAGTGGTCGGCTGGTTCGCGTATTGCCGAATTGGTATGCCGAAAACGGTACGCTTTCGCTCTATTTTCCCACGCATAAAATGCTGCCCGCAAAGACCCGAGTTTTTGTGGATTTCGTGATGGAAAAGTTCCGCGAACAGCAGCTTTCACGCAGATTTGACGCACGAATAATGTTCGTAAATTGACACCATATAGTAGTCATTTTTTTTAACGAACTTTGTTAGTCTGTGAAGCAAGCGAGTCCAATGATTGACCCCGGATCCCCCCGCCGACGCGACTGAGCGGCGTGGGCAAGAGATCCGAGCGACGCGATCATTTGAAAATAAACCACCGAGGAGATGTATACCGTGTTCCAACATGTCGATGCCTATGCGGGTGATCCGATCCTGTCGTTGATGGACAGTTTCAAAAATGATCCAAGAGAGAAGAAGGTTAACCTGAGCATCGGTTTGTATTACGACGAGCAAGGTATTATTCCTCAACTGCCTTCCGTCGCGGCGGCGGAAGAATGGCTGAACGCCCAGCCTCAGGCGGCGTCAGTTTACCTGCCGATGGACGGCTTGCCGGCCTACCGCAGCGCGATTCAGACGCTGTTATTTGGTGCTGAACACCCGGCGCTGAAAGAGGGGCGCATTGCGACCATTCAGACCGTTGGCGGCTCGGGCGCGCTGAAAGTCGGCGCAGATTTTCTGAAAACCTACTTCCCGAATTCAGAAGTCTGGGTGAGCGACCCAACCTGGGATAACCACGTGGCTATCTTTAGCGGCGCGGGTTTCAAGGTTCACACTTACCCGTACTTTGATCCAAAAAGCCTCGGCGTCGACTTCGCCGGTATGCTCGAGACGCTGAAAACCCTGCCTGCGCAGAGCATCGTTCTGCTGCACCCGTGCTGCCACAACCCAACGGGTTCTGATCTAACGCCAGCGCAGTGGGACCAAGTGATTGAAATTGCTAAACAGCGCGACCTGATCCCCTTCCTCGACATCGCTTATCAGGGCTACGGCGCGGGTATCGACGAGGACGTTTATGCCATTCGCGAAATGGCGGCGGCGGGCGTGACCTGCTTCGTCAGCAACTCCTTCTCCAAGATTTTCTCGCTGTACGGCGAGCGCGTCGGCGGCCTGTCCGTGGTGTGTGAAAATGCCGAATCAGCTGGTCGCGTCCTGGGCCAGTTGAAAGCCACCGTACGCCGTAACTACTCCAGCCCGCCAAACTTTGGTGCGCAGGTGGTAGCCAAAGTCCTGAACGACAGCCAGCTCAAGGCCCAATGGCTGAGCGAAGTGGAAAACATGCGCGCGCGTATTCTGGAAATGCGCCAAACGCTGGTTAACAGTCTGAAAGTCTCGCTGCCTAATCGCAACTTTGATTACCTGCTGCAACAGCGCGGCATGTTCAGCTACACCGGCTTCAGCGTGGCGCAGGTTGATCGTCTGCGCGAAGAGTTCGGCGTCTACCTGATTGCCAGCGGCCGCGTTTGCATGGCGGGCCTGAACCACCACAACGTGAAGCAGGTTGCCGAGGCATTCGCCGCCGTTCAGTAACTCTCGCCATCCCTCCTGCAATCCGAATTATTTTGCAGGAAGCGTTTTTAAGGGCCGACAGCAATGTCGGCCCTTTTTATTGGCTGCTATCCTTAACGAGCAACCGTTTTGATAGGAGACACTATGTGGCATCAGCAGACCTTCACCCTTAGCGCGAAATCGCGAGGTTTTCATTTAGTGACCGACGAAGTGCTCAGTCATATTCAGCGTCTGCACGAAGTGCAAATCGGCCTGTTGCATCTGTTTATCCAGCACACCTCAGCCTCGCTGACCCTCAATGAAAACTGCGATCCCACCGTGCGAGTGGACATGGAGCAGCATTTCATGCGCAGCGTGCCGGAAAACGCGCCCTATGAGCACGATTACGAAGGGCGAGACGATATGCCGGGTCACATTAAATCGTCACTTTTGGGTGCATCATTAATGCTGCCCGTTTCGAAGGGCAAACTGGTGTTGGGCACCTGGCAAGGCATTTGGCTGGGCGAACACCGGATCGACGGCGGACAGCGCCGGATCGTCGCTACCTTGCAAGGGGAATGAGAAAAATGACCAATGAGGAATTACTCGATTATTGTTTGGGGAAGCCGGGCGCGGAGGCCACGCAGAATACCCAGCGCGGTGCTAACCAAATTAAAGTGGCGGACGTGATGTTTGCCATGTTCTGCGAATGCAACGGGCGGCAGGCTATTTCGCTCAAAACCAGTGCCGAATTGGCCGACGACTTGCGGGCCAAGCACGACTGCGTGATCCCCGGCGATAAGCTGAATAAGGCGCACTGGAACACCATTTATATCGATGGCGACTTGCCGGACTCGCAGTTTTACTACCTGATCGACGGCTCCTATCAGCTGGTGGTAGCTTCTCTGCCTGAATCAGCGCGCCACGGTTTAGGCGCGTAGCGCATTACCACTGCCCGGTGCCGAGCGAGGCGGGTGAATACTCCACGTTACGCCCGCGCCAAGGCAGTGCCTGACGGAAACGCCACGCCCGCTGGACATCGACACACCAATAACGCTGGGCTCCTTCGGGGCCTTTAATCGTTTCTGGCTGCCAGACAATCTCCGTGGTGCCCTGCAAGTGCAGAATATCGCCAGTGTCGAAGTCGGGAAACAGCAGGGCGGCGCGCGGTTTCGCCAGAAGATTACCAAGCGTATTCATAAACTTATTGCCAACGAAGTCGGGGATCCACAGGCGATTGCCGTCTATCTTCACAAAGCCCGGCTGCCCGCCGCGATGGGAGATATCCGCGCCGCCCTGCGCTTTTTCGCTGTAGGCGTGAGAAGCCACAAACAGAGTGTCGGCGCGGTGGATCAGCGCTCGCGCTTCATCATCTAACTGGGCTAAATCCTCTCTGGCGGCAGGCGGCGTTGCGCTGTCCATGGGGTAGATCTCGCGGATCTGAATGTATTTCGGGCAGTTGCCGAAGCTTTGATCGACGGCGATCTCAATACGGTTTTTATCCATCCGGCCGATCCGCCCGTTAGCCCGATTGCGGCGGCGGTTGGAGAAGTCGATGCCCAAAATACCGATCTCTTTACCAGAAAACATGGCATTCAGCGCCGGGTCATCCTGCCGACGCGGGGCGTTAATGCGCAGATGCGTGTCGTCCGGCGAGCTGACAAAGCCCGGTGGGCCGGTGAAGAGCGTCGCCAGCGGCCAGCCTTCATCATCAATGGTGGAAGCCAGCAGATAGGGCAAACCGGCGAAAAACGTCCGGTGCTGCTCTGGCATGGCGGCGCGGATTGGCGCGCTGGTGATATCAAACTGCGCCAAGGCCTGCGCCCGGCGTTCATCAGGGTGAAAAACATCATTCACGGCTAAGGATTCGCTCATTTTCCACCCCGACTTTTCTTCTTAATGTGGCCGTTACATCACTTCAGCAGGCAGCGCCAGCTCTGGCTGTGGCTGGTAGCCGGGCAGCTTTTCAATGCGGGCTAGCCAGCGACGAATCGACGGATAGTTGACGAGCGAAATGCCGCCCTCTGGCGCGGTTTTGACATAGCAGGAGCAGGCCAGATCCGCGATAGTCGCTTTATCGGTCGCCAGGAATTCATGCTGGCGCAGGTGCTCTTCCAACTGGGGCAAAAACTTGCGTGAAACGGCAATCGCCGCGTCGTAGTGCTCCGGCGCTTTGAACTGCGTCACCATGCGGGCAGACGCCACGCCGTAGCGGATCTCACCGGCCGCTTTCGACAGCCACTGTTGCACCTGGGCGGCTTCGACCGCGTCTTCCGGCAGCCAGTGGCTGTTCGGCGCATAGCGTTTCACCAGATAGACCAGAATGGCGTTGCTGTCCGTCAGCACCACCTCGCCATCGACCAGCACGGGAACTTGCGCCATCGGGCTGAGCTTTTTGAATTCGTCGGTTTGGCGCAACGCCGCCGGCGCATCGATGGATTCGAACGGCAGGCTGAGCATGTTGAGCAGTAACACCACGCGGTGGCAGTGACCAGACAGCGGGGTTCCGTAAAGTTTAATGTGGGGCATGGTGATTCTCCTTGTTCGGGTTAACTCCAGATTACTCTTGCAACAAACAAAGTGAATCCGCCAATATTGAAATATACCCTTGCAGTTAGTGGAATAATCTATGGACCGTTTGGACGAGCTGGAAATTTTCGTGGCGGTGCTGCAACACGGCTGTCTGGCCGAGGCGGCGCGTAAAATGCGGCGCTCTGCTCCCGCCATCACTCGCGCCATCGCCTCACTTGAGCAGCGATTTGGTGCGCGATTGGTTGAACGCACCACGCGACGCCTCGCGCCGACCGAGGCCGGGGCGCGGCTGGCAGAAAAGGCCCAGTTGCTGATTGGGCACTACCAGGATGCCCTGCTCGACACCGCCGAAACCCAGCTCAGCGGCCTGCTGCGCATCACCGCGCCGGTGCAGTTTGGCCGTAAACACATTGCCCCGCTGGTGATGGAATTCCTCACGCTGCATCCCGATATGCAAATCGAAATGCTGCTCAATGACCGCAATGTGGACCTGATTGACGAAGGTCTGGATTTGGCGATTCGCATTGGGCATCTGGAGGATTCGGGCAAGGTGGCACGCAAGGTGGGGGAGGTGACTCGCATGCTAGTGGCGAGCCGCGAATATGTGGCGAAGCACGGCCAGCCGCGTGAACCCGCCGAGTTAACCGAGCACCAAATCATCCTCAGCACTTTAAAATCCCCGCGCCGGGAGTGGCGTTTTGGCCCGAGGGAGGATGGCCTGCGCGTTAAGCTTTCGCCCCGTTTGATGTTTAACGAAGTGGAGTCCCAGCTGCTGGCGGTGCGCGCCGGGCACGGGATTGCGCGCCTGCTGAGTTATCAGGTGGCGGATGATTTGGCCGCAGGGATTATGGTTCGGCTATTGCCCGACGAAGAACCACTGCCGATGCCGGTGCAATTGGTGGCGCAAAAGGTGGAAAGGATGCCGCGCAAGGTGAGGACGTTTTGGGATTTTGCCTGTGACAGGCTGGGGCAGCTACCGCAGATTCATACTTGATTTGAAGGCAGGAGGATCACCCCTTCTCCCAGAGCAGGAGAAGGGGTGAGAAGCATTAGGCCGATTTCTTGGCTTTCTGCTTGTGATGCTCAAGGATAGGCTTGAGGAAGCGTGCGGTGTGCGACTCTTTGCACTCCGCCACGGTTTCTGGGGTGCCGGAGACCAGAATCTCACCGCCGCCGCTGCCGCCTTCCGGGCCTAAATCGACAATCCAGTCCGCCGTTTTAATCACGTCCAGATTATGCTCGATAACCACGATGGTGTTGCCCTGATCGCGCAGCTGGTGCAATACCGCCAGCAGCTGCTGGATATCCGCGAAGTGCAGACCTGTGGTCGGCTCATCCAGAATATACAGCGTCTGGCCGGTACCGCGTTTTGACAGCTCGCGCGCCAGCTTCACACGCTGGGCTTCACCGCCGGACAGCGTGGTGGCTGACTGGCCGAGGCAGATGTAAGTCAGGCCAACGTCCATCAGGGTTTGCAGCTTACGCGCCAGCGCAGGAACGGCGTCGAAGAAATCACGCGCTTCTTCGATAGTCATTTCCAGCACTTCGTGAATGCTCTTGCCCTTGTACTTAATTTCCAGCGTTTCGCGGTTATAGCGTTTGCCTTTGCACTGGTCGCACGGCACATAAATGTCCGGCAAGAAGTGCATTTCGACCTTAATCACGCCATCGCCCTGACAGGCTTCGCAGCGCCCGCCCTTGACGTTAAAGCTGAAACGCCCCGGATTGTAGCCGCGCGCGCGTGACTCAGGCACGCCGGCAAACAGCTCGCGAACCGGAGTGAAAATGCCGGTATAAGTGGCCGGGTTAGAGCGCGGAGTTCGGCCGATTGGGCTTTGGTCGATGTCGATCACTTTGTCGAAGTGCGCCAGACCGTCGATTTCACGATAAGGTGCCGCTTCGGCGATGGTCGCGCCGTTCAGCTCGCGCTGGGCCAGCGGGAACAGGGTGTCGTTAATCAGCGTCGATTTACCCGAGCCGGACACGCCGGTGATACAGGTAAACAGGCCCACCGGCAGCGTCAGGGTGACGTCTTTCAGGTTGTTGCCTTTGGCACCAGACAGCTTCAGCACTTTGGTGGGGTCGGCCGGGACGCGTTTCTCTGGCAGCGCGATTTCACGTTTGCCGCTGAGGAACTGGCCGGTCAGCGAGGCTTCCACCGCCATGATTTGGTCCACCGAGCCTTCTGCCACCACTTCACCGCCGTGCACGCCAGCACCCGGACCGATGTCGATGACATAATCTGCGGCGCGGATCGCGTCTTCGTCGTGCTCGACCACAATCACCGTGTTTCCGAGGTCACGCAGGTGGATCAGGGTTTCCAGCAGGCGTTCGTTGTCGCGCTGGTGCAGGCCGATTGACGGCTCATCCAGCACGTACATGACGCCCACCAGCCCTGCACCAATCTGGCTTGCCAGACGGATACGCTGCGCCTCGCCGCCGGACAAGGTTTCTGCCGAGCGGGAGAGGGAGAGGTAGTTCAGCCCGACGTTGACCAAGAACTTCAGGCGGTCGCCAATCTCCTTCAACACTTTCTCAGCAATTTTGGCGCGCTGGCCGCTGAGTTTCATGTTTTGGAAGAATTCCATCGCATGGCCAATGCTAAAATCAGAAATCTGCGGCAGCGTGGTCTCCTGCACAAACACGTGGCGCGCTTCTTCGCGCAGGCGGGTGCCTTTACAGGACGCACATGGGCGGTTGCTGATGTATTTGGATAACTCTTCGCGCACCGCGCTGGACTCCGTCTCTTTATAACGGCGCTCCATGTTGTGCAGCACGCCTTCAAACGGATGGCGACGAATCGAGGTGTCACCGCGATCGTTAATGTATTTAAACTCGATAGTGTCCTTGCCGGAGCCGTGCAGGATGGCGTGTTTTACGTCGCTGCTCAGCTCGCTATAAGGCGCTTCCACGTCGAATTTATAGTGCTCGCCCAAGGAGCGCAGCATCTGGAAGTAGTAGAAGTTGCGGCGATCCCAACCACGGATTGCGCCACCCGCCAGCGAAAGCTCTGGGTTTTGCACCACGCGTTCAGGGTCGAAGAACTGCTGTACGCCTAAGCCGTCACAGGTCTGGCAGGCACCGGCCGGGTTGTTGAACGAGAACATGCGCGGTTCCAGCTCGCTCATGCTGTAGCCACAAATCGGGCAAGCAAAGTTAGCGGAGAACAGCATCTCGTCGGCTTTCGGGTCATCCATATCGGCGACCACGGCGGTACCGCCGGACAATTCCAGTGCGGTTTCGAAAGATTCCGCCAGACGTTGGGCGATGTCTTCGCGCACTTTAAAGCGATCCACCACCACTTCAATGGTGTGCTTTTTCTGCAACTCCAGCTTCGGCGGATCGGAAAGATCACAGACTTCGCCATCAATACGGGCGCGGATGTAACCCTGCGCCGCCAGATTTTCCAGCGTCTTGGTGTGCTCGCCTTTACGATCTTTGATGATGGTCGCCAGTAGCATCAGGCGCTGGCCTTCCGGCTGCGCCAGCACGTTGTCGACCATCTGGCTGACGGTCTGCGCTGACAGCGGCACATTGTGGTCCGGGCAGCGCGGCTCACCCACGCGGGCAAACAGCAGGCGCAGGTAGTCGTGGATTTCAGTGATGGTACCGACCGTCGAACGCGGGTTGTGCGACGTGGATTTCTGCTCAATCGAAATCGCCGGAGAAAGACCTTCGATATGGTCAACGTCCGGTTTTTCCATTAAGGATAAAAATTGGCGAGCATAGGCTGACAGCGACTCAACGTAACGACGCTGGCCTTCCGCATAGAGAGTATCAAACGCCAGTGAGGATTTGCCTGAACCCGATAAGCCGGTGACAACAATCAGTTTGTCGCGCGGGATAATCAGGTTGATATTCTTGAGATTATGGGTGCGTGCGCCCCGAACTTCGATCTTATCCATTCATCATTCCCGGATTAACGTGATAGCTCACCGTGCCGATGGCCGTCGCTCAATCTGTATCGCGGCGGTCAACGAATCGGGCACAGAGAAAGAACATAACGGGCAATTATGACACAAAATAAATCTCCTCGCACAAGAAAACCTGAATGTATATCCAGTATCCCATGTAACGATCGAGGGTTTCATAAACAAACTGGAATGAATCTTCCAAGGAATGACATCCTTGGTACGGACGCTACGTTTTATGGTTATAATGGCACAAAGTGAATTCCTCACCTTCAAACTGTGGTTTCAACCACGACATACATCATCAGGAGAATCCACATGGCCAGCAGAGGCGTAAACAAAGTCATTCTCGTCGGTAACTTGGGTCAAGACCCAGAAGTCCGCTACATGCCTAACGGCGGCGCCGTAGCCAATATCACTCTGGCGACATCTGAAAGCTGGCGCGACAAAGCGACCGGCGAGCAGAAAGAAAAAACTGAATGGCACCGCGTGGTGTTGTTCGGCAAGCTGGCTGAAGTGGCAGGCGAATACCTGAAAAAAGGCTCTCAGGTTTACATCGAGGGTGCACTGCAAACCCGTAAATGGACCGATCAGGCTGGCGTTGAAAAATACACCACCGAAGTGGTTGTTAACGTGGGCGGCACCATGCAGATGCTTGGCGGTCGTGCCGGCGGCGGCGCACCAGCAGGCGGCGGCCAGGCTTCTGGCGGCCAGAGCGGTTGGGGCCAGCCTCAGCAGCCACAAGGCGGCAACCAGTTCAGCGGCGGTCAGCAAGCTCGCCCAGCTGCGCAAAACAACGCGCCAGCCCAGAACAACGAACCACCAATGGATTTCGATGACGATATCCCGTTCTGATTATTGATACTTCAATAATATAGCCTCTTTAAAAAGCGTTTCCTGAATTAGGAAGCGCTTTTTTAGAATGCGCGGTATTCTACCTTATTATTGAATCTCTTCTTATCGATGTTAGTAACGATTCCCCTTAATTCCTCATATTTTATTTAAAGGATCCCTATATTAAAAAATGAAGATTATATTTAAACATAACGATGGAACGTTACTTGGAGAAGTTACTCACTCTAATTTTTCAGAAATAGTCTTACCTGAATTTAAACAAGACTCACATGATGTTTTTGTAAAGCATAACTTTATTAAATATAAAGGAGTACTTAACTGGCAAGTTAAAAATGTCATCATAGATAGTGATGCTGTTTATATTTCACTAGATCAGTCAGATTTTTCAGCCTCCGTTGCAGAGTTCTCCGTATCTCAAAACAAAGACGCGGGTTATTATCTCAAGCCCTATCAAATAGTGGATGTTGAATTTGGCTTCTATTCTGAATTGTTCGATGGGCATAACGCGCCGCAGATTAACAACAGAGTGGGAAACGGGCTGATTAAAGGAGAGATGCACAAGAGGCGGCCGTGTATCGTTTTGCGAGAGCACCGAGGCTGCGTGCAGGTCATTCCTCTTTCAACCAAAATCAAGCTTGCTCACGACCCTTTGAATATAGAAGTCAGTCCAGAATCGTTCTCTTCACTTGCTGCTAGATATCGTGAGAAACCGTCTTTTGCGCTGTTAAATATGATTCAAACCGTTTCAACCCATCGAGTGTTTCCTCCCCGCAATGCGCGATCTAAGTACGAGCATAAATATCACCAATATAAGATCACGCAAAGCGATCGAGAGTTGATAAAGACTGCGCTGGCAGAACAATATAATCAGGATATTACATCGAGAATTGCAGTCTTAAAAACTGAGTTAGAAAAAAACAAAAAAGAAAAAGCTAAGTTATTAACTACAAAAAATCAGATCCTTGATGAGAAGAAGATTTTGAGTGCCGAAGTTGATAAATTACAGGCATTTATTCTTAAATTCGGCAGAGAAATGATGGGTGACGAAAAAAACTTAGATGAGATATTAAAGTATTACCCATAGATTAATGAATAAAGCCTGGCACTTCGGCTTGACCCTATCGTCAGATTGGCTTAAGATCAATTCAGTTTCAGGCTTGGGGGGGCGTATCACCCGACCATAGCGTCACGCAAAAGCGTTCTACTGTTTAGTGTTACGTGGATGCAGCTGATACAAAAGTAAATTGCGAAGGGCCGATATTTGATATCGGCCTTTCTGCTTTTCATATATCTACGAACCTGCCTGCCATGCCCTCGAGACCCGATTGTTCTGGTCACCGAAATGCTAAAAATACAATCCTTAAACAGACGCTTTGCCGTTTTCCCTCTATCCTTACCCTCCTACTCTTTAGCCCAGGAACAGCCCATGAATTCTACTCCTCGCTGGATTAACCCGCCGCAACAGTGGTCGGAGCAAGATGGCGTGCTGCGCGCCGTGACTGATGACACCACCGATTTTTGGAGCAATACCTGGTACGGCTTCAACCGTTTTAGCGGGCATGTTTATGGCTGGGACGTGGCAGAAGACTTCACCCTACAGGTGCGGGTGCGCAGTGATTTCACCACGCTGTACGATCAGGCGGGCATCATGGTGACTGCCGACGAGAGCCACTGGCTGAAGGCGGGCATCGAGTTCAACGACGGCCAACCGATGATTGGGAGCGTGCTGACCAATGAGAATTCTGATTGGGCGACGGGGATTTTTTCTGGCGATCCGCGAGATTTTTGGATGCGCGTCACCCTGACCGAAGGCTGCCTGCGGGTGCAATACTCCACGGATGGCCGGGTCTGGCCGCTGCTGCGTTTATGCCCATTCCCCGGCGCGAAAAGCATTCACGTTGGCCTGATGTGCTGTACGCCGCAGCGTGCCGGACTGGCAGTGGAATTCAGCGACATCAGCCTCACCAAAGCGTTGAAAAAAGAGCTGCACGATTTATCGTAAATTCAGGTTGTAGACTTACTGCTCGAACTTCGCGCCTTGCACCACAATCTCTTCGAACTGCAAATGGTGCATGAATTCGCGCAGGATCAGCAGCGTGGCGGCGAAGTCATTGCCCTCGGGGATGCCTTCAAAGCTGGCCGGTCGGCCATTAATCACTAAGGCCAGACGATCGAAAGTGCGCTCCACGGCCTCCACCGAAAGCGGCATCTGTTCATTTTCCGCCACCCCGGCCAGCCGCGCGATCGCACGAATGTCGTTATCACTGCTGCTCACTCGCGCCCCTGACGGGATGTCGTGGCGTACGCGCATCAGCTCGTCTTCCACCACCATAATGGCATTTTCCAGCTCGGCGGGCGTCGGCGGCGTATGGCGAAAATAGGCCAGCGATGTCAGCTCGGAACCCAGCGTTAGCGGCAAATGTAGGTCTTCGCGCCCGGCGGTGCGAACCGTGATGTCAGTCTGTTCAGGGCCAATATGCAGAAATACGCTAGATGTGGTCATCGCTCTTCATACTCCAATCGTTGATGATTCAACTTACTCCCGAACAGCAGGATTAGGCAATCCTTCCACAGTATCGGTCTATCGCTGATTTCTCTTCGCCACCTAACATGATTGTTCATTCACTGAGCGGCTTGGCCGCAGCGGAGTCATTCATGTCATCCCCAACGATAAAGCAGATCAATCAGATTTATATCAACGGCCAGTTTGTCACCCCGCACGGCAGCGAAGTGATGGACCTGATAAACCCGGTGACCGAGCAGGTGGTCACGCAGGTGCGTCTGGCGGATGAAGTTGATACCCAGCGGGCGATCGCCGCCGCCAAAGCGGCTTATGTCAGTTACTCCCAGACCAGCAAAGCCCAGCGTATCCAATATTTGCAACAATTGCATGACGCCGTGCTGGCGCGGGCCGATGAGCTGGAAGCCGTGATGATCGCCGAATACGGCGGTGCAGGTTGGATGGCAAAAGGCACGGTGGCGCGCTCCTCCGGCGCTTTCCTGCAAACCATCAAGCTGCTGCAAGAGTACGATTTTGTTCGCTATGTCGGGCAGGCGAAAGTGGTAATGGAACCCATGGGCGTCGTCGGCCTGATCACGCCGTGGAACGCCAACTATGGCTTTATCTCCAACAAAATGGCGACGGCTCTGGCGGCGGGAAGCACGGTGGTGATCAAGCCGAGCGAGCTGAGCGCGGCGCAGACGCAAATCATCACCGAATGCCTGCACGACGCCGGACTGCCGCCGGGCGTCTTCAATATCGTCACCGGGCGTGGCGACGTGGTCGGCGCAGAAATCACTCGCCACCCGGACATTGCCAAAATCTCCTTTACCGGTTCAACGCTGGTGGGTAAAACCATCGCGCGCGGCGCGGTGGACACCATGAAACGCGTCACGCTGGAGCTGGGCGGCAAGTCGGCCAACGTGATTCTTGAAGACGCCGATTTGGAAAAAGCCATTCCTTTGGCGCTGACCATTGGCACCATCAATAACGGGCAGGCCTGTCTGGCCGGGACTCGCTTGCTAGTGCCGCAGAGCCGTTTAGAAGAGGTGAAAGCGCAGATTAAACGCTCCATTGGTCAGCTTACCGTCGGCGACCCAGCCAAGAGCGATGTTTTCATCGGCCCATTAGTTACCGCCAAGCAGTATCAGCGCGTGCAAAACTACATTCGTCAGGGCGTGGCCGAAGGCGCAGTGCTGCTGTGCGGGGGCGAAGGGCGCCCGGAAGGGCTGGAGAGCGGCTATTTCGTCAAACCGACGGTGTTCGTCAACGTGACGCCTGAAATGACTATCGCCCGCGAAGAGATCTTTGGTCCGGTTATCTCAGTGCTGACCTACAATAACGTTGAAGAGGCCATCGCCATGGCTAATGACACGGTCTATGGCCTGCACGGCTACGTGAGTGGCCAGAACCTTGAGCAAGCGCGCTACGTGGCGTCGAAAATCGTCGCCGGGCGGGTGTTCATCAACGGTATGTACGACGTGCCCGATGCGCCGTTTGGCGGCTTCAAGCAGTCGGGCATGGGCCGAGAATTTGGCACCTATGGGCTAGAGGCGTATCTTGAGCCAAAGAGCATTGTTGATGACCAACCGGTAATAACGAGCAACGCATAATGAATCGACAGCCAGAGAGTCCGCCAAGAAGCCGTTCACATCTCGAGGATTCGCCGACGCTGCACAAGCTGCGCCAGCGGGTAACGGCCTGCTATGCCGGTCTCGACGCCAGTGAAGTGACGCTGCAAACCGCGCTGCCCTGGCTGTCCTTCATTCGCTACGCCGAGCCGACCGACATGAAGAAGGGCATGCTGGAACCCGCGGTGTGCATGGTGTTACAGGGTGGAAAGCGCGTGCTGATCGGCCAGGAAGTGTCGGATTACGGTGCGGGCAGCTACGTGCTGGCCGCCATCGATATGCTGATTGCCGGGCAAGTGACGCGGGCGACGCAGGATGAGCCTTACCTTGGCGTACGCATTGACCTGAATATCCCGGAAATGGCCGACCTGCTGATCGACATGAAAGTCGCGCCGCCCACAGGGCAAGGCAGCAGCGTGGCGGCCTACGTGGCGCATTCTGACGAGCAGTTACAGGACGCGTTTTTACGGCTGATTAGCATGCTCGACAACCCGCAGGAGCTGCAGGCATTGGGCGGGCTGGTGAAGAAAGAGATCTTCTACCGGCTGATCACTAACCCAAAATGCGATGCGTTTTACCACCACCTGCTTTCCTATTATCAGGGCAAAGGGGTGAGCGACGCGGTGATATGGATTAAACAGAACTTCACCAAACCGCTGCGCATGGATGAGTTGGCGAAGCAGGTCGGCATGAGCGTCTCCAACCTGCATCATCGCTTCAAGGCGCTAACGGCCATGAGTCCGCTGCAATATCAAAAGCAAATTCGCCTGCTGGAAGCGCGACGTTTGCTGTTGGCGGGGGACCTCGACGCCGCCACGGCGGCTTTTCAGGTCGGTTATGAAAGCCCTTCGCAATTTAACCGTGAGTATCGCCGCTCTTTTGGCGCGCCGCCGTTGCAGGACATTGAACAGCTCAGGCTGGTCAGCATGGTGCTGTAACACTTACTGATTCCTGGCCGCAAACTCCTTCACCATCCAGTCAATAAACACCCGCACTCTTGGCGACAGCTGGCGGTTGCGCGGGTAAAGCAGGGAAACTTGCATCGAACCAGGGGGGAACTGCGGCAAAATCTGCACCAACGCGCCGCTTTGCAAATCCTCGGTTAAACCATATTTTGGCACCTGAATAATCCCCAGCCCGCGTCTGGCCGCTTCTTTCATGCTCTCTGCGCCGGTCACCGAAAGCGTGGTGGGTAGGGTCACAGAATGCACTTTCCCCTCGACGTTGAACACCAGTGGCAATAAGCCGCCGGTGGCGGTCGAGCGATAGCCAATCATCTGATGTCCCTGAAGATCTTCCAGCGTTTTTGGCGTGCCGACGCGCTGCAAATAATCAGGGCTGGCGCAGGTTATCTCTTCAAGCTGCCCCAGCGATCGCGCCACCATATCGCTGTCTTTTAGCTCCCCGGCGCGGATCACGCAGTCGATGCCTTCGCGTACCAAATCCACCAAGCGATCCCCTTCGCTCAGCACCATTTCTATGTCGGGATAGCGCGCCAGAAACTCCGGCAGGCCCGGCAGGACGAAGTAGCGCGCCATGGTGCCGTGCACGTCTACCCGCAAAATCCCCTTGGGCCGTGCTCCGGCAAAAGCCATCTCGGCCTCCTCGACGTCAGCTAAAATCCGCAAACAGCGCTGATAATAAGCTTCACCATCCAGCGTCGCGCTGACGTGGCGAGTGGTGCGCTGCAACAGCCGGACATTCAGCCGCTGCTCCAGCTGTTTGATGGCGTCGGTGACGGTTGAACGTTTTAAATCCAGATCCTGCGCGGCCTGGGTAAAACTGCGCAGTTCTACCACGCGGGTGAACAGCCGCATGCTGTCGAGTTTATCCACCTTTGGCTCTCTTTATTGTTCGAATTATTCGGATAGTGTTAACGAATATTAGGTAATTATTCGAAAATTTCAATGGACTACTCTCTGTTCAACGGTGAGCAACGCTGCTGACTAATTAATCAATGACGAGGAAGAGAACATGACAACCACAGCTCAAAACAAAGTGGCTTTAGTAACGGGCGCGTCACGGGGTATCGGCGCGGCGATTGCAGAACGTTTGGCGAAAGAGGGTTTCACCGTGATTGTGAACTACTCCCGTGGTGCTGAAACCGCTGACGCGTTGGTGCAGAGAATCGAACAGGCGGGTGGCCGCGCAGTGAGCGCACAGGCAGACGTGAGTGACTCTGCGGCTGTGGCAAAAATGTTTGCCAGCGCCGAGCAGGCTTTCGGCGGCATCGACGTGTTGGTCAATAACGCGGGCGTGATGCCGCTGTCGAGCATTGCTGATACTGACGATGCCACCTTCGACAGCCTGATTGATATCAACCTGAAAGGCACCTTCAACACCTTGCGCGAAGCGGCGAAAGGCATGCGTAACGGCGGCCGAATCATTAACTTCTCTTCAAGCGTGGTGGGCCTCTACCAGCCAACGTACGGCGTCTATGCTGCCACCAAGGCGGCGGTGGAAGCCATGAGCCGGGTGTTAACCAAAGAGCTGCGAGGGCGCCAAATCACCGTCAACTCGGTAGCTCCAGGCCCAACGGCCACTGACCTGTTCTTCAACGGTAAGTCAGAGCAACTGATTGAAACCATTTCAAAAGTGGCTCCTCTGGAACGTCTCGGCCAGCCAGAAGATATTGCCGCCGTGGTTGCTTTCTTGGCTGGTCCTGATGGTGCATGGATCAATGGCCAGACGCTGCGCGCTAATGGCGGCATCATCTAAATCCCCTTCATCCCCGTCATACTTCGAGTTGTGGGGGTGTTGGCTGCGCTCGCTCACCCCGGTCACATGGATGGCCGCACCGAGCTGTTCCGCCGTATTGGGTTGGAAGATTTGTTGAAGCCTGCGATGTAAGAGCGTTTATTGCAGAATTTTATCTGAAGGCAGATCTGATATTTAAATGATAAAGCCCGTCACTGCATAGTCAGCGGCGGGCTTTATTGCGTATACTCTTTGTAGATACATTGATGAAGGAATATACGATGCGAACACAAGCTACATTACAGAAATGGGGTAACAGCATTGCGCTCAGGCTGTCAGGAAATTTGAAGTCGATTCCACAGTTTGAAGAAGGGGATGTCGTAGACGTCGAAATTACGGAAGAGGGTTTGCATATTCGTAAAGCCGAGAAGAAAAACGTGACGGAAGCAGATTTACTGATGGGATTGAGTGCCTACACCGCCCATGCGGATGAATTGGTAGAACCTAAGGACAGGGAGTTAGATTTTTGATTTATATACCCAAACGCGGAGATATTTGCTGGCTGGATTTTGAGCCGACGAAAGGCAAAGAAATAGGGAAGTACCGTCCAGCCCTTATCCTCTCTCATGAAACTTACAGCACCGTCACTGGCTTGGTGATATGTACACCGATCAGCAGCAGTATTCGGGGAGCGCCGACGGAAGTATTGGTCAATAACCTTGAAACTCCTAGTGTTGTCGCCACCACGTTAATTCACACACTTGATTGGCGGCAGCGTAAGGCCAAGTTTATTGTCCGAGCTGAACCTCAGCTTTTTGATGATGTACTTGCCAGAATCATTCCGCTGATTGGTGGAGAAAGTCTATTGGCCTGATCCCTCAGGCCAACCCGATTTAACTCAATGCTTTATCCGTTTTACGCCATCCGCTGAACCAGTTAGGTTTGGCGAACATCACGAAATTCCCCAGCAGGATCATGCCGAGCCCAATCACTGCGTTAACGTGCCACTGATAGCCTTCGCCGAAAGTAGAGACAGTTAGCGCCACCAGTGGGAACAGCAGGGTGCTGTAAGCCGCTTGGCTGGCCCCGATACGCCCGACCAGGCTGAAATAGATGCCGAACGCCACTACCGAGCCGAACACGGCGAGGTAAATCAGTGAGCCGATATACTGCGGCGTCAGGTCGATGGCGAAGGATTCACCCTGCGACAGGGCCAGCGCGCCAATCACTGCGGTGCCATAAAACATCGCGTAAGTGTTGGTGGAGAACACGTCCAGCCCGCGATTTTTGTGGCGGGTGCTGATCATATTGCCCAGCGAGAAACCGTAGGTGCCGAGCAGGCTCAGGCCAATGCCTTTGAGTAATTCTGGCGCGATATGGGACGCGGAAAGGTCGTGCCAGAACAGGGTCACAATGCCCGCCAGACCGAGGATAGAAGCGGGGATCAGCGTTGGCGCGAGCTTTTGGCGGAAGAACAGCATGCCGTTAAAGGCATTGAACAGCACTGACATGGAGAAAATCACCGATTCCAGCCCGGTGCTGATATAGGCCGCAGCATGGTAGAAGCAGTAGAAGTTGAAGCTGAACACGCAGCAGCCCTGCACCATGCAAAACAGGTGGTCGCGCAGCGGCAGGCGGCGCAGGCGGCGGGTTGCCAGCATGACAATCAGCATCAGGATGGCGGCCAGCAGGAAACGATAAAAAATAGAAACTGACGCAGGAACATCACCTTGCTGAAGATAAATAGCAAACCACGTCGTGCCCCAGACCAAAATAATCGAAATATATAACAGCGCGTTCATGTTCAATCCCCGGTATAGAAAGGCGGAATTCTGCGGCATTTGCCGCGACCGCGCTTGCACCGGGCTGCTGGGGTTTGCATATTCTTGCGCTTTTTTTCAGGGTGAAAGCTCAAAAACTGGCCTCCGCACCCGCCAAACCGTTACACTTAGCGCTCTCATTTATTCCAACGGTGCGCACCATGGGCAAGGTTTATCAGGCGTTCGAAACGCTCAGGAAGCATCATGCTGTCCTGCACGACAGCGTGGAGTTAGGCTCTGGTATTAAGCTCGCCGCCTGGTCGAACAAGAATGACTGCGTCACGCAGGAGAATCCTGACCACCATACTCTGAGCCTCTACGTGGCGGATGGCTATGAAACCTATCATAAAACGCGCTCCGGCTGGCGGAACGGCGGTGGCCCGGATCGCTTCTGCATCATGCCCAAAAATAATGTGTCGAGTTGGGACGTGCGCGACGATCTCTCCTTCGTGCATCTGTATTGCAGTGATGAGCATCTGCTGCATTTGGTCGAGCAGACGTGGGAACGCACACCGGCGAGCATTCAATTGGAAGAGCGAACTTTTGCCGAAGATCCGCAAATCACGCTGCTCTATCGCCAGTTTTTGCTCAGCAGCCAGTGGCAGGAGCGCAGTAACCACCTGATGCTCAGCAGTGCCTCCACGCTGCTGATGGCCCATCTGGTGAAAAACTACACCCAGCTACAGTGGGCCTTGCCGACGGTGCGCGGCGGGCTGTCGCCTGCGGTACTTAACCGGGTAAAAGAGTATATTCACGCCAATCTTTCCCAGTCACTGCTCTTGGCGGAGCTGGCGGCGTTGGCGGCGCTGAGCGAATTCCACTTTGCCCGCATGTTCAAACAGAGCATGGGCATGGCTCCCCATCAGTATGTGATGAATGCGCGGCTGATTCAGGGCGAAAACTTACTGCGCAGCAGCGCGTTGGACGTCACGGCCATTGCGCTGGAGTGCGGCTTCAGCTCGACCAGCCATTTTAGTAACCGTTTCAAAGCCATGCGCGGTATCACGCCGACCGAACTTCGCCAGCAAATCTTGCGCTAAAAAGTCCATTCCCTCCCCACGTATTTCAGTGTTAGCTTATGATTTAGTGAAATTTAATGAGCCAACCCCATGCTGACTTCTGCCCCCGTTTTAGAAACTGAACGCCTTATCCTGCGCGGCCACCGCGTGGAAGATTTTGACGCCATTGCCGAACAGTGGGCCAACCCCGACGTGGTGAAATATATCGGCGGCACGCCGTCCAGCCGCGAGGCCAGTTGGAGCCGCTTATTGCGTTATCCGGGTCACTGGCAGATGCTGGGCTTTGGCTATTGGGCCGTTTGTCTGCGTGACGGCACCTTTGTTGGCGAAGTCGGTATTGCGGATTATCAGCGCGATATCACCCCCTCGCTGGAGGGGTTAGCGGAAATGGGCTGGGTGATCTCCCCGGCTTTCCACGGCAAAGGCTATGCGCTGGAAGCCGCGCAGAAAGTGCTGGAGTGGGCCGATACCCACCTCGACCGCCAGCTCTGCTGCATCATCGATCCTGAACATATTGCTTCGATTCGCCTCGCCGAGAAGTGTGGCTTTGTGGCGGAAACCGACACCGAATATTACGGCAGCCCGACCCGCATTTTTAAACGTGCGGGGCCGCGTTTTTAACTCTTTTTATGGGTCACCTGATCCACATTGATGTTCACATTGTCTGCTGTCTATCAGGAGGTATCGTGTTGAAATTATTGGGTAAGGCATCATCTATCAATGTCCGCAAAGTGCTGTGGACCTGTCATGAGCTAGGGCTGGATTATTTACGCGAGGACTATGGCAGCGGATTTCAGTCCACCGAAACCCCTGAGTTCAAAGCATTAAATCCCAATGCCATGGTGCCGGTGCTGATCGACGGCGATTTTGTGCTGTGGGAATCCAACGTGATTTGCCGCTATCTGGTGGCGCGCGAAGGGCGTGAGGATCTGCTTTCGGCAGATATAAAAACCCGCGCCCTGGCCGAGCAGTGGATGGACTGGCAGGCGGGCGAGTTGAATAACTCTTGGCGCTACGCCTTCCCGGCGCTGGCGCGTAATAGCGCGCAGCATCAGGACCCGGCGTTAATTGAAGCCGGAGTGAGTAACTGGAATCGCCATATGCAGATTTTGGAAGCGCAGCTTCAAAAAAGCGGCGACTACGTGCTGGGAGACAGCTTCACGCTGGCGGATATTCCGCTGGGCCTGTCGGTAAACCGCTGGGCGATGACCCCGATGGCTCGCCCGGCGCTGCCTGCGGTGGAGGCTTACTACGAAAGATTGAACCAGCGCGAAGGTTTCCGGCTGTTTGGTCGCAATGGAATGCCGTAAGCGAAAAATTTGTCGCTAAAAGCCCGCAATAAAAAAATCCCGCGCAAAAATACAACGCGGGATTTTTATTTTCAGCGGTTTCTCTGAACGCTTATTTAAAATCAACCATCATCAGTTCGGAGATGGTTTGACCGTGCGTGGAGCTAACGCACTTATCGATATAGTTTTTAAATGGCATAGGTTTTGGCAGACCCATGTCCATTACACGACGGTTATCGAATTTGACGTTTAATTCGGCGAAGCTGCCATATAATTTAATGGCGCGTAAAATAATCTTATCATTGCACGGGCCAAGAATATCTTTGAACTGCTTGCGAATACCAATGAAGTCTTGATAAGTCGTTTGTTTGTATTCATTAACGGCCGCTGGCGTATTGCTGGCTTTGGCGACACAAATATCTATTTCATGGAAAGGCGTGGACATATCACCGGATGAAATATGATAGAAATCGTGCTGAATATCGCTATTCAGGCAGAGATTGACCAATACCATGGCGCAATAATCCACCGGAATAACGTCAATTCTATCTTCCAACGTACAGGGGAATTTCTTCAGTTTTAGCGCCATCAGGAACACCCAGAAAATACTGCTGGATGGGCGACAACCAAACTGAGTGTGGCCGACGATAATTGACGGGCGCGCCACGACGAAGGGCATATCCGGACACTCTTGGCGGATCAGATTTTCAATCGCACGCTTGGACGCCGTGTACTGCACCAGATCTTCGTTATGGGCGTTGTCGGGCATATCTTCATAGAAGATACTGTCTTTGTCTGGCATGGAGGCCATGGCGGTGCCGACGTGGACAAAGCGTTGCAGGCTTTTTACCTGTGCCATACGTTTAGCAAAAGCCAGTGAGCCATCAACGTTCACTTTCCACAGCACCGGATTATTACCAAAGGATGCAATGGCGGCGCAGTTGATCACGTGAGTAATGTCATCAAGGCGCGGATCGTTAATAAAACCTTCAGGTTCGCCGAGGTCGCCAATCAAAATAGAGTCTTCATTGATAACGGAAAGCTGTTTTTCGGTTAAATCGAATTTTTGCAGATTACTAATAATACGTTTACGGCCAGCCAGATTATCGTCAGCCCTGACTAATAAAAGTAATTGAAGGTTATCCATAGCGACGTGACGAATAATATGTTCAACCACTGCGCCACCCACGAAACCTGATGCGCCGGTAATTAAAATATTTGGCATGACTGTTACCTATAACGAGAAAGTTCCGGCACAGTACCACCCTCATACTAAACGATATGTATACCAACGCGGGTGATAAATAAACGATAGTTAAACGAAGTGCGGGGGTAAATAATGGGGTTTATCATTCCCAATATATTTTTGATATTAATTTACACGCATTTTTACAGATGGAAATAATGAATGTTTATTAATGCTTAATAAATAGCAGGGTGGGGTAAATAAACAAACCCTTCCAGCTTATCTTTTCTGTCAGGTTCTTTGATGAGCGCATTGCCCTTAGCTGGCATAAGCATCAGTTTGTGCAGGAAGTGATCACTAAGATAAACTGACGGAAATCCCCCGTCGTAGTCAGGTGTTGTTTGCGGCGGAGTGTTACAGTATGCATTACGAAATGGGGGAAGTGAGCCGCAGGCCGCTCTCTCATCAAAGTTCACGAAGGGAATATTGCGCTGGTGATTCCCTCGCGCGAGTAAATAAGGTACAAGGCTGCATGAAAATCCCAAATAGAATCCAACCTCTGGTGGATGACGGCCTGATAGACGATGTGGTCCGTCGACTGAAAAGCGGCAAAGAAGCCGACGTTTACACTGTACTTTGCGGTGAAGAGATCCGTTGCGCCAAGGTTTACAAGGAAGCCACCCAGCGTAGTTTTAAGCAGGCGGTGCAGTATCAGGAAGGGCGTAAGGTTCGCAACAGCCGCAGTGCGCGTGCGATGCAAAAAGGCTCGAAGTTCGGTCGCAAGCAGCAGGAAGAAACCTGGCAGACCGCCGAAGTTGACGCGCTTTTCCGCCTCGCTAACGCCGGGGTGCGCGTGCCACAGCCTTACATCTGTCTCGACGGCGTGCTGCTGATGGAGCTGATCACCGATGCCGAAGGGCTGGTGGCGCCGCGCCTGAGTGACGTGATGCTTACGCCAGAAGAGGCGGTGGCTGACCACGACACCATGATCCGCAATATCGTGCGCATGCTCTGTGCCGGTATCGTTCACGGCGACTTGTCAGAGTTCAACGTGCTGATGGACGCCAACGGGCCGGTGATTATCGACTTACCGCAGGCCGTCGACGCCTCGGCCAACAACCACGCCGAATCTATGTTCGAGCGCGACGTGAATAACATGCGCAGCTACTACGGGCAGTTCGCGCCGCAGTTGCTGGAGACGCGCTTCGCCAAAGAGATTTGGGCGCTGTATGAAGACGGCAAACTGACGCCGGAAAGCGTGCTGACGGGACACTTTGTGGAAGACACTTCGAAAGCCGATGTGGATTCTCTGCTGGATGAAATTATCGCCGCAGAAGATGAATATTACGATCGCCAGCGTGCGCTGAAGGAACGTGATTTCAACGATTGATCTAGCAAGATTGCAATAAGAAGGGCGCAAGCAGAGAACCCACTTCGCGCCCGACGACATCGCTTTGACCAAGCTTAAAACAGTTCCCCGGTTATTCCCGCATCACCGAGTCCCGCCCGCAAAAACCGGCATTCTGTAGCAGGTGCTGGCCTTGGTCAGACAGAATAAATTCCGCCAGCGGCTTGGCCTTCTCCGTACAGGTCGCCAGCGCGTAGTTGGCCCGCACGTTGTAATCCGCCGGAATGTTAAACACCCGCAGTTTATCGTTTTCACGCAGCAATCTGGCATAGCTGGTGTAGCCGATGAACAGGTCAGTCTGCCCGCTGCAAATCAGCCATTCTGACGCCAATTTGCCTTCTGGTACTACGGCACTGTTGGGGCCGCCAACCAGTCTTAGCGCTTTATTACGCAACCCCTCGCCAGAACCCGGATGGCGGCGCTCAATCTCTTCGAACATCTGCAAGGTGTAATCCCCCGACGGGTCGCTCTGCGGCGTCGAGGTGGCGAGGCGAAAACGAGAGTCGAGAAGCACGGTCAGCCAATTCAGGCCGTCCAGCTCTGGCGTATCACGCGCCACCAGACAGAGGCTGTTGCCGCAGAAGGTATTCACTTCCAGCGCGCGGCCCTGCTGCTGGATGGCCAGCGGATGAGCAGTGTTGGCGGAGGCGAAGAGATCGGCTTTCTCCCCCTGCTCAATGCGCTGGCGCAATAGCCCGGCGGGTCCAAATTCGGTTTTTACTTTCGTGCCGGTGGCTTCGGTAAAAGCTTGCGTCAGCTGCTCCCACACCAGACGCAGACTGCCCGCCGCCAACACGTTGATTGAATTTGCCATCTCTTATTCTCCTTTATTATTTTATCGCCTCACCGTGATGGCATCAGGGGCGAGGCTGGCTCCCTTTCTGCTCGGCTTGACTGACATAGCTCGTACGGTAGAAACGCTGATAATAGTCATCTGCCTGTTTCTGCATATTGATGTCGGTAAACTTTTGTGGATAAAGCTTTTTCGCCATCCACAGTTCGCCAATCGCCAGCGCTTCGGGCATCGGGTAACCCCAGGCTTTGGCGTACTCAGGCATCAAATACACGCGATGGTTCTTCACGGCGTCGATGGCCTGCCATTGCGGATCGTTATTAATTTGATCCACCACTTCCGGATAGCGATCTTGCACGAAGATCACCTGCGGATCCCACGCGATCACCTGTTCCAGCGCCACCTGCTTGAAGCCTTTCACCGTCGCGGCGGCGACATTCATCGCACCGGCATGGGCCATCATCAGCCCGGTATATTTGCCCGAGCCGTAGGTGGTTAATTCAGGATTGGCCATGTAAGTGCGTATACGCCTATCGGCAGGAATGTCTTTCAAACGCTGGCTAACAATCTGACGCTGAGAAAAAGTATAGTCGATCAATGCCGCGGCCTGTTTTTGGCGGTTCACAACTTCGCCAATCAGTCGGATGCCTTGCTTAAGCCCGTTATCGTAAGCCTGATCCTCATTGTCGAGGGTCGGATTGAGTTTTCCCGCCTGATCCTTGGCATCTTCGCGCAGGGAAATCGCCACCACTGCGATGCCGGTATGGCTAATCTGGTCAATCATCTCCTGCGGCGCGTAGTTGGTGACGAACACCACCTGCGGGTGCAGCGCCACTAGGCTTTCCAGATTCACACTGGTCAGGTCGCCGACCTGCGCCTTGCTATCAAGTGACGGGGCCAGACGCTCATAGCCATCGCCCAGCTGTTTTTTCCAGTTATTGAGCACGCCGACGATCTCGTCCGTGGCATCAAGCTGCACCAGCAGGTTGAGCGTCTGGTGTTGCAACACGACGACGCGATCGACTTTATCGGGAATCGTCACCTGACGGCCTAACTGGTCGGTAATCTGGCGGGAAGCCCATGATGAAAGTGGTGCAAAGCTCAGCGCAAGGCCAAGCAGCAAAATTGAACGGAAAGCGCGCACGTTATGATCCTCTGGTTCGTTGTGAAATGGATTATATAACGGAGCGGCTTAACAAAATATGACCAAAAGTGGGGAGATGAAACAGAAAGAGCAGAGCAACGGAAAGCAAAAAAAATCTAGCAACGCGCAGAGGGCCAGAGGCGCTATATTGGTAAGTCTTTCGACACTCATCGGAGAACCTATGTTAATCATTGCGTCGGTTGACCCTTCTACGACGGGATTTGATGCTCTCTGCGCCGAAAGTCAGCGCGAGGGGCAACGCATGCTGGTGCGCCTGCGCGACAACTGGCGCTCTGGCGCCAACCGTTTTGCCCTAAAGGGGGAGATGCTCAACGGGGCATTTTTATTGCAGCAGGGCAGCGATGAGCGCCAACTGGTGGGCATCTGCGGGCGCAATATCGACCCCTTTGCCAACTCGCCGCGCATTGGCCGGGTGCGCCATCTGTTTGTGACCCGCGAGCTAAGGCGGCAGGGCGTCGGCCAGTTGCTGATGACTCACCTGCTGGCCGATGCGCCAGACTACTTCGACCTGCTCAATACTCACGCCCCGGAGAGCGCCCACGCCTTCTACCGCAGTTTGGGGTTTGTGCCGGTGACGGATGACCCCAATGTGACCCATCGTTTGACGCTCTAACGGCGGATTGTCATATTTTGTTCATCACTCAGAGGGCATGCTGTGGCCAATTTTTATTTTTGCTCAAGCAAAACGGGATGAAATTCAGGGACAACGATGATTAACCAAGACATGTCACCACGTCTGGCCAAGGCCAGCCAGATTGCCGCGCAGGCCGCCGAGCTGGCGCTAAACTACTTCAACCGCCGGGATGAGATTCAGGTCAGTAGCAAAAAAGTGCAGGATTTTGTCTCACAGGCCGATGTCGCCGTGGAGCAATTTATCCGCGCGCAGCTGGCCGAGCATTTCCCGCAAGATGCCATTATTGGCGAAGAGCTTGGCGGCACGCTGACCGACGCGGCCTGCTGGGTTATCGATCCAATCGACGGCACCTCGAATTTCCTGCGCGGTTCGCCGCTGTGGGGCGTGTCGCTGGGGCTGGTGGAAGGCAAGAAGCCGGTGATTGGCGTGGTGGCGCTGCCGGTGCTCAATGAACAGTTTGCGGCACAAAGCGGCAAAGGCATCTTCCTCAACGGCGAGCCTTTTACCCGCGACAACCGTTTTGGCGACGTGCAGATCCTCTCCCTCGGCGACAGTTCCGACGACCGCCTCGATGACGCCGCCAACTTCTACCAAGGGCTGCGCGCCGCCGATTGGTCGGTGCAGTGTTATCGCTGCACCACCGTGGGCATGGTGTTTGCCGCCAAAGGGGTGATTGACGGCCATCTACAGCGCCGCACCACCCTGTGGGATATCGCCGGAGGCGCGGTGCTGTGCCAAGAGGCCGGGCTGGAAACCGTGGTCAACTTCGGCGATGAAGGTATTCGCGGGTTGTCGGTCGCCAGCGGCACGGCCAGCTTGATGAGCACGGTCAGAGGCCTGTGGGATTTAAAACCTCGTGATTGACATATTGACTGCATCAATAGATATTGAATTTCCATTCAAATAATAAGAATTTTTATTCAATTCCGGAGTTGATATGTCTTCACCTTTATTGCCTGTTGAACAGCAGTTTTATGCCTATAACGAGCACGACTTAGAAAAGTTCGTCGCCTGTTTCAGTGAAACTTTCAAAGGGTTCCGTATGCCTGCCACCGAGCCTTCGACCGTCGGCAAGCAGCAGTTACGTGAGTTTTATGCTAATCACCGCTTTAATAACCCGAAGCTGCGGGCTGAATTAATATCCCGTTCGGTGCTGGGCAATAAGGTGTTTGACCACGAACGCATTCACGGCATTAATGAGCAGCCCATCGAAAGCGTCGCGGTGTTTGAAATTGAAAATGGCCTGATTGAAACCGCGTGGTTCTACTTCGCGTAACGGCTTCTAAACCCGATGAAAAAAGGCGACTTTCGCAAGTCGCCAATAGTTCAGACACAGAGGTTGTTGAGAAATACAGCCAAATAACACCAAGCGCATTGCAGTAAACTAGCCCTTCACCCCGCCCGCCGTTAATCCTCCCACCAGCCAGCGTTGTGCAATCAGGAACACCGCCGTGATAGGTATCGCAGACAGAATTGCCGCCGCGGCAAAGTCGCCCCACAGGTAGTTTTGCGGGTTGAGATATTGCTGCATGCCGACCGCCAGCGTGTAGCTATTGACGTCGCGCAGCAGCAGAGACGCCACCGGCACTTCGGTGATCGCGGCGATAAACGACAGAATAAACACTACCGCCAGAATCGGCACCGACAGCGGCAACAGCACCAGCCGGAAAGCCTGCCAAGGCGTCGCGCCGTCGAGCGAGGCGGCTTCTTCCAGTGAATTATCAATGGTTTCGAAGTAACCCTTAATGGTCCAGACGTGCAGCGCGATGCCGCCCATATAGGCGAAAATCACCCCGCCGTGGGTATTCAACCCGAGGAAAGGCACATACTGGCCGAGGCGGTCGAACAGGGCGTAGAGCGCCACCAGAGAGAGCACCGCCGGGAACATTTGGAAAATCAGCATGCCTTTCAGCAGCGTGCTTTTACCGCGAAAGCGCATGCGCGCGAAGGCATAGGCGCAGGTAGTGGAGAGCGCCACAATGCCGATCGCGGTGATCACCGCAATCTTGATGGAGTTCCACAACCACAGCATCACCGGGAAGGGCGGCGGCGTGACGCTGCCGTCGCTGTTGGTTACCGCCATACCCAGCGCCAGCTTCCAGTGATCCCAGGATATTTGCTCAGGAATGATGCTGCCGGTGGCGAAGTTGCCGGGCCGTAGCGAAATCGCAAATACCATCAGCAGCGGGAACAAGATCAGCGCCACAAAGCACAGCAGCAACACGTGAGTGACCAGCAGCCGGAGTTTTTGCGACTTAGGTTTAACCATGGGCATTTGTCTCTCTCCTTGTCGACTAGTCGAATTTCATGCGGGAAGCTTTCAGGTTGATCAAAGCCAGCGCACCCACCAACAGGAAAATCAGCGTGGCAATCGCCGCCGCCAGCCCGAAATCTTGGCCTCCGCCGCCCTCAAAGGCGATGCGATAGGTGTAACTGACCAGCAGGTCGGTATGCCCGGCCGGGGTAGTGGTGCCAATCATATTCGGGCCGCCGTTGGTCAACAGCTGGATCAGCACGAAGTTGTTAAAGTTAAAGGCAAAGCTCGCTAGCATCAGCGGTGCCAGCGGCTTGATAAGCAAAGGGAAAGTGATACGGAAGAAGTTCTGCATCGGCGTCGCGCCGTCCATCGCCGAGGCTTCATACAGGTCATCAGGAATGGCCTTCAGCAGCCCCATGCACAAAATCATAATGTAGGGATAACCCAGCCACGTATTGACGATAATAATCATGGTTTTGGCGGTCAGCGGGTCACTAAACCACGCCGGTTTGATGCCAAACAGGCTACTGAGCATCAGGTTGATTTCGCCGAAGCTTTGGTTGAATAACCCTTTGAAGATCAAGATAGAAATAAAGGCTGGCACGGCATACGGCAGAATAAACAGCAGCCGATAAATGGCCTTGCCTTTCAGCTCCTCCCACTGCACCACGCAGGCCAGCACCATGCCCACGGCGGTGGTGAAAATCACCGTCAGCAGCGAGAAGATAATGGTCCAGACGAAGATAGACAGGAACGGCTTCTGGATGCCGTCGTCGTGCAGTACGCGCAGGAAGTTGGCCCAGCCGATATTCACCGTAAAGCCGGGACTGAGCTTCTCCGCCTGCCACTCGCCTTGGGCATTCACCGCCTGATAGAAGCCAGTTTGCATATTCGGGCGATACACCACGCCGCTCTGCACGTTGGTCAGCTGTTTGCCATCTTCAGCGCGCTGGTACAGAGGCTGGCTGCCGGAAAACTGGCGCAGCGAGCTCATCTTCAGGCTTTCGCCACTAGGCAGTTTGGCGGTCAATTGCCCCAGCGCCTGACGGTTTTGGGTGACGATGCGCAGCCCGGCTTTTTCCCCCTCGGGCATGGCCTGCGGAGAGAGCGTTAAGGTTTGCTGCGTCGCCGGATTAAAAGCAAAGGGGGCGGACACTAATATTTCGCCACTGTCAGGCGAGGTCAGGGCCAAGCGCCACTGGTCGGCGTCGGCGGGGAATAAGGCGAACGGGTAGGCTTTATCAGCCTGAAACTGGCGGTCCATTAATACCGACTGCGCCCGTTCAAAGGTCAGTTGGTTGGTGCTGCTGTAGTTGGTGAAGGCGATGAAAATGGTACAAACTAGCGGGAACAGCACGAACAGCGACATACCGGCGAGGCCGGGATAAATATAGCGCCACGAGTAGGCGCGGCGGTTGGCATAAATATATAAGCCGACGCTGGAAAGCAGCAGCGTTAGCATGGCAAACAGCATCTCGCCCTGCGCGTACATCAGGACAATCAGGTAGCCGGTAAACAGGGCGAGCAAACTGACCACCAGCCATTTCACGCCACTGCCGATGCGCCCTTTTTTTCTGGCTGACATTCCGCTTTCTTGCATAGCACATCCCTTGTTACGCCGGGGCGAAGCTTCACCCCGGCGGGTTACGACTCACTTTAGCTCAGGCGTCAGATTACTTGGTGACGCGGGTTTCAGCTTCTTTCAGCGCCTGCTCGACGGTTTGACGACCATTGATAGCATTGATGATCGCGCTGCGTTCGGCATACCAGAAGTTACTCATCTGCGGGATATTCGGCATGATTTCGCCGGTTTTCGAGTTCGCCATGGTGGCGGCAATGCGCGGATCTTGCTCCAGTTTTTCCTGATAGGACTTCAGCGCCACGGCGCCCAGCGGCTTGTCTTTATTCACTGCCGCCAAGCCGTCATCGGTCAGCAGGTAGTTTTCCAGAAACTCTTTGGCCAGCTCTTTATTCGGGCTAGCGGCATTAATACCCGCGGTTAATACCCCGACGAACGGCTTCGACGGTTTGCCGTGGAAGGTTGGCAGCAGCGTCACGCCGTAGTTGATTTTACTTTTATCGATGTTTGACCATGCCCAAGGGCCATCAATGGTCATCGCGGTCTGGCCCTTGTTAAACGCGGCTTCGGCGATGGAGTAATCAGTGTCGGCATTAATATTTTTGTTCTTCACCATGTCGATGATGAATTGCAGGCCAGCCTGCGAACCCGCGTTATTCACGCCGGTGTCTTTGATGTTGTATTTGCCGTTTTCGTATTTGTACGCGTAACCGCCGTCGGCGGCGATAATTGGCCATGTGAAGTAGGGCTCTTGCAGGTTCCACATGATGGCGCTTTTGCCTTTGGCGCGCAGCTCTTTGTCCAGCGCGGGGATCTCTTCCCACGTCTTCGGCGCCTGCTTGATGATGTCTTTATTGTAAATAAGCGACAGCGCTTCCACCGAAACCGGGTAGCCGATCAGCTTGCCGTTGAAGGTCACCGCGTCCCAGGTAAACGGGAAGAGTTTATCTTTGAACGCCTGATCCGGGCTGATTTCCGCCAGCAAGCCGGACTGGGCGTAGCCGCCAAATCGGTCATGGGCCCAGAAGATAATGTCCGGGCCGTCGCCGGTGGCAGCCACCTGCGGATACTTCTCTTCCAGTTTGTCTGGGTGCTCAACCAGCACTTTGATGCCGGTGTCCTTCTCAAACTTCTTACCTACTTCGGCCAGGCCGTTATAGCCCTTGTCTCCGTTGATCCAGATGACCAACTTGCCTTCTTCGATTTTGGCAAACGCGGAGGACGACATGAAAAGCGTTGCCAGGGCAGATACTGCGAGAGTTCGTGTGACTGTCTTATTCATCATCTAATCCTTTAACGAGCGTAGAGAGGCGATTTTTATTCCGTCTGAAGGTGACGTTAATGTCGTAAAAGTCGGTTTGAGGTAGCCAGATAAGCTTGCCGGACCAGTGTCGGCGATAACTCAACATAGCTTCATCATCCCCCTCTCTACGCCCCCCTCTCTGGTTGTGTGATCCACTTAACACTGCCGCGCATTCTGTGGGGTATAACTCAAAATTATGGGTGGCAATTTGCCATCAAGATCACGAATTTGATCTTTAGTGTGAACTTTCAGCCGTTTGCGCAATAGCCTCATCCTCCTTCCTCCTCCCCCATGAAAATCTTTGTTACGGATGATTACGAAAAGGTATCGTTCCCGCACTCTGCCTGACATTCAGTTTCCTTGCTTACGCGGCAAATAAATGATTGACCGCGCGGTAGGCAGGAGACTCCAGCAAGTCTGTTCAGGAGTCGGCTATGGCGGGCGTATCACTTCGTAACCTCTACAAAGCCTTTGGCGACACGGTCATCTCAAAAGACGTGAATATTGAGATTGCCGAAGGTGAGTTCGTGGTTTTTGTCGGGCCGTCTGGCTGTGGCAAATCTACGCTGTTACGCATGATTGCGGGCCTGGAAGATATTACCTCCGGCGACTTGCTGATTGGCGAGAAACGCATGAACGACGTGCCGCCCGCCGAGCGTGGCATCGGCATGGTGTTTCAGTCCTACGCGCTCTACCCGCACCTCTCCGTGGCCGAAAACATGTCCTTCGGCCTGAAGCTGGCGGGCACCAAAAAAGCCGAAATTACCCAGCGGGTGAATCAGGTTTCAGAAGTGCTGCAACTGGCTCACCTGCTGGATCGCCGCCCGAAGGCGCTCTCCGGCGGCCAGCGTCAACGCGTCGCCATTGGCCGCACGCTGGTGGCCGAGCCGACGGTTTTCCTGCTCGATGAGCCGCTGTCGAACCTCGACGCCGCGCTGCGCGTCCAGATGCGTATTGAGATCTCCCGTCTGCATAAGCGTTTGAAACGCACCATGATTTACGTCACCCACGATCAGGTCGAAGCCATGACATTGGCCGACAAAATCGTGGTGCTCGACGCCGGTCGCGTGGCGCAAATCGGCAAGCCTCTGGCCCTGTACCACTATCCGGCAAATCGCTTTGTGGCCGGGTTTATTGGCTCGCCAAAAATGAATTTCCTGCCGGTGAAAGTCACCGGCGTTGAAGCCGAACGTGTGCAGATTGAACTGCCAGACCGCCAGCGCGTATGGCTGCCGGTTGAGGGCAAAGAGGTCACGGTCGGCAGCAATCTGTCTCTGGGGATCCGTCCTGAACACCTCTTACCGAGCGATATCGCAGAAGTGACGCTGTCCGGCGTGGTGCAGGTGGTCGAGCAGCTCGGCAACGAAACCCAGATTCACATCCAGATCCCGGCTATCCGTCAAAATCTGGTGTACCGCCAGAACGACGTGGTGTTGGTAGAAGAAGGTGCAACATTCGCAATAGGCTTGCCGCCTCATCGCTGTCACTTGTTCCGCGAGGACGGGACTGCGTGCCGACGGCTACACCCAGAGCCCGGCGTTTAAAGCACGCGATCCCCCTACAGGAGAACAATGATGATGACTTTGCGTAAATACTCTCTGCCGCTGGCAGTCGCGGCGGGTATTTTTTCTACACAAGCGATGGCAGTTGACTTCACTGGTTATGCGCGTTCGGGCATTGGCTGGACCGGCAGCGGCGGCGAGCAGCAGTGTTTTAAAGCGACCGGTGCTGACAGCAAATACCGTTTGGGTAACGAATGTGAAACCTATGCCGAGTTACGTCTTGGACAGGAAGTGTGGAAGGAAGGGGATAAGAGCTTCTACTTCAACAGCAACATCGGTTACGCCGTAGACCAGAGAAATGACTCCGAATCGACCAGCCCTGCCGTGCGTGAAGCTAACGTGCTGGGTAAAAACCTGATTGACTGGCTGCCGGGTTCTACTATCTGGGCCGGTAAGCGTTTCTACCAACGTCATGACGTCCACATGATTGACTTCTACTACTGGGATATCTCTGGTCCTGGTGCAGGTATCGAAGACATTGACTTGGGCTTTGGTAAGTTGTCTCTGGCAGCCACCCGTAACACCGAAAGCGGTGGTTCTTACGGCTACATCGCTGACCAGCGTAACGAAGTTCCAACCTCTAACGACGTGTTCGACGTGCGCGTAGCTGGCCTGAACACCAACCCAGGCGGCGTATTAGAGCTGGGTGTTGACTACGGCCGTGCTAACCCGCGTGACGGTTTCTCTCTGGCTGACGACGCCACTAAAGACGGCGTAATGCTGACTGCTGAACACACGCAGAGCATCTACAACGGCTACAACAAATTCGTCCTGCAATACGCCACCGACTCCATGACCGATCCGGGTACTAACGGGGCGAGCGGCCACTCCAGCGGCGGCAGCGTAAACAACAACGGCAACATGTGGCGCGTGCTCGACCACGGTGCCATCGACTTCAACGATACTTGGGGTCTGATGTATGTCGCGATGTACCAAGATGTTGATCGCGATAACAATAACGGTACAACCTGGTACACCGTGGGTGTGCGCCCGATGTATAAATGGACGCCAATCATGAGTACCTTGCTGGAAGTGGGCTACGACAACGTCAAATCCCAACGTACCAGCCAGAACAACGGCCAATACAAAGTCACCCTGGCGCAACAATGGCAGGCTGGCGACAGCATCTGGTCACGTCCGGCAATCCGTCTCTTCGCCACCTACGCCGACTGGAACGAAAAATGGGGCTACGACACCGACCGCGGTCTGAACAACGGTCTGGCCATGAGCGACACCAGCACCAATACTTTCAGCCGTGGTAAGGACAGTGAAGTTACGTTCGGCGCTCAAATGGAAATCTGGTGGTAAAACCTTCGTCATCCTTCGCGCTGTGGCCGCGTTGGCTGCCCGCGCTCACCCCAGTCACGTAGTTGTCTACGCTCCTGGGGATGAGCTTGGTTGCCGCCTTGCCACAACACGAATGATTTAGAAGGTTCGGTGGCAGGGTTGGGCCACAAAAAACAAGATGTGCTGGCTGGCGATCCTTTCGCCAGCCTTCATGGTGATTCAAAAGGAAATAACGATGAAAAAGAATCTGCTGTCACTGTGTCTGTCATTGAGCCTGTTGGCGATGACCCCCGCAGGTGTTTATGCTGCGCAAACTGACACAGCGGTTGCGCCGGTGATCTCCGCTCAGACCTTACAGAAATTGTCGTGGACGCCACTGGTTCCTCCGGTGACGCAGGATGTGACGCTGTCGGCTTCTGGCGCACAAATCAATCAGGGTAATATTCAGGGCGCGGTAGGGGCATTTGCTGTTCCTGCGGACCGTGGTTCTCTGGAAATTACCGTCACCAGCATCGCAACCGGCAAAACGGTATATGTGCCGAACGTCTTAGTGCTGGACGAACAAATGCGCCCGGCGGCCTATTACCCATCAAGCTACTTCCCGTATGAGAAACCGGGCATTGTCTCCAGCGATCGTCTGGAAGGCACTTTGAAACTGACGCCAGCGCTGGGTCAGAAACAGATTTACCTGTTGGTTTACACCACCAAGCAGGACCTGGCGACCACTACCCAGATGACCAACCCGGCCAAGGCCTATGCCGCTGGCGTGGGTAACGCCATCCCGGATATTCCAGACCCGATTGCTCGCCACACGCCAACCGGCACGCTGAGCATTAAAGTTCGCGCCGAGCAGAAGTCGGGCAACATCATGATTGGTCAGATTCTCGATAACGTGAATACCAGCACCAGCTCTGCGACTCCGGCTCCAACGCCGATTATCGTTGGTCAGCAAGCTGCGCCAGCACCGGTTCGCACCGAACCTACTGCACCAGCCAAACCGGCCGAGCCAATGCTGTCTGATTCAGAAGCCTACTTTAACAATGCGATTAAGAAAGCGGTGAAAGCCGGTGATGTGGATAAAGCACTGAAACTGCTGGACGAAGCCGAGCGTTTGGGTTCGAAAACCGCCCGTAAAACCTTTATCGACAGCGTTAAGCATTAATCCCCGCTGACGCTTCAGCTCCTCCGTTTTGGGGGAGCTGAACATCCTTTCTCTTCCTCCTGCCATTTTGTTACTCTGTTGTTAATTTAGACAGCGGAGCAGGGCCATGGCGCCAAAAAACTGGGTCGATTTATCGAAAGATAAAGAGAGCGGCATCGAAACCATTCAGGCGCATTTTGAAGGCCACGCCTACGATCCGCATTGGCACGACAGCTATTTAATTGGCGTAACGCGGCAGGGCGTGCAGCAGTTCAGCTGCCGTCGGCAAAAACACCAAAGCCTGCCCGGCAAGGTCTTTATGCTCGAACCCGGCGAGATCCACGACGGCGACGCGGTGGCACCCGACGGTTTCACCTATCACATGCTCTACCTCGACCCGCAGTGGCTCAGTCGCGAACTGGCCTCGCGTCGGGAGGATTTCATCCCCGGCGGCGACCCCAGTTTTGAGCGCACTCTGGCGCAGGATGTGCAACTGGCCCAGGCGGTTTCCAGCGCCTTCGACGCCTTGCACAGCAACGATCTGCGCATTGTTCGCGAGTCGACGCTGGATAGCATGCTCAATGCGCTGGGTGGGCATCTGACCTGGCGGCTGAAGGCCGACGGCGAGGGAACCGATGTCTCTCTGGCCCATCGCGCACGGGACTTCCTTCACGCCCATATGCAGGAAGATATTGGGCTGGATCAACTGGCCGCCGCCCTCGGCGAAAGCCGTTTCATCGTCACTCGCGCCTTCAAGGCCGCTTTCGGCTTGCCGCCTCACGCCTACCTGATTCAACTAAAATTGACCCGCGCCCGCCACTGGCTCGCCGCCGGGCACTCGCCGGTAAGAGTCGCTACCGACCTCGGTTTCGCCGACCAAAGCCACCTCGGTCGCTGGTTCCGCCGCGCATATCAGCTGACGCCAGCGCGTTATAGGCGACTGTGCACAAATCTTCCAGATTGAGTTTTTCTGGCGGGCTATGCTCCGGTTTTCACTGTGCAAAATCGGAGTTTGTTTCTATGAATGCCCCTGTATCTCCTTTATCCCCATCTTCTTCACTACCGGAACGCTGCGTGGTGGTAATCAATAGTGAACTGAGTGCCGGACATGCCGCCAATGCCGCGGCGGTGCTGGCGTTGACTCTCGGCCAGCGCCATCCGGGGCTGGTGGGGGAGCCGCTGATTGATGCCGATGCGCGAGTGCATCCGGGGCTCATTCCGATTGGGATTAGCGTGCTGGTGGCGGATAGCCAAACCCTGTCGCAGCTGCACCAAACACTGCTCAACGATGATGAGATGGACGGAGTGATTTTCCCGGTCGAAGGCCAGCAAACCACCGACTACGCGGCATTTCGTCAGGCGGTCACTCAGGTGCCGACGGATTCGCTGCAACTGCTGGGCATCGCGCTGGCAGGTAACAAGAAAGTGGTAAGAAAACTCACCGGCAAGCTCGGCTTATTGGGCTGATTCTGTGAATTCAGTCACGCCAGTGGTCATTCTTTCAAGCATAAAACTATTTTTTCATTAAAATGAAATGACGGTTCAATAATTGAAAGGGATGAAGAAATGAAAATTGCACTGATGATGGAAAACAGTCAGGCCGCGAAAAATGCGTCGGTCCTGAAAGAGCTGAAAACCGTGGCGGACGAGAAGTCTTACTCGGTTTACAACGTCGGCATGAGCGACGAGCAGGATCATCACCTGACCTATATTCATCTCGGTATCATGGCCAGCATCTTGCTGAATGCCAAGGCGGTAGACTTTGTGGTCACCGGCTGCGGCACCGGGCAGGGCGCGCTGATGTCACTGAATATCCACCCTGGCGTGGCCTGCGGTTACTGTATCGACCCAGCGGATGCCTACCTGTTTGCCCAAATCAATAACGGTAACGCGCTGTCTCTGCCTTTCGCCAAAGGCTATGGCTGGGGCGCCGAGCTGAACGTGCGCTTTATTTTCGAGAAAGCCTTCTCGGGTGAAAGAGGTCAGGGCTACCCGGCTGATCGCAAAGAGCCTCAGGTGCGTAACGCCGGGATTCTCAATCAGGTCAAAGCTGCCGTGGTGAAAGAGAACTATCTCGACACCCTGCGCGCCATTGATAAAGATCTGGTGAAAACGGCGGTAAGCGGCCCGCGCTTCCAGAAATGCCTGTTTGAAAATGGGCAGAACAAAGAGATCGAAGATTTCGTCAGAACCCTGCTGGCGTAATTCCCCAGCCATGCCTCGCAACGCGCGCGGGCATGGCTGTCATATTGCTGTCATATCCGCTCTTTACTCTCCTGCTATTCGAAAAAAAACTCAGGAGCTCTCCCTTGCGTAAGTCCCTCGTCGCATTACTGTTTTTAACCCTTTCCGGCGCTGCATTTACTTCTCAGGCCGCTGAAGAAGCTAAGCCGTTTGTCACCAGCAAAGAGGTTGATCTGAGTAAATATCTGCCAGCTCCTCCGGCGGATGACTCGGCGCAAACCAAGGCTGAAATCAAAGAGCTGTTGGCGATTCAGGCCAGCCGTACGCCGGAGCAGGAGAAGGCGGCGATTGCCGACGCGCAGGAGAACGTCTGGCGCTTTGCCGATGTGATGGGCCCTGAATTCACCGCTGAAAAATTGCCAAAAGTGGCCGCGCTGTTTGACCGTGTCATCGCGACGGAAGACGTGGTGGATGACTCCGCCAAGAAGTTCTTCAACCGTTCGCGCCCGTACATGGTGGATGAGCAGATCCACCCGCTGCTGAAAAAATCTAAGTCTGGATCATGGCCGTCCGGTCACTCCACCGTCGGCTATCTGATGGCGACCGTGCTGGCCGATATGGTGCCGGAAAAGCGCAACGAGCTGTTCACCCGTGCCGCAGGCTATGCGGAGAACCGCCTGGTTGCCGGTTTCCATTACCGTTCTGATACCGTCATGAGCCGCACCGGTGCTGCGCTGATCGCCCAGAAAATGGCCGAGCAGCCAGAGTTCCAGACTGAATTCGACGCAGCAAAAACCGAACTTCGCGCGAGCATGGGGCTGAAGTAACTTCCCCGATTCGTCCATAAAAAGCCGCTCCGCCGCCTCGAAAACGGCCGAGCGGCTTTTTTATTATTTCACTTTCCCTCTTTCACCTCTCGCCATGTATCCCCCGGCCATACAGATACACTGTGGTACAAAGCCGACTTTTTAGACCGAAATAATAGGATACAATCTGTTCATCCCCTCCTGATGCTAATGGACCTTTCCGTGGATCATATTGACCATATTCTGATCGTGGATGATGACCGCGATATTCGTGACCTTATCGCCGATTACCTGCAAAAAGCCGGGTTGCGCACCAGCGTGGCGGCCAACGGCAAGCAGATGCGCGCCTTGCTGGAAACCCAGCCGGTGGACCTGATTGTGCTGGATATCATGATGCCCGGTGACGACGGTTTGGTGCTGTGCCGCGAGCTGAGCAGCGGCAAGCATCGCACCATTCCGGTCCTGATGCTGACGGCCCGCCATGAAGAAACCGACCGGATTTTGGGATTGGAAATGGGCGCGGACGACTATTTGGTGAAGCCTTTTGTCGCCCGCGAGCTGCTGGCGCGCATTAAGGCGATTTTGCGCCGGGCGCGCATGTTGCCGCCGAATCTGCAAGTGACCGAAGCAGGGCGGTTGCTCTCCTTTGGCGTGTGGGATTTAGACACGTCGGCGCGCCATTTGGTGGATGCCGACGGCACTATTGTGGCGCTCAGTGGCGCGGAATATCGGCTGCTGCGGGTCTTTCTCGACCATCCCCAGCGGGTGCTAAACCGCGACCAACTGTTGAATCTGACTCAAGGCCGCGACGCCGAGTTGTTCGAGCGCTCAATCGATTTGCTGGTCAGCCGCCTGCGTCTGCGGCTCAACGATGACGCCCGCGAGCCGGCCTACATCAAAACCATGCGCAGCGAAGGCTACGTTTTCTCCATGCCAGTGGTGATCAAAGAGGCCCGCGAATGACCTGGTGGCCGCGCTCTCTGCTTTCCCGTCTGCTGATTATCGTGCTGCTCGGCCTGCTGCTGGCGAACGCCCTGACGCTGAGCTTATTGATGTATGAGCGCATTAGCAGCGCCCGCTCGGTGATGCTGGGTAATCTCGAATATGACGTGGCGACCAGCGTCGCTATTCTCGACCGGCTGCCCGCCGCCGAGCGCCCGGCCTGGCTGAGCATGCTCGGGCGCGGAAACTACCACTATTTGCTCAGCGCCGGTCAGCCCGGCGAATACCCGACGACGTGGCGTTCGCAGGATACCGCCGAGTCGCTGGAGCAGGCGCTGGGTGCCAATTATCACCTGTCGATCAATGCTATTCCGGGCAAGCATGAGCAGTTACAGGCGCACCTCACCCTGAAAGACGGCCAGCCGCTGACCATCGACATCACGCCGCGCCCGACGCCCATCGCCAACTGGCTGCCCTTTGTACTCTGCGTGCAGCTGGCCTTGTTGCTGATTTGTTCGTGGTTCGCCGTGCGTCAGGCGGTGCGGCCACTGACCGTGTTCACCAAGGCGATAGAGTCCCTCGACCCAACTTCGCTGTCAGCCAGCACCATGGCGGAGAGCGGGCCTGCCGAAGTGCGCTACGCCGCGCGGGCTTTTAACGCCATGCAGGCCAGAATCAAAGGCTATCTGAAGGAGCGGGCGCAAATTCTGGCGGCCATTTCTCACGATTTGCAGACGCCGATAACCCGCATGAAATTGCGTGCCGAAATGGCCGACCAGCCCGAGCTGCGCGACAAGCTGCTGTTAGATCTCGAGGAGATGACCCATCTGGTGCGCGAAGGGATTGCCTATGCCCGCGCGTCAGAAAATCTTGAAGAGAAGTTCAGCCGAATCGACCTCAATGCCTTTATCGATAGTCTGGTGTGCGACTATCTCGACGTGGGGAAAAACGTCGCTTTCATCCCCGCCTGGCAGCCCGTGGCGCTGGTGACTCACCCGCAGGCGCTGCGGCGTATTCTGACCAACCTAATTGATAACGCGCTGAAGTTTGCCGGCAGCGCCGAGCTGCGGCTCAGTCTGAGTGAGAGTGGGACGGCGGAGATCGTCATTGCCGACAATGGGCCGGGGATCCCGCCGGAGGAGCTGGAGTCCGTGTTGCAACCTTTCTATCGGGTCGAAAGCTCGCGCAATCGCGATACCGGCGGCACCGGGTTGGGTTTGGCTATCGCCCAGCAGTTGGTCAATCAGTTGAAGGGCAAGCTACAATTGGCCAATCGCCAGCCACAGGGTTTGCAGGTCATAATTCATCTCTCCCTAACTGAATAATTGTTTTCTTATGTATCAGCGCCGCCCGGCGCTATACAGAAAAACAAATCTCGCGTTAATTGAAACAGCCCACATACATTTATCCGTTTAAATAAGTCATCCGCCGAGACAAGGTCCGGCGGAAATAAACTTAACTTAATCGATATATTATGAGGCTTATTATGAAACTCTTCCGCACCGTTATTCTGCCACTCTCTTTGCTTATTACCGCCGCTGCCGCCACGCCTGCCTTTGCCGCAAAAGAAGTCAATAATACACAGGGCTTGGTGAAAATTGGCACCGTTTCTGACAGCAGCAGTAATGCTCTGTCGTTATCGGAATTAAATGACAACCTCTCCATGAAAGCCGATAAAGCCGGAGCCAGCGCGTATCGCATTATCGCCGCCGGGGGGAATAACAGTTATTACGGCGTGGCCGAAATATACCGTTAATTGTGTATCTCATTATTTATTACGTCATACAGATACATAGACATAAGAATCCGCTACCAGACCGAAACATGCCAGATACATAACAACTTTACTCTTGTTACGTCGGGAAAATCATCCCGCCCATGTCCCTTGGTCTGATATTTCAGGAGAAAATGATGAAGCCGCTACACAAAACGTTTTTGGCCATGACCGTCGCCGGTCTGATGACCGGCTTTTCCGCCCACGCGGAGCAGGTTCACACCATTGTTCTGGTCCACGGCGCTTTCGCCGACGGCACCGCCAGCTGGGAGCAGGTGATCCCTGTTCTACAGTCGCGCCATTACGAAATTATCACCGCGCAAATCCCGCTGACCTCGCTGAAAGAGGATGTCGAAGTGACCGAACGCGCTATTGCCCGCGCCAAGGGCGACGTGATTCTGGTCGGCCACTCGTGGGGCGGCACGGTCATCACCCAGGCCGGTAATAACCCACGCGTCAAAGCCTTAGTGTACATCAATGCCTTCGCGCCGTCCGCCGGGCAGTCCACCGCCGATCTGGTGAAAAGCTTCCCGGCACCTCCGGGCAGCGCAAAAATAGTGAAAGGGGCTGACGGCTTCCTCAGCCTGCCAGCCAGCGCCATCGCCAGTGACTTTGCACAGGACGCCACGCCCGAGGCGCAGAACATCGTGGGCATAACTCAGGTGCCAATCCGCGCCTCAAGCTTTGATGAAAAAGTCACTAAAGCCGCGTGGGAAACCAAGCCCAGCTGGTTCTTGGTCGGCAGCAAAGATCGGATGATCAACCCCGACTTGGAGCGCGCGATGGCGAAGAAAATCCACGCCCGCGTGACCGAGCTGCCGGTAAGCCACGTCCCGATGCTGTATGACCCAAAAAACGTCGCCCGCACCATTTTCAAAGCGGTGAATATCACTTCGGGTAACTAGCCCGTGGTCAGGGAGTTCTCATGTCAATTCTGATTGCTTATCTGGGCGGAATGCTCACTTTGTTAAGCCCGTGCACGCTGCCGGTGATCCTGCTGTTATTTGCCGGAGCGGGCAGCAATAAACGCCATTTCGCCGCCCTGCTAATCGGCATGGTGCTGACCTTCACGCTGGTGGCTTTGCTGGCAACGGCAAGCAGCGAGTGGGTAGTGCATGCCAGTAAATATGGCCGCTGGCTGGCGCTGGGCTTACTGGCTATCACGGCACTTTCGCTTATCTCTGAGCATTTTGCCCAGAAGATTGCGCAGCCCGCGGTGCGCCTTGGCTCCCTGCTTGATAGCCGCAGCCGCCAGCAGCGGGGGGTGACCAGCGCTCTGCTAGCCGGTGGGGCAGTCGGTTTGTTGTGGGCACCCTGCGCGGGGCCGATTCTGGGGGCCATTCTCAGTACCACCATGCTCAACGGAGCCTCCGGGCAGAGTGGATTACTGCTGCTGGCCTACGGCAGCGGCTGCGCGACGATGCTGGCCGTGCTGTGGTTTTGCGGCGACAAACTCTTGGCCAAGCTGCGAGCTAAAATGGCGATCACCGTACGTTTTCGCCAGATGGCCGGGGTGATGATGTTGGCGTCGGTAGTGTTTATCGCCTCGGGGGCTACCAGCTTGCTGGATACCAATAGCGCCGTCGGCCAGCAGTTAGAGCAGCATCTGCTGACACTTAAGCCTTCGCCGGCCAAGAGAGTCGTTCTGCAACCCGTTGATATTCAGGCGCCGTCCAGCCAGATGCCGTCTCTCAATGGCGCTATAACCTGGCTGAACTCCCCGGCACTGACGCCAGAGCAGTTAAAAGGCAAAGTGGTGCTGATCGACTTCTGGACCTTCGACTGCATTAACTGCCAGCAGAGTATTCCTCACGTCCGCGAATGGGCGGAGAAATATCAATCGCAGGGGCTGGTGGTGATTGGTATTCACACCCCGGAGTATCCGTGGGAAAAGAATATCGATGCCGTAAAACAAGCGCTGAATAAATGGAATATTAAGTACCCGGTCGCCGTTGATAATAATTACGCCATCTGGAATGCCTTCGGTAATCAATATTGGCCTGCGCATTATTATTTCGATGCCAAAGGGCAATTACGTTACGAGAACTTCGGGGAGGGTAATTATCAACAGCAAGAAAAAGTCATTAATGCGTTATTGGCCGAAGCTAAGGCTTAATTTAATAAGGAGGTAATTTCACATTAGATAATCTCGCTGTGTTAATGCTGTGTCTGACATCATTTATTTAATTTAACTCTCAACTTTCTGGAGCTTTATATGAAACGTATTGCTATGTCCGCTATTGCCTTATCTCTGATCTCTTTTAGCGCTGCCTCTTTAGCTGCTGAAGCCACGGGCCCTAATTTAGAGCGCTGTTTTGGTGTCGCAAAAGCGGCAGATAACGACTGCAAGGCCGGGGCGGGCACCACCTGCGCCGGGACTTCCAAAATCGATTACCAGAAAGACGCCTACAAGATGGTTCCGCAAGGCACCTGCACCTCCATCCAGACGCCAAAAGGCCACGGTTCACTGACCGAAGGCTAAGCCAAGAGGGCCACCACCATGACGACAATAACTCAACTGGGTGCCGGGCTTGGGCTGAAGCCGGAGCATTACCAGCAGGCGCTTAACAGTCCGGCGGACGTTTGGTTTGAAGTCCACAGTGAAAATTATCTCATGGCCGGTGGCCCGCGCAGGGAGTGGCTGGAGGCGATTCGCCAGCAGCACGCGATTTCCCTGCATGGCGTTTCGCTCTCTCTGGCCGCCGACGCCCCGCCGGACGCCGCGCTGCTCTCTCGCCTAAAAGTGCTGGTGGACGAGGTTAAACCGGCCTTGGTTTCCGAGCATTTGGCGTGGTCGCAGTGGGACGGCGCTTACTACCCGGACCTGCTGCCGGTGCCGCGCACCTCGCAGGTGATGCGCCGGTTAATCGACAATATTGACCGGGTGCAGGACGCGCTGGGCAGGCAGATTTCGCTAGAGAACCCAACGCACTACCTGCATATGCCGGAGCACGAGTGGGATGACATCGCGTTTCTGCATGAAGTGAGCTGTACCACGGGGTGCGGGCTGCTGCTGGACATCAACAATGTGTGGCTCAGCGCCCACAACCTGGGGTTTGACGCCGGCGCGTGGCTCGATGGTTTTCCGGCAGACAGTGTTACCGAGATTCATCTGGCCGGATTCAGCAGCGACGAAGGCGGCAGCAGCTTGCTGATCGACAGCCACGACAGCCCGGTGTCCGACGACGTTTGGGGGCTTTATCAACGACTTATTCAGCGCATCGGCGCGCGCCCCACGCTGATTGAACGTGACGACAAACTGCCCGAGTTCGCCGTGTTATTGCAGGAGCAGCAGCGAGCACGAGACATTCTTCACACCTACGGAGGCTGGCGATGAACGACGAACTGGCCCGATACCATCAGGCTTTTATCCGCGCCCTGTATGACGAGAACAGCGCCGAGCTGGCGCATTTACAGCAGCAGCCAGGCTTCTCGGTCTATCGCAACAGCGTGCTGAAAGGCTGCATCGACGCGCTTCAGGCCAATTTCCCCAGCGTCGCCAGCCTGACCGGTGAGCATTTCTTCCGCGAGATGGCGCGGCAGTACGCGCTGGTGGAGCCGCCACGGGAAGGGATGCTGATTCGCTACGGCGAGTTTTTCCCGGCATTTATTGCCACCTACCGGCCCGCCGCCGAACTGGGCTATCTGGCTGACGTGGCGCGGCTCGACTGGATTTGGCTGGAGGTGTTTTGCGCCAAAAAGACAGCGGCCTTGGAGGTACAGGCATTGGCCGGGTTGTCGCCAAAGTGGGTTGGCGAAAGGGTTTTAACTCTTCGCAGCGCGGTGCGCTGGCATTGGCACCCGAGCCTGCCGGTCTTCACCCTGTGGCATTTCAACCGTTACCAAACTGCGCCGCCGGAGAACATCCAGTGGCGCGGCGAGGGCGCGCTCTTGGTGATGCGCCAACAGAGCATCGAGGCCGAGCCGATAAGCCGTGGCGGCGCGGCATTCCTCACCGCCTGCCGCGATGGCGCGAGCCTTAACGCGGCGAGCGAACGGGCATTACTTACAGAGCCAGCATTAGACATTGGCCCATTTTTCACGCGCTTACTGCATCTCGGCGTTTTTGCCGCGATGGCGCATTAATTCGTAGAGGTAATAATGAAAACGACAGACATATTTTTGAATACTCAGGCTTCTGCTGAGCAGGGCTTGCGCGGATTGTGGAATGCCACGTGGCGCGGCGTGCAGCGTCTGGTTAGCGACAACCTGCTGCTGCTGGTCGCCCGAGTGGGTATCGCAGCGGTGTTCTTCCTTTCTGGGCGCACCAAAGTGACGGGTTTTATGACCCTTAAGCCTTCGACCTATGAGCTGTTTAAAACCGAATACGCCTTGCCGCTGATCCCCTATGACATTGCCGCGCATCTGGCGACCTTCGCCGAGCACACCTTCCCGGTGCTGCTGGTCCTTGGCCTACTCTCCCGCTTCGCCGCCAGCGGCCTGCTGTTTATGACACTGATTATTGAGATCTTTGTCTATCCCGACGCATGGCCAACCCACCTGATTTGGGGCGGATTGCTGCTGATGGTTGTCTCGCGCGGAGCAGGGAAGTGGTCGATGGATCGGGCGTTAGGATTGGTGTGAGGCAGGAGTCAAAGCCAGTTTTGGGGCTGGCTTTGACTTAAACAATGACCAAGTTTACCAGGCGAGTTTCTCTTTGCTGGCTTTCTCGTTTTGGTCATACATCATTTTGATGGTGGTGTAGTTACACATATCCACAGGACCTTTGCAGTAATCTTTGATTACTTTATCCATGATCTTTTTGTCTTTCGCTTCAGTCAGCGCTTTGAAATCAGACAGGTTTTTCTTCTCCATCATGCGCAGCATAGAGTCCTGGCACATATCCAACTGCCCGTCGCAATATTCCTTCTTCACTCTCGCCTGAATGTACTCAATGACCTCTTTCTTCTGCGCTTCTGAACCATCGAATTTCATCGGGTTCACGAAAGCGGCGCTAGCCATGAATGTGCATGTCATCAGAGCAAAGCCCAGAATTTTTTTCATCAGAATGTCCCTTTACGTTATACGAATCATTTAGCGCGCGAATGGTAACATTTTCTAATGGGTGGATCATTTATGTTACTTCTATAGGATAAGGTTTAAGAATCACCATCTGATGTACGGTATTTAGAGGGATCTATGCAAAAACAGACGACGACACTACTGCCGCCATTGGATCTTCTGACGCCTCCTCCAGCCGGTCACACTCAAGTTGATGATTCGGAGCAAGTATTAATAGCCAGAATGATTGAATCTTTCTTGGCGGAGCATAATGTCGAAGCCCAAGTTTGTGGTTTTTCTCAAGGCCCGGTTTTCACCCTTTTCGAATTATATTTGGCTGCTGGCATTTCGGTCAATCGGGTTACGGTTTTGCAGGATGATTTAACGCGTAGGCTTTCAGCAGAGAGCCTGCGAGTCCTGCGTTCTATTCCCGGTAAGCCATATATTGGAATAGAACTTCGCAATAAATACCGGCAGGCCGTGTATTTGCGGGAGGTTTTAGATAGTTCCGAGTTTATTGAAAATGCTGCACCTTTGGCTGTCGCCTTGGGCCAAAATAGTCTCGGCCAACCCGTGATTACCGACCTTACAACTATGCCGCATTTATTGATTGGAGGGATGACGGGGGCGGGGAAATCGGTATTTCTAGATAGTCTGATAATGAGTCTGTTATATAAGCATACGCTGGAGACGCTGCGCTTTATTTTGGTTGACTCGAAGATGCTGGATTTATCCTTCTATGAAGGAATTCCCCATTTGCTCACCAGCGTTATCAGCGATATGCGTTACGCCACTGATGCATTGCGTTGGTGTCATAGTGAGATGGATCGTCGCTACAAACTTATGGCAGCGCTTGGTGTTCGCAACCTCGCGGATTATAACCTGCGTATCGAGCATGCTGACGCTCTAGCTCGGCCCATTCCCGATCCCTACTGGCTACCACATAGTGATAAACCTCAGCCATACCTAGCTAAAGAGCCTTATATTGTCGTTGTCGTGGATAATTTTTCTGAGCTAACAGCAGCGAATGATGAATCTGCGAACGGTCTTCTCGACTCGTTGGTTCGCAAAGCCTCTATCGCCGGTATTCATCTCATTTTAGTGAATACATTGCCTTCGGCAGCGGTAATGGCGAGTTCGATTAAAGCGAATATACCTTCACGCATTGCGCTGACTGTAAGAAGCCGGGGCGATTCGAACAGTATATTAGATCAAGGCGGCGCAGAGCTTTTATTAGGTTCGGGTGATTTACTCTATATCCCTTTTAATACCTCAACACCTATGCGAATACATGGTGCATATGTGAGAGAACAAGATATACATGCTGTTGTTCAATATTGGAAAGCTTGTGGCAGGCCAGCATATATAAATGCTTTAGGAAGGGATAACTCAGGAACTGTTTTTGAAATAGATGGCGATGAGGAGCTTGATCCCTTATTCGATCAGGCTGTTGCATTTGTTATCGAACAAAGAAGGGCGTCTATTTCAGGTGTGCAGCGGCAATTTCGTATAGGTTATAACCGAGCTGCTCGAATAATAGAGCAAATGGAGATGCAGGGGATTGTTAGCACATCTGGACATAACGGTAACCGAGAAGTGTTAGCGCCACTGAGTGATAACTGATATATACACACAATACACACCAATAAATTGCCTTTAGTGTGTGTTATGTGTATGATTTTTTCATCAGGTCACGAAAGGGAGGAAGGGTGAAAAGTTCGGAACTGATAAAAAAGTTAGAAGCAAATGGTTGGACGCTTGAACGCATCAATGGAAGTCACCACCAGTTCAAGCACCCTGATTTTGCAGTACTGATAACAGTTCCGCATCCTCGTAAAGACATAAAGCTCGGGACACTTAGGCAAATTATGAAGGATGCGAAACTTAAGTCATCGGGGAGGCGCTCGCAAGGGCGCTCCTTTTCGCACAGGAGAAACACGATGTTCTATGCAGCTTATATACATGCAGATCCAGACGGTTCAGCTAGCGGGTCATTTCCTGATGTGCCCGGTTGCTACTTCGCTGGAGATACGCTGGAAGAAGCGGCGCAGGATGCAAAGTCAGCGCTTGAGGCCCATTTTGAATTTTTGGCTGATGATGGCAAGGCCATACCAGAAAGCACTGGCTTAACCAATAAGGCAATGAGCGCCGATCCGGAGTTCAACGAAAACTATCAGGGCGGCGCTTGGATCTTCGTTGAAGTCGATGTGACTAAGTTCATGGGGAAAAGTGAGCGTATAAACGTGACGCTGCCTCACTTGCTTATCAACAGAATCGACACTTTCGTCAGCCAACATCCAGCGTATGCGAGTCGCAGTAACTTTCTGGCGAAAGCGGCGCTCAAAGCATTAAGTGAAACTAAGTAACTCTTCCTGATTCATTAAAAGCCTCAGCAACCGCTGGGGCTTTTTAATTTAGAAATAAAAAGCCACCCGACAAGGTAGCTTAAATATTTGAATTTAAATCGAATTTGGTGGCCCCTACTGGACTTGAACCAGTGACCAAGCGATTTTGAGAATTATGCTTATTATATATATAACAATAAGTTATTTATTTATCATATAGTTAAATTGTAAATATAAGGCAATATTGGCCAGCATTACTAAGTTATTGCGACGTTTTTGCGACACTATATGTGTTTGAGAGCAACGTATGGTATCAATCGTTCAATTCTATATCGGTCAAGGCCATTCTGAGTGAGGGATTCAAATTTTAATGTTATGCAAAGCTCATAAAGCCAATCCTTTTCATTTTTTAAAATTGGTGTAAATGCATTTCTATATCTTGAGTTCAAAGTCATACGTACTTTATCCCATGCTGCTCTTGGTAATAAGAACCAAGTAATTATGAAATCTTCTATTGGGATTATGTTTAGTATGTCTGTTTGTGAGTATTTTCCAATATCACTCCCTTTTCCAAGGAATAAAATCTGGAATTTCTTAATGTCATTTCTCATCGCGTCAAGAATTTCTTTTTTAAAGTTATCATAATTAAATTGGAGTGCTTTATTTCGTTTTTCTTTAAGATATTCTATTGCTTCATTGATGTGCTCTTCATATTCATCACTCGACCAATAAGAGTGATTATGAGATCTTTCATATACGTCCTCATCAAAAATATTTGGCACTAATGATGAGGGTGTTAAAGTCTTATCTCTCAGTAAATCATCAATGTATTCTTTTATTCTAATTAAAAGCGTGTCATATGATTCATTTAATATTTTATTTTTTGTGAGTAGGTTTAATACGTAAAACATATGAAGCATCTCACCAATTTCAGTGATTTCTCTTCTATCAAATTGATGGTTTAGTTCAATTATTGCATCGTTGACGACTTCATCTTCTAGATAATCAAAATTAAGTATTTTTAACCACGCCGGTGCTTCTTTCTGGATCATGAAATATATACTAGAATCTAGTTTCTGTGCAATTATTTCCTTCGGATAATAACCAGATTCTAATATATTTCCTATCGTGACATAATCAATTATATTATTTAGTAACTCTTGTTCATTATATTTGAGGAAGATTTTAATAATTCGACTTTGGTCCTCGGTTAAAACCATTTCTCCACTTTCAATTCTACTCTTGTTGAATATGAACATTTGATAATCTTCCGTTATATCCTTTATATCATCAATGGTCATTTTTCCAGATCTATATTCCACATTCATTATTGTGAAGTTGGAAAACAAAATCTTCATAGCTTCAAAATTTTTCAGGTGTCTTATCTCAAGACATTTTTGTAATCGGACACAATCTTTAATCACATGTTTGAAAATTCTCAAGGACTGACAATTACTTTTTTTGAAAGCATTGATTATTTCATCTTTGACAGCGATGAAGTTATTTAAGTTTGGAGATTCACTGAAAAAATAATTAGCAGCTTCATCAATTTGGGGTTTGACTTTTATAGAGTGTCCGATTATTTTTTCTTTGGTAGAGCCGAAGTCTTCTTGAGTTTTATCATCATGGGCTAAAACAATTACTCGAGACATGTGGTGCTCAACATATTTATTGATAGCTCCTAGAATTTCTTTATTAGTTAAATTACAACGTTCTAAGTCATCGAATATTATGATCTTGGAGTTATCAACCTCTTCTTTTATCAACGCATCAAGCACGCTACCGATAATAGCTCCTGCTCCAAAAGTCACCCCCTGAACTTCTGCAGAAGAGTCCTTGGCCATACCTGCCGTCTTTTTAATTAGACTTTTTCCTGGAAACATTTTTGCAAATACACCAGCATATATTTCAGTTGTGCTGCTTATACCAAACAAACTAATGTGACATTGTATTTCTTTCGGAATGCTTTTTAAAACTTGATATGTTTTACCAGCGCCCCATTCGCCTGTAATTAACACTGCAAATCCAGGATTTTTTAATTTGATGTAATAATCTAAATAATCTTTCAATGCGTCGTTTGTCATTGCATCATCCTTATTTAAAGTTGTTTAGAGGGTTTAATCTTAAAGCATCTTCAAAATGATCAGGCGCAAAGTGTGAATAGCGCATTGTCATTTTTATATCTACATGATCAAGGATGCGTTGTAGCACCAGAATGTTGCCGCCGTTCATCATAAAATGACTGGCAAATTTATGACGCAAAACATGCGATAACTGGCCATCAGGAAAGGCGATTTTAGTTCGACCTAATGCTGAGCGAAAAGCATAGTAGCAGGGTTAGAAGATCCCTAACGTACATCCCAATGAGAAGTGAACGCGATGCATATAATTGTGTTACGGAACACTTCTATAAAAACCTCTATACGGCGGGCACTTGGCCCGCCATTACAAATTATTTTAAAAAATATAGTTATGGTAGCTCTATAGATGTAGCGCAATCTTTCTTTTGCTTTTTTAACGTATGTAAGAGGATTCTATTACGTTGAGAAACTTTTGATATTATTAATAAAAAGAAGATGGGTAATAAAATCCCCATGAACCCTATTAGAAGAGACACTAAATACAAAGGGTCATGAAAATCCATTTCAAATAACGTCGCCCTTGCATACTTGGCATATTCTGGTCTCACGCTTAAAGCAGAGGACATAGCAAAAGGAAAAGTCACAGCCAATGTTATTATCGAAACCGAAAATATGTTACCAATGAGAGTAGTAAAACCATATAGGATTAGCAGGTTGGTATTACTTAACAGTGCATCAGCCTGAGCCTCAAGCTTGAGTTTCTGTAGTTCTTTTTTGTTTTTCCAATGATTAGAAAAATTACCAAAAAGTTTAATGATCCAATCTTTTATAAAAGCACTTAAAATAGATAAAACAATTGTTCCAACAACCCCAGCCGCAAATCTGAAAGGATTTTCTAGCAACGTATTAAGAATATCCATGGGGCCTCATATTAAAGGAAAAGAGTTTACCTTGCCTGCTATACCAGTTTTTAAAAATGATGACTATTGAGTCAGCATCAAGGAGGAAAGAAAAAATGATGCGACACTTTTGCGACACTTATATCGAAATAGAAAAGACCACCTTACGGGAGAGGTGGTCTAACTAACTGAATTTAAAGCTAAAATTTGGTGGCCCCTACTGGACTTGAACCAGTGACCAAGCGATTATGAGTCGCGTGCTCTAACCAACTGAGCTAAGGGGCCGTGGGGCGGGATTATACGGTAAGTTGCTGTTACAGGTCTACTGGTGTTCTGTTTGTATGCGCGTTTTATGTGCAATTGTAGACTGTTGTCATTGTTGCGTTTTTTTGCGATAACTCGGGTAAATACGTCTTAGGGACACATTATGATTACCGATATTATTGCCGAGGATTTGCGCGTGGTTTTCTGTGGGATCAACCCCGGCCTTTCGACTGCGCATCACGGTTTCCATTTCGCTAACTCTAATAATCGCTTTTGGAAAGTTATCCATCAGGCGGGGTTCACCGAGCGTTTGCTGAAGCCGGAAGAGGAGCAGCACCTGCTGGACACGCGGTGTGGCATCACCATGCTGGTTGAGCGCCCGACAGTGGAGGCTACCGAGCTGGTGCGCGATGAGCTGCGCGAGGGCGGGGCGGCGCTGACGGCTAAGATTGAGCGCTATCAGCCGCGTGCTCTGGCCGTGCTGGGTAAGCAGGCGTTCAGTAAGGCGTTTGGCATCAGCAAAGTGAGCTGGGGGCGTCAGGCGTTAAACATCGGTAACACGGAAGTCTGGGTGTTGCCGAACCCAAGCGGGTTGAATCGCGCGACGCTGGATGAGCTGACGGCGTCTTACCGCGAGCTGTATGACGCGCTAAACGCGTAACAGATTGAGCTGGCTGAAAAGCAAAAGCCCCGCGACGGCATCACCATCGCGGGGCTTTTTAATGACGTTTAATCTAACGATTAGTCGTCGAGGAAGCTGCGCAGCACTTCAGAACGGCTTGGGTGACGCAGTTTGCGCAGAGCCTTAGCTTCGATCTGACGGATACGTTCGCGGGTAACGTCGAACTGTTTACCCACTTCTTCCAGCGTGTGGTCGGTGTTCATATCGATACCGAAACGCATGCGTAGCACTTTAGCTTCACGCGCGGTCAGACCGGCCAGAACGTCGTGCGTTGCAGAACGCAGGCTTTCTGAGGTTGCCGAATCCAGCGGCAGCTCGAGGGTGGTATCCTCGATGAAATCACCCAGATGCGAATCTTCATCGTCGCCGATTGGCGTTTCCATGGAGATAGGCTCTTTAGCGATTTTCAGTACTTTACGGATTTTGTCTTCCGGCATCAGCATACGTTCAGCCAACTCTTCCGGCGTCGGCTCGCGGCCCATCTCTTGCAGCATCTGGCGCGAAATACGGTTGAGTTTGTTGATAGTCTCAATCATATGCACCGGAATACGGATGGTACGCGCCTGGTCGGCGATGGAGCGGGTGATAGCCTGACGGATCCACCAGGTCGCATAAGTTGAGAACTTATAACCACGGCGATATTCAAACTTATCAACGGCTTTCATCAGGCCGATGTTACCTTCCTGAATCAGATCAAGGAACTGCAGACCACGGTTGGTGTATTTCTTGGCGATAGAAATAACCAGACGTAAGTTTGCTTCAACCATCTCTTTCTTCGCACGACGCGCTTTCGCTTCGCCGATGGACATACGACGGTTGATATCTTTAACCTGCTCGATGGTCAGGCCGGTTTCTTCTTCGATTTGACGCAGTTTCATCAGGCCGCGTTGCACTTCTTCGGTCACTTCTTTCAACTTCTCAGACCATGGTTTACCCATAGCCAGAGCGGCATCAAACCAGGTTTGGCTGGTTTCGTTGCCGGCGAACAGGTTGACGAAGTTTTTCTTCGGCATTTTGCACTGTTCAACACAGACTTTCATGATGAAACGTTCCTGAGCACGGACGCGATCCATCATGGAACGCATGCTGTTAACCAGGAAGTCGAACTGTTTTGGTACTAAACGGAACTGTTTGAAGACGTCGGACAGTTTCAGAATTTCTTCTGCGGCGCTTTTGTGATTACGGCCGTTTTTCTTGATGACAGCCCGCGTGGCTTCGTGCTGCTCACGCAGCTCGGTGAACTTCTGGCGCGCCAGTTCTGGGTCGATGCTGTTGTCGTCTTCAGCGTCGTCATCTTCATCTTCGTCTTCGTCGTCGTCGTTTTGCTCTTCAGTCGTCAGTTCAGAACCAACGTGAGTGGCAGTCGGCGCGATCTCTTCTTCTGCGTTCGGATCAACGAAACCAGTGATCAGATCAGACAGACGCGCTTCGCCCGCTTCAACGCGATCGTACTGTTCGAGCAGGTAAGTGATGGCTTCTGGGTATTCGGCAACGGAGCACTGGACCTGGTTGATACCGTCTTCGATACGCTTAGCGATGTCGATTTCGCCTTCACGGGTCAACAGTTCAACGGTACCCATTTCACGCATGTACATGCGCACGGGGTCAGTGGTACGTCCAATTTCAGATTCAACGCTGGAAAGCACCTGAGCAGCAGCTTCGGCTGCATCTTCGTCAGTATCAGGACGGTTTTCGGCCAGCATTAAGTCATCGGCGTCAGGAGCTTCTTCAAGAACCTGGATGCCCATGTCGTTAATCATCTGGATGATGTCTTCGATCTGGTCGGAGTCGACGATATCTTCCGGCAGATGGTCATTGACCTCAGCATAGGTCAGATAGCCTTGCTCCTTACCACGGGTGACAAGTAGCTTAAGCTGTGACTGCGGGTTTTGCTCCATAAGACGGTATCCACACTTCAGAGTATTTGGGTTGGTGTTGGTCAGCGAAACCGCCAACAATAACGTTTACCCGTTAGGGTATCGGGGCGTTTACTTGTTGCCGCGGCCCGCGATGGCGGCATCGTGCGGGACTCTGTCCCACTATATATCGGCACTTAAGCCGTTCAATTTTTCCTCGCTAAAACCTGATTTAACGAGCTAACTTCGGCACGTTCTTCCGGGCTGAGCCCGTGGGTTCTGGCTTTAGCGATTAATTCTTCAAGCCGCTGCTCTAAGATCGAGTCATAGAGGCTGGCCAGCGTGGCGCGAAACTCTTCTTCGACCATATCCTCAACGATCATATGGTTCCATGTAGCCAGAGTTTCAAGCTGCTGGTAGAACTTATTGTCTCGGTACAACTCAAGCAACTGGCCGGTAGTCAGGCCCGGCTGGGCTAAGCAAGTGGTTACTAACTCGCTAAACAGATCCAGTCCCGGTTGCTTCGCTCGCTCCAATCCTTGCAGCGAGGGTATAAGTGTAGCCAGTTGTGGATTTTGTACCAGTAACCCAATAAGTATACGCATGGTTGTGCGTTTTAGCTGGGGCGCCTGATAGGTATTGCCACTATCGACCTGCTTAGGAACCAGTTTTTCGAGCTGGCTGTCGTCTAAAATACCGAGCTTATTGCCTAGCTGCTGGCGCAAATACATGCGCAGCGTCTCGCCCGGTACCTGGCGAATCAAAGGTAGCGCCAGCATGCTCAACTTGGTACGCCCGTCGGGGCTGCTCAAATCGACCTGCGGCATCAGCGATTCAAACAAGAAGGTTGAGAGCGGCAGCGCCTGCTCCATCCGTTGTTCGAAGGCTTCTTTACCTTCTTTACGCACCAGCGTGTCTGGATCTTCACCGTCGGGTAAAAACATAAAGCGTAACTGGCGGCCGTCGCTCAAGTAGGGCAGCGCTGTTTCTAACGCACGCCATGCTGCTTCGCGACCGGCTCTGTCGCCGTCATAGCAACACACCACGTTATCCGTGGCGCGGAACATCAGCTGAATGTGGTCGGCGGTGGTCGAGGTGCCTAAGGATGCAACGGCATAATCGATGCCAAACTGCGCCAGTGCCACCACGTCCATATAGCCTTCGACAACCAATAAGCGTAAAGGTGTCGGATGTTTCAGCTGCGCTTCATAAAGGCCATATAGCTGGCGGCCTTTATGGAAAATCTCGGTTTCGGGGGAGTTAAGATATTTTGGCGTACCCTCGCCTAATACCCTGCCACCAAACGCAATAACCCGGCCGCGCTTATCGCGGATGGGGAACATGACGCGTTCGCGAAAACGGTCATAACTGCGTCCGTTGTCATTGGTGACCAACATACCCGCATCAATTAATGAGGCTTTGTCATCGGCATTTTTGCCAAAACGCTTGAAGGCGTTGTCCCAGCCAGGAGGCGCGAAACCTATGGCAAAATGAGCGATAACATCTTCACTTAATCCGCGCTGAGAAAGGTATTCTCTGGCAGGTGCGCCAACGGGTTGTTTAAGTGATTGCTGATAGAAGTCGGCAAGCGGCTCCATCAACTGGTAGAGGCTCTGACGCTGATGGCGCTCCATCTGGCTTGGACCGGTGCCCGCTTCATACGGCACTTCCAAACCCTGCATTGTCGCCAATTCCTCGATACTTTCGACAAACTCAAGCCTGTCGTAGTTCATCAGGAAGTCGACGGCGTTGCCGTGGGCTCCACAGCCGAAACAGTGATAAAACTGCTTATCGCCGTTTACGGTAAATGAGGGTGTTTTCTCATGGTGGAAAGGGCAGCACGCGTGGTAATTCTTACCCTGTTTCTTCAGCTTTACGCGAGCATCGATAAGGTCCACGATGTCGACACGAGCCAGTAAGTCATTGATAAATACGCGTGGAATTCTCCCAGCCATAAGCCCCTTACTCACTAGCCTATAAACGAGAACAAGCCGCGCATTCCTTTCGGAAAGCACGGCATGCGTATGCAACTACTCATCGATCTGTGTGCTTTTGCGAGAGCAAATACACGGTGGGGTTGCCCCCGAAGATTAATACAGACGAGTGCGGCGTGCGTTTTCGCGAGCCAGTTTCTTGGCGTGGCGTTTTACTGCAGATGCTTTAGCGCGTTTACGTTCGGTAGTCGGTTTTTCATAGAACTCACGACGACGAACTTCTGCCAGAACACCCGCTTTTTCGCAGGAACGTTTGAAGCGACGCAGAGCTACGTCGAACGGCTCGTTTTCACGTACTTTAATTACAGGCATGTGCCTCTCACCTCGATAAAATCGGTTTGTTTGCTGGTTTGTACCAGCACATTTCAAAATGGTGCGGAATTTTACTCCAACTTGCGCTGCGTTGTAAAGCATAACGGCAAATTGAAGCAGCGCCTCCCAACCCATCTATTTCCAAAAGTGCGCTCGCTTTTGCGTCGGCCGGCGATTATATACCAATCAACTTAAATTGCTCGACATTAATTGGCAAAAGCAGCGGATTTGCTTCTGAGAAGCAGCGCTGACGCGGCGTTGTGTGCTAAACTGCGCGCCGCGAGTTAGCCCGAGAATAAGATGGAAAACGTGATGCGAGTACTTGGTATAGAAACGTCCTGCGATGAAACCGGCATCGCTATCTATGACAGCGAAGCGGGCTTGTTAGCCAACCAATTGTATAGTCAGGTAAAACTGCATGCTGACTACGGCGGCGTTGTGCCTGAACTGGCGTCGCGTGACCACGTGCGCAAAACGATTCCTCTCATTCAGGAAGCTTTGAAAGAAGCCGGGCTGACGGCCAAAGACATCGACGGCGTGGCTTATACCGCGGGTCCGGGTCTGGTTGGCGCGCTATTAGTGGGTGCCACCATTGGCCGCTCTCTGGCCTTTGCCTGGGATGTTCCAGCCGTGCCGGTTCACCATATGGAAGGGCATCTGCTGGCACCTATGCTGGAAGACAACCCGCCAGATTTCCCGTTTGTTGCTTTGCTGGTTTCCGGCGGCCACACTCAATTAATTAGCGTCACCGGCATTGGTAAGTACGAGTTGCTGGGTGAGTCTATTGATGATGCCGCTGGCGAAGCATTCGATAAGACCGCGAAATTGCTGGGTCTGGACTACCCCGGTGGCCCGATGCTGTCGAAGATGGCGCAGCAGGGGACTGAAGGGCGCTTTACTTTCCCGCGCCCGATGACCGACCGTCCGGGGCTGGATTTTAGCTTCTCAGGTTTGAAGACCTTTGCAGCGAACACCGTGCGCGCTAATGATGACTCGCCACAAACTCACGCTGATATTGCACGGGCTTTCGAAGATGCCGTGGTGGATACGCTGGCGATCAAATGTAAGCGCGCGCTGGATCACACAGGCTTCAAACGCCTGGTTATGGCGGGAGGCGTCAGTGCTAACCGCACGCTGCGCGCCAAGTTGGGCGAGATGATGACTAAGCGCGGTGGCGAAGTGTTTTACGCACGTCCTGAATTCTGTACCGATAACGGCGCGATGATTGCTTATGCTGGCATGGTGCGTTTGCAAACTGGCGCGACGCAGGATCTGAGCGTGTCTGTGCGCCCGCGCTGGCCTTTGGCTGAGTTGCCGCCAGTCTGAATGGGGCTGCGGCTGTGTTGCTGCGGCGGCTCGAAATGCTCACATACTTATGTATGCTGCGCTTTCTCCCCTTCTTGCGCCTTGCCTCGCAGCCATTCAGTCAGGCTCTGATTTGAATGGCTGCGGCAATAAAAAAACGACCTCTTGAGGTCGTTTTTTTGTGTCTAAAATCTGAGTTTATTTGTCGTTTTCTGCGTTCTTTGCCGCTTCTTGCGCGGCTTTTTTAGCTGCACGTTTCTGCTTCAACTTATCCCAGATTTTGCCCTCTTGCCCTCGCCACAGGCGCTGGATGTTGTCGTGGTGACGCAAAAGAATCAGGCAGGAGAGCATGGCGACAGGGAAGGTGAACTGTGGCTTGAACCACCAGACATAGAAAGGCGCAATCAGCGCGCTGACGATAGCACCTAATGACGAGTAGCCGCTCAGCAGGACGGTGAGCAGCCAGGTGCCGGCCATCAAGCCCGTAAGGTCAAAGCCGATGGGCGCGATAGCACCGAAGGCTGTCGCTACGCCTTTGCCACCCTGAAAACGGAAAAAGACCGGATAGATGTGACCGAGACAGGCGGCGATGGCGGTAATGCCAAGATAAACCGGGGAGACGTCGAGGCGGTAAGCCAGCCAAACCGGCAGCATGCCTTTTAACACGTCGAAGATGAGCACCGACGCGGCGGCGGCGCGGCCACCAATTCGCAAGACGTTAGTGGCCCCCGGATTGCCGGAACCCTGTGTGCGTGGATCGGGTAATCCCGCTACCCGACAGACCAGAATTGCACTGGAAATCGAGCCGCAGAGATAGGCGAAAATAATCATGCCAAGCGCGGTAGCACTCATAACGCAGTTCCGTCTAATAGGGGTCGTTTTAATCGCAACATCCATGGATAATACGCATTTTCCGCCGGAAGTGGTATCCGGCTGACCCAAAAACAGAGAAACGCGTGATGGATATCGTATTTATTGAGCAACTGAATGTAATCACCACCATTGGCGCTTATGACTGGGAACAGACCATTAAGCAGAAGCTAGTGTTCGATATCGAAATGGCATGGGACAACCGTCAGGCCGCTGCCAGCGACGATGTTAATGACTGCCTGAGCTACGCCGATGTAAGCGAAGCCGTCATTCAGCACGTTTCAACGCAGAATTTCGCGCTGGTCGAGCGCGTCGCGGAAGAGGTCGCCGCGCTGCTATTATCTCGCTTCCAGTCGCCTTGGGTACGCATCAAGCTGAGCAAGCCGGGCGCAGTCGCAGATGCCGCCAACGTCGGTGTTGTCATTGAGCGAGGCGCGCGCGGCTAAATTTGCGAATTAAATATCATCGCCTGCAACTCATCGCGCGAATTTTTGTCATAAAAAAGCGCTAGAAATAAGGCGTTTAAAGACATTACTGTTTCAGCGATATCCATTTCGATGTCGCTACTTCTCCCTCTGTATAAGTTGGATATTAAATGGTCGTTGAAAGTCATTCATTGCTGATCGCAGCAATTTTGGGTGTTGTCGAAGGGTTAACTGAATTTTTACCGGTTTCCTCAACCGGACACATGATCATCGTCGGCAACCTTTTGGGTTTCACCGGTGATACCGCAAAGTCATTTGAAGTCATTATCCAGCTTGGCTCGATCATGGCGGTGGTCGTGATGTTCTGGCGCCGACTGTTCGGCATGATTGGGATTCATTTTGGCAAGCCGCCTGTCCACGAAGGCACAGGAACAGGGCGACTCAATCTGGGCCACATTATACTGGGCATGCTGCCCGCCACGGTGATTGGCTTGATTTTCCACTCGCAGATTAAAGCCCTGTTTGAGCCGAAAAACGTTATCTATGCATTGGTGGTCGGCGGGGTGTGGCTGATAGCCGCAGAGCTGCTCAAGCCGAAGAAGCCGCGTGCCGAAGGCGTGGATGATATGACTTACCGTCAGGCGCTGATGATTGGTGTTTGCCAGTGCTTAGCGCTATGGCCGGGGTTCTCGCGTTCTGGCGCGACCATTGGCGGCGGAATGCTGAGTGGGGTGAGCCGCTATGCGGCCTCGGAGTTCTCTTTCCTGCTGGCCGTGCCGATGATGTTGGGCGCTACCGTGCTGGACCTCTATAAGAGCTACACCTTCCTGAGCATGGCAGATTTGCCAATGTTCGCTACGGGCTTTGTGGTGGCCTTCTTGGTGGCGTTAATCGCGATCAAAACCTTCCTGTCGGTGATCAAACGCTTCTCGTTTATTCCCTTCGCCATCTACCGTTTTGTGGTGGCTTTCGTGGCATACACTGTTTTTATCGCCTAAAAAATCCGTTTTTCTGGTGTAGAAATGCAAACCGCAGGAACATGAGTCCTGCGGTTTTTTACTTTAAATGAGGAAATTATTCGGCGGGATCTTGCAGCGCTTTCCAGTCGGCGATGGCGCGAATACGTTGTTTCTTCAACTCTTCTTTGATTGCCAACCCTTCTAAACCTGAATCTACGATGTCTTTAATCGACACGGTGAGTGCTGCGGCATAGGCTTGGCGCAGGTAATCGCCCTGTGGATAAGGGTTCTGCTCGAAACCGGTTCGCCCGCGAGCATCAGCCTCGCTGGTGAAAATCATCTGCTCGAGCCGCTGTGGCTTGCGCCAAACATCAATAGTGTCGAACAGTTTTAGAATCGTTTCTGGACGCAATTTATTGACCGTGTGGATCAGGTCATGGAATTCAGCGACCAGCTTCGCCAGATCGCGAATATGGGTTGGCACTCGGAGCCGCTGGCAAAGATTTTCCACCAGTTTAACGCCCGCCGGGCCGTGGCCGTGGTGATGCGGCCAGTATTCCGGATTGGTCAGCCCTTTGCCCAAGTCATGGCAGAGTGCGGAGAAGCGAATATCAACATCCGGCGTCAGCTCTGCGGCAATTTTCAGGGTCATCAGGGTATGAATGCCGGTATCGATTTCCGGATGCCATTTCTCCGGTGCGGGCACGCCAAACAGCGCGTCAACCTCCGGGAACAGTACCTTCAGCGCGCCACAGTCACGCAGCACTTGGAAGAAAACTTGCGGATCCTGCGTTTGCAGCGCCTTTTCGGTCTCTTTCCACACGCGCTCGGCCGTCAGGGCTTCAAGCTCGCCGGAATCCGCCATTTGCTGCATCAGTTGCTGGGTTTCTGGCGCGACGCTGAAACCAAGATGAGCAAAGCGCGCGGCAAACCGCGCCACGCGCAACACACGCAGCGGGTCTTCACCAAAGGCATCAGAAACGTGGCGCAGCAGGCGATTTTCGATATCGCGCTGGCCGTGGTAAGGGTCGAAGAGTTCACCTTCGGCACTTTTGGCGATGGCGTTGATGGTCAGGTCGCGACGCATCAAGTCCTGCTCTAATGTGACATCTGGCGCGGCGTAACAGGTAAAACCGTTATAACCGCTGCCAGATTTTCTTTCCGTGCGAGCCAGCGCGTATTCATCATGAGTCACCGGGTGCAAGAACACGGGAAAGTCCTTGCCAACCTGCTGATATCCTTTAGCAAGCATATATTCCGGCGTGGCGCCAACCACTACCCAGTCGTGCTCGGTAACCGGCAGATTTAACAAACTGTCTCGGACTGCGCCGCCGACCAGATAGATTTCCATTATGTGACTCAGCTCATCCAGCGATCATTTTTCTTACGGCGAGGCACCAGATGCGGCAGGATTAAGCCCAACAGCAGGCCAACACCGGCGACGCCGCCGCCATACATGAACCATTGTAAAATGATAGTACGCTGTTTGTCGTCAAGCTGAACATTTACCGCGCTCACTTTCTTCTGCGCCACAATCAGCTGATTTTTCAGGTCCTGATTCTCTTTCTTCAGGCCATTAATGATGCCATCGCTCGACGAAACTTTTTGCTGCATTTCAGCCGTGCGCTGGTTCCAGCTGGAATCAATGTTGGTCAGCTTGTCAGTCAGGGTTTTCACCTGCTGCTCTAAATCAGGAACGCGGGTGCGGATGCTTGGCACATTGCTCAACTGGTCCAGAGGGATCCAGGCGGTTTTACCTTTAGAGTCAATGATTTCGCCGTATTTTGTGCTGTCGTTGACGCTACGCAGGGTGACTTCGTCACCGGCATTTAGCGTGCCAACGATACGATATTGATTACCCGGACCACTGTGGATATAAGTGATCAGATCGTCGGAAATGTAGCGCTTTTCATCGGCGTGAGCGCCCCAAGTGATGCTTAAACTAAGCAAAGCGAGACCAATTAGGCGGAGTTTCTGCATTATTTCATCGTTTCTTTGTGAATTTATGGAACGCGATGTAGGAACCGACGTTATGAGGGTTTGATACTAAGGGCAACAGTTTGACTACGCAACGTATAAACAGGAATGGGAACTATCTTACTATCCCGTTGCATGCGGCTTGCGGCCAGACCCTGTGTTAGAATTGCGACTTATCGCTAACTCCTTTTGTCGGCTTTATGACAGCCTTTTGACATCCAGAACTCGGTGTGAAGATCACTATGACCGTAGAAATAGAATTAAAGTTTATCGCCACTGCCGCGGCTATCGCCGAATTACCGGAGCAATTGGCGCAATTTTCCAGCCAACACTCTGCGCCACAGAAGCTGACCAACATCTATTATGAAACTGCTGATAACTGGATGCGCAGCCACGATATGGGCCTGCGTATTCGCGGTTTTGACGACCAATATGAGATGACCATCAAAACCGCCGGTAGCGTGGTAGGGGGCTTGCACCAGCGCCCGGAATACAATGTTGAGCTGAAGAAGCCGACCTTAAAACTCAGCGCTTTCCCGAAGGAAATCTGGCCAGAAGGCTGCAAAGTCGCTGCGCTACAGAAGGCGCTGCTGCCGCTGTTTTCCACCAATTTTATGCGCGAGAAGTGGGTGATCACTTACCAGCAAAGCGAGATTGAGCTTGGTTTGGATCAGGGTGAAGTGGTGGCCGGAGAGCTTTCCGAGCCTTTAGCTGAAATTGAGCTGGAGCTGAAAAGCGGCACCACCGCTGACCTGCTGGCGCTCGCCGCGTTGATTGGTCAAAACGGCGGGCTGCGTCAGGGCGGCTTGAGCAAGGCTGCCCGTGGTTATCACTTGGCGAAAGGCAATCCGGCGCGCGAACCGCGCCCGCTGCCCGTATTCAAGGCCGCGCCGAAAGCCACGGTGGAGCAGGCGATGGAGGGCATTTTGGCTCTCGCGCTGGACCAGTGGCAGTATCACGAAGAGCTGTGGGTACGCGGTGATAAGGCCGTGCGCCTGAGCGTGCTGCAAGCAGTTGAAGCCGTGCGTCAGGCGTTGGTGCTGTTCGGCGGGCTGATCCCACGTAAAGCCTCAACTGAACTGCGCGCCTTGCTAACCGACTTACTGCCAGCGCTGGAGCAGAAGGGCGCCGACGCCCAGGCCGTGTGTTACAGCCCGGCCTACTTGAAATGTAAGTTGGCACTCACTTCGTGGCTGACAACTCAGCAGTGGAAACCTTTCATTGATGAGAAAGCGCAGAAGAAGCTTGATGGCTCCTTCAAACGCTTTGCAGACATCATGCTGGGCCGTACCGCCGCGGATTTGAAAGAGGCATTCGGCCAGCCGCTGGACGAAGATGGCTTCCGCGACCAACTGGCTCGCCTAAAGCGCCAGATTATCTCTTTCCACATGTTAGCGGGCGCTTACTCTCACGAAGAGTGCAGCCCTTACATTAATGGCTGGCTTGAGTTGCAGCAGGCGATTATCCAGCAGCAGCATGCGTGGGAAGATTCTGCCCGCCAACATGCCGTGATGATGGACGCCTTCTGGCTCAACGGCAAAGTCAAATAACAAGCCGCGTTTTGGTTTATGGTGAAGTTTAATTGAACAAGTGGCCTGAGTCTGACTCAGGCTTTTTTGCGAAAGGAACCTGATCTCATGTTGCCACTCCCCTCTGTTTTGCAAAGTCAGGCTGACAACTTCGTTATTCGTTGCCAGGAGCACGCCGCGCCCTTACCAGAGCTTGATGAAAGCACGCTGGCTGTGGCCGCGAGCAGTGATTTTATCAGTGAAAACCTGCTGGCATTTCCAGACTGGTGGCATGAGATTGTGCAGCATCCGCCGCACGCGCAGGAGTGGCAAAGCTATCGCGGCTGGCTAGCCGAGGCGCTGGCCCAGGTCAGTGATGAAGCCGGGCTGATGAAGGCGCTGCGCCTATTCCGCAAACGCATTTTGACCCGCATTGCCTGGTCACAGGCCATGCTCACCAGCCAGTGCGAAGAGACGCTGCATCAGCTCAGCGAGTTAGCCGAAACCCTGATTGTCAGCGCCCGTGAATGGCTGTACGACGCCTGCTGCCGCGAGTTTGGTACGCCGATGAATGCCGACGGAGTGCCGCAAAAGTTGTTAATTCTCGGTATGGGCAAACTGGGCGGCGGCGAGCTGAACTTCTCCTCAGACATCGACCTGATTTTTGCCTATCCCGAGAATGGCCAAACCAAAGGCGGCCGTCGCGAGCTGGATAACGCACAGTTCTTCACCCGCCTTGGTCAGCGGCTGATTAAAGCCTTGGATCAGCCAACCATTGATGGTTTTGTCTATCGCGTGGATATGCGCCTACGGCCGTTTGGCGACAGCGGCCCGCTGGTGATGAGCTTCCCGGCGTTGGAAGACTATTATCAGGAGCAGGGCCGCGACTGGGAACGCTACGCGATGGTCAAGGCGCGGTTGATGGGCGGCGCGGAGGACAGCAGCAGTCAGGAACTGCGTAAGATGTTGATGCCGTTCGTTTTCCGCCGCTATATCGACTTCAGCGTGATTCAGTCCCTGCGCAATATGAAAGGCATGATTGCCCGCGAAGTGCGCCGCCGTGGCCTTAAGGACAACATTAAGCTGGGCGCGGGCGGCATTCGCGAAATCGAGTTTATCGCGCAAGTCTTCCAACTGATCCGCGGCGGCCGCGAACCCTCTTTGCAGCAGCGCTCTTTATTACCGACGCTGCAAGCCGTGCAAGAGCTGGAGCTGCTGCCCGCCGTGCAGGTGTCGCAGCTGCGTGAAAGCTACCTGTTCCTGCGTCGGTTGGAGAATCTGTTGCAGGCGATTGCCGACGAACAGACCCAAACCTTGCCTTCCGACGACCTCAATCAGGCGCGTCTGGCATGGGGGATGGACTTTCCTAACTGGCCAACCCTGCTGGACGCCTTGAATACCCACATGCTGGCAGTGCGCGCCGTGTTTGATGATTTGATTGGTGATGACACGCCGGACATTGGCGAAGATCCGCAGCACGCCGAGTTCAGCAGCCTGTGGATTGACGCCCTTGAGCACGACGATATTGCCCATCTGGTGCCGCAACTCGCGCCGGAAGCTCAGGGGCAGCTGTTGCGGCAAATCGCCGAGTTCCGCCGTGACGTGGATAAGCGCACCATCGGGCCGCGCGGCCGTGACCAGTTGGATCAGCTGATGCCGAACCTGCTGGCCCAGGTGTGTGGCTATAAAAATGCCGATATCACACTGCAACGCCTGACCCTGCTGCTGCTCAATATTGTTACGCGCACCACTTATATTGAACTGCTGGTTGAGTATCCGGGGGCGCTGAAGCAGCTGGTTCGCCTGTGCGCGGCATCGCCGATGGTCGCCAACCAGCTGGCCCGCCACCCAATTTTGCTCGACGAGCTGCTCGACCCGCGCACTCTTTACCAGCCGATTGCGCCAGACGCCTATCGCGACGAGCTGCGCCAGTATCTGCTGCGCGTGCCCGCCGATGACGAAGAGCAGCAGCTGGAAGCGCTGCGCCAGTTTAAGCAGGCCCAGCACCTGCGCATCGCCGCCGGGGATATCTCGGGCGCGCTGCCGGTGATGAAGGTCAGCGACCATTTGACCTATCTGGCCGAGGCGATCCTTGAAGCCGTTATCCAGCAAGCCTGGGAGCAGATGGTGACGCGCTATGGTGAACCTTCGCACCTGCGCAGCCGGGAAGGGCGCGGTTTTGCCGTGGTGGGTTATGGCAAGTTGGGGGGCTGGGAGCTGGGCTATAGCTCGGATCTGGATTTGGTTTTCCTGCTCGACTGCGCGCCGGACGTCATGACCGAAGGGGAGCGCAGCATTGATGGCCGCCAGTTCTACCTGCGGCTGGCCCAGCGCATTATGCATTTGTTCAGCACCCGCACTTCGTCCGGCATCCTGTATGAAGTGGATGCGCGCCTGCGGCCGTCCGGCGCGGCGGGGATGCTGGTCAGCACCATTGAAGCCTTTGCTGATTATCAGCAAAACGAAGCCTGGACCTGGGAGCATCAGGCGCTGGTTCGCGCCCGCGTGGTCTACGGCGACCCGCAGCTGACTCGTCAATTTAATACCACGCGCCATGAGATTCTGTGCCGCCAGCGTGATGCCGACACTTTGCGCAAAGAAGTGCGCGAGATGCGCGAGAAGATGCATGCCCATTTGGGCAGCAAAAAAGGCCATACCTTCGACCTGAAAGCCGATCCGGGCGGTATCACGGACATTGAATTCATCGCACAATATCTGGTGTTGCGCTTTGCCCACGATGAGCCGGGTCTGACCAAGTGGTCTGATAACGTGCGTATTTTCGAGCTGATGGCGGAATACGGAATTATGCCGGAGGATGAGGCGCGCCGGCTGAAGCACGCCTATGTAACGCTGCGCGACGAGATTCATCATCTGGCTTTACAGGAACATAGTGGCAAAGTCGCTGTCGATAGCTTTATGACTGAACGCGAGCAGATTTTGGCGAGCTGGCAAGGCTGGCTCATTTAATCGCCGCGTCCAAAGTTTTTTTCGCGGTATGAGCGCTTGTGATATTATCCGGCGCACTATTTTTATGTCAGGTTGTATCTGTTTTTGGAGCAAGGGATGAAAGTGACTTTACCTGATTTTCACCGTGCCGGCGTACTGGTCGTGGGCGACGTCATGTTGGACCGCTATTGGTATGGTCCGACTAACCGTATTTCACCAGAAGCGCCGGTGCCGGTCGTGAAAGTCACCACCATCGAGGAGCGTCCTGGCGGCGCTGCTAACGTGGCGATGAATATTGCGTCACTCGGCGCGGGATCTCGTTTGATTGGTCTGACGGGGATCGATGATGCTGCTCGTGCTCTGAATCAGCACTTGGACAATGTTAACGTTCATTGTGATTTCGTGGCGTTAGCAACTCACCCGACAATTACCAAGCTGCGCGTGCTGTCTCGCAACCAGCAGCTGATTCGCCTCGATTTCGAAGAAGGTTTTGACGGTGTTGATCTCCATCCTATGCTGGAGAAGATCGAACAAGCGTTGCCAAAAACCGGCGCGCTGGTGCTGTCAGATTATGCCAAAGGCGCGCTGAAAGACGTGCAGCCGATGATCCAATTGGCGAAGAAGGCCGGCGTTCCGGTGCTTATCGATCCAAAAGGATCGGATTTCGAGCGTTATCGCGGCGCGACCCTGCTGACGCCAAACCTGTCCGAGTTCGAAGCCGTGGTTGGCCGTTGCAAAGACGAAGCAGAAATCGTCCAGCGCGGCATGAAGCTGGTGTCTGACTTCGAGCTATCAGCCCTGCTGGTGACCCGTTCCGAGCACGGCATGACCCTGCTGCAACCGGGCAAAGAGCCGCTGCACCTGCCGACTCAGGCTCAGGAAGTGTATGACGTGACCGGTGCCGGTGACACGGTGATCGGCGTTCTGGCCGCCGCGTTGGCTGCTGGCAACTCGCTGGAAGAGTCCTGCTTCTTTGCCAACGCCGCCGCAGGCGTAGTGGTCGGCAAGCTGGGTACTTCCACGGTTTCTCCGGTCGAGTTGGAAGATGCGATTGGCGGGCGTTCAGAAGTGGGCTTTGGCGTGATGACTGAAGCCGGGCTGAAAGAGGCCGTAGCGCTGGCGCGTCAGCGTGGTGAAAAAGTGGTGATGACCAACGGCATTTTCGACATCTTGCACGCGGGCCATGTTTCGTATTTAGCCAATGCGCGCAAGCTCGGCGATCGCCTGATTGTGGCGGTGAACAGCGATGCGTCCACCAAGCGTCTTAAAGGCGAAACTCGCCCGGTCAATGCTCTGCAAAATCGCATGATCGTGCTCGGCGCGCTGGGTGCGGTTGACTGGGTGGTGGCTTTTGAAGAAGATACCCCGCAGCGCCTGATCGCCGAAATTCTGCCTGATCTGCTGGTAAAAGGCGGCGATTACAAGCCGGAGCAGATCGCGGGTAGCAAAGAAGTTTGGGCTAACGGCGGTGAAGTTCGCGTGTTGAACTTCGAAGATGGCTTATCGACAACGGGCATCATCAACCAGATTAAAAGCCAAGACTAGCTGTCGCTAATTTCTGCCGACAGACAATAAAAAACCACGCCTTTGAGCGTGGTTTTTTATGCATGACAGCCGCCGGGAATTAGGCTTCTGGCTTCTGCTCGGTAGCTAATTTGGCTTCCAGCTCGGTTAGGCGCTGCTCGAGAGCAACCAGCTTCTCGCGGGTGCGCAGTAGAACCTGAGTCTGCACGTCGAACTCTTCGCGATTAACCAAATCCATACGGCTAAATTGCGCCTGCAATACCTGACGAATTTTCTTTTCAGCATCTTCACCAAACTCACGGATACCCTTCGGCATTGACTCGTGAACCTGACGAGCGATTTGTTCAATTTTTTTCGGGTCGATCATGGTTTTTCCCTTGTCTCGAATAAGCAGCTTTGTACTAGTGTAATCCTAGATACTCTTTCTATAAACCTTCGCGATGGCATTATTCGGCTATTCGACACATTGCCGAGACCTTTTATTGGCGTTATAGTTGACCTGCTTATTCTCAGGGCGGGGTGAAAGTCCCCACCGGCGGTAAACCACATCTTTTTTGGCGGAACGCATTTCTGCCATAGTGGGAGCCCGCGAGCGCTCAAACTTTGCAGTTTGAGGTCAGCAGATCCGGTTAGATCCCGGAGCCGACGGTTATAGTCCGGATGGGAGAGAGTAACGGTTCAAGCCAGGCAAAAAATTGCCTGCTGCGTTATTTTTTCACACTGTCGCACGGCATTGCTGGGCTACAGTGAACTCCTCAAGACGCCCTGATTCTGGTAATCCATGTATATTACATACAGTTTATGAGGTTATTTTTACCATGAATCAGACCCTACTTTCCGAATTTGGTACACCAAATCAACGCGTTGAGCAGGCTCTTGAAGCCCTGCGCAATGGCCGTGGTGTGATGGTGCTGGATGACGAAGATCGTGAAAACGAAGGCGATTTAATTTTTGCCGCTGAAAACATGACCGTTGAGCAGATGGCGTTGACCATTCGCCACGGCAGCGGGATTGTCTGTCTCACCATGACCGAAGAGAGCCGCAAAAAGCTCGATTTACCCATGATGGTTGAGACCAACTCCAGCGCGTACCAAACGCCATTCACCGTCACCATTGAAGCGGCCGAAGGCGTCACTACCGGTGTTTCTGCCGCTGACCGCATCACCACCATTCGCACCGCCATCAAAGACGGCGCTAAGCCTTCTGACCTGAACCGCCCGGGGCATATCTTCCCTCTGCGCGCGCAGGCGGGCGGCGTGCTGACTCGCGGTGGCCACACTGAAGCTTCTATCGACTTGGTCAAACTGGCCGGTCTGAAGCCTTTCGGCGTGCTGTGCGAACTGACCAATGACGATGGCAGCATGGCGCACGCGCCAGAAGCGATTGTCTTCGCCAAGAAACACAATATGCCGGTACTGACCATTGAAGACTTAGTGGCTTACCGTCAGGCGCAGACTCAGAAAGCCAGCTAACTGAACTCACTCCTGAATCTTAAAGGCCGCCAATGCGGCCTTTTTTATCTCTAAAGCACTATTCCGGCATTACAAAGACGAAATTGATAGATAGCTCGCTAAGTGAATTAACCCCCCTTCCTGCCGCGTCAAAAAGCCCATAACGCTAATTCAATTTTTTTGAATAACTTCATCATGGTTATCCGGCTGTAAGCAAATAAGAAAGAGAGTACCGTATTTCCATCGTGCAGAATTGCTTCTGCCACTCATTCACTCTGAGCTAAGGAAAACGTTATGACTTCCCCTCGTATGCCAGCACTGTTTTTAGGCCACGGTAGCCCGATGAACGTGCTTGAAGACAATGAATTTACCCGCGCATGGCAAACGCTGGGCGAGACATTACTGCGTCCAAAAGCCATCGTTGCCGTCTCTGCCCACTGGTTCACTCGTGGCACGGCCGTGACCGCGATGGAGCACCCGCGCACCATTCACGATTTCGGCAACTTCCCGCAGGCGCTGTTTGATCAGCGTTACCCGGCACCCGGCTCGCCCGAGCTGGCGGAAAAGCTGCAAGAGCTGCTCAAGCCGATTGACGTGATTGCGGACACCGGCGAGTGGGGCTTCGACCACGGGACATGGGGCGTGCTGATCAAAGCTTACCCAGAGGCGGATATTCCGGTGGTGCAGCTGAGCATTGACGGCACCAAGCCGGCGGAATATCACTATCAGATTGGTAGAAAGCTGGCGGCGCTGCGTGATGAAGGCATTATGATCGTGGCGAGCGGCAATGTGGTTCACAACCTGCGCCTAATGAAGCGCGACGGGGAGGGCGATAATTACCCGTGGGCCACTGCTTTCAATGAGTATGTGAAAGAGAACCTGCGCTGGAAGGGTGAAGACAGCCAGCACCCGCTGGTAAATTTCTCTCAGCATGAGGGAGCCGCGCTCTCTAACCCGTCTATCGAACACTATCTGCCGCTGCTGTATGTGTTGGGAAGTTGGGACGGCGTCGAGCCGATGTCCACCCCGACCGATGGCATCGTGATGAGCTCGTTGAGCATGCTTTCGGTGCAGGTGGGTTAATCTTCTAGAGATAAAAAAACGGGGAGTGAATTGAATTCGCTCCCCGCTTCGTTTATTGGCTAGAACGTGGCAGTTAGCCGACGATCACGTGCGGATAGAAGCGAGAGAGATCTTGTGTGATCAGCTCTTTGTCTTCGCGCAGACCAATGCCGCAAGGCTGATCGTTCACCAACCAGCTACCAATTAGCGTGTAGCTATCGCCAAATTTAGGCAGGTGGTGGAACTGCTGGTGGATCATCCCTTCCTGACCATATGGGCCATCGACGCTGGCCACTTCTTGCCCTTTTTCGATGATGCGGATATTGGCACCTTCGCGGGAGAACAACGGCTTAATTACGTAATGATCCATCTCTGCATGCTCTTCTTCAGCGAAGTAGGCAGGCAGCAGGTTAGGGTGATTCGGGAACATCTTCCACAGCATGGGCAGCAAGGCTTTGTTGGAGAGAATGGCTTTCCACGCTGGCTCCAGCCAACGCACGCCCGCATCTTCCAACTTGGTTGAGAAGATCTCGCGGAACATAAACTCCCACGGATAGAGCTTGAACAGGTTGCTGATCACCTGATCCTGCGGATCGGTAAACTGGCCGCGTTCGCCTAAGCCGATCTCTTCGATAAACAGAAATTCGCTGGCTAGCTCGGCTTCTAATGCGCAATCTTGCAAGTACTGCACGGTACCGCGATCTTCCTCGGTATCCTGACAGCAGGCGAAGTGCAGCAAAGAAAAACCGTGCTGGTTTTTCAGCTCGGCAAAACGCTCAATCAGCTTTTCCTGCATGCTGTTGTACTGGTCGGCATCCTGCGGCAATTTACCTGCGGCAATTTGCTCTTCGAGCCACAGCCACTGGAAGAAGGCGGCTTCATACAGCGAAGTTGGCGTATCCGCGTTGTTTTCCAATAGCTTAGGCGGGTTAACCCCGTCGTAAGCCAGATCCAGACGCGAATAGAGCGAAGGCTGTTGGGTGCGCCACGAGCTTCGGACAAATTCCCAGCAGTGCTTCGGTATCTGGAATTGCGCCATCAGCGCGTCGTCCGCAACCACCTTTTCCACCACTTTTAAACACATCTGATGAATGTCGGCGGTGGCGTCTTCGATCTCTTCGATCTGCGCTAAGGTGAATTCGTAATAGGCGTCTTCACACCAGTACGGCTCGCCATACATGGTGTGAAAATTGAAGCCAAACTCTGTGGCTTTTTCTCGCCAGTCTGGACGCTCGGCAATCGGTAAACGTTTCATCTGGGACTCTTAGCCGCCCATGCTGCGTGATGGTGAACGCGTGGTCGACGCGGAACTGCGCTGCATGGTGTTTTGCTTAGCGACGCTTTCGCCGAAGCCGCCACGGGTTACGGTAGAAGTGGTCGCTGGCTTAGGCGCCATCGCGGTTTTCGGCACATTCATCGTGCGCCCACCGGCAGTGGCAGGGCCGTAGCTTTTGCCCGTTGCATCAACGAACTTGCCACCCGCCGGGCTGGCAGGGTTTTTCGAGGTGAAGAGAGGCTGTTGGGCAAAGCCCGCGCCGCCACCCATCATACGGCCCATCATGTAACCGGCCATCAGAGGCATCCAGAAGCTGCCGCTCTGCTGTGGTTGAGCCGCCATGCCTGCCTGAGCTGGAGTTTGAGTACATTGGCCTTCGCCGAACTCTGCCACGCACTCTTCACGACTAGCGTATTTTGGCGCGGTTTTCTCAGCTTCTTTCTTGGCCGCGTCATACGCCGCAGTACATTGCGCGCTGTTCGACGGGTTGGCTTTTGAGCAATCGTCCGCATTTTGGTAAAGCGAGACGGTTTCATCGGTTTTTTCGCAAGCGGAGAGCATAAAGACAGCGCTGACTGCTAATGCGACAGGTGCGATACGGTAGCTACGCCAGGATTTCCGGAAGGTAGCCAGATTGATGTTTTGTGTCCGTTTCATCGAATTATCCCATGTATAGGGCTTTTTCGCCCCTTTCCCAGTAGTGCGTAAGAATAGGGTAAAGACGGTTAATGTTAAAGCAGTCAGGGGCAATTGTTACGAGACTTTACGAAAGGCTGTGACCCAGACAAAAAAAAGCGGCCTTTTTAGGCCGCTTATCGCAAAAGTAGGTTATTCCCTTTAAAACCAGATTAATTCTGGAAAGGATTCCCACTCTTCTTGGTCGTCGATGTGCTGCTACCTGAGTTAGCCGAAGTGCGGTTAACCACTGGGGAGCTAACCTGCTCTGCCCGAACCTGTGTAGCGGCCGGAGCAGCAGGAGTCTGGCTGCCGTTATAACCATCAGCGGAGGCATCTTGCTGTGGGTTTTCTGGCGCCACGGCTTCCGGCGTCGTTGGGATAGCTTTACCCAGGGTGCCGTTCAGCGCCAGCAGGTCATTCTCATTCAACGTACCTAACGCAGACTTAATGTTCAGCTGGTTAATCAGGTAGGTATAACGCGCAGAAGAGAGCTGTTGCTTGGCGTTGTACAGCGTGGTGGTGGCATCCAACACGTCAACGATAGTACGGGTACCCACTTGGTAGCCGGCTTCCATCGCGTCTAAGGAGCTTTGTGCAGAAACAACGGCTTGTTTGTAAGCGTTGATGCTACTGATTGACGCAGAAATGTTGTTGAAGGAAGAACGCACGGTCTGAACCACTGAACGATGCGCGCTTTCCAACTGCTCACTTGCGCCAACAAAGTTGTATTGCGCTTGTTTCACCTGAGAAGTCACCGACCCGCCGCTATACAGTGGCAGGGAGAAGCTCAGGCCAATTTTGTTCTGGCCCGCATCGGAATCTCGGGTGCTGGCAGATTCACCGGTGTTAGAACCGTTGTATTTGGTGTTGCTCACGCCAGTTGACGCGGTCAAATCGATAGTTGGCATGTGACCGGTTTGGGCGGAACGGATTTGCTCACGCGCCAAGTCCTGAGACAGACGGGCAGACAGCAGGCTCAGGTTGCGGTTCTCCGCTTCTTTCAGCAGGCCGGCGACCGGCTGTGGGCGCTGGGTGTTGAAATTGTTGATATTCAGAGAAGAGAGCTGCGGATAATAAACGCCGGTAACCTGACGCAGAGATTCCAGCGCGTTATCGAGGTTATTACGGGCAGTCACTTCGTTCGCCAACACGGTGTCGTATTGTGAACGGGCGTTTTGCACGTCGGTAATTGCCACCAGGCCCACGTTAAAACGTTGCGAGGTTTGGTCTAACTGACGGTAAATCGCTTGTTTCTGTGCTTCGGTATAAGACAGAGAGTCAATCGCGCTCAACACGTTGAAATAGGCTGTCGCCGAATCCAGGATCAGTTTCTGCTGATCAACCTGGAAGGAAACGTCCTGAATACCGGCTGCTTTTTCTTGCAGGGTCAGGGCACGCCATTTCGACATGTCAAAAATAGTCTGGGTCAATTGCAGAGACGCGCTGGTCTGGTTGCTGTTAACGCCATTCGCATCACGGTAGCCGTTGGTATAGTTATAATCCGCACCCAATCCGAGTTGCGGTAATAAAGGACTGCGAGCTTCGTTAATTTTTTCGAATGCAGCATCACGATCGGCTGCGGACTTGCGCAGATCCGGGTTACTTTCCCTGGCTTGCTGGTAGACCTGCATCAGGTTTTCAGCCTGGCTCATCGCGCTGAAGCCGCCCAGGCTCAGTCCGATTAGAAGGGGGAGCAGTTTCTTCATTTGCATTCCTTGTTGTGCAGCAATGTTGTTATGGTGACGCTGTCAAAATACCAATAGACGCGGATTCTAGCAGAGACTGGCAGAAGGACTGAGTGGCTTTACGTGCCTTCTCAGCCAAAGTGGTACAAATCTACCACAAACGTGCCTGATTATTATTAGCGCAATTTCATCAAATTGACCTCAAATGACGATAATTTGTCAGCAAAAGGTAATAAGGAAACAGCATTATGTCCCAAACGAAGGGTTCACCCGTTACTTTCGGCAAAGATGATGTAGAAATTATTGCACGTGAGACGCGATATAAAGGTTTTTTTTCAATCATTGCTTATCGATTCCGCCATCGTTTATTTAGCGGTGAAATGAGTGATGAAGTGGTTCGCGAAGTTTTTGAGCGTGGGCACGCCGCCGTCTTATTGCCCTATGATCCACAACGTGATGAAGTGGTGCTGATTGAACAGATTCGTATCCCAGCCATTGATTCCAGTGATACTCCTTGGCTTCTGGAGATGGTCGCCGGTATCATTGAGCCCGGCGAATCGGTCGAAGATGTCGCCCGGCGCGAAGCGCTGGAAGAAGCTAATATTGTTGTCGGTCGCTGCAAACCCGCGCTGAGTTACCTCGCGAGCCCGGGTGGAACCAGCGAACGGTTGTCGATTTTGGTCGGCGAAGTTGATGCGACAACAGCACAGGGAATTCACGGCCTTGCAGCCGAAAATGAGGACATCCGCGTGCATGTGGTAAGTCGTGAACAGGCTTATCGCTGGGTGGAGGAAGGAGTAATCGACAATGCGGCGTCAGTGATTGCACTTCAATGGCTGGCCCTGCACCATGAATCCCTGCGAAAAGAGTGGTCCAACTAATGATTAAGCGCTATACCCCTGATTTTCCTGAAATGATGAGATTGTGTGAAACCAATTTCGCACAACTACGTCGTTTGATGCCGCGTAATGATGAAGTGGGCGAAACGGCGACTTATCAGGTAAGTAGCGCAACCTACCGTCTGACCATTACTGAGTCTACGCGTTACACCACGCTGGTTGAAATCGAACAGACCGCCCCGGCGGTGAGCTACTGGAGCTTACCTTCGCTAACCGTGCGTCTTTACCACGACGCGATGGTTGCGGAAGTGTGTTCGACCCAGCAGATCTTTCGCTTCAAAGCACGCTATGATTATCCTAATAAAAAGTTGCATCAGCGTGACGAAAAGCATCAAATTAACCAGTTCCTTGCGGACTGGTTGCGTTATTGCCTTGCGCATGGAGCGATGGCCGTTCCGGTTTGTTAGACAGACTTCAATTACAAAGGATACGACTTGGAAAGCCTGTTTACACTGCCTTTGGTTAATGGGGCCAAAGTCAGAATTCTGCAAATTACCGATACCCATCTTTTCGCCGGTGAGAATGAAACGTTGCTGGGAGTGAATACTTTCCGCAGCTATCGCGCCGTGCTGGACGCCATAAAGGCGCAGAACCGTGGCATCGACATTATTGCCGCCACGGGCGATTTGGCACAGGATCAATCCCTGGATGCCTATCATCACTTTGCGCGCGGGATTAATGAGCTGTCCGCCCCCTGCGTCTGGCTGCCGGGAAACCATGATTTCCAGCCAGCCATGGTCGACGCCCTGCGCGAAGAGGGCATTCACCCGTCGAAACAGCTTCTTTTGGGGGATGACTGGCAGGTCATTCTGCTCGATACCCAAGTCTTCGGCGTCCCCCATGGCCATCTCAGCGAGTATCAGTTGGAGTGGATGGAGCGCTGCTTGCAGCAATATCCAGAGCGTTTCACGCTGATTATGCTGCACCATCACCCGCTGCCGTCAGGCTGCACGTGGCTGGATCAACACAGCCTGCGCAATGCCCATATGCTGGCGGACGTGTTGGCGAATTATCCCAAGGCCAATACCTTGTTGTGCGGCCATATTCACCAAGAGTTGGATCTCGATTGGCACGGCAAACGGCTGTACGCCACGCCTTCGACCTGCGTACAGTTCAAGCCTCACTGCACCAATTTCACCATTGATACCGCCGCGCCGGGCTGGCGCTACCTTGACCTCTACCCAGACGGCCGGGTGGAAACGCAGGTCATGCGCATTGAAAGCGATGAGTTCCGACCGGATAGTGATTCGGACGGCTACGAATGAGTACCTTACTCTACCTGCACGGTTTCAACAGTTCTCCCAACTCGGCAAAAGCGACCTTATTGAAAGATTGGCTGGCGGTCCAGCATCCGCACATTGAGATGGTGGTGCCGCAGTTATCCCCTTTCCCAGCAGAAGCGGCGGAAGAGCTGGAGTCGCTGGTGATGCAAAAAGCCGGGCGCAAGCTGGGCATCGTAGGGTCTTCTCTCGGCGGCTATTACGCCACGTGGCTTTCGCAGTGCTTCACCGTGCCCGCAGTGGTGGTTAACCCCGCCGTGCGGCCTTTTGAGCTGCTTGTCGACTACCTTGGGCAGAATCAGAACCCCTACACCGGGCAGCAATATGTGTTAGAGTCACGCCACGTTTACGACCTGAAAGTGATGCAGGTTGAACCGCTGGAGTCCCCAGATTTACTCTGGCTGCTCCAGCAAATGGGTGATGAAACCCTCGATTATCGACAGGCCGTGGCCTATTACACTGCGTGTCGGCAAACGGTAGAACCCGAGGGGAATCATAGTTTTGTCGGCTTCGAGCGCTATTTTTCGCCGATTGTTGATTTCCTGGGGCTGGCTTCAGACTAACCTTTCAGAGCGAAGTATCTTCTGGTTTTTCCTGAGTCGCCGCCCGTGGGCATCTGCCCAGCGCACGCATTTGTACTTTTTTATACTATCGTTAGCCCACGTTAGCCCACCAACCTATGAGCCACGAATATTCAACGATGAGCCAATCAACTTATAACGCGGATTCCATAGAGGTCCTCAGCGGTCTTGAACCGGTGCGTCGTCGTCCCGGCATGTACACCGACACCACCCGCCCGAACCATCTGGGTCAGGAAGTCATCGATAACAGCGTCGATGAAGCATTAGCAGGCCACGCGCGCCGAATCGAAGTGATCCTCCATGCGGATCAATCTCTTGAAGTTATTGACGACGGGCGCGGTATGCCTGTGGACATTCATCCGGAAGAGGGTGTGCCTGCCGTTGAGCTGATTTTCTGTCGCTTGCACGCGGGCGGCAAATTCTCCAACAAAAACTACCAGTTCTCCGGCGGCCTTCACGGCGTGGGGATCTCCGTGGTCAACGCCTTGTCGACGCGTGTCGAAGTGGCGGTGAAACGCGGTGGAGAAGTCTATGAAATGGCGTTTGAGAACGGCGACAAAGTGCAGGATCTGCACGTCACCGGCACCTGCGGTAAACGCAACACTGGCACCAGCGTGCATTTCTGGCCGGACGTTAGCTTCTTTGACAGCCCGCGTTTTTCCGTTAGCCGCCTCAGCCATTTATTAAAAGCCAAAGCCGTGCTCTGCCCGGGCGTTGAGATCTTGTTCAAAGATAAAGTGAACAATACCGAGCAGCGCTGGTGCTATGAAGATGGCTTGACCGACTACCTGATGGAAGCCGTAAACGGCCTGATCACCCTGCCTGAAAAGGCTTTTGTGGGGGCTTTTGCCGGTGATGTGGAAGCCGTTGACTGGGCGCTGCTGTGGCTGCCTGAAGGTGGAGAACTGCTGACGGAAAGCTACGTCAACCTAATCCCAACCATGCAGGGCGGTACCCACGTCAATGGTCTGCGTCAGGGCTTGCTCGACGCCATGCGCGAGTTCTGCGAATTCCGCAATATTCTGCCGCGCGGCGTCAAGCTGTCGGCGGAAGATATCTGGGAGCGCTGTGCCTACGTGCTCTCGGTGAAAATGCAGGACCCGCAGTTTGCCGGCCAGACCAAAGAGCGTCTCTCTTCTCGCCAGTGCGCGGCTTTCGTCTCGGGCGTGGTGAAAGATGCCTTTAGCCTGTGGCTGAACCAGAACGTGCAGGCCGCCGAGCAGCTGGCCGAACTCTGTATTTCCAGCGCCCAGCGCCGTCTGCGCGCCGCCAAGAAAGTGGTGCGTAAGAAACTGACCAGCGGCCCCGCGCTGCCGGGCAAGTTGGCCGACTGTACTTCGCAGGATCTGAACATGACCGAACTCTTCCTGGTGGAAGGGGACTCGGCAGGCGGATCCGCCAAGCAGGCGCGCGATCGCGAATATCAGGCGATCATGCCGCTGAAGGGTAAGATCCTGAATACGTGGGAAGTCTCTTCCGACGAAGTGCTGGCTTCGCAAGAAGTTCACGACATTTCGGTGGCGATCGGCATCGATCCGGATAGCGAAGATTTGACCCAGCTGCGCTACGGCAAAGTCTGTATCCTCGCGGATGCTGACTCCGACGGCCTGCACATCGCCACGCTGCTGTGCGCGCTGTTTGTCCGCCACTTCCGCTCGCTGGTGCGCGGCGGCCACGTCTATGTGGCCATGCCGCCTCTCTACCGTATCGACTTGGGCAAAGAAGTGTTCTACGCCCTCGACGAGCAGGAGAAAGAGGGTGTGCTGGAGCAGCTGAAGCGTAAGAAGGGCAAGCCGAACGTCCAGCGCTTCAAAGGTCTGGGTGAGATGAACCCGCTGCAACTGCGCGAAACCACGCTCGACCCTAACACGCGCCGTCTGGTGCAGTTGACCATCGACGAAGAAAATGTCGATCAAACCCTGCGCATGATGGACATGCTGCTGGCCAAGAAGCGTTCAGAAGACCGTCGCAACTGGTTGCAGGAAAAAGGCGATACCGCAGAATTAGACGTTTAATTTCAGCGTCGCCATAAAAAAACGCCGGGGCTTTGCCGCTCCGGCGTTTTTGTTTCAATCTATCGGCGATGCTGCTAAAAGTAGCAGCTAGCGCCAGCCGGTGATCAGGCTTTTTCGATGATGTTGATCACCACATCTTGCACGTCAGCCTTGATGTTTTCGCGGTGCGCGTTCATGTGCGCAGCCTGCTGGTGTGCTTCGAGGTGCGCGAGGCTTTCCCACTCTTCCACCATGAAAACAGAATCTGGTGCGCTTTTGCGCCACGGGATCTGGCCGCTGAAATCAGTGAAAGGATCGTAGCGGTGACAACCCTCTTCGGCCAGCACGCTTGGCAGCAGGGCGTTGATCTTTTCCAGAACCGCGTCGCGGCGGCCCGGTTTCATGATGATTTCAGCAATAACAGTGATCATAACAACCTCTTGTTTGAAACCTGACAGGCTTCTCAATGAACCTCTAAACTATGCGCGACCAAACACATTTTCAAGGTGTGCGCGATATGCAGCGAAATAACCGTCGATATCAGGCTGCTTAATCACGTCATTACAGATAAAGGTCGGCAGGCCGTGCATGCCCAGGAACTGATTAGCTTTGTGCTGCGCCAGATACACGCCGTCAACGCCCACGCCGTGGAAGAACTGCTCTTTATCTTCGAAAGCTTCCAGCGGAGCATTCCAGGTCAGGGAAAGCATGTAGCTCTTACCTTGCAGCAGGCCGCCTGAGCCGTATTTCTGCGATGCGTCTGAGCGAGTACGACCATCGCTGGCGTAGAGCTTGCCGTGGCCTTCGGTGAAGATCTCATCGACGTATTTTTTCAGCGTCCACGGCATACCCATCCACCAGCCCGGCTGCTGATAAATCACGGTATCGGCCCACAGGTAGTTCTCAATCTCGGTCGGGATGTCATAACCGTCTTCCAACGTGGTCACGCGCACGTTGTGTCCGGCTTCGGTCAGGACGGAGTGGCCGAGTTTGGTCAGGCTAATGTTCAATGCGCCTTTTGAGTGGGCAAAGGTTTTACCTGCGTTAATAATCAAAATGTTGCTCATAGGGAGTGCCTCGTTGGTAAACTGTTGTCCAACAGTTTACTGAAGCATTGGCCTGAGAAAAATGTGCGCTACAGCACAAGACTATGGACTAAAATGCAATAAACCTTCGCAGAATCGCCTGTTTTTATCATTTAATGCCCTTTTGCAGCTCGGTCAGACGTTAAGCCTTCGGCGCGCAGGTTTTGTAATTCTGCCGATAAAGAGAGTGGCTGTGACAGCCATGCGCCGGATGATGTACTATCGCCAACATTATTGCCTCGTGGCACGCCCGCGAGCGTAAGCTTTCTAAATAGAGAAACCATCACGCCACGGTTTTGAGGATGAAACATAATGAGCGAAATAACTCATGACGGGACAGAGCGCCTAGCTCTGCACACGTTTACTGAGAACGCCTATCTCAACTATTCCATGTACGTGATCATGGACCGCGCGCTGCCGTTTATTGGTGACGGCCTCAAGCCGGTTCAGCGCCGTATCATTTATGCGATGTCCGAACTCGGCCTGAATAACAACGCTAAATTCAAGAAATCGGCACGTACCGTCGGTGACGTATTAGGTAAATATCACCCGCACGGTGACAGCGCTTGTTATGAAGCGATGGTGCTGATGGCGCAGCCGTTCTCTTACCGCTACCCGCTGGTGGATGGTCAGGGGAACTGGGGTGCGCCGGATGATCCTAAGTCCTTCGCCGCCATGCGTTATACCGAATCACGCCTGTCGAAGTACGCCGATGTTCTGCTGCGCGAGCTGGGTCAGGGCACCGTGGACTACGTGCCGAACTTCGATGGCACCATGCAAGAGCCAAAAACCTTGCCTGCGCGCCTGCCGAATATCCTGCTCAACGGCACCACGGGGATTGCCGTGGGCATGGCGACGGATATTCCGCCGCACAACATCCGCGAAGTGGCCGCCGCTGCCGTCGCCCTGCTGGAAAAGCCGGGCAGCTCGCTGGAAGATTTGCTGGAGTTCGTGCAGGGGCCTGACTTCCCAACCGAAGCCGAAATCATTACGCCGCGTAACGAAATTCGTAAGATTTACGAGTCCGGCAAAGGCTCGGTGCGCATGCGCGCCGTGTGGAATAAAGAAGACGGCAGCGCTGTGATCACCGCCTTGCCGCATCAGGTTTCTGGCGCGAAAGTGCTGGAGCAGATCGCCAACCAAATGCGCAACAAAAAGCTGCCAATGGTTGAAGATTTGCGTGACGAATCTGACCACGAGAATCCGACGCGTCTGGTTATCGTGCCGCGCTCCAACCGTGTGGATCTGGATCAGGTGATGAATCACCTGTTCGCCACCACCGATCTGGAACGCAGCTATCGCATCAACATGAACATGATTGGCCTCGACAACCGTCCTTCGGTGAAAGGGCTGGTTGAGATCCTGCGCGAATGGCTGGACTACCGCCGCGAAACGGTGCGTCGCCGCCTGAACTATCGCCTCGATAAAGTGCTCAAGCGTCTGCATATCCTTGAAGGTTTGCTGATTGCCTTCCTCAATATCGACGAAGTCATTCATATCATTCGTACCGAAGATGAGCCGAAGCCGGTGCTGATGGCGCGTTTTGAGCTGAGTGAGACGCAGGCAGAAGCCATTCTCGAGTTGAAATTGCGCCACTTGGCGAAACTCGAAGAGATGAAGATTCGCGGCGAGCAGGACGAACTGGCGAAAGAGCGCGATCAGCTGCAAGCGTTGTTGGGTTCTGAGCGCAAGCTGAGCACTTTGATTCGTAAAGAGATTCAGGCCGACGCCGAAGCCTATGGCGACGACCGCCGCTCGCCAATTACCGAGCGCGAAGAAGCCAAAGCCATGAGCGAGCACGACTTCGTGCCTTCTGAGCCTGTGACTATCGTCCTGTCCGAAATGGGCTGGGTGCGCAGTGCGAAAGGCCATGATATCGACGCCAGCGGGCTAAGCTACAAAGCGGGGGACAGCTTCCGCGCCGCCGCTAAAGGTAAGAGTAACCAGCCGGTGGTGTTTATCGACTCCACCGGGCGCAGCTATGCGCTGGACCCAACCACGCTGCCATCGGCGCGCGGGCAGGGCGAGCCATTAACCGGCAAGCTGACACCGCCACCGGGTGCTACTATTGAACAAGTGTTGATGGCCGCTGACGACCAGAAACTGTTGATGGCTTCGGACGCGGGCTACGGCTTCGTTTGTACCTTCAATGATCTGGTGGCGCGTAACCGCGCCGGTAAAGCGATGATCACCTTGCCGGACAACGCTAAGGCGCTGCCGCCAATCGAACTGCACGGCGAAGACGACATGTTGCTGTCTATCACCGCTGCCGGTCGTATGCTGCTGTTCCCGGTTGCCGACCTGCCGCAGCTGTCGAAGGGCAAAGGTAATAAAATTGTTTCAATTCCTGCGGCGCAGGCGGCGTCGGGCGAAGACAAACTGGTGTGGTTGCTGGTGTTAGCGCCTCAAACTTCGCTAACCTTGTATGTCGGTAAGCGTAAATTGACCCTGCGTCCGGAAGAGCTACAGAAATTCCGTGCAGAACGTGGCCGTAAAGGAACCCTGTTGCCGCGCGGCTTGCAGCGCATAGACCGTGTCGAAGTGGATTCCCCGGTAGTAAAATCATCAGGTAACAGCGAAGAGTAATTCGCTGAAGCCGAGAGTAAATGCTGAATTATTCAGGGCACCTTTGTGCCCTGAATGCTTTACAAAACTCCGCGAATTTGAAGTTGTTGCCTAGCGCAAAAATTTTACAAATGTATCAACAAAACCGTTGTGTCATGCTGGCTGAGGCCTGAGAATAGCCCGGCGCAGAGGGAAGGGAGCCGCAAGACGTCTTGCCTGCTTCGGCTGTATGCTTAAGAGGATGTTATGTTATTTATTTTGCGTCTGATCATCGTCGTTCTTTATTCAATTCTGCTAAGTATTTTGGGTTGTATCTACTGCCTGTTTAGCCCGCGAAATCCAAAACACGTGGCGACATTTGGTCATATGTTCGGGCGCCTGGCCCCGGTGCTGGGTATTACCGTTGAAAAACGTATCCCAGCCGAAGCGGCGCATTATGGTAAATGCATTTATATTGCTAACCACCAGAATAACTTCGACATGGTGACTGCCTCAAGCGTGGTGCAGCCGCGTACAGTGACCGTGGGTAAAAAGAGTCTGGTGTGGATCCCGTTCTTCGGTCAACTATACTGGCTGACGGGCAACTTGCTGATTGACCGTGATAACCGCGCCAAAGCGCATGGCACCATCTCGCAGGTGGTTAATCACATCAACAAGAAGAACATTTCGATTTGGATGTTCCCGGAAGGGACCCGCAGCCGCGGTCGTGGCCTGATGCCATTCAAAACCGGCGCTTTCCACGCGGCGATTTCAGCCGGCGTGCCTATCGTGCCCATTTGTGTTTCCAACACCAGCAATAAAATTAAATTAAACCGTTGGTCAAACGGTCTGGTGATTGTCGAGATGCTGCCGCCGGTGGACACCTCCCAGTACGGCAAAGAGCGTCTGCGCGACCTGTCTAACCACTGCCATCAGATCATGGCGGATAAAATTGCCGAGCTGGATGCTGAAGTTGCCCAGCGTGAAGCCGCGGCAAAAGCCAAAAAGTAAACCTTTTCCGCCTGCCGCCAATGAAGGTAGCAGGCGATTTACACAGCTTTGATTTTGTTTTCATGGAGAAGATATGTCACTCAGTCGTCGCTCATTCCTGCAAGCAACCGGCGTGGCTTTAGCCGCGGGCGCGTTGCCACTGAGGGCAAATGCGAATGGACCGCAGCCTGTTTTACCCGTTCCACCGCTTATCGAATCCCGTCGTGGCCAGCCGCTGTTTCTGACCATGCAAGCTGCGCACTGGTCATTCCTTGGCGGCAATAAGGCACCCGTTTGGGGCTTTAACGGCATGTACCTTGGGCCGACGGTGCGCGTCTACAACGGCGACGACGTCAAACTTATCTACAGCAACCGCCTGTCTGAATCTGTCTCAATGACCGTCAGCGGCTTGCAGGTACCCGGCACCCTGAGCGGCGGTGCGGCGCGCATGATTTCGCCCAACGTCGACTGGTCCCCGGTGCTGCCCATTCGTCAGGCCGCTGCCACCTGCTGGTATCACGCCAACACGCCAAATCGCATGGCGCCGCACGTCTATAACGGGCTGGCGGGCATGTGGCTGGTGGAAGATGAATTCAGCAAAAACCTGCCGTTGCCGAACCACTACGGCGTGGACGATTTCCCGATTATCATCCAAGACAAGCGTTTGGATAACTTCGGCGTGCCGCAGTACGACATGCCTTCTTCCGGCGGCTTTATTGGCGACACCATGCTGGTTAACGGCGTGCAAAGCCCCTATGTCGAAGTGTCACGCGGCTGGGTGCGCCTGCGCCTGCTCAACGCGTCCAATGCCCGTCGTTATGAGTTGAGCATGACCGACAACCGCGCGTTCCACGTGATTGGCTCGGACCTCGGTTTCCTGCCCGCGCCGGTCACCGTCCAGCGGCTGTCGCTGGCACCGGGCGAGCGCCGCGAAGTGCTGATCGATATGTCGCAGGGCGACGAAGTGTCCATCACCGCCGGTGAAGCGGCGAGCGTGATGCAGCGTCTTCGCGGCCTGTTCGAGCCGTCAAGCATTCTGGTTTCCACCCTCGTGCTAACCTTAAAACCGACCGGCCTGCTGCCGCTGGTCACTGATAATCTGCCAATGCGCTTGCTGGCGGACCAGATCCTTGGCGGCAGCGTGGCGCGCACCCGTGAATTCCGTCTGGGCGACAGCCAGCCGGGCATTAATGGTTCCATCTGGGACATCAACCGTATTGATACCACCGTGCAGCAAGGCTCGTGGGAGCGCTGGAATATCCATGCTGACCTGCCGCAGTCCTTTACCGTGCAGGGCGTCTCCTTCCTGGTGAAAAGCGTCAACGGCGCCGCGCCGCTGATTGAAGATGCCGGTTTCAAAGACACGGTGTGGGTGGATGGCGACGTGGAACTGCTGGTGTACTTCAATCAGGCGTCGTTCGAGCACTTCCCGTTCCTGTACCAGAGCGGCACGCTGGAGATGGCGGATCGCGGGTCGACCGGGCAAATGCTCGCAACGCCGTCGATGTAGCTTCACAGATTAATGGACATAAAAAAACCCGCCTCGGCGGGTTTTTGCTTTTGAGCACGGCTCAGTTACATGGTGTCAGGGTCCGGGCCTAAGCGTTTGTTCAGATCCAACTTGGCGATCTCCGCCAGTTCTTCTCTTTCCAGTTTGAAATCAAATACGTCGAAGTTTTCATGGATGCGTTTAGGCGTTACTGACTTAGGAATCACAATCAAACCATTGTCGAGGTGCCAGCGGATCACCACTTGCGCCGGGGTTTTCTCGTATTTCTCAGCCAGTTTCTGGATCAGCGCCTGATCGAATACCCCTTCGCCACCCTGAGCCAGCGGGCTCCAGGATTCCGTCGCGATATTATGGGTGGCATTCCACGCGTGAAGCTGGCGCTGTTGCAGCATAGGGTGCAGCTCAATCTGGTTCACCACCGGGAAGATGCCGGTTTCGTCTTTCAGCTTTTGCAGGTGGGGAATGTTGAAGTTACACACGCCGACGCTTTTCGCCAGACCCTGCTCTTTCAGCTTAAGGATTTGCTTCCAGGCTTCGACATAGTTACCTTCGTCCGGCTTCGGCCAGTGGATCAAATAGAGATCGACATAGTCCAGACGCAGCTTCTTCAGGCTCTCCTCGAGGGCTTTCTCAGCATGCAGCTGATCGTCATTCCACAGTTTGGTGGTGATGAACAGCTCTTCGCGCGGCACATTAATGCCACTGAGTGCTTCGCCGACGCCTTCCTCGTTTTTATAAATGGCAGCAGTATCAATGTGGCGGTAGCCGGCATTGATGGCCGTCGTCACAGCATTGCTTGCCTCTTCGTTACTGGCTTTCCATACGCCGAGTCCGAGCTGCGGCATCTTGTTGCCATCGTGAAGCTTGATGTTGGGTTGCGTTGCCATGAGTTTCTCCTTTACGGGTTTAACTAAGTTAGCTAATTACTTTGACTGCAGTTTTTATCATGCGTTCATATCTAGAATGACTCGGTAGCGCGCCTTGCCATCCTCCAAGTGCTTCACAGCATCATTGATTTTGCTGATAGGGAAGTGCTCGACCTGAGGGGTGATCTGATGACGGGCGCAGAACGCGAGCATATCCGCCAGACGTGACGGGGAGCCGGTGGGTGAACCGGAAATTTCGGCCTGTTTGCTGATGAGCGCCATGACGTGCACCGGCACGGCTTCAGGCACGACGCCAACAAAGTGCAGACGGCCTTTCGGTGCGAGAGTGGCGATAATGGCATCCCAATCCAGCGAGGCATTGGCGGTGACCATAATGAAGTCCAGCTGACCGGCGATCTTCTTCAAATCCGCCTGGTCGCGGGTGGCAATAACGCGGTGCGCGCCGAGGGAAAGGGCTTCATCGCGCTTGGCCGTTGATGAGGTAAATGCCGTCACTTCGCAGCCCCACGCGTTGAGGAAGCGCACCGCCATATGGCCCAAACCGCCGATGCCGATCACCCCCACGCGATGGGTTGGCAGCACGCCAAATTGCAGTAACGGGTTGAAAACGGTAATACCGCCGCAGAACAGCGGACCGGCGCTGGTGACCTCTACGCCTTCTGGCAGGGGGATAGCCCACGCCCAGTGACTGCGAATTTTATCGGCAAAGCCGCCGTGATGGCCGATGATGGTCGCTTCGACATCGTGGCACAGATGCTGGTCGCCCGAAATACAGGGATGGCAGTGCATACAGCTGCCGCGATTCCAGCCTACGCCGACCGTTTGCCCGACTTTCAACCCTTTATTGCGCGCGTGGTCACCCAATTTGGTGATTTTCCCCACCACTTCGTGTCCCGGAACAAAGGGGTATTGCGTGATCCCCCAGTCATTATTCAACATCGACAGATCAGAGTGGCACACGCCACAGTAATCAATGGCGACTTCAATCTCTTCATCACCGATAGGGCCAGCGTCGAAAGCAAACTTCTCCAGTGGGCTGCCTGCACTGGCGGCGGCCCAGGCATTAAAGGTATTTTCTGCGGCTTTAGATCCGGACATAACTCTCTCCAATCCTGTGATTTACTCATAAAGCCTAGCAGCTAACCTTGGTTCTGCTGGTTTCAGATGTGACTAAGTGATGCCCATTTCTGCCTAAGACTTGCCTGTTTCTACTGGCGACTGTAGAAAGCCGCGCGCGCGTGGCAGAATTAATGTCGGATCATTGAAAGTGAGGAAGGTCAGAATGGAATATGTTGAGCGTCTTTGCTCGAATCTGGCGGCACAGGTTGCGCGGATGAGTAGCGATAAGTTTCTCCACCATTCGACAGTGCCGCAGGTCACGCTGATGTATGCCGAAAAGCATCATCCGCGTACGCCCGTGCTCTACAACCCCGGAATAGTGATTCTGTTTCAGGGCAGCAAGGTTGGCTATCTGGGCAAGCGCACTTTCTCCTATGACCCGAAAAATTACCTAATGCTCACGGTGCCGTTGCCCTTTGAATGCGAAACCTTCGCCAGCGCCGAGCAGCCGATGGCCGGGATCCAGATCAGTATCAATACCGTGATGCTGCAAGATTTACTGATGGATATGGAAGAGGCGGGTTTTTCCGGGCAGAAGGATCAATCCTCGGGCATCAGCTCGGGCGTGCTGGATGAAGACATTCTTTGCGCCGCCGAGCGTCTGCTGGATTCTATGGAAAAGCCGCTGCGCGCCAAGGTGCTTGGCCCGCAGATCATCCGCGAAATCCTGTTCATGGTGCTGACTAGTGACAATGGCGGGGCGCTACAGGCCTTGGTGAACCGTCATACGCACTTCAGCCAGATCTCCAAAGCCTTGCGCCGCATTGAAACGCAATATGCGGAGAACCTGAGCGTGGAGCTGCTGGCCAGCGAAGTAAACATGAGCGTGTCGGCCTTCCACCATAATTTCAAAGCCGTCACCAGCACCTCGCCGCTGCAATATCTGAAAACCTATAGGTTACACAAGGCACGGATGATGATGATGTATGACGGTTTGAAGGCCAGCGCCGCGGCCCTGCGCGTGGGGTATGAGAGTGCTTCGCAGTTTAGCCGGGAGTTTAAACGCTACTTTGGCGTGACGCCGAGTGATGAAATTGCTCGTGCGCGGGAGAATAATGCCCTGCCGCTGGCCGGGACGCTCGCCGGTTAAAGCTGGCGACAGGCGACTTGCTATAAATACTGCGACAGATAAAAAGAAACCCGCTACTCGGCGGGTTTAGTTTTTGTGGAGCAGGCGGCAATGCGGCATTTGCGTTTCTTCCATATCACCAGCAGCCCGCCGACCAAGCCAATCACCAGCAACAGCACGGGTAAAATCATCAGCCCGGCCATCACCTGATCCTCGTGGCGTTTAACCAGCGGGATTTGGCTCAGGGCGTACCCCAAAGTGACCAAGGCTCCCACCCATAGCAGCGCGCTTAGCCAGTTGAACAGCTGGAAGCGGGCATTACTTAGACCTGAAATACCGGCCATGGTAGGCAGCAGGGTGCGGACAAACGCCAGAAAGCGACCCACCAGCAGCGCGGTTAAACCGTGCTGGATAAACATCTGATGCGCCCGCTGGTGATAGTGCGTGGGGAGTTGCAGCAGCCAGCCGCGCACCACTTTGGTGTGGCCGAGCCAGCGCCCCTGAAGGTAACTCAGCCAGCAGCCAAGACTTGCCGCCACTACCAGAATAATCAGAGTAGGGACAAAACTCATCACGCCACGGGCAATCAGCGCGCCGGTCAGCAGCAGCAGGCTGTCCCCCGGCAGAAATGAAGCTGGGAGCAGACCATTTTCCAGAAACAGAGTGATAAATAATACGGCGTACACCACCCAAAGAACCTTCGGATCGGCGAGAACGCTAAAGTCATGCTGCCAGAGTGCATGAAGGATATCGATAAGTACTGCCATAGTCTGTCCTGTCAGAGTGCTGAAAAACGACAACGTGGCTAGTGTAACGCAGATCCGTACCCCGTGGGTTGATCTGTCATAGTCAGAAAGCACCCAAAACCGTGCCTTCTGTAACAATCCTTATACTGAAGTGGCAATGCGTGCGAAACCGGCGTCCAGATCTTCAATCAGATCTTCGACGTTCTCCAGCCCGATGTGCAAGCGCACCAGCGTGCCGGTGAAATCCACGGTTTCCGCCGGGCGAATGGCTTGAATCTCTTCTGGCTGATTAGCCAAAATCAGTGATTCAAAGCCGCCCCACGAGTAGGCCATGCTGAAATGCGCGAAGTTGTTGAGATAGTCCGCCAGCTGTTGGCCGTTCAGGCGATCTTTCAGCACGAAGGAGAACAGGCCGCAGCTGCCGGTGAAATCTCGCTTCCAGAACTCATGGCCCTTACTGCCCGGCAGCGCAGGGTGATTGACCACCGCCACTTCAGGACGTTCGCTCAGCCACTGCGCCACGCGAATGCTGCTCTCTTCATGCTGGCGTAGGCGGATGCCCAGCGTGCGCAGGCCGCGGCTGGCGACATAGGCGGTGTCGGCATCGACCATTTGGCCCATCAGATAAGAGTGCTCGCGAAGCTGCTCCCAGCAGCGCTCGTTGGCCACGGCGGTGCCGATCATCGCGTCGGAGTGGCCGATGATGTACTTGGTGCCCGCCTGAATGGAAATATCGATGTCGAAATCCAGTGCTTTAAACAGAATGCCCGCCGCCCAGGTGTTGTCGATCATGATGATCACCTCCGGCGACACGGCGCGAACCGCGCGCACCATCGCGGGCAGGTCCGGCATCTCCATGGTGATCGAACCCGGGGCTTCGAGGAACACCACTTTGGTGTTTGGCTGCATCAGGGAGCCAAGGTTTTCGCCGATATCCGCCGGAAAATAGGTGGTGCTGACGCCAAGCTTGCGCAGCACTTTTTCGGCGAAGTCTTGGGTCGGCTCATAGGCCGAGCTGGCCACCAGAATGTGGTCGCCGGTGGAGACAAACGACAGGATGGCGTTGCTGACCGCCGCCGCGCCACAAGGGTAGAGCACGCAGCCCGCGCCGCCTTCCAGCTCGACCATGGCTTGCTGGAATGAGAAGTGAGTCAGGGTGCCGCGACGGCCATAAAACAGCTCGCCGTTGGCGCGATGCTTGGTGGCAAACTTCTTCTCTTCTACCGAGTTAAACACCAGAGAAGAGGCGCGCTGGATCACGGCATTGACCGAGCCTAGCGTATATTTTTTGTCGCGCCCGGCGCTGACCAAAGTGGTTTCAATTTTTTTGGAAGAGATGGCTTTCTTAGAAGACATGATGCCTGTTCACCCTGTTAGTGTTTTTAAGCTCGTGCCTCGCGGCACGAGTCTTTTTCTTTAACTTAACATGATGATTAGGCTGGATCAGGTTTTGCCTGCATGTATGAGAAAATTTCAGTCTCTTTGCGACTTGGGCTAGCCCGTATAGACCCCGAACAGCTTCGGCAGCGTCAGGGAAATAGCCGGAATGTAAGTCACCATCATCAACACGGCGAACAGCACCAGATAGAACGGCAGCATGGCTTTCACCACTTTCTCAATGCTCTGTTTACTCACCGCGCTGGCGACAAACAGCACCGACCCTACCGGCGGCGTGATCAGCCCGATCCCCAGGTTAACCAGCATGATCATGCCGAAATGCACAGGATCTATGCCCAGCGAGTTGATGACCGGCAGCAATACTGGCGTGAGGATCAGGATGATTGGCGCCATGTCCATCAGCGTGCCGATCAGCAGCAGCATGATGTTGATCCACATAAGAATCACATACTTGTTGTCCGAAATGCTGGTGAAGAACTCTGTGATGCGCATCGGCAGCTGCATGTAGGTCATCACGGCACCAAAGGCAGCAGCAAAACCAATCAAAATCATCACGATACTGACGGTTTTCACCGTGCGGTACATCAGTTTTGGCAGCTCAGACCATTTGTAGTCGCGGTAGATAAACATGGTGACGAAGAAGGACCACAGGCAGGCGATGGCGGCGGATTCGGTGGCGGTGAAAACGCCGCTGAGAATGCCGCCCATGATGATGACCACGGTCATCAGGCCCCACAGGGTGTCGACGAAAATCTTTAACGCCTGCTTAAACGGCACGCGCTCGCCTTTCGGATAGCCCCGTTTATGGGCGAATACCACGCACATCACCATCAGCGTCAGGCTGAGCAGCAGCCCCGGCAGGATACCGGCGATGAACAGCGCGGCAATCGACACCGTGCCGCCCGTCGCCAGCGAGTAAATCACCGAGTTATGGCTAGGTGGCGTCAAAATGGCCTGCACCGAGCCGCTGGCGGTTACCGCCGCCGCGAAGTCGCGCGGATAGCCCTTCTTCTCCATCTCCGGGATCATCACCGAGCCGATAGAGGCCGTGTCGGCCACCGACGAGCCGGAGATCGCGCCGAAGAAGGTGGACGCGACGATATTCACCAGCGACAGCCCGCCGCGAATAAAGCCAACAAATATGTACGCGAAGCTCACCAGACGGCGCGCAATGCCGCCTTCCGCCATGATCGCCCCGGCCAAAATAAAGAACGGAATTGCCAGCAGTGAGAACTTGTTTACGCCGTTGGTCAGTTGGATCATCAAGGCTTCCAGCGGCAGATCGATCCACAGCGCGCCCGCGACGGCGCTCAAACCCACGGCGTAAGCCACCGGCACGCCGATGGCCAGCATTACCCCCAGCGTTAAGAGTAAAATTAATGCATCCACGATGTCGTCTCCAAGAATAGGGCTATCAGGCTTCGGAATTACCCATTTGCACCACCGGACGGTGGCCTTGAGGGCCGGCAAAAATCTGCTCGATGATAAACAGCACGGTGAGCGCAGAGCCTATTGGCAGCGGCAGGTAGGTCTGCCCGGCGGTCAGCAGCGGGAACTCAGCCACCGGCTGATGCCACATTTCGCTGCACAGCAACAGGCTGTACCAGAAGATGAACAGGCTGATCGCCAGCATCATTATGTCGGCCAGCAGGGCGGAGAATTTTTTCAAAGCGGGCGGCAGGCGATCGGTCACCATCGCCACCATGATGTGCGAACCGGCGCGGTACGCTACCGCAGCGCCAACAAAGGTGAAGGTCACCATGCACATAATGGCAATGGGTTCCGGCCATGACAGGGCGCTATTGAGCACGTAGCGGGCAAAAATGCCGATGGGGATAACGGCGACCATAAACAGCAGGGCAATGCCTGCCAGCCACATGGCACAAATGTAGAGAAAGTCCATCAAACGCTGATAGCTAGAAAGCATAAAACCTCCCCAAAGGGTGCGCAAAAAACGAGGCAGGCGGGCTGCCTCATCTCAGGTTATTGAACGTCGGCAATTTGCTGCATCAGGTCTTCATGACCTTTGCCGAATTCGTCACGCACCGACTGGGTGGCTTTGAAGTAAGGCTGAGTGTCGATCTCGTAAAACTTCACGTCACCGGCTTTCATTTTTGCCAAAGACTCGTCGTTATAGGTTTTCCACAGCACGCGTTGTTCGTCTTGCGCCTCTTTGGCGAGTTTCAACATCAGCTGTTGATCGTCTTTGGACAGCTTGTCCCACTTCACTTTTGAGTACAGGAACAGCTCAGGAATGATGAAGTGGCGGCTGTAGGTGTAGTTTTTCACTACCGGCAGGTAGTTATGGGCGATGAAAGTCGGCGGGTTGTTCTCCGTGCCGTCAATCACCCCGGTTTGCATGCCGCTGAACACTTCGCTGACGCCCATGGCGACGGGGTTGGCCCCCATGGCTTTCAGGGTGGCTAGCGCAATCGGACTGCCCTGAACGCGGATTTTCATCCCGCGCAGGTCTTCCGGCTTAACCACCGGCTCTTTGGTGATGAGGTTGCGCGTGCCGCCGTCCATCCAGCCGAGGAACACCAGCTTGGAGCTTGGGTTGTTGGTTATCTTATCGCCAATTTCTTTACCGATTTTGCCATCCAGCACCTTGTGCATATGGTCTTCATCGCGGAAGACGTAAGGCAGGGTGAAGACGTTAATCTCAGGCAGAATCGAGGCCACCGGCGTCATGGAGACGCGGATAATGTCCAGCGCGCCGATCTGCGCCTGTTCAATCTCCTGCTTTTCATCACCCAGTACGCCGCCGGGGAAGGTTTTAATTTCCAGTCGGCCATCGGTTTGTTGTTTGAGTTTTTCGCCCATCTTTTGCACGGCGACGACGTTAGGATAGCCCTGCGGATGGACATCCGCAGCTTTAATGGTTTGCGCCAGCAGGCTGTGGCTAAAAACTAGGGTCGCGGAACTCAGGCAAAGGCTGAGAAGTGCTTGCTGCATTTTCATCAGTTTGTCTCCAGGGTACTCAGTAAAAGTGAACATCAAAAAAGAGGGAATTGAATGACCTGCACGAAGACTGCCGGTATCCGATCTATGTCTTCACAAGCAAGATACCCGATTAGGTTTGTCGGTTATTTGAGCGTTATCACAAAGTGTAAACAGTTTTGAAATGTCATTACTTAATATTTAAAACATTGTTTTAATGTTTGAATCTGGCGGCAGCGTGTTGATTTCGGTGTGGATTTTTTCTGAAAGTGTGAAGTCGGTAAGATTGTGTGGTTTTTAATCGGCCATTTGAAAGCCTTGTTTTTGGTCAAAGACAGCGCCAGCGCTAGGCGCGATAATGTAAATAATAATGAGAACCACTATCAATTCGGGCTTTTAATTTGCTATGATTTGGGGCTGTCTTTACCCATGAATAAACCCTTTAACACTGATTTTTGCTGGAGGCGACGCGTGAAAACGGCTCGCAATAATATGAAAAAAGTGGCGTCAGCTTTGATGTCCTTCGTTTTGGTAGCAGGTCTGAGTGGCACCGCGTTAGCAGCACCTTCTTCTCCTGCGGCCAACGCCGTCACGCAAACGGCTCAGCCTTCTGCAACGAACAGCAACGACGCGCCAACGGCAGTCACTCCGGTTAGCACCTCTTCTGAACCTACCGCCAATACCGCCGCGGTTCCGGTTATCCCGAAAGATCTTTCAGTTCTTGGCATGTATCACCACGCTGACGTCGTAGTGAAGACCGTGATGATTGGTCTGCTACTGGCCTCCGTCGTCACCTGGACGCTGCTGTTCAGCAAGGGCGCGGAAGTGTGGAGTGGCAAACGCCGCCTGCGCCGTGAGTTCTCCGCGCTGGCCGGTGCCCGCACCTTGGACGAAGCCGCTGAAGAAGCCGAAAGCTTCGCAGCTACCAGCATCAGCAGCCAAATGCTGCGTGACGCACAAAACGAGCTTGAGCTTTCTGCCGGTTCTACCGACAACGGCGGCATTAAAGATCGCACCAGCTTCCGCCTTGAGCGCCGTGTTAGCGCCGCGGGCCGCCACATGGGCCGGGGTAACGGTATTCTGGCGACCATCGGGGCGATTTCTCCGTTTGTCGGCCTGTTCGGCACCGTCTGGGGCATCATGAACAGCTTTATCGGTATCGCACAGACGCAAACCACCAACCTCGCGGTTGTGGCACCCGGCATCGCCGAAGCCCTGCTGGCAACGGCGGTTGGTCTGGTCGCGGCAATTCCTGCGGTGGTTATCTACAACATCTTCGCGCGTACCATTGCCTCTTACCGCCATCAGGTGGGTGACGTGGCGGCACAAATTTTACTGTTGCAAGGCCGTGATCTGGACCTGGCCGCGAGCGCGGGCGAAACGCCACGTCCTCAGGCAGACCGCCAGCTGCGCGTAGGGTAATTCATCATGGCCATACGTTTAAATGACGACCTCGACGAAAGCGGTGAAATGCATGACATCAACGTCACGCCTTTTATCGACGTGATGTTGGTGTTGCTGATCATCTTCATGGTGGCCGCACCGTTAGCGACCGTTGATGTGCGCGTCGATTTACCCGCTTCAACCGCCAAGCCTCAGCCGCGCCCTGAAAAGCCGGTGTTCCTGACGGTGAAAGCCGATAAGCAGCTCTATCTGGGCGATGACGTGGTAAACAGCGCCAACCTGACGTCCATGCTTGACCAGCGCACGCAGGGCAACAAGCAAAGCACCATTTTCTTCCAGGCTGACAAGTCGGTGGATTATGAAACGCTGATGAACGTGATGGATACGCTGCGTAAAGCAGGTTATCTGAAGGTCGGTCTGGTGGGCGCCGAGCAGACTGCTGCTCAGTAAGGCTGGATCCGCATCGCCTTAAACCCTCTCCCTAACAAGAGAGGGTTTTTTTATGCCTGTTCGTCTCTTAGCCCCGCGCGTGGGCCGCGGCTTTTTCAATCAGGGCGTCATCCGGCCTTTTGCCGGTATACAGCACAAACTGCTCGACCGCCTGTAATGCCGCGACTTCCGCGCCGGTGATCACCTGCTTGTTCTGCTCGAGCGCGTAGCGAATCAGCGGGGTTTCTACCGGCGATGCCACCACGTCGAACACCACCGAGGCGCGATCAATTACGGATTTGTCGAAAGCCAGCGCGTCGACGTCCGGGCCGCCTTCCATGCCAATTGGCGTGACGTTAACCAGCATATCCACGGCGGCGTCGCCGACCTCGCTTCGCCACTCGTAGCCGTACTCTTTGGCCAGCGCGCGGCCACTTTTCTCGTTGCGAGCAATCACATAGCCCTGAGTGAAGCCGGCATCGCGGATGGCCGCCACCACGGCTTTGCCCATGCCGCCGCTGCCGCGCAGGGCGAACACCGCGTCCTTCGGCACCTGATATTGCTCCAGCAGTTTCGCCACGGCGATGTAGTCAGTGTTGTAAGCCCGCAGGAAGCCGTCGTCATTCACAATGGTATTAACCGATTGAATGGCGGTGGCGGACGGGTCAAGCTCGTCGAGGAAGGGGATGCAGGCCTCTTTGAAGGGCATCGACACCGCGCAGCCGCGAATACCCAGCGCGCGCACGCCCTTCACGGCGGCCTCAATATCTTGGGTTGAGAAGGCTTTATAGATAAAATTCAGATCCAGAGCCTGATACAAATAGTTATGAAAGCGGGTGCCGAAATTGCCGGGGCGGCCCGACAGTGACATACAGAGTTGGGTGTCCTTATTGATTTCGCGAGCCATGATCCTTCCTTATCAGTGATGTTGAAAACGCGTAATGCTTCAACCTTAGCCAAAGCTTCCGACCGCCGCTAGGCTTATCAGGCTATATACTTAATCAATAACGTCATCGGAGGTGAACATGAATTTAGACTTGTTCGATCATCCAGATTTCCACCCACACTGGCGGGAAGAGTTAGCGCCGGGGGCCGTGGTGCTGCGCGGCGGCGCGCTGCGAGACGACACCGCGCTGCTGGCGGAAATCGACAGAATTGCCGGATTGGTGCCTTTCCAATATCGCGCTACGCCGGGCGGCTATGCGATGTCGGTCGCCATGACCAACTGTGGCGAGGTCGGCTGGGTGACTGACCGTCAGGGCTATCGTTACCAAACCACGTCGCCGGAGAGCCAGCAGCCCTGGCCGCCGATGCCCGAGCTGTTCCGCACGCTGGCAGTCGAGGCCGCCGAGCAGGCCGGTTTTGCCGGTTTCGCGCCCGACGCCTGCCTGATCAACCGTTATCAGCCAGGGGCGAAAATGTCGCTGCATCAGGACAAAGACGAGCACGACTTCGGCGCGCCGATTGTGTCGGTGTCGCTGGGATTACCGGCGATATTCCAGTTTGGCGGCATGGAGCGCAGTGATAAGACCCAGCGAGTGACGCTGACTCACGGGGATATCGTGGTATGGGGCGGGCCGTCGCGGCTACGTTATCACGGCATTTTGCCGTTAAAAGCCGGCGAACATCCGCTTACCGGCGGCTATCGTTTCAATCTTACCTTTAGAAAGGCGGCTGGACGGTAAAGCACAGGACTTTGCACGCATTCTGCATTAAACTGCGCGCTGCAAAAATTGACATGTTGAACGATTAATTAGGCGGTAAGAGCGATGAACGGGACAATCACAACTTGGTTTGAAGATAAAGGTTTCGGCTTTATCAAAGATGAAAACGGCGATAACCGTTATTTCCACGTGATTAAAGTCACCAACCCCGAGCTAATCAAGAAAGACGCCGTGGTGACGTTCGAGCCGACCACCAACAACAAAGGCCTGTCGGCGTTTGCCGTCAAAGTCGAGCCTGAAAGCAAATACATCTTTATTGCCGGTGAGCGCATCAAAATCACCAGCATCAAGTCCTATCTGGCTTACAGCGAAGAAGTCCCTGCCGAATCGCAAATCGACAAAGAGAATGCCGTGCTCTCCGTGGGCCTGTTGATGAACCGCATTCGCCCGAAAGAAGAAGAGAAAAAGGCCACAACGCGCACCCTGAAGAAGCTGGCAATCACCACCTTCCAGAACACCACTTACATCTTCTCGGAAGACGAAATCGACGTCGACGCCACCATGAAGATCCTCAAAGGGCTGTAAGCCCGTAGCAGGCCGTTGCAGCGACACGCGCACCGGCCTGCCATGATTTCCCCCTCTAATAAGTCACCGTCACCAGCACGGTATCGCTATAGGTTCCCGGCGGTGGGTTAGCCTGACTTGGGTTAACCGTCGCGGAGTAAGCCACGTTTTGCGACGCGCCGGTGCCGGTCATTGCGGTATTGGTCGCGGCGGTCCACACCGACGCATCCCCTTTAAAGATTTGATACTGCAAATAGCTGGTCACGCCGTTATTGGTCGAGGACATCTGCCGATACTGCCCGCTGCCCGGTACCGTGCTGGTCAGGTTGACGCTATAAGCCGCGTTCAACGTGCAGCGAATGCTCAGCGAGTTGTTGGTTACTGAGGCAAACCCTGCCGGGAAAGCCGCCGAGCCGAAGTTCACATTTGGCGCATTGTCGATGTAACAGAAGTTGGTCACCGTCATATTTACCGTGACTGTCGTGCTGTCTGCGCCATCGGTATAAACACATAGCCCCAGCACCCCGACGAAGCAAATATGGTAGGTCCAGTTAATCCCCAGCGTATCGCTATAACTTCCCGCCGGTAAATTCACCCCGGTCACCGTGCGCAGGTAAAGTGGCAGCGAGCCGTCGCTGGCGTTGAATAAGCCCAGCAGGCCGAGTAGCGTGGTACTGCTCCAGGTGGTCTGATTGCCAACGTTCACCACCGTGCCGCAGCCATTGTCCTGACAAATCTGATAAGGCAGTTTTACGCCGTTCGGCCCAAGCATTGCTGCCTGATTGCCGACACCGTTGGCTGAGGTTGCAATAGTGGCCGTGACTGTGTTGGTACTTAATAAGGAGAGCAGCGAGCCGGTGCATTTAAAGCCGCTGGTCGCCGTGACCTGTTGCGCGGTACTGCCCGCCACAAAGGAGCTGAGGGTGCCAAAACTCCCCGTGCCGGGACTGCTGGAGCAGGCGGCATAGGCCGCTGGCAGGCCAACGACTAACAGAGCCAGCGCGGCCAGCGCGCGCAGCCCCATCCTGAGTAGATTCATATCTTACCTCCTGACCCTGCGTTGGGATGGCAAACCAGCGGGCCAATTTGCTCAATGCTGTGATGGTTGAGATTCAGGTCAAAGCCGACCCGACAAACTGAATTATCTTCCTGTCGAATCACTAACACGTTGTGCTGCTGAAGGTTGCTGAAGTAGACCAGCCCCTCATAGCCGGACACCGTGGTTTGCTGACTGTTTTGCTCGGTAACCAGCGTGCCCAATTTGAGCGGCTCGCCGTGGATATCGTTGATTTTAATGGTGGCCGACAGCTCGCGCTTCACCGGGAACTTCACCACCACGCCGCTGCCTTCGCGCACGGAAATATTGTCCACCACGCGATTCGCCACGGCATCGGCAGGCAGAGGCAGGGTGTCAATTTCCACCTTCGCCGGGTAATAGGAGCTGACGGTTGGGATCAGCAGATGGCCTTTTTTATCGGTTTTTCCCATTTTCTGGTTTTCATACATCACCGGCACGTCGGCGTAATTGTCGGTATCCACCACCATGAAGGCGTCGTTAATCTTGTCCGACAGGAAGAAGTCATTGGCGATAAACACCACCGAGCCGCTCAGATCTGCCCAGTTGGTGTAGTTGCCGCTTTCGCCATACAGCCCGCCCTGCAGAGTGGCGTAGCGCGTTTTCCATGTGGCATCAGCCTGCTGATAGGGGTCGCTGCCGCCGGTATAAGCCAAGTTCCACCCCAGCCCGCCCTCGGTCGGCGCCGTTTTGCTGGCCCCAATCTGCTCGCGGTAGTGGCCGCCGCTGTCGCGCTGCAATCCGGCATTGATGCTGGTGTTCATATCCAGCGGGATGATGAACTGAAGCTGGGCGCTGTAGCCGCTGTCGCTGAGGGTTTTATTCAGTGACAGGAACATGCTCGACTGCCCCCACAGCGAGCGGCTGTAAGAGAGGTTGAGCAGCCGCGTATGGCTCTGGTCATAGGCTTCCACGTCGTAATAACCCACCCCCACCGTGCCGCTGGACTGGCCGAAAGGCGAGGTGCTGAAAGTCACCTGATCGGCCCGGCGGCTCAGGCTGGTATCACTGGTGTAAGAGGTTAAATCCTGATAGCCCGGCGTGCGCGACGAGCGCAGCGCCGAAAGGCTAAACAGGGTGGAATAGTAGGAGTAGCCGACCGTATATTGGTTGCCGCTTTTCTCGTCGGTAACGCGGGTGGGGTCCTTCGGATTGGTGATTTCGCCGTTGTTATTGGGTATGCCGCCAATAACATTGTTCGCCGGATTATTGCCATTGATATCAAACTCACCGAGGGTGCGCGGCGCGTGGTTGGCCTGACTCTGGCTGCCAGAAACGCTGAGCGTCCCCCAGTGCCCGACCGCCAAATCAGCTCCAATGCCGCCTAATGCCAGCCCGTTAGTTGCCTCACCGTGGCTGGAGAGCGTCAGGTAATTGGTAATGCCGTAGCGATAAATGCCGCTGAAAGCCGCGTCGGAGTAGTCGCCGCTGCTGATACCATAATTTTGCCTGACCGCGCCGAGGGATAAGTCGAAATCAGACAACCCGCTGCGCAGCAGGGTGTTGGAAACATAAAACGGCACGCTGGTGGAAACCTGTCGCCCAAGGGCGTCGGTGGTGACCACCGTGGCCTCGCCCGCGCCGTTGATATAAGGCACGTTGGTCAGGGTGAAGGGGCCGGAATTCAGATTATTGGTGCTGGCCTTAAAACCGTTAAGGAACAGGTCGACGGTGGTCGGCACGGCGGCGGTCCCGCTATATTGCAGCAGCGGATAGGTCACCAAGTCCGGGCGCACGCCGAAGTTGCGGCTGACGCGCAGCCCGCCCATGCGCGCCGAGTTGCTCCAGGTCAGCGAGTTACTCACGAAGTCACCCACCTGATAGCTGATCAAGCTCTGCTCGTCCGAGTAGCGCCAGTAGGTGTCATAGCGGATATAGCCGTCGGAGGTTGAACTCTCCGAGAATCCCTCCGGCGTGTCCATATTGTAGCGCCAGGTGCCGGTGTTGGTCAGAATTCCCACGTCGCTGAACAGCCGCTGCTCCATCCAGGTGGCGATGGATCGCGGCCCTTCGTGCGGGTCAGTGTAGTAAGAGTCATAGTTGAACAGCAGGCCGTTGCTGCTCTGCGACGGCGTATAGCTCAGTAGGCTGTCGCCGCGAACATTTTGCTGCGGCAACCACGCATCGGGTACCTTCAACACCAGCTGCTGGCTGGCCGAGTTGTACTCGGTTTTCACCTCTGGCAGCACGCTGACGTTGACTAAGCCTTGCTGCTGGCCGTTGAGATGCACGTGATTTTTCGCCAGCACCCCGGACTCGACGAACCACGCGTTGTCGCGAAAAATCACCGGCACCACCTGATTATCCGTCTGACCATTGACCATGATCGCCAGATAATAGGTCGCCTCAACCTGAGTTGGCAGGGCGAGCGGCGCGGCGGGCAAGGCGTCATACTCTGCCCCCTGTCCCGCCATGGGCAGCAGCAGCAGGCTCATGCCGCTGGCGAAGATCAGCGTCATGCCGTTGCGCGCCGTTCGGCACGCCATTTGGTAAGCCAATAGCCCCGTACTCAGGGCGAAACCTCTGGTTTCCATGCGTTGCGGCTCCGGCATTATTCGCCGCGCGGGATCACAATAGGTTCAGCGTTATCAGCGATTTGCGCATTGAGCTGCCCGCCGGGGATCACGCCCGCAGGCACCGGCCATCGCATCTCTTGCCCCGGCAACACATAGCCCATAAAGCCGGTGGTCATGGCTTTGACGCCGCGTTTGGCGTCGCCGGTCATTGACCAGAAGACGTTGCTCAGGCGGGCGTGAACCACGCCAGTATTGCGAATTCTCAGGAAAGACTTACCGCCGCCGCTCTCAATGCTCCATTTGAGAACTGGCTTGGTGGCATCCGCCAGATTGCGTTTGATATCCGCGCGTTCGTTGGTCCAGATGCCTTCGCCGTCAAGGAATAGCGGCAGCAAATAGCGCATTTGCAGCTGCAAACCGACCACGGCTTTTTCTTTACCCTGCTCGGAAGGCTGCAATGGCGAAGGAATTTCGTCGATGATGATGCGAAACGCTTTTTCGGTATTAGCCGGAACGGGGGTGTTGCGAATCAAACGAATCAGCTGGCGTTGGCCGGGAGCGACGGTGGCGAAGGGCGGGCTGGCGACCACGTCATTCTGATCCGCATAGCGCTCGTTGAAATTTTCCTGTTTCCACGCCAGCACGCGGACTTGCAGGGAAACTGGCGCTGCGCCCCGGTTTTCCAACCACAGCGCTGAGCCGTTTTGGTCAGACTCGATGATTTGATACACCGGCCACACCAGTACCGAACTGGCGGCCCAGCCAGGAGCCGCCACCAAAAACAGGCTCAGTGAAAGCAAACTAATCAGTGCGCGTAATAAAGTTCGATACATAGTTCATTTCCTGATGATTCAATAAGTTAAGGTAACTGTGACCGTATCGCTATAGGTTCCCGCTGAGGGTAATGGGGTCACGGCAAATAATCGTGCATACACCGGATAGGTTTGGGTGGTGGCCGGGAAGTTGCTGATGGTCCGCGCCAGCGTGCCGGTTCCCCACACTTGGCTTCGTCCCGAATCTTGATACAGCTGATAGCCCAACTTTTGGGCCGCATTGCTGGTGTTCGCCATGAAACGGCCTGATGCCGTTCCGCCATTGACGCCGTAATCGATAGCAATCGTCACATTGGCGCCGGTAGTGCAGGTGACGACAATACTGCCCGCGCCGCTGGTGCTGACGACATCAACATTGCTGGGAATGGAAGACATCGAGCCAAAATTGATGGTGCCGAGGTTGGTGATTGGCGTCGCCAGCGAGTTACCAAAGGCGCAGCCGCTGACAATGGTGGCGTTGACGGTAAAAGATGAGTTTGCCGTTGCCGCCTGAGCCTTGGGGTAAGCCAAAACGCAGATCAGCAGCAGTAGGTGATAAGGGGTTGAAGACCTACTGATCATAGTAGGCCTCCGTTACCAACTGACCGTAACATTGACCGTGTCTTGATAGGTGCCCGCGGCTGGCGTGGTTTGTACCGGCACTCGTCCATAAACGGTATGCCACTGATCGGCACCATTGCCGACGTCGCTCAGGCCGGTGGTGTTGTCCCAAATAGTGGCAAAAGTCGCGCTGGTATAGAGGTTATAAAGTACCTTCAGCGCGGCGTTGCTGGTATTGACCATATTGCGGCTGTTCACATTGCCACTGTTGCCGCCGTCCATCAGGATTTTGTAGCTCAGGCCGTTGATACAATTGACGCGAATCGAGCCCGCCAGCTGGGCGCTAGTGGCGCTGATAATGTTGCTCAGACTGGCATAATTGCCAAAGCTCAAGGTGCCGTAAGTGGTTGAACCGCCAGTGGTTGTCCCTGCGCTACAGGCAGGAAGCAGCGTCGCCGTGACGCCAATCGTTGCCGCATGACTGGTTGGCAGTAGAGCGGGCATCAGGAGCATACAGCGAAAGGGCAGCAACAACAGCGCCTTGATATCCATGGTCTTTCCTTCCTTGAATGGCAGTAGGTTCAGGGCCGAAAGCGGCCCTGACTCATTAAGCTATTACCAGGAAATCGTGGCGACGACGGTATCGTTATAGGTTCCAGCCGGAGGAGTTGTGCCGCCAGCGCCCGTTTGGTCGCCAGGTAACACGCGGCCATAGATCGGGATATTCTGCGCGGTAGTTCCTGTGGTTAGGGTGATCGGCGTATTGATGCCAATCTCAGTAGTACGCGCTGCATCAGAATAGAGGCGATAGGAGATTTTGTTGGCATCAAAGGTCATTGCGCGCACTGCGCCAGTTGCTGCCAGCCCGCCATTGAGTGAAAGTGTTGGTGTCAGGCCTGTACTACAGGTGATAGTGACCGCGCTGCCGTTGGTGCCAGTGACCGTACCATTGATAATGCTGGTTAAATCGGCGTAGTTACCAAAGTTCAAAGTACCCCACTGGTTGGTGCCGCCTGAAGTGGAGCCGTTACCAACAGTACAACCAGTGCTGATGATCAGTTGAACACCGACCTGACCTGTCAGTGTGCCTGCTGCCTGCGCACCCAGAGGAAGGGTGAGTAATGCCGCAGTGATTAAACCCAGTAATGATTGATTTTTGACGTCCATGATGACTCCCAATAACAACGAACTCATGCTGTATGTGCATGCAAAGGCGTTTGCATGTGTAATTTCTCTGGCGGCAACAACAGAAAAAAAAGGAAAAAGTCATCAGGTCAAAGCTTTGCTGGCATCTCACTTTTGGAGATTTATCACTGAGTTTTTCAGTGTTTATGATGAATAAATGAGCAAATCTTTCTTTTGAATCATGAGAAGTTTCTTATAGTTGAGTTAAATATAAGTTAATAAATTTAACTTAAGGAGAAGTTTTTAGCACTTTTAGCAAAAAGCTCAAAAATGCTGAAATTAATAAGGTTTTGGGATTTAATTCTTATAATTAAATTAATGTGGATTTAAATTCTTCTTGATAACGCTAATTTGATTTATGTAATCCTAATTTACTGCAAATATTTTTATGGATTTTGATGTCTTTACTGACCTAAACATCAGTAATTCAGCTGTTTATCGTTAACTTTTACTTTCTGATAACATCAGAACTTGCCCTTTTTATCACCAGACGAGAGTTTTATGCCCTTAGCTGAATCGTATCCAGCCAGTCGACTGGCTGACATTAATGCACTGGCGCAATTTTTAGCTTTTGATCAAACAGAGGGGGCTTCTCCCAGCGAGCTGGCGCGCTTTCAGGCACCTTTACTTATCCTGCTTGGCAACGCAATTTTGCCGGTCGCCGAGGGCGCTTTTGCCGCGCTCGCCAGCGGTGCTGTGAGTAAAATTCTGATCGCGGGAGGGATTGGTCATTCGACCGAGTTGCTTTATCAGGCGGTAAAAAATCATCCAAGGTACGCGTCCATTGCCACCAAAGGGCGCAGCGAGGCGGAAATACTGCAAGATATCGCCATCAATTTCTTCGCCATTGAGCCAGCCAAACTCCTGTTGGAGACGCGTTCAACTAACTGCGGCGACAACGCCGCTCAGGCCCGACGGGTGTTGGATCTGGCGGGTGGCGGCTCATCGCGCATTATCCTGACGCAAGATCCGCTGATGCAGCGGCGCACCGACGCCAGCTTCCGCAAGGTCTGGCAGGACCGGCCAGAGGTGGAATTCATCAACTGGCCGACCTTCGTGCCCCAGCTCGATAAGCTGGCAGAAGAACCCCAGTACGCTGGCGAAACGCGGCACAGCCTGTGGTCATGGCCGCGCTTCGCTTCGCTGCTATTGGGCGAGATCCCGCGCCTGCGCAACGATCCGCAAGGCTACGGCCCGCGCGGCAAAGACTTTATCGCCGCCGTCGACATCTCCCCCGAATTGGAAGCAGCCTACGCGCGACTGCTCCCTCTATTGGGGGAAAGTCATGGGGATCGGTCGTTTTAAATACAGTTAGTTGTAGTTTTGTCTTTTATAAGAGACAATCCCGTCAGGTTTAGTGATGGGGACAGGGATGTACACAACTGAACATTATCAGGATAGAAACAAGAAACAGCCGTTCAAAATTTGGATGGATAAACTCAGGAAGAAGGATCTTCGCGCCGCGGCAAAAATTGACGTTGCCTTGGACCGTGCTCAGGCCGGTAACTTTGGTGTGCATAAATTTGAGCGCGATGGGGTATGGGAGATTAAGATCGATTATGCGGCGGGATACCGGATTTATTACTCGATAGAGAACGGAAAAATCATCTTACTTCTCGCGGGTGGAACGAAGAAGAACCAAAACGCAGATATCGATAAAGCAGTGAAATACTTAGCTGATTATCAGACGAGGTAAAATCATGGTTTCAAACAAAAAAACGGCAGTTGCCCCAGAGGCAGTACCGCCATCAGTCAGCCGTGATGCGGAGATCATTGCTACACTTCGTGCCGATCCCGCCTATGCCGAAATTTATCTTCAGACAGCTTTAGAAGAGATCTATGAAGTTGGCGGCGTGGCGGCCTTTCTCACCGCACTGCGTCGCGTCATTGAAGCTCGCGGCGGCGTCACCGAAATCGCTAAAAAATCCGGCATCACGCGGCAACATATCTACAAGGCGCTGTCTGAAAATGGCAATCCAACCATCGGTACGCTAACTGAAATCACTCGAGCGGCGGGAGTCAGACTGACCCCCGCGCAACATGCTAATTAAGTGGGTTGTTCCGCCATTGTCTCTTTCCCCGCCATCGCCACCATCACCACGACGGCAGACAGCAGGGTGATCGCCGCCAGACTGAGCAGGACGTGATGCAGGGCGGCGGCATAAATCTGTTGCAGTTGGGAGGCGCTGGCCTGCGGCAGCAGGCGGAGGGCCTGGGTTAAATCGCCGGTTGCCAGACGCTGGCTGGCGTCACTTAAGCTCGGGCCTGAGAAGTGCTGGCTCAATCCACCCTGTGCGAAAGCGGCGAGAAGGGCGCCGACGGTTGCCAGCGAAAGCCCTTCGCCCGCCACGCGGGTGGTGCTGAAAATCCCCGTCGCCATGCCCGCGCGCTCCTTGGGAACCACGCTGACCGACAGCCCGTCCATCAATCCCCAAGGCACGCCAACCCCCAAACCAATCACCAGCATCGGCAGGATCATCTGCCCAGCGTTTTGCGCCTCGACGGCAAGGCTTAACCACCACAGCCCAAGGGTGGCGACCAGCAAACCCGCGCTGCATAAAAGGCCGGGGCTGATCCAGCGCGTCAGGCTGGCGGCAATCAGCGGCACGGCCAGCATCGGCAGGGAGAGCGCCATCATCATTAACCCGGCCTGCTCCTCGCTCATCTGCATGATGCCGATAAACTGCATCGGCAGAATGACCAGCAGCACCACAAAACAGAATCCGGTAGCCAGCGGCAGTGCCTGAACGCCAATAAAACGCGGGAAGCGGAACAGCGACAGGTCGAGCATCGGGTTGCGCACGCGCAGCTCAACCCAGATAAACAGCGCTAGCAGCAGTGCGGCGCCAGCCAGCAAACCCAGCACTTGCGGGCTTTGCAGGCCATATTGCGGAATAGCCATCAGCGCCCAGGTCAGTAAAGCCAGCATCGAAGTGAAGGTCAACGTGCCGGGCCAGTCGATGCCGGTGGCGTTAGGGTTGCGCGACTCATGCATTCTCGACGCGCCGGTTAACAGGGCCAGCAGGGCAATCACCGTGGCGGAAATAAATACCGAGCGCCAGCCGAGGTGGGCTATTAGCAGGCCCGCCAGAAAAGGCCCAAAGGCCAGGCCGACGCCAAAACTGGTGCCGAGCAGGCTGAATGCGCGGGTGCGCGCCGGGCCATCAAACTCTTGCGCCAAAGCCGCCGAGCCTCCTGCCAGTGCGGCCGCCGCCGCCACACCCTGCGCGCCGCGCAGTAGATCAATCCACAGCAGGCTGCTGCTAAAGCTTTGCAACAAAGAGAGCAGGGCAAAGCCCGCGACACCAATCACAAACACTTTTTTGCGGCCAAACTCATCGGCCAGGGTGCCCGCCGCCATCAAAAAGCAGCCGAAGCTGAGCATAAAGGCGTTGGTTATCCAGCTTAGCGCCTGCGCGCTGCCGCCCAGCTCGCGGGCAATCGCCGGGGTTGCTACCGCGCCGCTGACAAAGTTGAGTGGCAAAATCAGCGCTGCCAGGCAGACGGTAAACAACACGCTTAGCTGGCCGCTCTTGGTTTGGTTAGATGGACTCATGGCTTTCTCCGAAGATGAATAGTCCAAGGATGATAAAATGTCTGCAATTTTGCCGAAATGGGCTTAAAGTCCGTAGATTGCGGACAAAATAGCTCTAATTACCTCGCGGAGTGAAGATGGAAAACCTAAACGGCATGTTGGCATTCGTGCGTGCGGCGCAGCATCAAAGCTTCGCGGCGGCGGGCGAGATCATGGGGATCTCGGCTTCGGCGATAGGTAAAAGCGTGGCGCGGCTGGAGGCAAAGCTCGGCGTGCGGCTGTTTAACCGCAGCACGCGGCGCATTAGCCTGACTGACGAAGGCCAGCTATTTTTCGAGCGTTGTCAGCAAATCGTGGCGCAGATGGAGGAGGCCGAGCAGGAGTTATCGCGGGTTTCGGCCGAGCCGCGCGGTAAGTTGCGGGTGAGCATGCCGGCGATTGGCTATCGCATGCTGTTGCCGCACTTGGCGGAATTTATGCAGTGTTATCCGCAGGTTGAGCTGGAGCTGGACTTCAGCGATCGCATGGTAGACCTGATTGCCGAAGGTATCGACGTCGCGGTGCGCAGCGGCGAACTGCCGACCTCGCAATTGATGTCGCGCCGCCTCGGGCCTTTCCATTTTGTTATCGTCGGCAGCCAGGACTATTTTGCCAGAAACCCCGAACCCCATAGCCCGCGGGACTTGGCCCGGCACGCCTGCCTGCGCTACCGTTTTCCGGGCAGCGGGCAGATCCAGCCGTGGGATATCCGCAGTGACATGGCGCTAGAGCTGCCGGTGGTGGTGAGCAGTAACAACCTCGAGGCACTGATTCAGGCCGTGCTACACGGCGTCGGCATTGCCTATATTCCCGAGTTTCTGGTGCGCGAACAGCTCAAAACCGGGGTGCTGAAATCCGTTCTCAATGACTATTTATATGACGACGGCAAGTTTTCCATTGTCTGGCCAAGCAGTCGTCATATGTTGCCCAAGGTCCGCGTGTTTATCGATTTCCTGACGGAGAAACAGATCTTGGTGGCCGACTAAATCGGCACCGCGAACTGGAAGCTGGCGCCGCTGTGTGGCTGGTCGAGCAGTTCAATATCGCTGCCGTGCAGTTGCAAAATGCGGCGCACAATCATCAGCCCGAGGCCACCCGCGCGGTGCTTATTGGTGCTGAGAATCGAAGGCCGCACAAACAGGTTGGCCTTTAACTCTGGCGCAATGCCAGGCCCGCTGTCATTCACCTGCACCATCACTTCATGGGCCTGTTTCCACAGGCGGACATTGATGGTGCCGCCCTCCGGCGTGTGGCGCAGGGCGTTGTCTAGCAGGTTGGTCAGCACCCGTTCAATCATCCCCAGGTCGGCATTCACTAGCGGAATATCCGGCATGATGTCGGCATTGAGTTTCTGGCCGCGCGCTTCGGCGGCGAGTTCGAATTTCTGGAACACGTCCTGCACCAGTTCGCACAGTGAGAACGGCTCTTTCTGCGGCTTCACCACGCCATATTCCAGCCTTGCCAGCTCGAACAGCTCCTGCGCCAGACGCCCCACCTTGCGGCTCTGGGCGAGGGCGATGTCGAGATAGCGCTGGCGCTCGTCGCTGCTCAGGCGGTCGGCCTTCATCGACAAGGTTTCCAGATAGCCGTGCAGCGAGGTCAGCGGGGTGCGCAGGTCGTGGGAAATATTAGCGATAAACTCGCGGCGCTGTTGGTCCTGCGCAGTCAGACTCTGCCACTGCTGATCAATGCGTTTTGCCAGCCCGACAAACGCCTGTTGCAGCTGCGCCACTTCATCTTTCGGCTGGCCGACCGGCGGCTGGGTTTTGGCCAGAGCCTGAATCGCCTCCATGCCGCCATCGTCCAGCGTGGCGATTTGCGCGGTGAGTTTACGCACCGGGCGAGTCACCCAGCGGAAAGCCAGCGCCCCGGCCAGCAGGCCAAACAGCACCACCATCCCCATGGATCGCAGTGCCATATAAATGGCCGACTGGAACTCCGCCTTACTGGCCAACGCCCGGTAGTCGTCGCCCTGCAGCACAATGTAGACATAGCCTTTGAGCACGCCATTGGACGTCAGCGGCGCGGCGCTAAACACCTGCCGCTGGTCGGTGGTGCGCGGGTTGTCGCCATATACCGGCATGGTTTTGCCGTTAAGCAGCTCGTGCACCGGGGTTAAATCTATCTTCTGGCGCAGCAATTTTCCCGCAGGGGCGGCGTTGCCGACGATATCACCTTCGCTGTCGAGCAGATAAACCTCGACGCTCGGGTTCACCGCCATCAGCTGATTAAAAAGGTTATGTACCGCGTTAGGATCTAACCCGTTTTGGCTCAGCAGCGGGTTATTGGCGGCAATCTGCGTGGCTAGATTGGCAGACAAACGTTGAATCGTCGCCTGACTGAATCTGTCGCTCGAGCGTACCTGCATCACGCCGGAAATCAGCGAGCAGGCCACCAGCAGCAGAATAAAAACCAGGGTGAGTCGTTGCGAAAGCGTCATTTTACTCATGATTTATCCTTGCGCGTCTTCCGCTGACGACGTGAATTTATAGCCTTTTCCCCAGACGGTCAGGATGCGCTCTGGCTCAGCCGGGTTGCTCTCAATCTTGATGCGCAGTCGGTTGATATGGGTATTCACCGTGTGTTCATAACCCTCGTGCTGATAGCCCCACACCTGATTGAGCAGGCTCAGGCGCGAGAACACCTTGCCGGGATTTTTGGCGAAGAAGTAGAGCAGGTCGAACTCGCGCGGCGTCAGTTCCACCGTCTGCTGGTTCAACGCCACTTCGCGGGCAATAGGGTCAATGACTAACCCGGAGAAGCTCAGGGTCCCGGCGTCCATCTTCATATTGCGGCTCATGGCTTCCTGACGGCGGAACAGCGCTTTGACTCGCGCCACCAGCTCCAGCATAGAGAAGGGTTTCGCCAGATAGTCGTCGGCCCCCAGCTCCAGCCCCAGCACGCGATGCACTTCGCTGGAACGGGCGCTGATGATGATGATCGGCGTGTAGCGCGTCATGTTGCGGGCGCGGCGGCAAATCTCTAGCCCGTCAACGCCGGGCAGCATCAGGTCCAGAATCAGCGCGTCCCAGCCCCCTTTCTCTAAATGCGCTACGCCCAGATTGCCATCGGCGGCGTGGGTTATCTCATAGCCTTCATCGCGTAAATGCAGATTGAGCAGCTCGGCGATGTTGCTGTCGTCTTCCACGATCAAAATCTTTTTGGGTTTTTCCATCTCTGTCGAGCCTGCGGGGAGGGTATGAGTAGCAGTCTACACAAGCGGCTTACTCAGAGTTATCACATTTTATTTAACTTTGCGTGAGGTCTTGGGGAACAAATCCGCTCAATACTGGCTTCATCGACAGGGCGAGTGAGAAACATAAACATGACGCTACATACCGACTTTTCACCGCAGAGTGAGCCGCAGAAAAACCAGGCCAAGCCAGAGATTGTCCACCCATTGTGGCTGCGTCTGTGCCACTGGCTGAATGCGTTGGCAGTGCTGATTATGGTTACCAGCGGTTGGCAAATTTATAACGCCTCGCCACTGTTTGATTTTGAATTTTCCCGCAGCCTGACGCTCGGCGGTTGGCTGGGCGGCGGCCTACAGTGGCACTTCGCCGGTATGTGGCTGTTCGGCTTTAACGGCGTGTTTTACCTGCTGATGAATATTGCCACCGGCCGAATGAAGCGTAAATTCTGGCCGCTGACCCCAAGAGGCGTGCTGCGAGACTTAAGCGCGGCGCTACGCGGCAAGCTGGCTCATGCCGACTTGCGTCACTACAACATGGTGCAGCGCGCGGCCTATGTCTTCGTGATGCTCGACGGCATCGTGCTGGTGCTGTCAGGGCTGGTGGTGTGGAAGTCGGTGCAGTTTCCCCTGCTCAGAGAGTTGCTGGGGGGTTTTGACACGGCTCGCGTGGTGCATTTCTTTGCGATGGCTTCGCTGGTGGGATTTGTTGCCGTGCATTTGATGATGGTGGCGCTGGTGCCGAAAACCCTGCTGGCGATGCTGCGCGGACGCTGAGGAAAGGTCATGAAGAACATTTTTAAAAAGAACATCAAGCAGATTTTCACGCCTTCAGACACTCAGGTCATCGTGCAGGAGGCGCAGAAACAGATTATTCGCCACCTCGACGCCCCATCGCGCCGTCGTTTTTTGCAGCAAGGGCTGACGCTGGGCGGTATGGCGATGCTGACCGGCTGCGATATCAGCGATAACGCCGGGGTTGAGAAAGCTTTGAATACCGTCTCCACCTTTAATGACCGGGTGCAGGGCTGGCTTTTTGGCTCGACCCGACTGGCCCCGGTTTATGCCGAATCGATGATAACCCGGCCTTTCCCGTTCAACGCGTTTTACGCCGAGGACGACGCCCCCGAGGTAGATGGCAATGCCTATCGCCTGAAAATCGCCGGGCTGGCGCTGGATAAACGCGAATGGTCACTGGCGACGCTGTACCAAATGGCGCAGGTCAGTCAGGTCACTCGTCACATCTGCGTCGAAGGCTGGAGCGCAATTGGTAAATGGGGCGGGGTGCCGTTTGGCGATTTCCTGCGCCTGATTGGCGCCGACCTGACGGCGGAGTATGTCAGCTTTAAGTGTGCTGACGAGTATTACACCAGTATCGACATGGCAACCGCGCTGCACCCGCAGACCCTGCTGGCGCTGACTTACGACGGGCAAATCCTGCCGCGTAAATACGGTTTCCCGATGAAATTGCGTATGCCAACCAAGCTTGGCTACAAGAATCCAAAGCATATTGAAGTGATTGAAATTACCAATAAGTTCACCGGAGGTTATTGGGAGGATCAAGGCTACAACTGGTACGGCGGGAGTTAAAAAAGGCCTATTTTATTTGCCATTTTGGACCCGGGCAGTGCTCAAAATCCTCACGTACTACGTGTACGCTCCGGTTTTTCCGCGCTGGCCGTGTCCAAACTGGCTGCAACAATAACGGCCTTCGGCCCGAGTTAATTAATAAGAAGTTGAACGCGAACCTTACCTGCACAACTGTGCAACTACTTTAAAAAAGGAAATACCATGAAAAAGCTGATGACTGTTCTGATGTTCTCTACCGTAATGATGGGTTTCGCTGGCGTGACTCAGGCTGCTGACTCTATGTCTAAAGACACCATGGGCAAGATGTCCCACGACTGCATGAAGAAAGACAGCATGGGTAAAGACGCTATGGGCAAAGATTCCATGGGGAAAGATTCGATGGGCAAAGACTGTATGTCTAAAGATCACATGAAAAAAGACAGCATGGGTAAAGATTCCATGAGCAAAGATTCAATGGGTAAAGATGGCATGAAAAAAGACGCGATGAGCCAGTAAGTCCGCGTCTAACATGATACCGCTCTCCTATGTCTGAGCGTTTCATCTCGGCCCGCCGTTCTCCGGCGGGCTTGGCTTTTTTTACTGCTTCGGTTTATCCAGCCATTCGCCCCACACTTCCAGCGCTTTACTCAGATTCGCTCGGCCAAAGCCGATACGCAGAAAATCTTCTGAAACGGCCGTTAATTCAGACGCATAGGTCACGGATGGAATGGTCATCACGCCGGTTTCCTCCACCAGACGCGTGGCGAACTGCTCCGCTCCCTCCGGCCCTTTATAACGCACGAAGGCCAGCACTCCGGCTTTCGGGGGAGCCAGCTCGAAAAGCTGCGGATAGCGCGCCAAAAAGTCGGTCAACTGGCCTAGCTGCTCGCGGGAGCGTTGCATCACGCGTTGTAGAATGGCCTCGCGGGCATTGAGCGCGATGGTGGTCAGCATCTCGCCCGGCAGGGAGTTGCAGATGGATAAATACTGCTTCATGCGTTCCAGCTTCAGCAGCCATTCCGCGTCCTGACAGGCCACCCAGCCAATGCGCAGGCCGGGCAGGCCATAGGCTTTTGAGGTGACATTCAGAGAAATGCCGCGCTCATAAATGTCCGCCACCTGTGGCAGACGGTCGGCGATATCAAACTCGGTCAGCCGATAAACTTCGTCAGAAAACAGCCAGATACCGCGCTCGCGGCACAGTTCAACCAGTTCGTCTAGCTGCTGGCGGCCGATCAGCGCGCCGGTCGGGTTATGCGGGAAGTTAATCACCAGCGCCTTAGTGTTAGGGCGCAGGGCAGCGCGAATATCCGCCACGTCCAGCGCCCAGCCTTGGTCGGCGTTCAGCGCCACGCCGCTCACTGCGCAGCGCGACATCGCCACGCTCTCCAAAGACTGGTAGTTCGGCGTGATGACAATGGCGTGATCGTCGGCGTCCAGCAGCGCGTGGAAGCTGGCGTAAATCGCCTCATCGGCACCGGCAAAGCTAATAATATTTTCCGCCGTGGCCTGGTCGTAGGTCGAGGCAATCGCCTCAAGCAACTCAGGCGTACCGCGCAATGGCGGGTAGTCGAGGATCGCCTCAAGCACCGGCTGGCGGTGCTGCTCCCCGGCAAGGGCGAACAGCTGCTCGATGCTCATGGACTCAGGGTAAGACGAGGAGAGCGGGAAACGCACCGCGTGCTCTAGCTTCGACAAATAGGAGATTAAACGGAAATCTTGTGGAAAGCGCGACATGGCGTACCTGCAACGATGTTAGACCGTGTTTAAGGGTGATGTTTAGCGGCGATAGCCTTGGCCAAAACGGCGCTCGAGGCGGCTTTGGATCAGCTCGAACACAATCGACATAATCCAGTAAATCGCGGCGGCTGTCGCCAGCATTTCCATATAGCGATAGGTGCTGCGCCCGTAAGACTGCGCAAGGAAATTCAGCTCCCACAGGCCCATCAGCGACACCAATGACGAGTCTTTCAGCATGGAAATAAACATCGAACCGGCAGGCGGAATGATGATGCGCAGGGCCTGTGGCGCGGTGACGTGTACCGCGACGGTCCACGGCGACAGCCCGAGCGCCATCGCGGCCTCTTTCTGCCCGCGCGGCACGGAGAGCACGCCGCTGCGAATGGTTTCTGCCAGATAAGCACCGTAGTTCAGCGACAGCGCGATAATCCCCGAGCTGAGCGCGCCCAGCACAATCCCGGCCTGCGGCAGCGCCAGATAGATGATTAACACCTGCACCAGCAGCGGGGTACCGCGAAACAGCGAGGCATAGAAAGTCGCGCAGCCAAAGGCCACGGCGTTATCTGACATGCGCCCTAATGCGGTGATTAACCCCAATAATAGGCAGAAAAACATTGAACAGGCGGTGATCAGCAGGGTTAGCGCCGCGCCCTGAATAAAGCCGTCCGGCGACAGGCGCAGGCCGAGCAGGAACGGCAACTTCTGCTCAATCAAATCCCACTGTAGCCCCATCTTGCCGAACAGGCTGAACAGCAGGCTAAGCAGCACCAGCCAGGTGATCAGCGTTTTAATTTTGAAGGCGCGCGGCGTGGCCGACAGGCTGGCATCGGCCAGCGCCGGGTTAGATTTTTCCGCCACGATAGGTTTCACGTCAGGGAGCTGCGCCATCCGTTACGGCTCCTCTTTGGTGATGTCTTCGCCCAGCCAGTGCTGAGAAATCTTCGCCAAAGTGCCGTCGTCGCGCAGTGATTTTATGGTATCCGCCACTTTCTTATCCCACTCAGGATCGCCCTTGTCGGTAGCGACCCAGTTAGGCTCGGCGTACAGCTCGGTGACGATTTTAAACAAATCAGGGTTACGTTTGATGCGCGAATTGGCAGTGGCAAGGTCGGAGACGATGGCGTCAAGACGCACGCCCGGCCCCAAGGCTAAATTCTGGAAAGCCACTTCTTCGTCACTCGGAATGGCCTGAACATTATTGAAGGGGAAATCGATGGGTTTCGCGCCGGGGATCACCAGCGTTTTTTGCAGGTAAGTTTCGTAGCTGGAACCCATGCCGATGCCGACTTTTCTGTTGCTCAGATCGGCGGCTGACTTAATGTGATCGTCTTTCTTATTCACCACCAGCACCGCCGGAGAGCTGTAATAAGGCGTCGGGAAGTCGAGCACTTTGGCGCGCTCGGTGTTTGGCGTCATCGAGCAAATACAGGTATCCCAGCGCCCGCGCCAATTGCCGCCAATAATGGTTTCCCAGCCCGGCGCGGTGATTTCTGCCTTCACACCCATGCGTGCAGCCACGGCTTTAGCGACATCCACGTCAAAACCCGCCAGCTGGTTGTTATCATCGATAAAGCCAAATGGCGGGTAGTCATTAACAATCACATTGCGCAGCACGCCGGTTTTAGTGACGCGATCTAAGGTCGCGCCAGCGTGGGTAACAGTAGAAAAAAGCGTAGTGGCAAGCAGAGTGGCAACCAGAGCGGATAGGCGCATGACGTGGCTTTCCTTACATAACCTGAGTGGATGAATGTTAATAGATTGTCAGATTACGTTTTGGACGTATAGATGTCCAGTTTCAAATCGTGCAGTGGTTTCCCAGCCCATGGGTAAGCCGCTGCACGCCCCAAAATGAGGCAATGGTATTATAAAGGTGCGACGCCGATTGCCCTCGAAAAATGAAGATTTTCCCTAAGCCAAATAACGGCCTCGGCCATGTTAAAAGTATCTTAAAAGTATTGGAAAAATCACTTCTACGCCGCCTTTCATCAATTTTTCTTATTTCTAAGCCCTAAATTGACACAATTCCTGCCCTTTAGTCGCTGCTGGCATGCTCCTTGCTAATGTTCTTTATTAAATACATCTCAAAAAGAAGAATGTTAATGAGGGGAACACATCATGCCATTGCACCAGCTACCAAAAATCAATAAACCCGCGCTGATCATTGTGGATATGCAAAACGATTTTATTCGTCAGGGCGCGCCCTTTGAAGTGCCGGGCGGACGGGAGACTATCGCGCCGCAGCAGCGCCTGCTCCAGCATTTTCGGGAGGGCGGCTACCCGGTGATTTTTCTGCAATGGGTCAGCGTGGAAAACGACGCGTGGCGCAGGCTGGAGAGCAAATTCAGCTGGACCTCTTTCCTCGACGAGCAAACCAAAGCCTGTCGCGTAGGGCACCTGCGCAGCTATGAAGACAGTGAGGTCGAGCTGGATTGTGCAGATATCATCGCTGAACTGGCACCCATCCATGGCGAAATCATCGTGCCGAAGCACGGCTTTGGCGGCTTCTACGGCACCACTCTTCAGCAGCATCTCTCCGAGCTTGGCGTTGATACGCTGGTGGTCACCGGCGTGGTGGCTGAGTGCTGCGTCGAAGATACCGTGCGTGAAGCGCTGTATCACCATTACACCTCTATCGTGGTCTCCGACGCCGTGGAGTCCATGAGCGCGCCGCGCAAAATCGAGTGTTTGGCCGTGTTAGATGAAAACTATGGCTGGGTCGCCGAGTCGGGCGAGGTCATTGATTATTTAAGTTCCGCCAACGCCTATTAATAGTTTTACAACTTGCTCGTTAACTTCATAAAAACAAAGAAAATACAGGAGTCGCACCATGCTTTCCTATTTCAGCATTCACAACATCATGGTTAATATCCCGCTCGGCAAAGACGGCTATCAATTATCTTGGATCGAGGCGATTGGCACGCTGTTTGGCTTGATCAACATCTGGCTCGCCAGCCGCGAGAAGACCATCAACTATCTGTTTGGCTTGTTAAACGTCACCCTGTTTACGGCGATCTTTTTCCAAATTCAGCTTTACGCCAGCATGATGCTGCAAGTGTTCTTCTTCGTCGCCAACGTGGTCGGTTGGGTGATTTGGTATAAAGATGACAAAAAAGAGGCCCCGGCGATCAAGATCCGCTGGATGTCGCTCAACAGCTTTGTGGTGACGGCGGTGGTCAGCGTGCTGTTTATCCTGCTGATGACCTTCAACATTGACGGTATTTTCTCGTGGCTGACCGGCGTTGCCTTCGCGCTGCTGTCAAAAATGGGCGTCAACGCCGCCGCGCCGCAGCTGTTGCCGGACGCCTGGCCGTTGGCGGATTCCACCATTCTGGTACTATCGATCGTGGCGACGGTATTGATGATTAAAAAGTATGTGGAGAACTGGATCATCTGGTGCGCGCTGGATGTCATCAGCGTGGCGCTGTACGCGGTGCAAGGGGTGTATGTGATGTCGATTGAATACGCGATTTTGATTGGCATCGCGGCGTTTGGCTCATGGTCGTGGATCAAATCGGCGAAAGAGCACGGCTCGCGGCCGCTGCGCCCGGCCTCTTCAAGCCCGCTCGCCGAGGGGCTGGTTTCCGAGAAAGTTTGAGCATGCTAAAAAACAAAACCCGCCATCTGGCGGGTTTTTTAATGCTGGCGCAAATGGAGGAATATCACTCCGCCAGTTTCTTGTCGCCTTTGATAAGCTTGCGCGCCGCGGCTAATGCATCATTGTCCGGCGTCGCGGGTTTAGCTTTATTCAAGGCGCTGCTCAACTTGGAACGGCCCCAAAGATCAAAGCCGTCGTCCTCTTGCAAATGGTCGAAGATCGACGGGGCTGGCTGCTTTTTATTGCTCATCGGCTATCTCTGTATAGTGCGAAATTCCTGCAAGCATAGCGTTTTCTGCGACCAATAAACAAACCTAGCCCAGCAAATGCCCAAAAACAAACTGCTTAAACTCCAGCAAAGGCGAGTCGTTCTTCTCCACTCGCATGCGCAGCAGCGCGCCTTCCCAAGAATTTAGAATGAAGTCACTCAGTGACTTGGCGGACAAATTACTGTCGAGCTGCCCTAGGCGCTGAGCGTCCAGCAGGCAATTTTCAATCACCTGACACCAGGCGGCGAACTGCTCCACCAGGCGCAGGCGAATGGCTTCGCTGTGGTCGGCGATTTCGGCGCTGAGATTGCCCATCAGGCAGCCTTTACTGAACTTGTTGTCGCGAAAAGCCACGATCAGGCTGTCGAAATAGGCCTCCAGCCGAGCCAGCGGCGCCAGCTCGGCATTGCCGAACGCGCTATCCAGTCTGGCCTGCGCGCGCTCGAAATAGGCATCCACCACCGAGGCGCCAAAGGTCTCTTTGCTGTCGAAATGGTTGTAGAAAGAGCCTTTCGGCACGCCCGCCTGCTCAACGATGCTCTGAATGCCCGTCGCGGCAAAGCCTTCGCGATGGAAGGTTTGCAGCCCGGCCTGAACCAGATTGGTGCGGGTATTCAGGTTGGGCTTCGGCCCACGGCGGCCTCTCTTATCAGCTTCAGCAGGGCTGTTCATCGTTGTTCTCCAATTGTCTTGACAATATAAACCGACCGGTCATATTTTATTTATAGCCGTTACGCCTTCGACTGTCAATTGATACCCCTCTTCACTACGGAGCAAGCACCATGAGCAAACCCGCCCTGAAATGGGATGTTTTAACCATTAAACGCCCTGGCCTAAGCCGGGATATTCCTGCCGGCCTCGAGTCGCTGATGTGGGTCGCTAATTCAGCCACGCTGATTTATGGCGAGAAAGACGCCGTGCTGGTCGATACCTTCCTGACCAAAGAGCAGTCGCAAACGCTGTTGGACTGGGTGATTGCCAGCGGCAAAAACCTCACCACGATCTACATCACCCACGGCCACGGTGACCACTTCTTCGGGCTGGCCCCGCTCTTGGAACACTTCCCGCAGGCCCGCGCGGTGGCGGCTCCGGCCATTGTTAAGGCGATGCATGCCCACCTTGCTCCGGCTTCGGTGGACGGTTTCTGGCGCAAGCTGTTTCCGGGTGAAATCGACGACCGGCTGATTGCCGCCGAGCCGCTGAGCAGCGACGAGTTCGAGCTGGAAGGGCACAAGCTGTTGGTGGTGCATACTGGCCGCACGGATACTGCGGAATCCACCAGCCTGTATGTCCCTTCCCTCGAGTTAATCGTGGCGGGTGACGTGGTATACAACGGCATTCACCCTTTTCTTGGGGAGACGGATAAGCAGAGTCGGCTGGAGTGGATTGCCGCGCTGGACACCCTTGCGGCGCTCAAACCAGCTTATGTAGTGGCGGGCCATAAAGTGCCGGAAAACGACGACGCCCCGGAGAATATTGCCAAAACCAAACAGTATTTGCTGGACTTCAATCGCCTCGCCGAAGAAACCGACAGCGCCGGAGAGCTTTATCAGGCCATGCTGGCGATCTACCCAACTCGCGTGAATCCCGGCTCCTTGTGGAAAGCATCCCAGTTGACTAAGCCCATGCCGTGATCCAGCTGCAGGCCGCGCTAGTCCGCCGCCTGCGCTTCACGCAGTGCCGCCCAATTCAGCAAAGCGTCGAGCACCGGACAGAGGTCTTGCCCCCATTCCGTCAGCGAGTATTCCACTCGCGGCGGGACTTCGGGGTAGACGATGCGTTTGACGATGCCGTCACTTTCCAACTGGCGCAGTTGCTGAATCAGCATCTTTTGCGAGACGGCGGGGATTGCCCGTTCAAGATCGGAGAAGCGCAGCACCCGGCCGCCGAAAAGTTGAAACAGAATGAGCAGCTTCCACCGCCCATCCAGCAGTTTAATCACCTTTTCGACGCCGATGGCGGCTGTTTCACGGGTGTATTTGTGGCCCTGACCCTGCGGCGGGGGCGCGCTATTTTCATTTATCGTTGTCATTTTTTTATAGTAAATAATATTGGCGCTTTTCGCCTTTAAATTCAAAAAACTTACTTTTAAGTATGTACCCGACTTAATTGTATGTACTTGTTATCAATATATTTTACCGCGATGCTTAGCTGGAAATGAACATCCACTGAGGGCATCAACATGAGTTTTGAATTAGGTTTGGCGGGCGCGAGAGTTTTGGTTACCGGCGGCACCAAGGGCGTGGGCGAAGCCGTGGTGCAAGTTTTGCGAGAAGTGGGCGCGAAAGTGATTACCACCGCGCGGGATGTCTCCCAAGCCGCGAGGGCTGATGTGCACTATATCGCCGCCGACGTCAGCACCGCGCAGGGCTGCGCCGAGGTCGCTGCCGCCACCTTAAAGCAGCTTGGCGGGATCGACGTGCTGGTTAACGTGGTGGGCGGCTCAACTGCGCCGGGCGGCGGTTTTGCCGCGCTGGATGACGAGCAGTGGCTGTCCGAGCTAAATCTCAATCTGCTGTCGGCGGTGCGGCTCGATCGCGCTCTGCTGCCAGAGATGCTCAAACAGGGCGCCGGGGTGATTGTCCACGTCACCTCTATTCAGCATCAGCTGCCGCTGCCGGAATCCACTACTGCCTATGCGGCGGCGAAAGCGGCGCTGTCCACTTACAGTAAAAGTCTGTCGAAAGAGGTGACGCCGCAGGGCGTGCGCGTGGTGCGCGTCTCGCCGGGCTGGGTGGAAACCACCGCCGCGGTGGCGATGGCCGAGCGCCTCGCCGAGCAGGCGGGCACGGATTACGAGGGCGGTAAGCAGATCATTATGGACTCTCTGGGAGGAATTCCGCTGGGACGGCCGGCTAAACCGCGCGAGGTGGCCGACCTGATTGCCTTCGTGGTGTCGCCACGTGCGGCATCCATCAGCGGCACCGAGTTCGTTATTGACGGGGGCACCATCCCCACCGCCTAATCATGGTCTGGAATAATAGACACTTTATGGCGCTTTCGATGCAGGCCAAGATTCTTCATTCTGGTGTTCTCAAAACGACACTACGAAGGAAGTATCATGACTCAACGTATCGACTACGCCAAAGCCTCCCCAGAGGGTTATAAAGCCTTTGGCGCCGTGTACTCAACGCTGCTGAAAGGCAGCTTGCCGAAGGCGCTGATTGACTTGGTTTACCTGCGCGTTTCCCAAATCAACGGCTGTGCGTTCTGTATTGATATGCACTCCCGCGACCTGCTGAAGTCGGGTTTATCGGTGGAAAAGCTGGTGCTGGTCCCGGTATGGCATGAGGCCGGTGCCGTGTTCACTGCCCGCGAGCGCGTGGCGCTGAGCTGGGCGGAAAGCGTCACTCGCGTTAGCGAAACCGGCGTGCCGGATGACGACTATGCGGCGGCCATCGTCGAGTTTAGCGAGCAGGAGCTGGCCGATCTCACTTATGCCGTTGGGCTGATGAACGCCTTCAACCGTTTTGGCGTAGCTTTCCGCGCCACACCGGCCGCTGCCGCCAAGGCCTAAAGCCGTTCCTGTGTCAGGATCACCCTCAAGCAAAGCAGCGGCCGAAACCGCTGCTTTTTTGTTATTGATGAAGTTAGAAGGTGATGCAGACTTTACCCAAGTGCTGGCCCAATTGCAGGTGCAGGAAGGCTTCGCGGCTGTTCTCAAAGCGATAAATACTGTCTACCACTGGCACAATCTGCCGGGCGCTAAACCAGCTGAGCATGGCTTCTAGCATTTCGCGTGAGCCGGTCTCGATCCCCTCAATGCGCAGGTTTTTGAAGAATACCTGTGACACGTTGAAGGTCGCTTCTAGGCCGCCGGTCAGGCCGACGATGCAAATGACGCCATAATGCGCCGCGGCCTTCACTGAGTGGTGCAACGTTGAGGCGCCGCCGATATCCACTGTGACATCGGCCCCTTTGCCCCCCGTTAATGCCAGAACATCCTGGCTCCATTCCGGCCGCTGCTGATAGTTCACCGTGGCGTGCGCGCCCATGGCTTTGAGGCGTTCAATCTTTGCATCTGAGCCTGACGTCGCCAGAACTCTAGCTCCCGCAGCCAAGCCTATCTGTAAGGCGAACAGGGAAACACCGCCGGTTCCCTGAACCAGCAGCGTGCTGTCCGGGCCGAGTTTGCCGGCGCGTTGCAAAGCATGCCATGCGGTGAGTCCGGCGGTGGGGAAGGTGGCGGCTTGGGCGTCAGTCAAATAGTCCGGAGCCAAGACCAGCGACTCGGCGTTCAGCACGCGATACTCAGCCAGCACGCCGTCTACCGCCGCGCCACCCAACGAGCCTCTGGAATTCTCATTGGTCATCGGCCCGGAGATCCAGTTCGGCAAAATGGTGGTGATGACGCGATCGCCGACGGTGAAACGGGTTACACCTTCGCCCACTTCGACCACCCGCCCTGCGCCGTCGGAACCCGGCACGCGGCCCGGCGTTGGTCGCCAGTGCCCGTTACCCGTGGCGACCAGCAAATCGCGAAAATTAAGTGAAACCGCGCCCATTTTCACCATCACTTCACCGGGGCCTGGCGACGCCGGTTTCTCGCGCTCAACGAGGCGTAAATCTTCCAGCAGGTAGCTGTCGGTAATCTCAAGCTGTTTCATTTTTCATCCCGTAATTTGTTAATTATAAAGAGAGTCGATGGAGATTATTATCTTCACAAAAGGGGCGGCATAATATGCAGATAGCAAGGCGAGATGGACTCAAAGCTTATTTAAGTAAGGTTATTTGGCTGTGAATCCTTTTTATTAAAAATAAGCGGGTTTGGTATAAGGCAGAGGAAAAATGAATATTGATAAAATCGACCGATTGCTCTTAAAACTGCTGGCGCAGGACGCGAGACTGTCGATTAAATCCCTTAGCGAGCAGGTGGGGTTATCGGCTCCGGCAACCGCTGAGCGGGTACGCAGGCTGGAAGAAAATCATATTATTGAAGGGTTTAGTATCATCATCAATCTTGACGCGCTGGGCTATCCGCTGATGGCGATAGTGCGCGTTAAGCCGCTAGCTGGGCAGTTGCACTATGTGCAGAAGCTGATTCAGCAGATGCCAGAATGCAGCGAGTGCGACAAAGTCACCGGCGAAGATTGCTTCGTGATGCGCCTACAGGTCCGGTCGATGCAGCATCTCGATGAGATCCTGGATCCTATTGCTGATTACGCGCAGTGCAACACGTCGCTGGTTAAAGCCACGCCGGTAAAGCGTCGGCTGCCCCCTCTTTAATCACCTTGAGGGTGAGCACTAACTAAATAGATCAACTGCCATCATCAAGGCTATGCTCAATCTTGATGAACACCAATGAATCCTATTACAGAGGGCAGTGATCCATGTCGGAAAATAACTATCAGCCTCCAAAGGTTTGGGTATGGAATCAACAAGATGGCGGTAACTGGTCGAAGATAAATCGCCCGATTGCTGGTCCAACGCACGAGAAAGTGTTGCCAATCGGCAAGCACCCGTTGCAGCTCTATTCGCTGGGTACGCCAAACGGCCAGAAGGTGACGATTTTACTGGAAGAGCTGTTGGCACTGGGCGTGACCGAGGCGGAATATGACGCGCACCTGATTCGCATTGGCGAAGGCGATCAGTTCTCCAGCGGCTTTGTGGAAGTGAATCCGAACTCGAAAATTCCGGCGCTGTTTGACCACTCGGCAACGCCGCCGATCCGCGTTTTTGAATCTGGCGCGATCCTGTTGTATCTGGCAGAGAAGTTCGGCCATTTCTTGCCAAAAGAGATTGCTGCGCGCACTGAAACCCTGAACTGGTTGTTCTGGTTGCAAGGCTCTGCGCCTTATCTGGGCGGAGGTTTCGGCCATTTCTACAACTATGCGCCGTTCAAAATCGAATACGCCATCAACCGCTTTACCATGGAAGCGAAACGCCAGCTCGACGTGCTGGATCGCCAATTAGCCAACCATCGCTTTATTGCGGGTGACGAGTATTCGATTGCGGATATTGCGATTTGGCCGTGGTACGGTAGCCTGGCGCAGGGCGGCCTGTACGACGCCGCTGAGTTCCTTGATCTCAAATCCTACAAGCACTTCCAGCGTTGGGCCGAAGAAGTGGCCAACCGCCCGGCAGTGAAACGCGGGCGCAAGGTAAACCGCACCTTCGGTGACCCGGCAGACCAACTCCACGAGCGTCATGACGCCTCGGATTTTGATCTGCGTACTGAAGATAAACGCCAGCCTAAATAGAGACTTAGCCGTTGCGCTGCGCGATATTGTCGCGCAGCGCAACGATCTCCTGATTCAGCCGCTGTAACTCTTTCAACTCCAGATTCGAACTGCAAAACAGCGTTTCGGACAGGCGAATCGACTCTTCTTCCAGCTGCTTTCCTTTGTCCGTGATGGAAATCATCACCTGACGCTCATCCTGCGGATTGCGCACGCGCTCAATAAAACCTTCATTTTCCAAACGCTTAAGTAACGGTGTCAGGGTACTGGTTTCCAGCGCCAGGGTGTCACCAATGCCGCCAATAGACTGTTTCCCCTGTTCCCAAAGTACGTTTAGCACCAGATATTGCGGGTAGGTCACGCCCATGGCATCAAGCAGGGGCTTATACAGCCGCTTGATGGCGATGGAAGTGGAATAGATGGAATAACAAAGCTGCTCCGCCAGGCGGGGACGATGTGTCACGGGGTGCTCCTTTAGCGTCGGTCTTGGCAACATCATACCATTGTGGGTAAATAATTATCTATCGCGATAACAAATAGCTTGACACCTAAGCCAATGCTGATAGTTTTAACTTCAATTTAGTTATCGCGATAAACAATATTGCGATAACTAAATAGATATCCCTTATCCAACCCTAAAATGAAGGAAATCATCATGTTGAAGAAAACCCTGACGACTCTGGCAGCTGGTCTGGCACTGGCTTTTGCGGCACAGAGCGCGGCATTCGCCGAGCCGGTGAAAAATATCGTGTTGGTCCACGGCGCTTTCGCGGATGGTTCTGGCTGGCAGGCCGTAACCAAAATCTTGGACAAGGCTGGTTATCACGTGTCGATTGTGCAAGAACCGCAAACCTCGCTGGCCGATGACGTCGCCGCGACGCGCCGCATTTTAGGCCAGCAGGCAGGGAAATCTTTGCTGGTAGGGCATAGCTACGGTGGTTTTATCATTAGCGAAGCAGGGCAAGACCCGTCAGTGGCCGGGCTGGTGTATATCGCCGCTTTCCAACCCGAAAAAGGCGAAACGCTGGCGGGCCTGTCGGCAAAAATTCCGCAAGCCACTCAAGGCATTGCACAAACCAGCGACCACTTCTTATACCTGAAACCTGAGGTCTACCACGCCGACTTCGCCGCCGACCTGCCAGCGGCACAAGCCAACTTTATGGCCCGCTCTCAGGTGATGCCAGCCGCCGCTATCTTTGGCACCCCGGCCGCCGAACCGGCCTGGAAAACCAAGCCAAGCTGGGCATTGGTCGCAACCCAGGACCGCGCCATCAACCCAGATCTGGAACGCTTCATGGCGAAACGCGCCGACAGTAAAGTGGTTGAAGTGAAAGCCAGCCACGCCGTCTTCGCCTCACAGCCGCAAAAAGTCGCCGAACTGATTGAGAAAGCCGCGCAAAGCTTGTCGAAGTAATTGGGGTGATTTTGCTTTCCCAAGGCCCCAAACAAAAGCCCCAACTCTGGGGCTTTTTTGTGTCTTAACGCTGATGCCATCACCCTAGGCGCATCGACAATTCGACGTCGTCGGCGAAGGGGACGGAGAGATATCCGCTGTTCTCGGCGCGGATGTAGGTGAGGAACTCCGGGCTGTCTTCGGCGTCGTCGGCGATGATCAGCGAGCCCGGTTTCAGGCGGCTTTCCACCAGATTTAGGATATCCGGATAAAGTGCTTTGGCGCCGTCGAGCAGCAGCATGTCGATGCTTTCAGGCAGGTCAGCGCTCAGAGTTTGCAGCGCGTCGCCTTGACGGATATCTACCAAATCGCTGACCCCGCCAGCTTGCAGGTTTTCTCTGGCGCGCATCACTTTCGAAGATTCGAATTCGCTGGTGATCAACAAGCCGCCGCCGTTGTCGCGCAGCGCGGCCGCGAGGTGCAAGGTGGAAATGCCAAACGAGGTGCCGAACTCAACGATGTTTTTGGCATTGCTCGAGCGCGCCAGCATGTAGAGCAGCGCGCCGGTTTCGCGCGATACCGCAAGGGGGAAATCCTTCAGCATACTGTACAGATTGACGTATTCGGTTTTGCTTTGCTTGAGGCGTTTTCGCTCGTCGTCAGACATGTTGAGCAGCGCCGGATCGACTGCCGGTAAGTTTTCTCGCGCCTCGGCAAATAAGCGATCAAGTAGGGGTGCGAGTGGGGCGGAAGTCAGAGTATTCATGGCTTATTTCCAGTCTGAGATTGAGTGCGACGTTGCACGCCATTATAATATGACGAATTATTCGCATTTAACTATTCGCATTCCGAGGCCCCGATGACTGAACGCCGCGCCCCACAAATTTCATCAAGAAAACAACCACTTCAGGCGAGATCGACCGAGCTGGTGGCGACTATCCTGACGGCGGCTACTCAGGTTCTGGCGAAGGAAGGGGCGCAGCGTTTCACTACCGCGCGGGTGGCGGAGAAGGCCGGGGTGAGCATCGGCTCGCTCTACCAATATTTCCCCAATAAGGCGGCGATTCTTTTCCGTTTGCAGCGCGACGAGTGGCAGCAGACCACCGATATGCTGCGCAGTATCTTGAATGATGATGAGAAAACGCCGTTACAGCGGCTGCGCAACTTGGTCCACGCTTTTATTCATTCGGAGTGCGAAGAGGCGGAAATGCGCGTGGCGCTCAATGACGCCGCACCGCTGTATCGCGATGCGCCAGAGGCGCAGGAAGTGAGGGTGAAAGGGGACGCCATCGTCGACGTTTTCATGCAAAAAGCCTTGCCCGACGCCAGCCCCGAGACGCGCGCACTGGCGGGCGACCTGATCACCAACGCGCTCAGCGCCACGGGTAAGCAGTTCTCCGAAACCCCACGCACTGCCGCAGAAATCGACACCTACGCCAATGCGATGGCCGATATGTTCTGCGCTTATCTGGTTAGCCTGCAAAAATAGCGCCTTACTCTTTGGCGTACAGATAAATCGAGGCGCGGGACACCCCCAAATGCTGCGCCACGGTATCCATTGATTTTTTCACTTCCAGCAGGCCATTTTCCTGCAACTCGCGCATCAGCAGTTTGCGTTCGGCGGTTTTCAGCGCGCGCGGCGTGGAGGCCAGCCGGGCAGCAAACTTATCGATATATTGCCGAATAGCCTCGGTGCCCGCCGGTCCCAGCGTCTCGCTCACGCTGTCAGTCGCGATGCTGGTGAACTGCGCCAGCGCGCTCTGCATGCCGCGAAACAGCGTCATATCGACGTTGATGCAGAGCGCGGCTATGTACTTCCCTTGCGGATCTTTAATGCCGATCGAGGTGCTTTTCGCTGGCCTGCCATCCGCGAATTTATTGGCGTAATTGGTGATAAGGCTCGGGTAATCGGGGGAAGCGATACGCGCCAGCCCCATCTCGGTGGTAGGTTCGCCAACCTGTCGGCCGGACAAATTATTGTGTACCGCAATGATCGAATGCTGCGGGTCGCGAAGATCGTGCAGCACCACTTCGGCAAAGGGCGCAAAGGTTTCTCCTAGCCCTGCGGCTACCGCGTTGAGCTGGTCGAGCAGCCACTTCTCTGACGATCCTGACATAATTTTTCTCTTGGTTTCCGGCCGGGCTGGGCTGATAAGTTATCTATAATTAGATTTTCCGTCAAACTTACAGGCTACAAGTATAGACGTTATGTCTAATTTTATATATTTTGTCATTTCATCCCGCTGACCCTAGGTAGAGAAAAATGAGTGATGTTGCCTTGCCTGTTTATGCTGATGTTGCTGCCGCTGCCCACCGAATCGAACCCTATGTGAGAAAAACCCCGGTCATGACATCGCGCACCGCCGATGAAGAGCTGGGAGCCAAGCTGTTCTTCAAATGTGAAAACTACCAGCACATGGGCGCTTTTAAATTTCGTGGCGCGATGAACGCCCTGTTGCAGTTTAGCGATGAGCAGAAGCGGGCGGGCGTGGTGGCGTTTTCATCGGGCAACCACGCGCAGGCCATCGCGCTGTGTGCCAGAATGCTGGGGATCCCTGCGACCATTTTGATGCCGAAGGACGCGCCGCAGGCCAAAATCTCTGCCACCGAGGGCTATGGCGGCAAGGTGGTGTTGTTTGACCGTTATACCGAAGATCGCGAGCAGATCGGCCGTGATCTGGCGCAAAAGCACGGCCTGACGCTGATCCCGCCTTACGACCATCCGCACATAATTGCCGGGCAGGGCACGGCGGCCAAGGAGCTTTTCGAGGAAGTGGGCGAGCTGGACGCGCTGTTTGTCTGCCTGGGCGGCGGCGGTTTGCTCTCCGGCTCGGCGCTGGCTGCGCGGGCGCTTTCGCCAAATTGCCTGGTCTACGGAGTCGAGCCGCTGGCGGGTAATGACGGTCAGCAGTCGTTTCGCAGCGGCAAGCGGGTGAAGATTGAAACGCCGAAAACCATTGCCGATGGCGTGCAGACGCAGCAACTGGGCCACCAAACTTTTGAAATCATTCGCCGCAACGTGGATGACGTGCTGACCGTGACCGATGAGCAACTGGTGCAATCCATGCACTTCTTCGCCGAGCGGATGAAGATGGTGGTAGAGCCGACCGGCTGTCTGGGCCATGCCGCCGCGCGCACGGTGAAAGAGCAGCTTGCAGGTAAACGAGTCGGGGTGATCATCAGCGGCGGCAATGTGGATATCGCCCGCTACTGTCAGCTGTTGGCCGGGGTTAACTGAGGCTAATTCGACATTGATGAGCAAAAAAAGCGCTGAACCCGGCGCTTTTTTTGTCTCTTCAGGACAGCCTCAATACTTCTGCTGGAACATGCGCAGCAGGCCGCCGACGTGCCAGCCCAGGTGCTGCTCGGCGTCGGCGTCTCGCCCTTCGCGCAGCATGGCGACGAAATCCTCATGATCTTTTTGCGAACCCGACAGCTCCTCAGTGGTTTTCGCGAGGCGATTGAGCAGGGCACGGATGCGATTGATGATGTTGTGGTAGGCGTAAATCAGTTCCTGATTCTGGCTGAACTCAATCAGGGCCATGTGGAAGCCAGCGTCGGCGGCACGGAAGCTGTCTGGATCGCCATTTAGCGCTTTGTTGCCGAGCTTAAGCTGCTTTTCCAGCGCGGAAATTAAGCCTTCGCGGTCGCGCGCCAGCGCAATGCCTAAAGCACCGGACTCTAAAATCTCGCGCATTTTGCAGGTTTGCTGCATCTCTTGTTCATTGAACTGGAAAACGTAGGTGCCGCGCTGGGGAATGATTTGCACCAGACGCTCGGTTTCCAGCTTTTGCAGGGCTTCGCGCACCGGGGTGCGGCTCACTTGCAGCTTACTGGCAATGTCGTTTTCGGAAATCAGCGTGCCTAATTCAATTTCACCATTGACGATCAGCTCGCGGATTTGGTCCGCCATCCTGAGTGCTAGCGACTGCGGGCGAACGATTTTTTTCATGGTCCAACTGGCGGCGCTTTTCCCTGTACTCATGACGTGGTGTGCCTTAACAACAAGAATCCGAAGAGGAAGAAATACTTACATGCTTGCTTCTTATATGCAAGTTTACCCCGGCCAATATGGGCGCTAGCACCGGCCAACGCCCACATGTCAGATTAAGCGGGGAAAATCAGCGTCTCTTTGTGAATATTCTCACGGTTCAGCGCCATGCCCATCCCCGGCGTTTCCGGCACGCGAATCACGCCGTTTTCCGGCACTAATGGGGATTGCAGGAAGTGCTGGTGGATGTCATTCCACTTCACCAAATACTCCTGAAACGGCGTGTGGATTGGCGATTGGGTGACGGTGAAATGCGCCGTGGCGATGGTCGAATGGCCGTGCGGCACCACCTGTAGATCATGCATAGTGGCCGCCGCGGCGATCTTCAGCGTCTCGGACAGCCCGCCGCACCAGTAGATATCGGGCTGGATAATATCCAACACTTGAGCGTCGAAAAAGCGTTTGAAGCCCCAGCGCGTGTACTCATGCTCGGCACCGGCCATCGGGATGGTCAGCTTGTCTTTCAGGCGGCGCATGCTGTCGAGGCGGTCGGCCATCACGCACTCTTCCAGCCAGCGCGGGCGGTACTGCTCGATAGCCTGCGCCAGCTCCATCACGTAAGTGACATCCATCGACTGCCAGCAGTCGAACATCAGATCATAGTCTTCCCCCACCGCGTCGCGCAGCGTTTTGACTAGCTCAATGTTCTGCTTCAGCCCTTCGCGACCGCTCATGCTGCCGTGGCGGAAGAACCATTTCTGCCCGCAGTAGCCCAGCGATTTGTAGTATTGCGCGCGTTCGCGCACCAGCCCGAGATCTTGCACCGAGAAGCCAAGCATCGAGGCGTAAACCGGAATGCTTTCTCGCGCCGATCCGCCGAGCAGGCGATACACCGGCTGCTGCATCCACTTGGCGCGCAGGTCCCACAGCGCGCAGTCCACGGTGCTGATAGCCATCATCGCTTCACCCTGACGGCCGTGCACCAGCGCGCGATGCATCTGATCCCACAGGCGCTCACTGTCGCGCGGATCCTGGCCAATCAGCAGGCGGCGTAGGTGGCTGGCGATGATCGAAGCAATAGAGCGCGGAATCGGCCCGGCCAGCCCGTCGACGCCTTCATCAGTGGCGATCTCAAGATATACGGTGCTAATGGCAAAGCCGTCTTTAAGCTGCTCGCCGCCCTCGTGGTCATCGCGCACGCGGTAGTCGGCATAGATATCCAACGGGCGAGCCAGCCGCTCCTCCCAGATTGGGCCTTCTGTGGGTAAGACGCCTTCTAGCTGGCGCAAACGCACATCAATAATCTTCATCAACAGACTCCTTTTGGACTTTTCAATTTTTCAGCGTTAGGACTTTCATCGCGCTGGGAAGGGGTTTTCCACAGGCGGACAATCAGGGTGAGGGTCAGCACGGAGAGCAGCGCCATGGCCGCCAGCCAGAAGAACCCTGCGTTGTAATTGCCGGTTTTGTCGCGAATGGTGCCGATGATCCACGGGTTGATCACGCTGGAAAGGTTGCCGAGCGAGTTAATCACCGCGATACCGCCCGCCGCGACTGACGCCGAAAGGAACTGTGAAGGCAGTGACCAGAACACCGGCATCGCGCCGAAGAAGCCGAACGCCGCGCCGCACAGGAAGGCCATGCGCACCAGCGGCTCGCTGAAGTAACCCGCGCCCAGCAGCCCAAACATGGAAATAAACAGCGCCAGGTAGTTGGCTAACAGCCGCGAGCCGGGGCGGTCAGAAAGCTTGCCGAGCAGCAAAATGCCCGCCAGCCCAAACACATAAGGAATGATGGTGACGAAGCCCGTCTGGATATGGCTCAGGCCGGTTTCGCTCACAATACTTGGCAGGAAGGTGCTGATCGCGCCGTTCAGGTTGGTCAGCCCGTAATAGGCCAGACAGAACAGCAAAACGCGCGGACTAAACAGCATTTTCAATAAGTTACCTTGCTTACGCGGCGGCAGCAGGTTGCGCTCCGCCGCCAGCGTCGTCAGCAGCCACTGCTTCTCATCTGCGGCTAAAAATTTGGCGTCTTCCGGGCGATTGGGCAGGGTGAATAGCACCACAAAGGCCAGCACAATGGCCGGTAAGGCTTCCAGCAGGAACATCCACTGCCAGCCTTTCAGCCCCAGCAGGCCGTGCATTTCCAGCAGCATGCTGGAAATAGGCGTGCCGATGATCAGCGCCACCGGAATACTGGCCATAAAGGAGGAGACGATGCGCCCGCGCCACGCAGCCGGGAACCAGAGTGTCAGGTAGAAGACGATGCCCGGGAAAAACCCGGCTTCTGCCGCACCCAGCAGGGCGCGCATCACGTACAGGCTGTTGTCATTCCAGACGAACATATGCGCGCCAGAGATGATCCCCCACGTGAACATAATGCGGGCTATCCACCAGCGCGCGCCGACCTTCTCCAATGCCAGATTCGAAGGCAGCTCAAGCAGGATGTAGGGGATAAAGAACATCCCGGCCGCCAGCCCGAAGGTCGCTGCCGTCAGCCCGATGTCGGCATTCATGGTCAGGGCCGCGATACCAATGTTGGCGCGGTCGATAATGGCGATGAGGTATCCGGCGACCAGTATCGGCAGGAGCCGCCAGGAGAGTTTTCTAATAACCTGTTTTTCCATGGAAGAATCAGCAAGTTGCATGTTCATTACCCTTATTTTTAGGATTCTTAATTGATCCACATCTTGTATGTGAGGTACTTGCATACAAGTTTGAATAATGAACACAGATCGCTGAAGGATCAACGGGCAAAGTTGCAGATTTAGAGCTGAAAGGATTTAGCAGAAATTTAGTGAAATGGGCTGAGAGCACAAGCCTGTAGAGGCGCTGAAGGGCATGACGTTCGATTCGCACTTATTACATTCGCGGCCGGAACATATCCTGCTTATCAGCCAATTAACGGGCGCGAATCGGCGAATTACAATATCTTCATAATCCTAAACAATTGCTTATTTCCTATCCTTTATTGTCAGGGTAATGTTATCAACGAGTACCTGTTTACGTAGCACAAACACGTGACGTATTAATCGGAAAATTAGGGTGAATAATAATAATGAACAGTTATCTGACGGTGGCGGCCATTGCAGGGACAATCAGTATCGGGGCGATGAGCCCGGGGCCAAGCTTTGTTTATGTCGCGCAAAACGCGATTGCGAAATCTCGTAAACACGGGCTGGCGACAGCGCTGGGGACGGGGACCGGCGCGGCGATTTTCGCCATCATCGCGCTCTTAGGGTTGCAGGCATTTTTACTCGCCGTGCCGCTGGCATACTGGGGATTGAAGGTGTTTGGCGGGCTGTATTTGCTCTATCTGGCCTATAAAATCCTTAAACATTCTAAAGATCCTATGGTGGTGGAAACGGCTATCGTGGGGCAGTCTAAGCCACGCTATTTGAAGACCTTCCGCGACGGATTATTTACTCAGTTAAGTAACCCTAAAACGGCGGTAGTCTTTGCCAGTATCTTCACCGCGCTGCTGCCCGCGCACATTCCGGCTTACTATTATGTTGTCCTGCCTTTAGTCTCTTTTATTATCGACGCAGGCTGGTACTCCTTCGTGGCTTATGTGCTGTCGGTTGAGAAATCGCAAAAAGCCTATATTAGATTCAAGACGGTGATTGACCGCGTGGCGGGGACCGTTTTAATGCTGTTAGGCTTAAAACTGATCCTTTCCAGCAAATAAATCCAAGATGAATAGCAGAATTAAAACAAAAAAGGCCGCCGAGTGATGCTCACTCAGGCGGCCTTTTAGTATTGATATCAGGGATTACTGGAAGAAAATATCGCCCGATTCCGCTTTAGTGATGGTGCCGTCGGAATTGGTGATAAGCGCGTAGTTGCCGCCGATGTAGGTCCAGTGAGTGTCTGGCGTCGGCGCTGGCAGATTGCGCTTTTGCCATTCAACAATTTCATAAGGCTTGGTGCGATAAAACGCCGGCACTTTGCTGCCGATCGAGTATTGAATTGAGTCGCTGAAGAACGATTGGATCTCATGTGAGTTTGACGCGGCGTTGGCGGCCTGAGCGGACAACAGCGTGAAAGACAAAGCAGAAGCCGATAACAAAACCCATTTAGAAAGACGCATAGTGTATCCCGTTTAAAACCATTAACCGTGGCAATAGTCATTCGTGAAGCCGTGCTTCATCTGTAGACAGGATAATAGCGAGAAAAGCACCTCAGGACGGGGCGTTTAATTGTGTCGAAATGCAAATGCTGGTGGTAAGAGCTATCTAGCCGAGCAAAATGAAAAGCCGCCAGCTAGCCTAAAAAATGGGCTGGCGGCTTAGTATTACTCAAGGCCGAGACGATGACTGACAGTTTCTTTCACGATACTGACCAACTCGGGATCCATGTACTGATAATCGTCGGGAATATCTAATACATGGACCGACTTGTACTCAAGAAAACGAGAAAAATCAGCGACAAGACGATTTTTATGTTTCTGCTCCATGGTAAAAACCACGTCAGCCCACTTCAGCATGTCTGCCGTTACGCTTTTTTTGGCGTTACGGCTGGTTCCGGCGGACTTCACCGATAGACCAGGGTAATTACGCCAAACCTGTTCAGCTGTCGGGCTGCGCCATTGATCCCGGCTACAGATGAAAAGAATATTCATAGTTACCTTAAATCTCATCCTTGGCATTCAGTAATCGCTGAGCCTTGGTTATTCGTGGATTTTCAATGCCTAACTGAGCTGCACGCGCCAATTTTATTGAACGTATGGGGGAATTAACTGGCTGGGCAAGGGCAATATTCTCGGCAAACAATATATGTTACAGGTGAATTACTTTAATCCACAGGTCATCGCCGTCCTCAATCACGCGCAATAACGTTTCAGACGTCACCGATTCCCCGTTCTGGCCGAAGGGGAAATTATCCTCTTCGGCTGGGTTCACGCCTTACCTTCTCGCCACTCCTTTTTTGCGACTCGACTATTATTTCCAGCTTGAGACAAAGTTTTGAGGCTTATTACGGTAAGTCAGTGTGTTATCGGGAATAATGAATCTCACCTGCGTGATGGACGCGCCGCTGAAACTGGCTAAAGGAAAGGATGTGAACAGTAACGTTTCTCTATTTACCAATAAGAAATTTGTCTGGATGGGGGCTGCGTTTTGTTGTTTGCTGTGGGGCAGTGCTTACCCGGCGATTAAAAACGGTTATGAAATTTTCCAGATAGCGACGGACGATTTGCCGGGCAAAATTGTCTTTGCGGGTTACCGTTTCATCATTGCGGGCCTGCTGCTGCTGGCATTTGCTTTTTTACAGGGCAAACCTATTGCGCGTTTATCTCGCCATCAGTATTCACAGCTTGCCATACTGGGCGTGACGCAAACCGCGCTGCAATACATCTTCTTCTATATTGGGCTGGCCTACACCACGGGTGTTAAAGGCTCGATTATGAATGCCACCGGCACCTTCTTCAGCGTGCTGCTGGCGCACTTTATTTATCAGAATGACAAACTCAGCATCAACAAGGTGGTGGGCTGCGTACTGGGCTTTGCCGGGGTTATGGTGGTGAACTTCAACAGCCAGCTGATGGATTTTAGTTTTAGCTGGATGGGCGACGGCTTCGTGGTATTAGCGGCATTTATCCTCTCTGCCGCCTCGCTCTTCGGCAAACGCATCTCGCAAACCACCGATCCGACGGTGATGACCGGCTGGCAGCTGGGCATTGGCGGCGTGGTGTTGACGCTGGGCGGCTATGCCTGCGGCGGCACGCTAGAGTTTCACGGTTGGGAATCAGCTGCGATCCTCGGCTATCTGGCGCTGTTATCCTCCATCGCCTTCGCGCTGTGGAGCCTGTTACTCAAGCATAACCGCGTCGGGATGATTGCCCCGTTTAACTTCTTAATCCCCGTCTCCGGCGCCGTACTCTCGTCGATTTTCCTGCAAGAAAGCATCTTCGAATGGCGCTACGCCATCGCGCTGGTGCTAGTGTGCTTTGGGATTTGGCGAGTGAACGTGGTGCGTCAGCGCCGATGAACAGCGCTTGCGCTGGCCCCGAAGGGGTGAGTCTCAGGATGAGACGAATAATCGAACGCAGTTCGATGGAGAGTCCAAACGCCAGAAAGCAAAAAACCAGCCATAGGCTGGTTTCTTTAAAGATGGTGCCCGGACTCGGAATCGAACCAAGGACACGGGGATTTTCAATCCCCTGCTCTACCGACTGAGCTATCCGGGCAACGGGGCGCATTAAACCGTATTGGGCCTACGTCGTCAACGGCTTTTTTGCGTAAGCGTTAATCGAATCATCCGAATGGTGTTTTTTAATCCAATCCGACTTGGTTCGCCGCCAAGGGTGTGAAAACTTTGGGTTAGCGCCTTAGGAAATTCAGTCAAATGAATAGCTTAAAAATGTTGCATTTTGAGAGGAATTTGGCGACTTATCCAGCTTGAAACAGGGGGGGAATAGTGACATTATTGCGCCGATTTCTACGCTAAGAACTTTCCTTTTTCGCGACAGCTCATGAGGGTTGCGGCATGACCGGTTTATCACATCGCGCTTCCTGCAAGCGTCACCCATCGCTGATGAACTCCTCCGTGCGTGGTGAACGTCGCGTTCGCCGTTTTTCTACTTCATAAGTTCCTTCCATGCGGTAAGGCTACCTTGCTGGCTGTTAGGCATGATTAAAAACAGAGCGTTCTCTGGTTTTACTGATGTCTACCAGACGTGGCTGAGCCTGACCTTCGAACCGTAATCCCTTTGCCTGTTGGCATCGCACTCGCTCGACATCACGCTCACGTACACGTCACTTTGCCGGGCTGGATCTTTGCGTTTCGCTTTAAGAACCCGCCCATTGCCGTGCCGATTGGCACACCCTCTTACTTAACCGTTTGAGAGTCCTATGAAACTTTTAAAACTTGCAGCAAGTGCCTCCGTGGCCCCTTACATTGAGTCGCACCGCGCGGTGGTGGATCTGCGCCGTGCTGACTACGCCGACGTGGCGGCCATTATTATCTCCGTGAGTGATTTGAACAGCGGCAAGCTGTCGGAGATAAATTCGCTGGGTTTTGGTATCCCGGCATTTGTTGCAGTGCAGGGGGCAGAGCAGATTTCTCCTGATTATTTGTTGATGCTCAAAGGCGTGGTGACGCTGTCGGATGCCAATCAGGCGTTCTATGCGGCGCAGATTGAAGCCGCCGCGCAGGCTTATGAAGAGGCGCTTTTCCCGCCGTTCTTTGACACCTTAAAGAAGTACGTTGAGATGGAAAACGCCACCTTTGCCTGCCCAGGGCATCAGGGCGGTGAGTTTTTCCGTCGCCATCCGGCGGGCCGCCAGTTTTATGACTTTTTTGGCGCGAATATTTTTCGTTCCGACATGTGCAACGCCGATGTGAAGTTGGGCGACCTGCTGATCCATGAAGGCTCGGCCAAAGATGCCCAGAAATATGCCGCCAAGGTATTCAGCGCGGATAAAACCTATTTTGTGCTTAACGGCACCTCGGCGGCCAATAAAGTGGTCACTAACGCGCTGCTGACCCGCGATGATTTGGTGCTTTTCGACCGCAACAACCATAAGTCCAACCACCACGGCGCGCTGCTACAGGCCGGGGCAACGCCGGTTTATTTGGAGACCGCGCGTAACCCGTTTGGCTTTATTGGCGGCATCGACGCAGCCTGTTTCGACGAGTCCTATCTGCGTAAACAGATTCAGGCCGTCGCTCCGCAGCGTGCCAATGAAAAGCGCCCGTTTCGTTTGGCGATCATTCAGCTTGGCACCTATGACGGCACGATTTACAACGCCCGTCAGGTGGTGGATAAGATTGGCCATCTGTGTGATTACATCCTTTTTGACTCGGCGTGGGTCGGCTACGAGCAGTTCATTCCGATGATGGAGCAGTGCTCGCCGCTGCTGCTGGATTTGAATGAAAATGATCCGGGCATCATCGTGACCCAGTCGGTACACAAGCAACAGGCCGGATTCTCCCAGACCTCGCAAATCCACAAAAAAGATAACCATATCAAGGGGCAGAAGCGTCATTGCAGCCATAAAAAGCTGAACAATGCGTTTATGATGCACGCCTCGACCAGCCCGTTCTATCCGCTGTTTGCCGCGCTGGACGTCAACGCGCGTATTCACGCCGGCGGCAGTGGCAAGCATATGTGGATGGAGTGTGTGAAGCTGGGGATTGAGACGCGCAAAATGCTGCTCGACCAGTGTTCAATGATCCTGCCGTTCGTGCCGCCGGTGATTGACGGCAAGCCTTGGCAGCATCATGAAACCGAGAAAATGGCCAATGATGTGCGCTTCTTTGACTTCGTGCCAGGAGAAAACTGGCATGCGTTTGAAGGTTACGCCGAAAAGCAGTATTTCGTCGATCCTTGCAAACTGCTGTTGACCACACCGGGCATTGACGCTGCCAGCGGCAAATACACCGAGTTCGGCATTCCGGCCACTATTTTGGCTAACTATCTGCGCGAGAACGGCATTGTGCCGGAGAAGTGCGACCTCAACTCGATTCTGTTCCTGCTGACTCCGGCGGAAACCCCGGCCAAGATGCAGCTGCTGGTGGATGAGATCGCGCGCTTTGAGCGTTATATTGAAGAGGATGCCTTGCTGAGCGAAGTGCTGCCGACGGTGTATCGCAAAAACGAAGAGCGCTATCGCGACTACACCATTCGCCAGCTGTGTCAGGAAATGCACAACCTTTATGTCAGTTTTGATGTGAAAGAACTGCAAAAGGAGATGTTCCGTGAGGCCAGTTTCCCGAAAGTGGTAATGAACGCCCAGGACGCGCACAGCGAATTTATTCGCGATAACGTCGAGCTGGTGCCAATTGGCCAAGCAGAAGGGCGCATTGCTGCCGAAGGTGCGTTGCCGTATCCACCGGGCGTGCTGTGCGTCGTTCCCGGCGAAATTTGGGGCGGGGCGGTGCAGCGTTACTTTATGGCGCTAGAGGAAGGAATCAACCAGCTGCCGGGCTTCTCGCCTGAGTTACAGGGCGTTTATATCGAGAAGAAACCGGTGGGGTGGAAGCGCATCATGGGGTATGTGATTGCCAAATAAACACTCTTTTTAGATACACAGCGTGAGCGCGGCTAGGATAATAGCCGCGCTTTTTTATTGATATCTATAAGTGCTAGTTATTAGTTGATTGTTTAATTGCTGTTATTTCTATTGTTTACTGCTGTTTATTATTTCATTTTATTTTAGTTGATGGTTTTATTTCTTACCCCGTTCCCATCATGTTGCATTTAATTTATCATTGCTATAGTTTGCGAAAACTAAGTGCCAGTTCAGGACGAATGCAGGGTTGTTGAGTTTTATGTGTCGTTCCTTTTATTTAAATTACTTTTCAAATTAACAATCTATTGCATTAGATATTCTAATGAATAAGTCGAAGGATGCCCGACTTTTATCAATCCATAATAATGAGTTAATCAAATTACATAACTATTTTTTTACTTTTCGATATCAATGGACATGAAATGGAAAAAATTAAAAATATACAATTAATTACCGCCTTAATTGCAGCAATGTCAGTCAGTGGTTGTCAGATCACTCCCGGCGCTAAACTCTCCACCTCAGATAAAAATGTTATTAAATCCGCCGGACCTATTGAGGACATAAATAAGTTAGTGGATGTCTATCCCATTACGCCCAAGCTGGTGGATACATTACGGCGCTCGCCCGTGTCAGCTAAATCCAATAATCAATTGGATGATGAGGTAAAGAATTACGAGTATGAGATTGGTGTGGGGGATGTCCTGATGGTGACCGTTTGGGATCATCCTGAATTGACCACGCCGGCAGGACAATATCGTAGTGCTGGCGATACGGGGAATTGGGTGCATTCCGACGGGACGATTTTTTACCCTTACATCGGTAATGTGCATGTGCAGGGAAAAACGGTTTCTCAGGTTCGCAATCTAGTCACTCGCAAACTCGCCCAATTTATTACGTCGCCGCAAGTCGATGTGAGCGTTGCCATTTTCCGGTCACAAAAAGTGCATGTCACGGGTGAGGTCAATCGCAGCGGACAGCAACCTATTACCAACGTGCCCCTCACGGTGGTCGATGCCATTAATCAGGCTGGCGGAATAAGTGAACATGCTGACTGGAATAATGTTGTATTAACTCGCCAAGGGAAAGAGCAGGTCATTTCATTATATGAGTTGTTTAACAAAGGGAATTTAAGCCAAAACTATTTATTATTGAATGGGGATATTTTATATATCCCGCGTAACGATAATTTAAAAGTGTTTGTGATGGGGGAGGTGAAAAAGCAAACTACATTAAAAATGGACCGCAGCGGAATGACATTGACCGAGGCGTTAGGAAACGCTGAGGGCATTGACCAAATGACCAGCGATGCCAAGGGGATTTTTGTTATTCGCTCCCATCGCGGACAAGGTGAAAAGATTGCCTCTATTTATCAATTGGATGCGCGAGACGCCACTTCACTTATTTTAGGAACGGAATTCGTACTCCAGCCCTATGATATTGTGTATGTCACCACTGCACCAATTAGCCGTTGGAATAGAGTTATTAGTCAATTAGTCCCAACCATAACCGGTATCCATAGCATGACAGAATCGATCCGCTGGGTGGGAACTTGGAAAAATTAAATTTAAAAACTATTCTGGTGGTCTGCGTTGGTAATATTTGTCGCTCGCCGATTGGGGAGCAGTTATTACAAGATTTCCTCCCTGACCATTCGATTCGCTCTGCGGGGCTGAGTGCTCTAGTAGGCTATGATATTGACCCTATCATGGCTGAAAGCGCAATTCGGCACGGTATCACTTTAAAGAGTCATTCTGCTCGCCAGCTGACACAGGAGTTGTGTCGGGATTGCGACTTAATACTGGTAATGGAAAAACAACATATCTCTCAGCTTGCTCATATTGCACCAGCAGCTCAGGGGAAAACGTTACTGTTTGGTCACTGGAGTGATCAAATGGATATATGTGACCCTTTCCGTCGAGCGCAAAGCTTATATGACGATGTTGTATTGCAGCTGCGGCGCTGCGCTCAACAGTGGCGTAATGCTTTAACAATGGCCGAAAAATGAATGCCAAAGGAATAAATATGCTTGCTAAAGGCGAACCGCATCAGGATGTGCACCAAGAAAACGACATTGATTTGCGCTATTTGCTAGGGGTATTAATTGACGCTAAGAAGATGCTGATAGGCATTACGCTAACAGGTTTTCTATTGGGTTTTCTCTGTGTATGGAGCATGCCTACCGTCTATAAGGCTGATGCTTTGATTCAACTCGATAAAAGCACCGGCAGTAGCTTACTTAATGGGATATTTGATTTTGCCAATGGCCATGCGTCGCTTGCAACCACAGAAATTACCTTAATAAAGTCTCGTTCGATATTAGGCAATACGGTATCAGTGCTTGCGCTGGATAATGTGGTGCGAGAGAAGAAATGGCCACTCATCGGCGGGTTATTTCCCCAGCCCACCACGCGCCTCAAGGTGCCACTGTTTACCCCACCCGAGAAGATGCAGGGCAAACCTTTTACGCTGACGCTAATGGACTCTGGCCGGTTTCATTTGCAAGGAGAAGGGGTCTCTGCCGAAGGGGAGGTTGGCAAAGAATTAACCTTGCCGGATCTGCGCATTCTGGTTCAGGCCGTTGATGCGCCAGTCGGCTCTATCTTCATCTTAAATAAAATCAGTCAATTTGCGGCAATGGAGGCGATCAATAAAAACCTGACCGTTGCCGAAACATCCAAGGACAGTGGCGTTTTGCGCCTGAGCTTGTCGGGGACGGATAAGGTATTAATCCGTCAAATCGTCGATGAGCTGAGTGTCGCCTATTTGAAACAAAATATCGATCGTAAGTCAGAATCTGCCAGTAAAAGTCTAGCGTTTTTGCAGCAGCAGCTTCCCAAAATAGAGTCGCAGTTGGAAAAAAGTGAAGCCAGCCTCAGGCATTACAGGCAGCTAAACGAATCTATTGATTTACCCATGGAGGCTCGTGGCATCTTGGAGGCAGAAGTCGCGATAACCACGCAATTGAACGGTCTGACTTTCGAAGAGGCCGAACTCTCAAAACGCTACACCAAAGCGCACCCGGTGTATCGCGCACTGGCTGAAAAGAGAAAGACGTTATCGGCGAGTAAAGCCGCGCTGGAGTCAAAAATTAACGGTATGCCGAAAACGCAGCAGGACATCTTGCGATTAACGCGCGATGTGCAAACGGCGCAAGAAATGCATTCTTTGTTAACTAGCAAACAACGAGAAATGGAGATTAAGAAGGTCAGCACCGTAGGGAATGTCCATATCATCGACTCTGCTCAGACATTACCTAACCCCGTGGGGCCGAATAAACCGATGTTGCTAGTGCTTGCGCTGATGTGCAGCGCATTTCTGGCATTAGGTGTCGTACTGTTGAGAAACGCCTTGAAACGCGGCATCAGTTCCTCACATGAACTCGAGTTGCTGGGTTTAAAAGTGTATAGCAGCCTGCCTCATTCCAAGCACCAAAGCATCACGAGATTATTTAAGGCGAAAAAAAATCTACCGCGAAAACATAGTTTATTGGCTATAGAAAATCCCGATGACTTGGTAGTAGAAGCGATCAGAAGTTTGCGCACCGGTCTCTACTTTCTACTCAAAGAGGCCAATAATAAGATTCTGATGGTGGTTGGGCCTACCAGTGGAGTGGGTAAAAGCTTCGTGATTAGCAATTTGGCCGTGGTGCTTGCCCAGTCGAACTTACGTGTCTTATTGGTTGATTGCGACATGCGCAAAGGTTGCTTACACCTTCCCTTTAAGTTGAAAGAGCATCGGGGGTTGGCGGAGCTACTCTCAGGACAGAAAAAGATTGCGGAGTGTCTCTACAAAACCTGTCTTCCGCAGCTTGACTTGGTTCCTCGTGGCATCGCACCCTCGAATCCGTCTGAGCTACTGTTGACGCCGCGCTTTGGCGAATTCTGCGATTGGGCGACTAAAAACTATGATGTGGTCTTATTTGATACTCCGCCGATCCTCGCCGTCAGCGATGCTGCGATTATCAGTAAATATGCCGGCACCAGCTTAATGGTGGCTCGCTTTGAAATGACATCCGCTAAGGAAGTTGAACTGGCTATGCAGCGTTTTGAGCAGCAGGGACACACCATCACCGGCGTGGTGCTCAACTCGGTCGAGCCACGGGTGGCGCAATTTTATCAGTATGGTCATTTTGAGAATTACCAATACAAATCTGATACCCACTAAGCACAAAAAACGGAGGCCAAAGGCCTCCGTTTTCTTTCATGCCAACTAGCACCAGGCTAATCCACCCGGCGATAGCTCTTCTGCGTGGTATTAACCTTATACAGATAGCGTCGTGACTCGCCTGATGGGTGTTTGGTGGTCAGCGTGGTGTAAACGTCACCCGGCTCCATGCTGTTGATGATGCTAAACGCACGGTTTTTATCGCTGGAGAAGACGCGCAACACGCTGCCCGCGCCGCCGTTGTAGGCGGTGATCACAGCATAACGTTTGGAGGTTGGGTTGGTGATATTACCCAAGTAGACGTTTTGCAGCATCGCCAGATAGGCAGTACCGGTGTTGATATTGTTTTGTGGATCAAACAGATAGCTGCGACTTGGTTTGCCCCATTTGCCCTCTGATTTGAACACGTCAACGCCCGCAGTGTGCTGAACAACCTGCATTAAGCCCAGTGCATCAGCATGACTCACGGCATATGGGTTGAATGCGGATTCAGTTTGCATAATGGCGAGGATCAGCGACTGGTCTACGCCGTACTTGGCGGAGGCTTCGCGCACCATTGGCAGGTATTTATGTGCACGTTTGTTCAGGTGGTTTGGCACCATCTGAATAGTAACGGAATAGATGATGTGTAGCCCCGACTGGCGGCGCTGCAGCTTGTTCTGTACCAGATAATCGGCAAAATTAGACGCCCGACCCTGCCAGCGGATTGGCTGCCCGGTGTTGTCCAAAACCTGACCGTAAAGCATCGGCTCTTTACTGATCTGAATATCGTTGGCGTCGGAATAGAGGTCTACATTGCCCGGATCATCGCCTACCAGCAAGGTGCTGATAATCGCCTGACGAAGGTTAGCGGTCGGATTAGTTCCGGCAATGGTTTCAATAGTGATGGTACCCGCATCAAAGTTGATGTGGCTACGGGTGTAATATTGATCGCTGTATTTTACATAGTCTTTAGGACCGGCGATAAGGACTTCATTCAGCCCCCAGATATTCTCGATATTGTGAGCAAATTGGCCCATCAAAATATCGAAGCCATTGGTATCCTTGACGTAAGCTTCATTGAACTGGTCTTTTTTGCTCGAGCAGGAGATCAGGAGCGGGGCGATGACCAACAGCGCTAAAATTTTCTTCATCTTCAAAGCCGTATCGTGATGAAAGATGTCAGGCGGTTAATTTCGCGAAATAACGGCCTGACGGGGTTTCTAAATGGAGTGTTATCGACGGCAATTATTTTGACGGCGGCGTATAGCCTTCGATATGCACGTCCTGCCCTTCAAACAGGAAATTCACCATTTCCTGTTCCAGCAATTTGCGGTCATCGGGATTCATCATGCTGAGTTTTTTCTCATTAATTAGCATGGTTTGTTTGCTCATCCACTGTGACCAGGCTTCTTTAGAAATCTCATTGAAAATGCGTTTACCCAGTTCGCCCGGATAAAGCTGGAAGTCTTGACCTTCCGCATCACGTTTTAGAAAGGTACAAAAAATCGTTCTGCTCATGCTGATTCCTTATCGATCATGCTGTTGGGCGACTCTTTCGCCAACTGCGTTAACAAACGCTCTACCGGCGCGGCGAGCCCAACGGATTGTGGTTGCGCTAAGTTATACCAGAGACCCGCACCTTCATCCATGCAACCCGGTACTGAGCGCAGATTTAGCCACATTGGAACGATATCCAGATGGAAATGGCTAAAAGTGTGACGAAAAGCCACCTGCTGCTGCAACTGATTAAGGGTAACACCGTATTTATGCAGGCCACTTTCCAGCTCTTCTTCACTGGCAAATTGTGGGAAACAGAACAAACCGCCCCACAGGCCAACCGGCGGGCGCTGTTCCAGCCACACAGTGTCTTTATGCTGAATCATCAACATAAAGGCCGTTCTCTCTGGCAGAGTCTTTTTCGGTTTTTTGCCGGGATATTTCGCCCAGCTGTTGTGTACGTATGACTCACACTGGGTATTTAGCGGGCATAGCTCGCATTTTGGTTTGGAACGCGTGCAAACCATAGCCCCCAAATCCATCATCGCTTGGTTAAATTGCTCAACACCCTTGGCTGGCGTGACCTCTTCGGCGATGGCCCATAAACGGTTTTCGACCTTTTTCTCACCCGGCCAGCCTTCGATGGCGTAACAGCGCGACAGCACGCGTTTGACGTTGCCGTCGAGAATCGGGTGGTGCTGGCCCAGTGAGAGAGACAGCACCGCTCCGGCAGTCGAGCGGCCGATTCCCGGCAGCGCGTTGACTGCCTCAAAATCGGTGGGGAACACGCCACCGTGCTCGCTGGCGATGGTCTGAGCAGCTTTATGCAAGTTGCGGGCGCGGGCGTAATAGCCTAGCCCGGTCCACAAATGCAGAACCTCATCCTGTGGCGCGGCGGCGAGATCGCTGACGGTCGGGAAACGCGCCATAAAACGTTCAAAATAGGGGATCACCGTCGCAACCTGTGTTTGTTGCAACATCACCTCGGAGAGCCATACTTTGTAAGGCGTTTTTTCGAGCTGCCACGGTAATGTTTTGCGGCCAAAGCGCTGGTACCATTCGAGTACCGCTGGCGCGAACTGGTTCTGCGCTTGCTTCATAAATGAGTGATGGGTCCGGCAGGATAAATTCAGGGCGGGATCACATCACAGAGTCTGGTGGGTGTAAACCGGAAGTTTCCGACCTGTTTCTGGCCGCAACGCTTGCTTATCACCCCTAGGTTTGGATAATGCGCCATTCCTGAATTTGTTGCCCAACCGCGCACTGCTGAAAGAGCACTGCCCAATAGAGTGAAAGCCCTATGAAAAACGACGTCATTTCACCGGAGTTCGATGAGAACGGTCGCGCCATGCGCCGTATTCGCAGTTTTGTCCGCCGCCAGGGCCGCCTGACTAAAGGCCAGCAACACGCGCTCGACAATATCTGGCCGGTAATGGGCGTTGAATATCAGGCAGAAGTTCTGGATATCGATGCGCTGTTTGGCCGCGCCGCGCCAACCGTGTTAGAAATCGGTTTCGGCATGGGTACCTCTCTGGTCACCATGGCGCAGCAAAATCCTGAGCAGAACTTTATCGGCATTGAAGTCCACTCACCGGGCGTGGGCGCATGTTTGATGACGGCTCAGGAAGAAGGGGTCAGCAACCTGCGCGTGATGTGTCACGACGCGGTTGAAGTGCTGGAAAAGATGATCCCGAATGGCTCACTGGACATGGTGCAGCTATTCTTTCCTGACCCATGGCACAAAGCGCGTCATAATAAGCGCCGTATCGTGCAACCAGCCTTCGTTGAGCTGCTGCGTAGCAAATTAAAAGTCGGGGGCGTATTCCACATGGCGACCGACTGGGAGCCGTACGCTGAACATATGCTTGAGGTGATGACCAGCCTTGAAGACTGGAAAAACCTGTCGCAAGACAACAACTATGTTCCGCGTCCAGAATCGCGCCCGGTAACCAAGTTCGAAATGCGTGGCCAGCGTTTAGGCCACGGCGTATGGGATCTGATGTTTGAGAGGAAGCAATAATGGCCACGAATCGTAGTCGTCGTTTACGTAAAAAGTTACACATTGCCGAGTTCCAGGAACTGGGCTTCTCAGTAAAATGGCGTTTCGCGGAAGGCACCCCGGTTGAAACTATCGATGAGCAGCTTGATGCGTTCATCGAAGGCGTTATCGAGCCAAACAAGCTGGCGTTTGACGGCAGCGGCTACCTGCAGTGGGAAGGTTTGATCTGCCTGCAGGAAATCGGTCACTGCACCGACGAGCACCGCGCACAGGTTAAAAAATGGTTGGAAGACCATAAAATGGAAGATGTAGAAGTTTCCGACCTGTTCGATATCTGGTGGGATTGATTCTGTCGTCATCCTTCGCGCGACATCTGCTGCCTTGATGCAGCGCGAATGTTTTTGGCAGAATGAATAACGGAATTATTAAAGGTGCCTTCGGGGCACCTTTGTCATATCTGGAGTCGAGACGTTGGTAACCGAATTAGATAACCGTTTACTGGAAGATATTCTTGAGCAAGTCCGCCCGCTGATTGGTCGCGGCAAAGTGGCGGATTACATTCCGGCGCTGGCTGAAGTCAATCCTGACAATCTCGGTATTGCGGTCTGTACCACGTCTGGGGAGACGTTCAGCGCTGGCGACGCCAACGAGCGTTTTTCCATTCAGTCGATTTCCAAAGTATTAAGCCTGACGCTGGCGCTGACGCGCTATCAGGAGAGTGAAATCTGGCAGCGCGTCGGCAAAGAGCCGTCGGGCCAGCCGTTTAACTCCTTAGTTCAGCTTGAGCTGGAGCAGGGCAAGCCGCGCAATCCCTTTATCAATCCCGGCGCGCTGGTGGTGTGCGATTTACTGCAAACTCGCCTCGCCGCTCCTAAGCAACGCATGCTCGAAGTGGTCCGTCAATTGGCCGGACAGCCAGATCTCAACTACGATCGACACGTGGCGCGTTCGGAATTTGATAATTCCGACCGTAACGCAGCCATTGCCTATTTAATGAAATCTTTCGGTAATTTCGAAAACGACGTCATTACCGTGCTTCACACCTATTTTCATTATTGTGCGCTGCGCATGAGCTGTGTCGAACTGGCACGAACCTTTGCTTATTTGGCGAATAAGGGCCAGCCGCTCGACAGCGACGAGCCGCTGATTGACGCGCGACAGGCCAGACAAATCAATGCGTTAATGGTGACGAGCGGCATGTACGACGGCGCGGGGGAGTTTGCCTATCGCGTGGGGATGCCTGGCAAGTCTGGCGTCGGCGGCGGTATCATCGCCATCGTCCCAGGGGAGATGTGCATTGCAGTTTGGTCACCCGAACTTGATGCCGCAGGGAACTCTTTGGCCGGAACCGCTGCCTTAGAGAAACTGGCGCAACGAATTGGCCGTTCGATTTTTTAATTGTTTGCTGTTGGAAGGGAGAAAACATGGAATTTAAGACCGGATTGAAAATGAGCATCGCAGGGCTGTTGGCGATGACCGCATGGAGTGCGCAGGCGGACTACCAGTGTAGCGTTAATCCGCAAGATGACGTGGTGATTAAGCCGCAAACCGTGCAGGTGGTGGGCGCCAGCGGCAACTTGCTGATCACCCCGAACGGTGATGTCACGCTAAATGGCAAACAGCCGACGCTGAGCGCCAAACAGCGCCAAGAAGCGATTGATTATCAGGCCGCGCTGCGCCGCGACCTGCCGTGGATTGACCAAGGTGCCACCGCGCATCTGGAAAAAGGCCGCGTGGCGATGGATAAAGTCATCGTCGAGAAGCTGGGCAGTGACAGCAACGTGCGCAATCGCCTGACCACTCTCAACACTCAGCTTAAGCAGCAGATGAACCGCATCATCGAGCACCGCAGCGATGGCCTGACTTACCACTATAAAGCCGTGGATCAGGTGAAAGAGGATGGGCGTCGTATTCTCGAGCAGAGCATGGGCGGCGTCATGCAGGACAGCCTGAACGAAATGGGCGTCAAGCAGGCAACCAGCGGCGGCAACCCACTGCAAGCCGTGATGGGCAATCTGGGCGGCTTACAGCAGGCTGTGCAGAATGAGTGGAGCAAACAGGAGCAGGACTTCAAAAACTTCGGTGATGACGTCTGTAAACGCGTAACCTCACTCGATACCCAGCACAAGACGTTAATGGCGAGTTTGAAGTAATCGCGCCATTAATTGCGCCATCATAAATCTCTAATCCCGCCACAATCGCGCCATATTCGCCAACAAAAGTGGCGCGATTAGGGTGTGAAAGTGGCGGAATAGTGGCGCGAGTCTGCTCATCGCGCCATTCTTAACTCGCCAGCGCGATCAGCTGAGCATCAAAACTTGATGGCGTTGCCATCCGCCACATGCGGCTATAGAAGTCGCTTTCTATCTTATCTTTCAGCAGTGCGCCGGGTTCCAGATAGTAGTAGATATCCGCGTAGACCTTGATTTCCGTTGACGTGATGCGGCGCAGCATATGGTGTGACGTAAGCTGCTCTGGGCGGCTGACGCCCGCTGCGGCCAGCATCTCGGCCAATGCTTTGACGGTATTTTGGTGGAAATGGTAAACCCGCTCGGCCTTGTCCGGCACGACTAAGGCTTTCTGCCGCAGACTATCTTGAGTGGCGACGCCGGTCGGGCAGCGGTTGGTGTGGCAACTCTGCGACTGAATGCAGCCGACGGCAAACATAAAGCCGCGCGCCGAGTTCACCCAGTCCGCGCCCAGCGCCATGACGCTGGCGATATCAAAGGCGCTGATCATCTTGCCGCTGGCACCAATCTTGATTTTATTGCGCAGGTTACAGCCGGTCAGGGTGTTGTGTACAAACAGCAGCCCCTCGCGCAGCGGCATCCCCATGTAGTTCGACAGCTCGAGCGGTGCTGCGCCGGTGCCGCCTTCTTTACCATCAACCACGATAAAGTCCGGCAGGATCTTGGTTTCCAGCATGGCTTTGGCGATAGCCACGAACTCCCACGGATGGCCGATGCACAGCTTGAAGCCGACAGGTTTGCCGCCGGAGAGCTCGCGCAGCTTGGCGATGAAATGCATCATCTCACGCGGATTGCTAAACGCGCTGTGAGAAGCCGGAGAGATGCAATCCACGCCCTGCGGCACGCCGCGCGTTGCGGCGATTTCGGCATCCACTTTCTTGCCCGGCAGGATCCCGCCGTGGCCGGGTTTAGCCCCCTGACTCAGTTTTATCTCGATCATTTTGACCTGAGAGCTTTTTGCCTGACGGGCAAACTGCACCGGGTCAAACTCGCCGTTCTCCGTGCGGCAGCCGAAATAGCCGCTGCCCAGCTCCCACACTAGGTCGCCGCCGTGTTCGCGGTGGTAGCGGCTGATGCTGCCTTCGCCGGTATCGTGGTAGAAATTGCCCATTGCTGCGCCTTTGTTCAGGGCGCGAATGGCGTTAGCGGAGAGCGCGCCGAAGCTCATGGCGGAGATATTAAATACCGAGGCGGAGTAGGGCTGCTGGCAGTCCGGCCCGCCAATCTCGACGCGGAAGCTCTCCGGGTCTGACACCGGCACGGGCTGCATTGAGTGGCCGATGCACTCATAGCCGGTTTGATAGACGTCCAGCAAGGTGCCAAAAGGCTTCTCGCCCATCTCGTTTTTGGCGCGGCGATAGACAAGCGTGCGCTGGGTACGTGAGAACGGGATCTCTTCGTTATCTTCTTCCAATAAATACTGGCGCAGCTCGGGGCGAATAAATTCAATCAAAAAGCGTATGCGGCCAATCACCGGATAGTTACGGCAAATCGAGTGGCGCTTCTGCACCACGTCCCAGCAGCCAAGCAGGCTCAGCGCGGCGAAGATCAGGGTGACTATCCACATGCCTTCAATGCGTGAGAGGTAAAACAGGCTGACGAGGGTGATAAGCAGGCACAGCGTAAAGCAGGTGTAGCGGCTGAATAGAGAGACTTTCATGACAGCTCCTGTCGTTTTATCTTGCGGATGCAGTTGTCTACTGCTTAACCACAGAGTACTGACAGGAGCCGAATGTTATTTGATTGTTAGTGGCAGATTGCTTTTAGTTACATTTAATTAACTTCTATTCATCCAAAAACAGTTCCAGCAAGGAGTTGAGGAACAGCTTGCCGTGCTCGGTGATTTGCCAGTGTGAATCCGTTTCGAGCAGATAATTCTTGGCGATAGCCTCATCCAACTGCGGGCGAATGGTGGATTCGTCCAAACCGGTATAAATTGCAAACTCCTCGCGCGGCGCGGCTTCCAGCAGGCGGAAACGGTTCATAAAGAACTCAAACGGCAGCTCGGCGGTTTCCACCTGATGCTGTTTATCCATGTAGCGCCCCTGCATATAACCCCGTGGATGCTTGGTTTTCACGGTACGCAAAATCTGCCCGTCGGGTTGAGTGAGCTTGCCATGCGCGCCACAGCCAATGCCGAGGTAGTCGCCAAAACGCCAGTAGTTGAGGTTGTGCTGGCACTGATAACCTGGCTTGGCGTAGGCCGAGGTTTCATACTGCTGGTAGCCCGCGGCGGTCAGCAGCTGGTCGCCCTGCTCGAAGATATCCCACAGCGCGTCGTCGTCTGGGAGCTTTGGCGGGCGCGAAGCGAACATGGTATTAGGCTCGATGGTGAGCTGATACCAAGAGAGGTGCGGCGGATTGAGAGCAATCGCCTGTCGCAAATCGTCCAGCGCCTCTTCCAGCGTCTGATCTGGCAAACCGTGCATTAAGTCGAGGTTGAAGCTGCGCAGCCCGAGGCCAGTCGCCAGATGCGCGGCGCGTTTGGCTTCATCAGGGCCGTGAATGCGCCCCAGACGCTCCAGCTTTTGCGCACTAAAGCTTTGCACGCCAATTGAGATGCGATTGACGCCAGCGCGCTGGTAGCCGCTGAAGCGGTCTGCTTCTACCGTGCCGGGGTTGGCTTCCATGGTGATTTCAGCATCCGCCGCCAATGGCAGGCGCGCACGCACACCGTCGAGCAGGTTTTGCATCGCTTGCGCGCTGAGCAAACTTGGGGTTCCGCCGCCGATAAAAATGGTCTTCACCTCGCGGCCCGCGGTCAGATGCAGGTCAGCATCCAAGTCTGCCAGCAAGTGCGCCACATAATCGTCGTGCGGCACTTCGCCTTTCAGCGCGTGTGAATTGAAATCGCAGTACGGGCATTTCTGCACGCACCACGGGATATGGATGTAAAGACTTAGCGGCGGTAACTTACGCATTCTTCTGGGTTTTCTCTTTCATAGCGGCAAGCAGTAATTTCAGTGCCTGCCCGCGGTGGGATACCGCGCTTTTCTCTTCACGGGTCAGTTCGGCGGCGGATTTACCCAGCGCCGGAACCTGGAAGATAGGGTCATAGCCGAAGCCGCCTTTGCCCGCTTCCGCAAACAGGATTTCGCCGTCCCAGCTGCCGTGGCAGACGATGGGCGTCGGGTCTTCGGCGTGGCGCATATAAACCAGCACGCAGTGGAACTGGGCGCTGCGCTGGCCCTGCGGCACGTCTTTCAGCGTGACCAGCAGTTTATCGAGATTCTGCTGATCGCTGGCTTCTAAACCGGCGTAACGTGCCGAGTAGATGCCCGGCGCGCCGCCCAAGATATCCACGGCTAAGCCAGAATCATCGGCGATGGCAGGCAGGCCGGTGATGGCGGCGGCGTGGCGCGCTTTCAAAATGGCGTTCTCAATAAAGGTCATGCCGGTTTCCTCGGCTGACTCCACGCCAAGCTCGGTTTGAGCCACAACATCAAGGCCGAAGTCAGCTAACAGGTGGGCGAGTTCGCGCACTTTGCCGGGGTTGCCGGTCGCTAAGACTACTTTTTGCATGAGATTTTATCCTGATAAAGCGGCTTACTTACCCTTTGCGGGCGTCAGTCCGGCTTTATTGTCCTGAGAGTTAACGATTATTTTGCGAGCAACGTCGCGACTTCGGTCGGTATCTGTTGCGGATTTTCAATGCGGACTTGTTTGTGACGGCCCAATTCGCCTTTCTCAATACTGACCTGACTTTTGGCGACTTTAAACTGTTTGGCGAGGTATTTCACCAGATGCGTATTCGCTTGACCATCAACGGGCGGGGCGGTGATGGCGACTTTGAACTCGTCGCCATGCAAACCTATCAGGCCGTCGCGGCTGGCTTTCGGCTGAATAACTAGCCGTAAAACCAGTGCGTCGGCCTGCCAGCAGACCGGGTTTAGAGCAGGAACCACAGCTCACCCAGCAGATCCATACCAAGATAATTCAGCATATAGAGGATAAGGATCACCACCATCGCTGAGAAGTCGATACCGCCCATCGCGGGCAAAAAGCGGCGAATCGGCGACATTAGCGGCTCGGTCAGCTGCATCAATACATAGTCCATCGGCCCACGGCCCTGGCTGACCCAGCTCATCAGCGAGCGGATAATGATAAGCCAGAACACCAGATAGCCCGCCGACTTCACCAGCGCAATCAGGCCGAACAGCAGGTTATAAGGGCTAAGTGAAATTCCTCCGCCCTGAATCAACAGCAGCAGTGGATATTTGATAGTCATCAGCAAGAAAGCCAGCAGCAGCGAGGCGCTGTCAATCGGCCCCAGCGGCGGAATAATGCGACGCAGCGGCCCAATGATTGGCTGGGTGATTTTCACCACGAACTGTGAGAACGGATTGTAAAAATCGGTCCGCGCCCACTGCATCCAGATGCGTAATAGTAAAACCATGACATACAGGTCAATCAGGGTTTTAACCAAGAAAGTCAGCGTTAACATGCGTTACCCTTGTGTTTGCCCGGCATCGTGCGAGACGGCTCGCAGGAGCTAGGGCATCAATATTTTTATGTGTTCAGAATGATGAATTAGAACAGTTTTTCCATTTCCTGCGCGCGTTTAATGGCAGCTTGCATGGCTTGCGAAACAATTTCTGGCAACTTCTGATCGGTAAGGACTTTTAGCGCTTCGAAGGTCGTGCCGCCTTTTGAGGTGACGTTCTCGCGCAGGGTGGACAGCGGCGTGTCCGGGCTGGCGGCCACCAGTGCTGACGCGCCGCTTGCCGCTTGCTCAACCAGCATACGGGCGGTGTCGGTACTAAAACCTAAACGCTCGGCTTCGGCTTGCATCGCTTCCATAAACAGGAAGAAATAGGCCGGCGCACTGCCCGCGGCGGCGATAACGTGGTTAATACCTTCTTCGCTATCAACCCAGCACACTTTGCCGACGGCGGTCATCAGGTCGCTGGTGTAGTCGCGATCCTGCTGGCCCACGTCTTCTGGCGCATACAAACCGCTCATGCCCTGACCGACCAGCGACGGGGTATTTGGCATAATGCGCACGATCTTCAGATTGTCGCTAAGCAGCTCTTTGAAGCGCGCGACCTTCACGCCTGCGGCGATTGACAGTACCAGTTTCCCGCTAAAATCCACGTCCTTTTGCAGTGTTTTACATACATCTGCCATCAGTTGTGGTTTAACCGCCAGCACAACAACCTCGGCGTCTTTGGCGCAGCCAATATTGTCGTCGCTGCTTTTTACGCCATATTTTTCCGCCAGTGGGTCACGGTTTTTGCCCGAAGGGGCGCACACGCTGATTAAGTTTGCCGGATAGCCGCTTTCGATCAGGCCAGAAATGATGGCACCTGCCATGTTACCTGCGCCGATAAAACAGAGTTTGCGATGTTGCATGAGGCTCCTTGCTAGCTTGATGCTGGATTTTTATAGGATATGGGGATGAATGTGACTAAGCGTAGTCACGCGCACCAAATATTGCGGTACCAATTCGCACCATGGTACTGCCAGCGGCAATCGCGGCGGGCATGTCATCGGTCATCCCCATCGACAGCGTGTCGGCCTGCGGGTAGCGCTGGCGCAGGGCGTCAAAGGCTTCGCGCATCTCGGTGAACACCGCCAACTGGCGCTGATAATCGGTTTCTACAGCCGGAATGGCCATCAAGCCGCGCAAAACAAGATTGGGCATCTGGCTTATCTGTTCAGCCAAGGCATCGACTTCACTTAGCCCAATGCCAGACTTACTGGCTTCATCGCTAATGTTTACTTGAATCAATACGTTAAGCGGCGCTAAGCCTGCCGGACGCTGTTCATTTAGTCGCTGGGCAATTTTTAGACGATCGACGGTGTGGCACCAGTCGAAATTCTCAGCCACCAGACGGCTTTTATTGGATTGCAGCGGGCCGATAAAGTGCCATGTCAATGCAGGCTGATGTCCGGCAAAGTGCGCAATCTTCTCCACGCCTTCCTGAACGTAGTTTTCACCGAAGGCCAACTGCCCGGCTTCAATGGCTTTTTCGACGTCGCTCGCAGGTTTAGTTTTGCTGACTGCAAGCAGCGTAATTTCTTCCAGAGGCCGCTCGCAGCGCTTTGCAGCGGCTGCGATTTTCTCACGGACATCCTGTAGGTTCTTCCCAATAGCGTTGTGCTGACTAAGGCTCATAGTGACTCAGGAGGTTTTAAAGTGGATATCAATGGATTTGTGGAGCGTAGTGTAAAGCAAAATGCGTCAGATCTGCACCTCTGCGCCGGACATCAACCGATGTTACGCACGCAGGGAGAATTACAGCCGTTGCAGGGGACGCCCAAAATCAGTGCCGAAAACATGCGCTGGCTGAGTGACATCTGGCTGGAACCCCAGCAGTTGGAGGCGTTACAGCGAGAAGGGCAGGCCGATTGCGCCATCACTCTTGGCACGGGCCAGCGCATCAGGGTGAATTTCTTCAAACAGCTGCACGGCTTGTCAGCCGCGCTGCGCCGCGTGCCGGAGAAATGCCCGCAGCTGGAGCAGCTCCACGTGCCGCAGGTCTTAGCCGAGCTGGCAACCCAAGAGGACGGGTTGATTCTTGTCACCGGCGCTACGGGCAGTGGCAAATCCACCACCCTTGCGGCGATGATTGATTACCTTAATCGCAGCCGGGCGCGGCACGTGATCACGCTGGAAGACCCGATTGAGTTTATTCACCACAGCAAGCGTTGTCTGATTCAGCAGCGCGAGTTGGGGCGACATACGCGATCCTTTATTGAGGCGATACGCGGGGCGCTGCGTGAGGACCCGGACGTGCTGCTGCTTGGCGAATTACGCGACGCAGAAAGCATCCGTCTGGCCCTGACTGCCGCCGAAACCGGCCACTTGGTGCTGGCAACCTTGCATACGCGCAATGCCACTCAGGCCGTCGACCGGCTGGTGGATGTTTTCCCGGCGGAAGAGAAAAACTTTGTGAGAACTCAGCTGGCAGGCAGCCTGCGCGGGATTATCGCGCAAAAGTTGGTAGCCGGAAATGAGGGGAAAAGAGTGGCGCTGTTTGAAGTGCTGACCTCGACGCCAGCCGTAGCCAATTTAATTCGTGAAGGGAAGACACATCAACTGGCGGATGTTTTGCAAACCGGCGGTAAGGCCGGAATGCAAACCTTCGAGCAGAGTCGCTTGCAGCGCGTCGCTACCGGGCTTATTGCTCCGCCGCGGGTTGACTCCACTGCTTCTCAAACCAGCTTTCCAAAATGATGACGGCGGACGCGGCGTCCACGCTGCCTTTGTCTAACGCACGGAATCCGCCGCGATCGAACAGGTCGGCACGGGCTTCGACGGTGCTCAGGCGTTCGTCATGTAGCTCAACCTGAACGCCAAAACGGCCATGCAGGCGATTAGCAAACTTGCGGGCGCGGGCGGTCAGGGGCTGCTCGGTGCCGTCCATATTGAGTGGCAGGCCAACCACCACCAGATCGGGCAGCCACTCTTTCAGCAGCTTCTCAATCTTTTGCCAGTCGGGGGTGCCATCTTGGGCTTTGAAGGAGGTCAGCGGGCGAGCCGTGCCGGTGACTTCTTGACCGATAGCCAGACCGATGCTTTTGGTACCGAAGTCAAAGCCGAATACCGTGCGGTTAGCCATTATGCGTGACCTGCGTGGGTGGCGAGCTGGCTGACGTTGATACCAATCATCTTGGCCGCTTCGCGCCAGCGCTCGGCAATCGGCGTGCGGAACAGGATGTCGCTGTTGGCTTCAATGGTCAGCCACGCGTTGTCCAGCAGCTCTTTCTCCAGCTGGCCCTGCTCCCAGGCGGCGTAGCCCAGCGCGACTAAAACATCTTTCGGCTGATCGGGCGTGCCCAGAGTCTCAAGGACGTCCTTGGAGGTCGTGATCATGGTGGTGTCTGAAATCTGGATGCTGGAGCCAAATCCGGCGCGCGGCGTGTGCAGAATAAACCCGCGATCGTCAGCCAATGGGCCGCCAGAAAATACTGGGCGGTCTAAGCGGATTGCAGGATCGCGCGGTGAAGGCGTTATCTCTAATTTATCGAGGACGTTTTCGACGGTGAAATCTTCCACCAGTTTATTAATCACCAGACCCATTGCGCCGTCTTCGTTATGTTCGCAAACATAAACGACCGAACGCTTGAACGTGGGTTCATCCAGTCCGGGCATGGCAATAAGGAAGTGATGTTGTAAGTTCATGGTATGTAAGATTTAACCTTCTAAAATAAGCGCCATGGCGTAGGAGTACGCCATGGCTTAGGTATGACATTAAAGCAGAATGGCTGAAATTAGCGATTTGCCAAACGCTTTTCGATAGCGTCCATCAGCATTCCGGTAACGGAAATCGGGAATGCGGCTTCAATTTCACGGGCGCAGGTCGGGCTGGTCACGTTAATTTCCGTCAGGCGGTCACCAATGATGTCCAGACCGACGAAAATCAAACCTTTCTCTTTGAGGATTGGCGCGACTTTGCGAGCAATGGCCCAATCGCTTTCGCTTAACGGACGGGCTTCGCCACGGCCACCGGCGGCCAGATTCCCACGGGTTTCGCCCTGAGCCGGGATACGCGCCAGGCAGTAAGGCACAGGTTCGCCGTCGACCACCAAGACGCGTTTGTCACCGTCTTTGATGGCCGGCAGGTAGTTTTGCGCCATGCAGAAGCGGCTGCCGTGTTCGGTCAGTGTTTCAATGATAACCGAGACGTTGGCGTCTTCTGGTTTCAGACGGAAGATTGACGCGCCGCCCATGCCGTCCAGCGGCTTGAGGATCACGTCAGTGTGCTCTTTATGGAAAGCTTTGAGTTGTGCCGCATTGCGGGTCACCAGCGTGTCTGGCGTCAGCTCTGGGAACCACGCGGTAAACAGCTTCTCGTTGCAGTCACGCAGGCTCTGCGGTTTGTTCACAATAAGCGTGCCTTTCTCTTCAGCGCGCTCAAGGATGTAAGTGGCGTAGATAAATTCGGTATCAAACGGCGGATCTTTACGCATCAGGATCACGTCCAGATCTTGCAGCGCGATGTCCTGCTCTGAGCCGAACTCATACCAATTGTCGTAGTCCTGTTTCACGCTCAGCTTACGGGTCAGAGCACGTCCTTCACCGCCGCGCAGATACAGAGAGTCCATCTCCATATAGTGCAGTTCATAACCGCGACTTTGTGCTTCCAGCAGCATGCCGAAGCTGGTGTCTTTTTTGATATTAATGGACGAAATTGGGTCCATTACGATGCCAAGCTTGATCATGGGTATTCTCCGACACGTTTGGGTCTGTGTGACTTGCCATTTAATCTGGCTGCGATTTTTTGCGTAATAGGACAGTGATGAAGCCCGAACTTAGCGAATTTGTCTATGCCCCTGATGCTTCAAGCGCATAGACCTCGCTTAACCTAAGTCGCCGAAGCGAACTTGCAAAGCGGTGATTGCGGTCAGCGCCGTGGTTTCCGTGCGCAGCACGCGCGGCCCGAGCAAGATATCTGTGAAGCCGTAGCCGCCGGTCATGGCGATCTCTTCGGCGGACAAACCGCCCTCCGGGCCAATCAGCAGGCGGACATTATCCACCGGCAGCGGCAGCGTATTGATGCTGTGGCTGGCGCGCGGGTGCAGATTGAGCTTCAGGCTATTGTCCTGCTCGGCGCACCAGGCTTCTAGCTGCATGGCTTCGCGAATTTCTGGAATACGGTTGCGGCCACACTGCTCGCAGGCCGCGATGGCAATTTTCTGCCACTGCTGGAGCTTCTTCTCCAGCCGCTCGCCGTCGAGTTTAACGCCACAACGCTCTGAAAACAGCGGAGTGATGGTGTTCACGCCCAGCTCGATAGATTTCTGAATGGTGAACTCCATCTTTTCGCCGCGCGAGATAACCTGCCCGAGATGTAAATTCAGCGGAGATTCATTATCGGCCAGCACGCCTGCTCCGACGCTCACGCGAACGCTCTTCTTATCAACGTGGGTGATCGTGGCTTCAAAGGTCTGGTTGCTGCCATCAAACAGCTGAATAGTCTGCCCCGGCTGCATACGCAATACGCGGCCAGTGTGGTTTGCCGCATCTTCGCTAAGCGCAATGTCGCTGTGGTCGATAATAGGTTGCGGGTGAAAAATGCGAGGTATGCGCATGTCGGGCTGCTGTCCTTAAAGTCTTCAGTAAGTGGGTATCTTAGGTTAGCCCTTTTGCTGCATGCAAGCCTGCTGCACGTAAGGATTATGATTTCCCTGTACTTGTGCAATGCGATTATCGCGTAAGCATTCCCACGAGGTCACCGGATACTGCTTGTTCCACGCGGTAAATAGCTGAGTCTGCTGGCGCGATAAGTTGAGCTGGTAGCGATCGCGCATATAAAAATAGGTGCGGGCAATGGCACCACGGGCGCGGGCTGGCGGCTCGGCGGCCTTGGCTTTGAAATCCACCTTCATCTCGCAGCGACCGTATTGGCCTTCGCCACCGTTCCACTGGCTGTACATAAAGTTATTGCGGTCGCCATTCACCTCGCCAATCGCCGGTTGCAGGTTATGCAGGTCAGTTTCAATTTGGCGATAGCCCGCGTCTTTCGCGCAGCTTTTGCGCCCGCCGTCCTGCCAGCACTGGCGTAAGTGGCCGAATTGCCAAGCTGGCATCACGTGCTCCCACTCAATGCGTTCCGCACGAGACAGATTCTTGCGTGGCTGATAGCCGCAGGATTTCAGGTCTGGCGTGCCTTTCTTACCTTTCCAATTGATGTCGCACCCGCAGTAAAAGGTCGGCGCGCCCTGATTGATCTTCACCGCCTCGGCCTTGGCCTGGCTGAAGTTGTTAATGCCTTTGCTGATGGCGAGAAAAGGGAAAAATGCGGCGATGAGCCCCAGTGAGGCAATGAATTTGCGAGACATATTTATGATTAACCTGGTGTGCAAAGCAATCTGATGCGAAAGGCGGGCAGGGTACCCAAAGCTGGCGGGGCTGACAATCAGGAAATGCTGATTTTATTGTTTAATAATCAAACGATTAACCCGATCCTTTGACGTGAAATCGTAGCAGTTCGCCACAGTGGCGACAGCGATATTCCGACTCTTTGCGCATGACGCGGTTGTGGCGTCTGACCGTCAACTGGTGCTCCTGACAGGCGCAGAGATAAGGGTAGGTTTTGCTTTGAACCGAGGCCGTTTCGAACTTATGGGTGCGACTGGCGGAAACGCCGAGCACCTGCTCCATCATCCAGCGCCACTCTTTGCCGTGGGGCGCGGCGGCGCGGCCAAAACGCCGGTAAACCAACAGGTGCGCCAGCTCGTGCGGCACCACTTCGTCAATAAACGGCTGCTGGTTTTCAATCAGTAAGATTGGGTTGAGGCGGATTTGCCAGTGTTGCAGGTAGGCACTGCCCGCACTGGTTCCACGCTGCTGATAGCTGATTTCTGGCTCTGAATAGTCAGTACCGAAATAGGCGTTAGCGAGCTGGAGTTTTTCCCGCAGGCAGCGCATAACGGCTTGTTGCAGGGCGATAGGGAGGCGTGGGTTTTTCATCAGGCGAAGAATAAATCGCGGCGCGGGGAGATGCAAACAGTTAGTGAAAGCTCCCCCCAACGGGCGGGAGGAGCCGTTTTATGACTTATTTATTTACCGATGTCGCGCAGTGCTTCGCCTTTCATCAGATTGCGTTCGATGTGTTCCAGAGAAACGTTTTTCGTTTCAGGAATCAACGCAATGGTGATGAAGATGAACACCACGTTCAGCGCGGCGTAGACCCAGAAGGTATTGGCGTTGCCGAGGCTGTCCAGCATGGTCAGGAAGGTGGCACCGACAATCATGTTGGCAATCCAGTTGGTGGCGGTGGACACGGTGATACCAAAATCACGACCGCGCAGCGGCTGGATTTCAGAACACAGTACCCAAATCAGCGGACCGGCGCTCATCGCAAAACCGACGATAAACATCAGCAACATGGCGATGGAGAAGTACTTCGCCGCGTCGGATTCTACGCCGATATGCAGCATGGTGCCGAGAATACCCATACCCAGCGCCATCACCAGGAAGCCCAGTTTCAGCGTAGGTTTACGCCCCCAGCGGTCAACCAGACCAATGGCGATAAAGGTGGCGAGAACGTTAACCAAACCGACGATCACCGTGCCCCACATCTGCTGAGACGTGCTGGCAAAGCCCGCGATCCCGAAGATTTTTGGCGCGTAGTACATGATGACGTTCATCCCGGTGAACTGCTGCATCACCTGCAACAGGATGCCGAGGAACACCGCGCGGCGGAAGTTCTTGTTACTGGTGAACAGGCCCCAGCCACTCTGTTTGATCTTCAGGCTTTCGCGGATTTCATCCAGCTCGTTTTTCGCTTGAGCACTGCTATCACGCAGTCTTTCCAGCACGCGTCGCGCCTTGTTGTCATCGCCACGCGCCGCCAGCCAGCGTGGGCTATCCGGCAGGAAGAACACGCCAATCAACAGCAGCAGGGCAGGAATGGTGATCACACCCAGCATCCAGCGCCATGCGCCGGTGTAGCTGAAGGCGGTGTCAGACAGGTAGGCTGCCAAGATACCGATGGTGATCATCAACTGGTACATGGAAATCATGCTGCCGCGGATTTTCTCTGGCGCGATTTCTGACAGATAAATTGGCGCGGTGTAGGAGGCAATACCCACTGCAAGACCCAATAATACGCGTGCGACGATCAGCACTTCGGTATTAGGCGCGAAGGCAGAGCACAGGGAGCCGACCACGAACAGCACGGCGCCAATCATCAGGCTGAATTTACGCCCAAGGCGGAAGTTCAGCCAGCCACTGCCGATAGCACCCACGGCTGCACCAAACATCATCGAGCTGACCACCCATTCTTGCTGGTGGCTGGTGATTTGGAATTCATGACTGATGAAGGGAAGAGCGCCAGCGATGACCCCGATATCAAGGCCGAACAGCAGCCCCGCTAGTGCAGCGAGAAAACAGACAAAGAAGGTCACGCTTTTATTCGAGCGTTTCCCTTTGCTAGACGTTGAGTTACTCATACTGCCTCCGAAAGATAGCAATAATGCTTAGCTTGTTATGTTATTTACCCTTGCCCACGCATAAAGTGAGCCGGATCACAGCGTTGTAATCGTTTACACTTATCGAATCAATTGCATATCAGGTTCGTAAAGCTTTTGCGAGGAGCCATGCCGGGGAAAGGGTTTGCGATGAAGAGTAATACGGAATTCTTTGACTTTAATCAATCAGTATTGACTTATAAGTCACTGATTTTATCCCTAATCGTATGATTGTAAAGAAAATATACTTTGTAATCGCTTCCATTTTAATGTTTTTTTCGTTTACCACCCCGGTATCCGCTTTTTAGTGTAGTCGCTAATGCTTAGTGCGCTTAGTTTACGGCGCAGGGCAACCGGCAGGGTACGATGAAAATTCAGGCATAAAAAAGCCCGATGCGTTAACACCGGGCTATTTGCACTCTGTAATGAAAAGCGATTACAGGTTGGCGGCTTCGCGCAGTTGCGCTGCCTTGTCAGTTTTTTCCCAAGGGAAGTGCTCGCGGCCAAAGTGGCCGTAGGCTGCAGTTTCTTTATAGATTGGGTGCAGCAGGTCCATCATCTGGATCAAACCGTATGGGCGCAGGTCGAAGAATTCACGCACCAGCAGCGTTAACTGCTCGTTGGAAACTTTACCGGTACCGAAGGTTTCAACCATGATTGAAGTGGGTTCTGCTACGCCAATAGCGTAAGAAACTTGGATCTCACAACGGTCTGCCAGGCCCGCTGCCACGATGTTTTTCGCCACGTAGCGCGCAGCGTAGGCCGCAGAACGGTCAACTTTAGACGGGTCTTTACCAGAGAACGCACCGCCGCCGTGACGCGCCATGCCGCCGTAGGTGTCAACGATGATTTTACGGCCAGTCAGACCACAGTCGCCCATTGGTCCACCGATAACAAAGCGGCCTGTTGGGTTGATGTGATATTTGGTGCTGGCGTTCAGCCATTCTGCTGGCAGAACGGGCTTGATGATCTCTTCCATCACGGCTTCTTGCAGGTCTTTCAGCGCGATGTCTTCAGAGTGCTGAGTCGACAGTACAACGGCGTCGATACCGACGATTTTGCCTTCGTCATACTGGAAAGTGACCTGGCTTTTCGCATCCGGGCGCAGCCATGGCAGCGTGCCAGATTTGCGAACTTCAGCCTGACGCTGAACCAGACGGTGTGCATAAGTCACGGGTGCAGGCATCAGCACGTCGGTTTCATTGGTCGCATAACCAAACATCAGACCCTGGTCGCCTGCGCCCTGTTCCAGCGGATCAGAACGGTCAACACCCTGATTAATATCAGGAGATTGCTTACCGATAGCGCTGAGAACGGCGCAAGAGTTGGCGTCAAAGCCCATTTCTGAATTGACGTAACCAATCTCACGGATGGTCTGACGGGTTATTTCTTCTACGTCTACCCAGGCGCTGGTGGTGATTTCGCCACCTACTAATACCATGCCGGTTTTAACGTAAGTCTCACACGCCACGCGTGCTTTTGGATCTTGCTCTAAAATCGCGTCGAGGACGGCATCGGAGATTTGGTCTGCGATTTTATCTGGATGTCCTTCTGAAACAGATTCGGACGTAAAGAGGTGTTTAGCCATTATCTTCTTTACCTTCATACGACGGGTTAGAAATCACTGCATAGCGATGGGAACACGGCAGATAAAGAGTCCGGCTCTTATATCGTCGAATGCATCCTGCACGTCCCCACAAGGCAAAGACCTTCAGCAGTTTGACAGTTAATCCACAACATCGTGTAAGAATAATCCATAAGAAGGATATAGACGGATTAACATCTGGACGGCTATTTTAGGATAGCAGCTGTTACAAAAGCCAGTCATTTTTGTGATAGAAGTAGCCATTATGTGCGGCTTTAGCGTGACATTCACGGATCGAAACAATCCTCTGCGCAATTTCATTTTGCAATTACAGCGGGTTGTCGGTATAACGGCCCGCGCACTGAATGTTTCATTCATCCAGCGTATTCCAGTGTTTACTGTTTCTCAGCAAGACTGCCCGCCGGTGATGCGTGGCACGTGTGGAGGTGGTTAGATTAATGACCCACTTTTTACCGTTTGTAACATTTCTACAGCATCCCCTGCAGGCCGGTTTAATTGCTGCAGCACTCCTTTCTGAAAAATTTCTGTCATCTATCCGATGTTATAAACAGCTGGTCCGTCATTCGGCAGCGTTTAGACAGCCTGACTATAGACAGCTCAGTCCAACATTTCTGAGCGCTACTCAGCGACATCGGGCCGGTTAATATCTTTTCTCCCGTTAAAACTGACGTAGCCCGCCATTGAGGGGCGATAGCCCTATGGGTGGGTTCTGGCTCGTTCACCGGAGTCCGGCATCATGTTTACAAGCAAAAGAATTCTATAATCATATGAGTGATAAACAGTTTGCGAACGCGGCTTTGCAGGGTTTTCTCCTGTCGCAAAGCCCGCTGTTTGGGTTGTTCTCACTTGTTGTTACTGCGATAGTGGCTGGCGATGTGGTCAGTGTTACAAGAGGATTTACTTATGTCTGATGACATCCAGTCCCACCGTCCGTCACATGCGGGCGATTCTGTTTCTTTGCGCTCCATGCAGGAGGTTGCCGTGAACGATCGTGATGCCAGCAAAATGCTGCGCACCTACAACGTTGCCTATTGGGGTAACAATTATTATGACGTCAACGAACTGGGCCACATCAGCGTCTGCCCGGATCCAGATGTTCCGTCTGCCCGCGTGGATTTGGCGAAGCTGGTAAAAGATATGCGCGAGCAGGACGGCCAACGTCTGCCAGCGCTGTTCTGTTTCCCACAAATTTTACAGCACCGTCTGCGCTCGATTAACGCCGCGTTCAAACGCGCCCGTCAGTCCTTCGGCTATGAGGGTGATTACTTCCTGGTTTATCCGATTAAGGTCAACCAGCACCGCCGCGTCATTGAATCACTGGTTGAATCCGGTGAGCCGCTGGGTCTGGAAGCCGGTTCTAAAGCCGAGCTGATGGCCGTTCTGGCCCACGCAGGCATGACCCGTTCGGTGATTGTTTGTAACGGCTATAAAGACCGCGAATACATTCGTCTGGCGTTGATTGGCGAGAAGCTGGGCCACAAGGTTTACTTGGTTATCGAAAAGATGACTGAGATTAAGCTGGTGCTGGAAGAGGCTGAGCGCCTGAACGTGATCCCACGTCTTGGCGTGCGCGCGCGTCTTTCCTCCCAGGGTTCCGGCAAATGGCAGTCGAGCGGCGGCGAGAAGTCTAAATTCGGTTTGGCGGCCTCGCAGGTTCTGCAACTGGTTGAAATGCTTCGTGAGGCTGGGCGTCTGGAAAGCCTGCAACTGCTGCACTTCCATTTGGGTTCCCAGCTGGCGAACATCCGTGATATCTCCACCGGCGTGCGTGAATCTGCCCGCTTCTACGTCGAGCTGCACAAGCTTGGCGTGAACATTCAATGCTTCGACGTGGGCGGCGGCCTCGGCGTGGACTATGAAGGGACGCGCTCCCAGTCAGATTGCTCGGTCAACTATGGCCTGAACGAATACGCTAACAACGTGATTTGGGGTATCGGCGACGCCTGTAATGAGCACGGCCTGCCGCACCCGACGGTGATCACCGAGTCTGGCCGCGCCGTGACTGCGCACCACACCGTGCTGGTGTCCAACGTGATTGGCGTTGAGCGCAACGAGTTCCGTGATCCGGTAGCGCCGGGTGACGACGCGCCGCGCGCTCTGAGCAGCATGTGGGACACGTGGAATGAAATGCATGATCCGGAAAATCGCCGCTCTCTGCGCGAATGGCTGCACGACAGCCAGATGGACCTGCACGACGTCCATAGTCAGTACGCGCACGGGATTTTGGATTTGACTCAGCGCGCCTGGGCTGAAGATATCTATCTGAATATTTGCAATATGATTCAGGATCAGCTGGATCCGAGCAACCGCGCGCACCGCCCGATCATTGATGAGCTGCAAGAGCGCATGGCGGACAAGCTGTACGTCAACTTCTCGCTGTTCCAGTCAATGCCGGACGCGTGGGGTATCGATCAGCTGTTCCCGGTTCTGCCACTGGAAGGGTTGGATAAACCGCCGGTAGGCCGCGCGGTGCTGCTGGACATCACCTGTGACTCCGACGGCACCATCGACCATTACATCGACGGTGACGGCGTGGCGACCACCATGCCAATGCCGCCGTATGATCCAGAGAACCCGCCAGTGCTGGGCTTCTTCATGGTCGGCGCTTATCAGGAAATCTTGGGTAACATGCACAACCTGTTCGGTGATACCGCCGCGGTTGACGTGTTTGTCTTCCCTGATGGCAGCATTGAAGTTCAGCAATCAGACGACGGCGACACCGTGGCTGACATGCTGGAATACGTGCAGCTGGACCCTAATGTGCTGCTCGCCCGCTTCCGCGATCAGGTGAAAGAAACCGATCTGGATGAAGCTCTTCAGGCCCAGTTCGTCGAAGAGTTTGAATCCGGCCTGTACGGTTACACCTATCTGGAAGAAGACGAGTAAGGCGGCTGATATTCCGGCTTGAAGGTAAGCCGGAATAGGGTAAAATCCGCGCCATTAGCAAGACATATTGATTCTGAAGATCCCTTCCTCGTCGGGTAAACGACGCGGTGGGGATTTTTTTTCATCTATACTTCACCACTCCGTCATGGCTGTCGCCCTGCGGCGTAGCAAAAGAGGATCGTTTAATGAGCACTTTAGGTCATCAACCTGATAACTCCCTGGTTTCCAACGCGTTTGGTTTCCTGCGCTTCCCACTGAATTTTCAACCTTATGAAGCTGATGCTGATTGGGTTATCACCGGCATTCCTTTCGACATGGCGACTTCTGGCCGTTCTGGCGCACGTCTTGGCCCGGCGGCAATTCGTCAGGTATCTGTGAATCTGGCGTGGGAAGGCAAACGCTGGCCGTGGGATTTCGACCTGCGCGACCGTCTGAAAGTGATCGACTGCGGCGACGTGGTGTTCAACTTTGGCGACGCACAGGACCTGACCGACAAGCTGCAACAGCACGCTGAAAAAGTGCTGGCCTCCGGCAAACGCATGCTCTCTTTCGGTGGCGACCACTTCGTGACTCTGCCACTGCTGCGCGCCCACGCGAAGCACTTTGGTAAAATGGCGCTGGTGCATTTCGATGCCCACACCGACACCTACTCTAACGGCAGCAAATTCGACCACGGCACCATGTTCTTCCATGCGCCGAACGAAGGTCTGATCGATCCAAACCACTCCGTGCAGATCGGTATTCGTACTGAGTTCGACAAGGATCTGGGCTTCACCGTGCTCGACGCCGCGCAGGTTAACGACCGCACCGTTGACGACATTCTGGCGCAGGTTAAGCAGATCGTTGGCGATCTGCCGGTGTACCTGAGCTTCGACATCGACTGTCTGGATCCGGCACATGCTCCGGGTACCGGCACTCCGGTGATTGGCGGCCTGACCTCAGATCGCGCGCTGAAACTGGTTCGCGGCCTGAAAGATTTGGATCTGGATATCGTCGGCATGGACATCGTTGAGATTGCCCCCGCTTATGACCAGTCGGAAATCACCGCGCTGGCTGCCGCCACTTTGGCGTTAGAAATGTTGCACGTACAGGCTTCTAAAAAAGCGTAATTGTTTAAGCTAGAAAGCTAAGCTATTGTAAAATAATCTGTTCTGAAGCCCGGTCTTTACCGGGCTTTTTTTCTTTGTGATCTTCGCCTCACTATAAGTTTTTCCTCTTTGATTAATACCTTCAAATAAATGAATATTTAAATCATCAAATTGTTGAAGATTTTTATGTTATTTTCGACCTCTCTAGTGCGTCGCGGAAATTGCCAAAATGAGTATGACATTCATCAAGAAAGAAGGTATTGCCCTCGTTAGCCTCGCCAGATATTTGCTGGTTATGAAAGGAGGCGAGCGTCTTAGAACCATTGATGAGATGTCGGATGAATTCTCGCTATCAGTCGGAGTGGTGCAGAACGCGCTGAAAACCCTGGAAGCGAACGATTCAATCAAGCTTGAGCGTCGCGGGCGTAACGGCACCATTTTGAAAGAACTGGATATGTCCAAGCTGCTGCAACAGGCGGATTTAGGCAATCTGGTTTGCGCCATGCCGTTGCCGTACACCAAATTATATGAAGGGCTGGCCAGTGGCCTGAGATCGCAATTCACCACTTTGCCGCTGTTTTTTGCCCATATGCGCGGCGCCGAAGTGCGTATCAACTGCCTGATCGAAGGTATTTATGATATCGCCGTGGTGTCCCGTCTGGCGGCTGACAGTTACATCGAGCAAGGCAAAGTGGTGACGGCGGTGAATCTTGGTCCGCGTTCATATGTCGATGGCCACCAGTTGATTTGCCGCCAAGGGGCATCGGGCGAAATTCGCCGCGTAGGCTTTGACCCAAGCTCCCCTGACCAGCGGCTGCTGAATGATATCGCTTTTGCTGGCAAAGAGGTGGAGTGGGTCGAGACGCCTTATAGCGAATGTTTGCGCCATATTGAAAACAACATGATTGATGCCGCGATTTGGAACGTCAGCAATGCCCAGCCGAATCCGATGCTGGAAGCCCACCCGCTGACCGGCGATCCGCGTTATCAGCAGGCGTCGGAGGCGGTGATTTTGGTGCGAAAAGACAATGCGCCGATCCTGCGATTGCTCACCACCCTGGTGGACACTTTTGCCCTGTTGAATCATCAGCAGGCCGTTGAACGAGGCGAGATCGAACCTCGTTATTAGTTTTTAGACTACAGGCGCTTAGGTGCTATACACAAAGAGGAAGTTATGGAAACAAGACTCGCTATTCTGGCCGAGGCCGGGGTGATTGATGAAGACATTCATCAGGCAATGAGATTAGTCACATTGCGTCTGGAGCGTCACTGGCAGTTGCCGGTGAGAACCGAGCAGGGGATTTTGGCACTGACCCACCTGGCTAACGCCGTGATGCGTGCGCGTCGTGGTGAAGAGATTCAGGGCATTGATGACGAACTGCGCGCCGAGCTGGAAAGTCTGGAAGAATTCAACCAGATAGCCGTTATCCATCAGGACGTAATGGGCCATTTTCCATTGAATGTGCCGGAGCATGAAGTGGGTTACCTGCTGGTGAACATTGCGGGTTTGTATCAGAACCGCTAAGCGAGTGGCACTGACAAGTTGTCGCTATTTTTCACGATTTAAATATTCAAAAAAATGATTATTTAGACTGTAAGCAGAAAGGGAAAGCCAACTCATGTTTTTACACGCTTTGGAAAAACAGAATCCAGCTCTCATCGACGCCGCCGTCGCGCTGTGGCGCAAAGGCGAAATTGCACCGGATACCTGTGTGATTGATGTCGATCAGATGCTCAGTAATGCCCGACTTTTGCTGGCCGAGGCAAAGCGTTTAGGCATTACGCTCTATGCGATGAGCAAGCAGGTCGGGCGCAATCCGCATCTGTGCCGTTTGCTGATTGAAAGTGGTTTTACCGGCATTGTGGCGGTGGATTTTAAAGAAGCACGCCAGCTAATGCGCCACGGCATTCCGGTTTCTCACGTGGGGCATCTGGTTCAGCCGCCGGAAAGCATGATTGCCGAAGTGCTACGCCATCGCCCGGAGGTGGTAACGGTATTTTCGCTGGAGAAAGCCCGCAGTATTTCTGCCGCGGCCCTTGAGGCCGGGATTGTGCAGCCGTTGCTCTTAAAGGTTACTCATGCCGGTGACGCTTTGTATAGCGGCCAAGAGGGCGGTTTTGAACTTAGCGAGCTGCCGCAGGTTGTGGCGCAATTAAATACGCTGGCGGGCGTGAGCATCGCCGGTGTGACGCACTTCCCGTGCATGCAGTATGACCCTAAACAGCAGCGCACCGTGCGCACCGCCAACATGGACACTCTGCTGTCGGCTCGCGACATTTTGGTCGAGCAGGGCGTGGACGTCATCCACGTCAACGCCCCGAGTGCCTCGAGCTGTGAAACCTTTGCCGAGTTGGCGCAGTTGGGCGTCACTCACGCCGAGCCTGGCCACGCCTTAACCGGCACGACGCCAGCTAACCAGCGCGGCACCTGTCAGGAAAAAATTGCCATGCTGTATCTCACCGAGGTATCGCATCAGTACGAAGGGCGCGCTTACTGCTTTGGCGGCGGATATTACCGCCGTGGCAATCTGGAGAATGCGCTAGTCATTGACGGGGATGACCGCCGCCGCGACCGCGTTATCGCACCGGACATGACCAGCATCGACTACTGCTTACAGCTTACCGAGTCACACCCTATCGGCAGCGCGGTGGTGATGTGTTTTCGAACCCAAGTGTTTGTCACCCGTAGCGATGTGGCATTGATCAGCGGCGTTTCAACCGGAAAGCCGGTGTTAATCGGCCTGTACGACAGTGTGGGTAATTCCATTAAGGCGGAGGCGAAATGAGTAAATATATTGTTTTGGTGATCGACAGTTTCGGTATCGGTGAGATGCCCGATGTGCCAGACGTTCGCCCGCAGGATATCGGTGCTAACACCTGTGGTCATATCCTTGAACGCCTGCCTGAACTGAATTTACCCGTGATGCGCAGTATGGGTTTGATGAATGCGCTGGGCTATCCGGTGGGTTGTATGACCCCTTCTGAGACCGCGACTTTTGGCCGTATCGGCTTGCAGCACGAGGGCGGAGACACCTTCGTCGGCCATCAGGAGATCATGGGCACGCTGCCATTGCCGCCGTTGACCATGCCGTTCTCGGCGGTGATTGATGAAGTCGAACAGGCATTGCGGTTGAAAGGTTTTGTGACAGAACGTATTGTTCTCAACGATTTAAGCTACCTGTGGGTGAACAACGCGGTGGCAATTGGCGACAATCTGGAAGCCGATGTAGGTCAGGTTTATAACATCAGCGCCAATTTGTCACAGGTCAGCTTCGCGCAAACGCTGGACATTGGCCGCTGCGTTCGCGCCTGTGTCAAAGTCGGGCGGGTGATCGCTTTCGGCGGTGAAATCGACAATAGCAGCTCGATTCGCGATGCTGCCGAAGTGCGCGATGGTAAATACATTGGCATCAACGCGCCGCGTTCCGGTTTGTATCGCAAAAACTTTCAGGTGGCCCATTTGGGTTACGGCGTTGACGAAAAGACTCAGGCTCCGGCGAAATTGCACGATGCAGGTATCAAAACAGTGCTGGTGGGCAAAGTGGCGGACATTGTCTCCAATGAGCATGGTACGAGTTACATGCAACTGGTTGACTCGCAAACCATTCTCGACATCACGCTGCAAGAAATCAGCCAGTCGGGCGACGCTTTTATTTGTACTAACATTCAGGAAACGGATTTGGCAGGGCATGCAGAAGACGTGGAGCGTTACGCCGATCGCCTGCAAGTCGTCGATAAGTCGCTGGCGCAGTTTATTGACGCCATGCAGCCTGAAGACTTACTGGTGGTGATTGCCGATCACGGCAATGACCCAACGATTGGCCATAGCCGCCATACCCGTGAGCAGGTTCCCTTGTTGGTCTATCAACATGGATTACCGCCGGTTGAGCTGGGCTGGCGCACTACGCTTTCAGACGTAGGCGCTAGCGCCTGTGACTTTTTCGGCGCTGAACCGCCGCAAAACGGTCGCTCTTTCTTGCCTTTAATGTCGCTTAAAACCACGACGAGTACTTCGCCAACACCGGAGAAAAAACCATGATCAATCCACTGGGATATACCTATGCTCACGAGCATTTGCATATCGATTTGTCCGGTTTTAAGGACAATATCGACTGCCGTTTAGATCAGTACGAACCTCTGTGCGCCGAGATGCGCACTCTGGTGAGCAAAGGCGTGCTCAATATTGTCGAAGTGACCAACCGCTATATGGGGCGCAATGCTCAGTTTATGTTGGATTTAATGCGCGATACCGGCATTAACGTTTTGGCTTCAACGGGTTATTACACCGACAGCTTCTATCCGGGCCACGTGCGTAATACCAGCGCCCAGCAGTTAGCGGCAGAAATGATTGGTGAGATTGAAAACGGTATCGATGGCACTGCGCTTAAGCCTTGTGTCATCGCCGAAATCGGCACCAGCGAAAACCTGATCACCGATGATGAGGCCAAAATGTTCCACGCTGCGGCGCTGGCTCATCATGCAACAGGTTTGCCGATTTCAACCCATACCAGCTTCAGTACCATGGGGCCGGAGCAGGTCGTGATGCTGGAAAATCATGGCGTTGCGTTAGAGAATGTGGTGATTGGTCACTGTGATCTGAAAGACGATCTGGACCAAATTTTCCGTATGCTCGACAAAGGCGTTTATGTACAGTTCGACACAATCGGTAAAAACAGCTACTTCCCGGACACCCGTCGGGTCGAAATGCTGCACGCGCTGATTGAACGCGGATTCTGCGACAAAATCATGTTGTCGATGGACATCACGCGTCGTTCTCATCTGCAAGCCAATGGCGGCAGTGGCTTTAGTTATTTGGTTGATACTTTTGTTCCCATGTTACTCGGCGCGGGCATTACTCAGCGTCAGGTTGACACTTTACTTCGCGATAATCCGGCGACTTTCTTTGGTCGTGCCGGCGCACTCTGAGCATTAAGGTAAATAAAATGAAAAAAATTGGTATTGCAGGACTACAGCGCGAGCAGATTCAAAAACTGGTAGAAGCCACAGCACCCGGCGAATTCGAATGTCACATTTTAAGTGATATGGAAGCCGCCTCAAAAGTGAAAAAAGGCGAGCTGGATTACTACATTGGCGCCTGTAACACCGGCGCGGGCGCGGCACTGTCGATGGCTATCGCCATCATCGGGTACAACAAAAGTGCCACCATTGCTAAGCCGGGTATTCAGGCGAAAGCCGATCAGGTTGCGAAATTCATTGCTGAAGGCAAAGTGGCTTTCGGTCTGTCGGTCGAGCACGTGGAACACGCAATCCCACTGTTGATCACCCAGTTACGTTAATCGTGAGATAACCACTATGGAATACGTACACATTGTTGTGGTGGCGTTATTAACCGGGATGACCGCCTTACTGGCGCACAAATCGGTTGCAGTGTTTCATGACGGTATCCGACCAATTCTTCCGCAACTGGTAGAAGGTAATATGAGCCGCCGTGAGGCGGGCAGTATTGCATTTGGTCTGAGCGTGGGCTTTATCGCGTCAGTGGGGATTTCCTTCACCCTGTCGACCGGCCTGCTTAACTCATGGTTACTGTTCCTCTCCACCGATATCATCGGCGTGCTGGCGATTAACGCCTATCTGGCCTTCGGCTTAGGGGCTATCTGGGGCGTGTTGGTGTTCACCAGCCTGCCTGCGGTAAACAGCGTGCTGACCTCGCTGCCGGTTAACTTTATCGGTTCGCTGGGTGAGCTGAGTTCGCCCGTTATCTCCGCGTTTGCACTCTTCCCGCTGGTGGCTATTTTCTATCAGTTTGGCTGGAAGTCGGGCGCTATCGCGGCGCTGCTAGTGCTGCTGACTCGCCTGCTTATTGTGCGATTCACGCCGCTCTCTCCAGAATCTATCGAGATTTTCGTCGGTATGATTTTGCTGATTGGCATCGCGATTTACAAAGATATCAAGGCCAAAGCACACCTCGGCGGTGGTGGCGAGTCGATGTTCGAAGAGCGAACCTCGCGCATTATTAAGAACTTGCCGCTCATCGCGATTGTCGGTGCACTGATCTCTGCGGTGGCCAGCATGAAGCTGTTCGGCGGCAGCGAAGTGTCGATTTACACCTTGGCAAAAGCCTATGCGCCGGGCGTGTCTCCGGCGGACTCTGCGAGCCTTATCCATCAGGCAGCACTGGCTGAATTCATGCGCGGCTTGGGCTTCGTGCCAATGATTGCCACCACGGCGCTGGCGACCGGGGTCTACGCCGTAGCCGGTTTCACCTTCGTCTTCGTGGTGGGTTATTTGGTGCCGAACCCGTGGTTAGCTGCACTGCTGGGCGCAATTGTGATCAGCTTAGAAGTGCTGTTGCTGCGTTCAATTGGTAAATGGATGGGGCGTTTCCCGTCGGTGCGTAATGCGTCTGACAACATTCGTAATGCCATGAACTTGCTGATGGAATACGCGCTGCTGATTGGTGCCATCTTCGCCTCGATTAAAATGGCGGGTTACACCGGTTTCACCATGACCACCGCGATTTACTTCCTCAACGAAGCCTTGGGTCGCCCAGTACTGAAAATTGCAGCGCCAGTGGTTGCGGTTATCATTACCGGTATCGTGCTTAACTTGTGCTTCTGGGCGGGTATTTTTATCCCAGCATAAGATAAAGCCAGTAATGCAGATATCAACCTGGTCACGTCATTGAATGGCGGGAAATCAACAGGTTGGAAAGGCAAAGGCGCGGATCACACCGCGCCTTTGTGCTTTTGGTGCAGAGCTGTTGTGAGGCGTTACTGTCCGGCAGCAATGCGTTCGCGAATGTGCTTGGCGCGAGCTTCGGAAGAAGGGTGGTCGTCAAACCAGCCAATGCTGCTGCCTTGTTCCATTTTTGCCAGTTTTTCGAAGCTGGTGGCGAGGCCAGTCGGGTCGATGCCGCGTTTCTTCAATAAGTCGAAGGAGTAGTCATCCGCTTCTGATTCTTGCTTTTGCGAGAACTGGGCGTTGACATATTTTTCACCCAGATCGGCGAGTTGTGACTGTGACAGCGTGGCGCTGATGCCGCCCAGTGACGAAGCCGCGGAGCGCGCGGCGGTGGCACCGTAGGCAACCTGCATCGCTTTGCGGGTATGGCCGAGGGCGACGTGGCCCATTTCGTGGCCCAGCACGCCTTCTACTTCGTTGTCATTCATCATGTCCATCAGGCCGCTATAAACGCGAATACAGCCGTTGGCCATGGCCCAGGCGTTGACGTCTTTGGTCAGGTAAACCTTATAGTTGGCGGGCGTGCCGTTGATGTTGTCACCCAGCGCGGCAGAAATTTTCTTCAGGCGTTGAGCGTATTCGCTATTGTCTGGCGCGATTTGGGCTTTCTTGTCCATCTCTTCGCAAGACTGCACGCTGAGGGTTTTAACATCAGCGTCAGACAAGGTGGCAGCCTGATAAGCCTGAGAGCCGGACTGCATCAGGGTGTCGGTATTCAGATTGGCGCAGCCAGCCAGCAGGGTCGCAAGGCTTAGGCTCAACAGCGCAGGAGTCATTTTCATCAGTTTTGGTTCCCAAAAGTAACAATCAGAAGCAAAGAAAAAGCCTTAAAAAAGGCCTTAACGACAAGGATAGCGGTAAATTAGGCTTTTAGGGCTTGCCGTTCTATAGTTGATATCCTAAAAATTGCACTGATCTAAAAGTCTTTTTTGTGAAGTTCATCACGCGTGTTAATAGAGATTGCCGTTTTAATGCCTAGTCTGAGAAAATGACTTTCTTGACTGCTTTTTTAATCCGACCTGGAGTAGAACATGTCCTCTCGTAAAGAGCTTGCGAACGCTATCCGTGCATTGAGTATGGACGCCGTGCAGAAAGCGAATTCCGGCCACCCTGGCGCCCCTATGGGCATGGCTGATATTGCCGAAGTCCTGTGGCGTGACTACCTGAACCACAACCCAACTAACCCACACTGGGCTGACCGCGACCGCTTCGTGCTGTCTAACGGTCACGGTTCTATGCTGATTTACAGCCTGTTGCACCTCACTGGCTACGACCTGCCAATCGGCGAGCTGGAAAACTTCCGTCAGCTGCACTCTAAAACCCCGGGCCACCCAGAATACGGTTACACCCCAGGCGTTGAAACCACTACTGGTCCACTGGGTCAGGGCATTGCAAACGCAGTAGGTTTCGCTATCGCAGAACGCACGCTGGGCGCGCAGTTTAACAAGCCGGGTCACGACATCGTTGACCACCACACCTACGCCTTCCTGGGCGACGGTTGTATGATGGAAGGCATCTCGCACGAAGCCTGTTCACTGGCTGGAACCATGAAACTCGGCAAACTGACCGCGTTCTATGATGACAACGGCATCTCCATCGATGGCCACGTTGAAGGCTGGTTCACTGATGACACTGCTAAACGTTTCGAGTCTTACGGCTGGCACGTAGTGCGTGGTGTTGATGGTCATAACCCAGACTCCATCAAAGCGGCTATTGAAGAATCCCACAAAGTAACCGACAAGCCATCCCTGCTGATGTGCAAAACCATTATCGGTTTCGGTTCACCGAACAAAGCCGGTACCCACGACGTGCACGGTGCTGCGCTGGGTGCTGCGGAAGTGGCTGCAACGCGCGAAGCGCTGGGCTGGAAATACGCCGCCTTCGAAATTCCACAGGACATTTATGCTCAGTGGGATGCTAAAGAAGCCGGTAAAGCGAAAGAAGCCGCGTGGGACGCTAAGTTCGACGCGTACGCGAAAGCTTACCCAGAACTGGCAAAAGAGTTCAAACGCCGTATCAAGGGTGAACTGCCAGCTAACTGGGAAACTGAAGCACAGAAATTCATCGAGCAGTTGCAGGCTAACCCTGCCAACATCGCAAGCCGCAAAGCGTCACAAAACGCGCTGGAAGCTTTCGGTAAAGTGCTGCCAGAATTCCTCGGCGGCTCTGCTGACCTCGCGCCAAGCAACCTGACCATGTGGTCTGGTTCTAAGTCTATCGGCGACGATCAGGCGGGTAACTATATTCACTACGGCGTGCGCGAATTCGGCATGACCGCAATCACCAACGGTATCGCTCTGCACGGCGGTTTCCTGCCGTACTCTGCGACCTTCCTGATGTTCGTTGAATATGCCCGTAACGCGGTGCGTATGGCGGCACTGATGAAGATCCGTAACGTGTTCGTCTACACCCACGACTCTATCGGTCTGGGCGAAGATGGCCCAACGCACCAGCCGGTTGAGCAAATTGCCAGCCTGCGCGTTACGCCAAACATGAGCACCTGGCGTCCAGCGGATCAGGTTGAATCTGCCGTAGCCTGGAAATACGCTATCGAGCGCAACGATGGCCCGGTTACTCTGATCTTCTCTCGTCAGAACCTGACCCAGCAACCGCGTACTGCCGAGCAATTGGCAAACGTGGCGCGCGGTGGTTACGTGCTGAAAGACAGCGAAGGCACGCCAGACGTGATTCTGATCGCGACCGGTTCAGAAGTGGGCATCACCGTAGAAGCCGCTGACAAGCTGGCCGCTGCGGGCACCAAAGTGCGCGTAGTGTCTATGCCTTCTACCGACGCCTTCGACAAGCAGGACGCGGCTTACCGTGAATCTGTACTGCCGAAAGCCGTTACTGCTCGCGTAGCAGTAGAGGCGGGTATCGCTGACTACTGGTTCAAATACGTTGGCCTGAACGGCGCTATCGTGGGTATGCACAGCTTCGGCGAGTCTGCACCAGCTGATCTGCTGTTCAAAGAGTTCGGCTTCACTGTCGACAACGTCGTAGCTCAGGCTCAATCTTTGCTGAAGTAATTCGCTAAAAGACCGAGCCAAAAGGCATCCTTCGGGATGCCTTTTTTATGGCGGGTTTGCAATGAAAGAGTATGACCCGGCTCGCAGTTCTCGTTAGCAATGACGTAGGTCAAACTGCGTGGCCGCCGCCTCGGCTACACTCAAATTCCCTAATCAGTATTTAATGTTGTCCGTTGAATGATAAAAAGGCTGACGTAAATACGATGTAAACGTTAAAGCGGGGGAGCGAAGGGCTTGGCTGTGGCGATTTTTTCAGCGATCGCTTCAGGAAATGCGCCGAAATCGGGCGGATTATTCCTTTTGCATACGCTTTCGTTTATGCTCTGCTGAACCGTTTCAGTTGCAAAGTTAGTGGTTAACGTCGCCGCTGAGTGGTTAACGTGTTTTTACAATAATAGCGAAACGCCGTCCCGGCATGCAGAAACGTTGTTGAGAATGATTCACCGTTACTGCGCACTGCATTACTATAGGGTTACCACCATTAGGTAACAACCGTGTAACAGGGAGAAGTATGCCAATACGTATTGCAATTAATGGCTTTGGTCGCATCGGCCGTAGCGTATTGCGCGCGTTATATGAATCCGGGCGTCGGGCAGAAATTAGCGTTGTCGCTATTAATGAACTTGCCAGCCCAGAAGGCATGGCTCACCTGTTGAAGTACGATTCCAGCCACGGGCGTTTCCCATGGGATGTCAGACAGGAAGGCGAACAGCTCTACGTGGGCGATGACAGCATCCGCCTGTTACACCAACCCGATGCAGCCAAGCTGCCGTGGGGTGAACTGAGCGTTGATGTGGTGCTGGATTGCACCGGCGTCTACGGCAGCCGTGAGGATGGCGAGATTCAGCTCAAAGCCGGTGCCAAGAAAATCCTCTTCGCCCACCCAGGCGGACACGATCTTGATGCCACCGTGGTCTATGGCGTCAACCACCAACTGCTTGAACGCCAGCACCGTATTGTCTCCAATGCTTCCTGCACTACCAACTGTATTATCCCAATTATCAAGCTGTTGGACGATGCTTATGGCATTGAGTCCGGCACCGTAACCACCATCCATGCGTCGATGAATGACCAGCCGGTCATTGACTCTTACCATGCCGATTTACGTCGCACCCGCGCAGCAAGTCAGTCAATTATCCCAGTAGATACTAAACTTGCTGCTGGTATCACGCGCATCATGCCGAAGTTCTGCGATCGCTTCGAAGCTATCTCAGTTCGCGTGCCGACCATCAACGTGACGGCAATAGATTTAAGCGTTTTTGTCGAGGGAAGTGTGGCGGTCGAAGAGGTCAACCAGCTGCTGCAAAAGGCCGCACATGGTGCTTTTCGTGGTATAGTTGACTATACCGAACTACCATTAGTCTCGACAGATTTTAACCATGATCCACACAGTGCCATCGTGGATGGCACCCAAACGCGGGTCAGTGGTCAGCACCTGATTAAGACACTTGTCTGGTGCGACAATGAGTGGGGTTTTGCTAACCGAATGTTGGATACAACATTGGCAATGTCCGCTAGCGGTTTCTAGTACGGCACTCCCAGCTTGTTGCTGGAATTGCCCTCAAGCAACTTTAAAGAGAATCAACGAGAGGATTCACCATGTCTGTAATTAAGATGAGCGATCTGGATTTAGCGGGTAAACGCGTACTGATCCGTTCAGACCTGAACGTACCAGTAAAAGACGGCAAAGTGACGTCTGATGCCCGTATCCGTGCTTCTTTGCCTACTATCGAAGCCGCCCTGAAACAAGGCGCTCGTGTGATGGTAACTTCGCATCTTGGTCGTCCGACTGAAGGCGAGTACAACGAAGAGTTTTCTCTGCTGCCAGTAGTTAACTACCTGAAAGATAAGTTGTCTTCTCCTGTTCGTCTGGCTAAAGATTATCTGGACGGCGTTGATGTTGCTGAAGGTGAGCTGGTTGTTCTGGAAAACGTTCGCTTTAACAAAGGCGAAAAGAAAGACGACGAAACCTTATCTAAAAAATACGCTGCCCTGTGTGACATCTATGTGATGGACGCATTCGGTACTGCGCACCGCGCGCAGGCATCTACTCACGGTGTGGGTAAATTCGCACCAGTAGCTTGTGCAGGTCCACTGCTGTCTGCTGAGCTGGAAGCACTGGGCAAAGCGCTGGGTAATCCAGCTCGCCCAATGGTTGCTATCGTGGGTGGTTCTAAGGTTTCTACCAAGCTGACCGTGCTGGAATCCCTGTCTAAAATCGCTGATCAGCTGATCGTAGGTGGTGGTATTGCTAACACCTTCGTTGCCGCGCAAGGCAACAACGTGGGCAAATCCCTGTACGAACCAGACCTGTTAGACACCGCGAAAAAACTGCTGGAAACCTGTGATATCCCAGTTCCAACAGACGTTCGCGTAGCGACTGAGTTCTCTGAAACTGCAACGGCTACCGTTAAGCAAGCTTCAGAAATCAAAGACGACGAACAAATTCTCGACATGGGCGACGTTTCTGCAAATCGTCTGGCCGAGATCATCAAAAACGCGAAAACCATTCTGTGGAATGGTCCGGTTGGCGTATTCGAGTTCCCTAACTTCCGTAAAGGGACTGAGATTGTCGCGAACGCGATTGCTGACAGCGAAGGTTTCTCCATCGCAGGCGGCGGCGACACTCTGGCAGCTATCGACCTGTTCGGTATCGCTGACAAAATTTCCTATATCTCCACTGGCGGCGGCGCATTCCTTGAGTTCGTTGAAGGGAAACAACTGCCAGCTGTTGTGATGCTAGAAGAGCGTGCTAAGAAGTAATGAACTTGAGTAGGCGGCATAAGGCTGCCTACTTTTCTATTTCGCGCGAGGGGCTGCACAGTGGAACTCAGGCGAGATAGCAACCGATTCAAATCCATCTACGGCCGACGAAAAAGGACACCGAACTATGTCTAAAATTTTTGATTTCGTAAAACCTGGCGTCATCACTGGTGATGATGTGCAGAAAGTTTTCGCTATTGCTAAAGAAAACAACTTTGCTCTGCCAGCAGTTAACTGCGTAGGCACCGACTCTATCAACGCCGTTCTGGAAGCTGCTGCTAAAGTTCGCGCTCCAGTTATCGTGCAGTTCTCTAACGGTGGCGCTGCGTTCATCGCGGGCAAAGGTCTGAAAACTGACGTGCCACAAGGCGCGGCAATCCTGGGTGCAATCTCTGGCGCACACCACGTTCACCAGATGGCTGAGCACTACGGTGTTCCAGTTATCCTGCACACCGACCACTGCGCGAAGAAACTGCTGCCATGGATTGACGGTCTGCTGGACGCTGGCGAAAAACATTTCGCGAAAACCGGTAAGCCACTGTTCTCTTCTCACATGATCGACCTGTCAGAAGAATCTCTGGAAGAAAACATCGAAATTTGCAGCAAGTACTTAGCTCGCATGGCAAAAATCGACATGACTCTGGAAATCGAACTGGGTTGCACTGGTGGTGAAGAAGATGGCGTTGATAACAGCCATATGGACGCATCAGCTCTGTATACTCAACCACAAGACGTTGATTACGCTTACGAAAAACTGAACGCCATCAGCCCGCGCTTCACTATCGCTGCGTCATTCGGTAACGTTCACGGCGTGTACAAACCAGGTAACGTTAAACTGACTCCGACCATCCTGCGTGATTCTCAAGAGTACGTTTGCAAGAAACACAACCTGCCACACAACTCCCTGAACTTCGTATTCCACGGCGGTTCTGGTTCTACTGCTGCTGAAATCAAAGAGTCTGTGGGTTACGGCGTGATCAAAATGAACATCGATACCGACACCCAATGGGCTAACTGGGACGGTATTCTGCAGTTCTACAAGAAAAACGAAGCTTACCTGCAAGGTCAGTTGGGTAACCCGGAAGGCGCGGACAAACCTAACAAGAAATTCTATGACCCACGCGTATGGCTGCGTGCTGCACAGTCTTCCATGGTGACTCGCCTGGAACTGGCATTCAAAGAACTGAACGCCATCGACCGTCTGTAATTCAACCATTCTGATCTTTGGATCAGAGAGTGAGAATTACCTTAAAAGGGGCTTCGGCCCCTTTTTTTATTGTCTATAATCCGGCAAACATATGCCTGACTCTCCACAGGCTGGCTCTTTATAGGCACTCCACAGGCTCTCCATAGGAAAACAGGAAAATGCGTCTTACCGTTCTGCTGACTTTGTTAGCTTTGACCCCGCTGGCCCACGCCGCCGAGGTTGATTGCAAAAATGCCAACACCCAAACTGACATGAATATCTGCGCCGCGCAGGAATTCAAACACAGCGATGCCCTGTTAAATCAGGCCTATAAGCTGAAGATGTCGCAACTCAATGCTGACCAGCAGAAGAAGTTGAAAGTGGCGCAGCGCAGCTGGATTGCTTTCCGCGACAGCGACTGTGACTTCCAATCTTCTGGCGTTGAAGGCGGCTCAGCGCAGCCGATGGTGTATTCCCAATGTCTGCAAGCGAAGACCGAGCAGCGCACCAAAGAAATTAATGACATTATGCACTGCGAAGAAGGTGATTTAAGCTGTCCATAACATGAGGTCCGAAGGTAGAAAGCCATGAAGCCAAAATCTGTCACTCTTGATGATGTCGCGCGCCATGCGGGTGTGTCCTATCAGACCGTTTCTCGCGTCCTGAATCAGGCGGCGCACGTGTCCGTCAGAACGCGCGATAAAGTCGAACAGGCGATGGCTGAGCTGAATTACGTCCCAAACCGTGTTGCTCAGCAACTGGCGGGCAAAAAAAGCTTCACTCTCGGGCTGGCGACTACCGAACTGGCGCTGCACGCACCTTCACAAATCGCATCTGCGATGAAAACTCGCGCGAATCAGTTGGGTTTCAACGTTGTGATTTCGATGATCGACAACTTGAGTCTGGCCGCCTGCCGTACGGCGGTGAACGAACTGATGTCACAGCGGGTGGATGGGATTCTGATCAACGTGCCGCTGTCAAATGATGATGCGACAGCAATAGCTCAGCTTTGTGGCACTTTGCCGGCGCTGTTTCTGGATGTGGATCCCGAAGCCGACGTCTTCAAAATTCTGTTCGATCCGCATTGCGGGGCTGAGCAGGGGGTGGAACATTTGCTGGCGCTTGGACATCAGCAAATCGCGGTGCTGACTGGTCCGCTCGAATCTATCTCTGCGCGTTTGCGTTATGAAGGCTGGATAAACACGCTGGCTATGCGTGATATTACACCCTGTGCGATTCAGCACGGCGACTGGAGCGCGGCGTCGGGTTATCAGCAGGCGTTTTTACTGCTCAATCAGCCGAAGCGTCCGACAGCCATTCTGGTCGCCAATGACCAGATGGCGCTCGGTGTCCTGCGTGCCGTGCATGAGTTTGGTCTGCGGGTGCCGGAACAAATTTCGGTGATTGGCTATGACGATACTGAAGACAGTGCCTTTTTCTTCCCGCCGCTGACCACCATCAAACAGGATTTTCGCCTACTGGGGCATGAGAGCATCAATCGACTGTTGGGTAATCTGCATAATCATGACAATCATCACGGTGGCTCCCTGTTGTTGCCCACTTCTTTGGTCGAGCGCCATACCACTGCCAGACCAGGCGCAGAAAATGTCTCACAGGAAACGTTGTCTCAGGAACTGATCCGGATCGCGCATCAGCTTAGTGCCCTGTAAACCTTCTTTGTAAACACTGACTGGCGCGGAATTTGTGATCCGCGTCCCTTTCCTGAATTCCTCCGCTTTACTTACTCTCTTCAGATAAGCATGTTTACATTATTGTGAGCGTATAACAATTTGCCGAGAAGAGAGTATGAACCCATCTGCTGAAGATAAATTATCATCGCTGGCCACCGTTCTGGCCCGCCGTGACTGGGAGAAACCTGCCTCGACGCAGTGCAATAGATTACCTGCGCATCCGCCGTTTAGCAGTTGGCGTGATGCTCAGGAAGCCAGAAAAAATCAGCCTTCAGCAAAAATCCGCTGCCTCAATGGCGAATGGGGTTTCAGCTATTTTAACCGCCCGGAGGCAGTTCCTGAGCAATGGTTGCAACAGGATCTGGTTGACGCCGATCGCCTACAGGTGCCATCAAACTGGCAGCTGGCAGGCTATGACGCGCCAATATATACCAATGTTCAATATCCGATCCCGGTGGATCCGCCGTTTGTACCCGAAGAAAACCCCACCGGTTGTTACTCGCTCACATTTTCTGTGGATCATGACTGGCTGAGCAGCGGACAAACGCGCATCGTGTTTAACGGCGTCAATTCGGCGTTCTATTTATGGTGTAACGGCAAGTGGGTCGGTTACTCACAGGACAGCCGTTTACCGGCTGAATTCGATCTCAGCAATGTTTTACACACTGGAGAAAACCGTCTGGCTGTGATGGTGCTGCGCTGGAGTGACGGCAGCTATCTGGAAGATCAGGATATGTGGCGCATGAGCGGCATTTTTCGAGATGTCACGTTACTGCATAAACCGGTGGAGCAAATCACCGACTTGCAGGTGCGCACGCATCTATTCCACGGTTTCACGCAGGCGGAGCTGGAAGTCCAGGTCAGTGCCGCCGTGCCGCAGGAAACTGCGACTGATTATCAGGTACGCGTCGAACTTTGGCAGGGCGATAAAGCGGTAGCAGAACATCAGCAACCGCTAGGCAGCGAAATTATTGATGAGCGGGGTGCAGTGTATGACCGTACTACGCTGCGCCTGCCAGTTAGCCGGCCGAAATTGTGGAGCGCAGAACAACCAGCGCTATATCGCGCGGTGATTTCACTGATTTCACCGACAGGCCAACTTATTGAAGCCGAAGCGTGCGATGTCGGTTTCCGTCAGGTTGAAATCAGCAACGGATTGCTGAAAGTGAACGGTCAGCCAGTGCTGATCCGAGGCACCAACCGTCACGAGCATCATCCTGAAAACGGTCAGGTTATGGATGAAGCCACCATGCGTCGCGATATTGTGCTGATGAAACAGCACAACTTTAATGCCGTGCGCTGCTCGCATTATCCGAATCATCCGCTGTGGTACAAGCTGTGCGACGAATACGGCCTGTACGTGGTGGATGAAGCGAATATCGAAACCCACGGCATGCAGCCGATGAATCGCCTGTCGGACGACCCGCTGTGGTTTAACGCTTTCAGCGAACGCGTCACGCGCATGGTTCAGCGCGACCGCAACCATCCCTGCATCATCATCTGGTCACTGGGCAACGAATCAGGGCATGGCGCAAACCACGACGCGCTCTATCGCTGGATCAAATCTGTCGACCCTACCCGTCCGGTGCAGTACGAAGGTGGGGGGGCTAACAGCGCAGCAACCGATATTATCTGTCCGATGTATTCCCGCGTTGAACAGGATCAGCCGTTCCCGGCGGTACCAAAATGGTCGATTAAAAAGTGGATCAGCATGCCGGATGAAACACGCCCGCTGATCCTCTGCGAATACGCTCATGCTATGGGCAACAGCTTCGGGGGATTCGATAAATACTGGCAAGCTTTCCGCCAGTATCCGCGTCTGCAGGGCGGTTTCGTCTGGGACTGGGTTGATCAGAGCCTGACCAAAACCTCGCCGCAGGGCAAAAGTTATCAGGTTTACGGCGGCGACTTCGGCGACACGCCGAATGACCGCCAGTTCTGTATGAACGGTCTGGTATTTGCCGATCGTACGCCGCATCCGTCCTTATTCGAAGCGCAGCGTGCACAGCAATTCTTCCAGTTCTCGCTGATCTGCACCTCACCTTTGACGATCGAAATTCAAAGTGAATATCTGTTCCGCGACAGTGATAACGAGCAGTTAGTCTGGCGTATTGAACATGACGGCGAAGTGATTTCACAGGGGGAAGCGGCGCTGAATATAGCGCCAAATGGTAAACAGACGTTAGAGCTGGGTGATATCCCGCAGGCCGAAGGTGATGTGTGGCTGAACGTTGCTGTACATCAGCCGCAGGCGACCGCGTGGTCTGAAGCCGGACATCGCAGCGCTTGGGATCAATGGCAGTTACCACAACCTCTGAGCCTGCCGGTGGCGGAGAGAATCCCCGCAGCTGCGCCGGTTTTGGATCAGCAGGGCGATCTGATTTCTGTGGCACACGGCGCGCAACGCTGGCAGTTCAGTCAGCAAACTGGGCAGCTTGAACAGTGGTTTGATGGCGAAACGCCGCGGCTACTATCTGCGTTGCGCGACCAGTTTGTCCGCGCGCCCGTCGATAACGATATCGGCGTCAGTGAAGTGAGCCGTATTGATCCGAATGCCTGGATTGAGCGCTGGAAAGCCGCTGGAATGTATCACCTGGAATCGCGGCTGCTGAATATCAGCGCCGATCAGTTGCAGGACAGGGTGGTGATTACTACCACTCATGGGTTTATGACCGGTGAAGAAACGCGCCTGCTGAGTCGCAAAATTTTCAGCATCAATAATCAGGGCGAGTTGCATATCAGTGTCGACGTTCGTGTGGCGTCAAACGTGCCGTCACCGGGACGCATCGGCCTGACCTGTCAGTTAGCGGACAACGCTGAGAACGTCAGCTGGCTGGGGCTAGGGCCGCACGAAAACTATCCCGACCGCCGTCTGGCGGCGCAACACGGTCGCTGGGATTTGCCGCTGGCTGAGTTGTATACGCCATACGTTTTCCCCAGCGAAAACGGCCTGCGCGGTGAGACCCGCGAGTTGGATTACGCCGGATGGAAGTTACGCGGCAATTTCCACTTTGGTCTGAGCCGCTACAGTCTGCGCCAGCTGATGGATACCAGTCATCGTCACTTATTGCGTGAAGAAGAGGGCACATGGTTGAACATCGACGGCTTCCATATGGGCGTCGGCGGCGATGATTCATGGAGCCCAAGCGTCAGCCCGGAGTTCCTGCTGACAGCCGGCCAGTACCATTACTCGTTCATTTGGAAACGTGCCTGACAGCCTGTGCCGCTGGGTTAATTCCCAGCGGCGCAATATTCAGACGTAAGGAAACTGCTTATGTATTACCTGAAAAACACTAACTTTTGGATGTTCGGGCTGTTCTTCTTTTTCTACTTTTTCATCATGGGCGCCTACTTCCCGTTCTTCCCTATCTGGCTACATGACATCAATCACATTAGCAAAAGCGATACCGGCACTATTTTCGCCAGTATTTCGTTATTCTCGCTAATGTTCCAGCCGGTGTTTGGTTTACTTGCCGATAAACTCGGGCTGAAAAAACATCTGCTATGGATCATCACCGGCATGCTGGTTTTGTTCGCGCCGTTCTTTATTTATGTTTTTGGCCCGTTACTGAAAATAAACATTTATCTTGGCTCGGTGGTTGGGGGGATTTACCTCGGACTGATTTACAACGCCGGTGCCCCCGCTATCGAGGCTTACATCGAAAAAGTCAGCCGTCGCAGCAGCTTTGAATTTGGCCGGGCGCGTATGTTTGGTTGTGTCGGCTGGGCGCTCTGCGCATCAGTGGTCGGCATCATGTTTACCATCAATAACGAATTCGTGTTCTGGCTCGGCTCCGGCTGTGCGGTGATCCTCGCCATTCTGTTACTGCTCGCCAAACCGGAGGTGACATCAAGCGCCCGGGTGGCCAACGAACTGGGAGTGAACTCCAAATCGTTCAATCTCAAATTGGCGCTTGAGCTGCTGAAAGACAAAAAACTGTGGTTTCTTGCCCTGTACGTGATTGGCGTTTCCTGTACTTATGACGTATTCGATCAGCAGTTTGCCAATTTCTTTACCTCGTTCTTTTCTTCATCTTCAGAAGGGACGCGCGTCTTTGGCTACGTCACTACCCTGGGTGAATTGCTGAATGCCTGCATCATGTTCTTCGCGCCGCTGATTGTGAACCGCATAGGTGGTAAGAATGCTTTGCTGCTAGCCGGGATGATTATGTCGGTGCGTATCATCGGCTCTTCATTTGCTTCTTCACCGCTGGAGGTGGTGGTACTGAAAACGCTGCATATGTTTGAAATACCTTTCCTGATTGTGGGCTGTTTCAAATACATCACGTCGGTGTTTGAGGTGCGTTTCTCGGCAACGATTTATCTGGTCACCTTCTGCTTCTTCAAGCAGCTGGCAATCATGTTTATGTCCGTCTTTGCCGGGAACATGTATGACCGTATCGGTTTCCACGGAACGTATCTGATCCTTGGGTTGATCGCACTGACCTTCACGATAATCTCAGCCTTCACGCTGAGTGGTCGCGGGCCACTGCAGGCCTTTAAATCTCCTGAACCGCTGAAAAACAACCATGCAAATTCCTAATTTTACTGAAGTCTTTCCCGCAGGGTTGGCACTTCAACGCATTGTTAGTTACCCTTAAAAGCTTGAGGAGTCCATCCGCTGGTTTTTTCAGCGTGGTTTTTCTGGTTACCCGCGTGGGTACTTTTAGGGGTGTTTCGAATGGAAGATTTGAACGTTGTAGGCAGCATTAACAATGCTGGAAATTGGCTAGTGCGCAATCAGGAATTATTGCTGCACTATGCCGTGAATATTGTTGCCGCGATCTTTATCCTGATTGTCGGTTTAATTATCGCTCGCGTGCTGTCAGGTGCAGTGAGCCGTGTGATGAAACTGCGTGGCATTGATCTGACGGTGTCAGACTTCCTTGCTGCGCTGGTGCGTTACGCCATCATCGCCTTCACGCTGATTGCCGTGCTGGGCCGTATTGGCGTGCAAACCACCTCCGTCATCGCGGTTATCGGTGCCGCCGGTTTAGCCGTAGGTTTGGCGCTGCAAGGCTCGCTGTCGAACTTCGCTGCGGGCGTGCTACTCGTTATCTTCCGTCCCTTCCGCGCCGGTGAGTATGTCGATTTAGGCGGCGTTGCGGGTACCGTGACGCAGGTGCAGATCTTCTCCACCACACTGCGTACCGTTGACGACAAAGTGATTGTGGTGCCGAACGGCAAAATTATCGCGGGTAACATCATCAACACCTCTCGCGAGCCAAACCGCCGTACCGAGATCATCGTTGGTGTCGGTTATGACTCCGATATCGACACGGTGAAGAAGGTGCTGGGCGACATTATTGCGGCCGACAAGCGCATTCAACACGACAAAGGCGTAACCGTTCGTCTGAACGAAATGGCGGCTTCCACGCTGAATTTCGTGGTGCGCGTATGGACCACTAACGGCGATGCGCAGGAAGTGAACTGGGATCTGCTGGAAGCTTTCAAGCGCGCGCTGGACAAAAACAACATCAATATTGCTTACCCGCAGATGGATGTTCATCTCTATCACGTGGCCGATGCCGCGGCGAGCCAGCAGGAAGATCAGCGTTCAATCGAGCAAAAAGGCGTGGCGGAATAAGCCTCCTTCAGCTCGAATCCAACAGGCGCCTGCGGGCGCCTTTTTTATGCCTGTGACTCAGGCAATTAGGTAATTAGCGGAGCTTATGAAGGATTAGAATTATCAATTTCCGCTAATGACCAAGCTCGCATAAACTGCGCGTCATTCCACTTTGGATTTTTAAGGATTTCGACGTGCTGGCAATATTCTTTCAAGGGTTAGCGATGAGCGCGGCCATGATCTTACCCATCGGGCCGCAAAACGCTTTTGTAATGAATCAGGGGATCCGTAAGCAATATCACCTGATGATCGCCTCGCTCTGCGCCATCAGCGACGCCCTGCTGATTTGCGCCGGCATCTTCGGCGGCAGCGCGCTGCTCAGCCAGTCACCGACCATTCTGGCGCTGGTGAGCTGGGGCGGGGTGGCCTTCCTGCTGTGGTACGGCTGGGGCGCGTTTCGCACCGCCTTTGCCAAAAATCCTGAACTCGCACAGGCGGAAGTGGCGAAGCAGAGCCGCTGGAAAATCGTGGTCAGCATGCTGGCCGTGACCTGGCTCAATCCGCACGTCTATCTCGATACCTTCGTGGTGCTGGGCAGCCTCGGTGGCAGCCTGAGCAGCGACGAGCGCTCGTGGTTTGCGCTGGGTGCCGTGATGGCGTCGGGTATCTGGTTCTTCGGCTTGGCCATACTGGCCGCGATGCTCTCCCCTTGGCTCAACAGTGGCAAAGTGCAGCGAGTGATTAACTTCGTGGTCGGCGCGATCATGTGGGGAATTGCCGTTCAACTGGCTCGTCAAACGCTGCACATGTAAACTTTCCCGCCGGGCATTTTTAAGATTTTGTCCCTAATCTTCCCCTGTTAATTGCTCTACTATGCTAGGGTTTTGAGGTTAGTGAACGAGTTTAATGCCAAATCTGGAATGATTAATGGAGGCACTGTGAAATTAAAAGCATTGGCGATGGCTGCAATGTTGGGATTAGGGACGTTACCTGCTGCACTTCAGGCTGCTGAGGTACCTGCGGGTCCCCACGTAGTAACGTCAGGGACTGCCAGCGTGGACGCAACGCCGGATATTGCGACACTGGCGATTGAAGTCAATGTATCGGCCAAGGACGCCGCGTCAGCGAAGAAACAGGCTGACCAGCGCGTGGCAGAGTATTTTGCATTCCTACAGAAGAACGGTATTGAGAAGAAAGATATCAACGCCGCTAACCTGAGCACCCAACCCGAATATAACTACCTGAAAGATGGCGGCACCGAGCTGAAAGGCTACCGTGCCGTGCGTCAGGTTCAGGTGACTTTGCGTCAATTGGATAAACTGAATGACCTGCTGGACGGTGCGCTAAGTTCCGGCCTAAATGAGATTCGCTCGGTAGAGCTTGGGGTGGCGAACCCAGCAAGCTTCCGCGATCAGGCTCGTCAGAAAGCGATTGATAACGCAACAGAGCAGGCTAAATCACTGGCCGAAGGCTTCCACGCCAAGCTCGGCCCGGTTTACAGCATTCGCTACCACGTCGCCAACTACCAGCCAATGCCGGTAGCGCGTATGTATAAAGCGGCTGAAGCCTCTGCCCAGAGCGACGCGGCGCAAACGTACGAGCAGCAAAGCATCCACTTTGACGATCAGGTCGACGTGGTATTTGAGCTGCAACGCTAAGTCGTTGATTGCTTGAGCTGATTGTTTAAGTTTAATGCTTAAAAAGAAAAACCCGCCTCGGCGGGTTTTTTATTGGCTAGAATGCCAATCAATCCTGACGCAGCACCTGACGGCCGTGGGCCAGCAGGGCGTCAGTGACTTTACGCATCATGCGGCTTTCTGGCGCGAAACGGTGCCAGAACAGCATCCGGCGCTGGAACAGGCCCGGCGTCAGGTCGATCAGTTCGCCGCTTTCCAGCTCTTTCTCGATTTGCAGATGTGGGATCATACAGCAGGTGGTTCCCTGACGAGCCAGCTGCACAAAGGCTTCTGACGAGTTAACGATGTGGCACGGCACGCTGCCCGGCGATAAATCGAAGTTCTGCTGCAAGAAGGCTTGATGCATATCGTCGAGATGGTCAAAGGCCACGGCCGGAGCTTTGAGCAGCGCCGAGCGGGTCACGCCGTTGGGGAAATAGCGATCGGCAAAGGGCTTGGAGGCGACAAACAGATAGTCCAGCGCGCCCAGTTGGTCTACCAGACAGCTCGGTAAAGGCTGCGGTTGAATACTCACTGCGCCCACCACTTCGCCGCGACGCAGGCGCTCTTGGGTGCGCGTTTCGTCTTCCACCTGCAAGTTCAGGCGAATGGGCGAGTCGACCAGCACGGATTTCAGCGCGGGCAGCAGCCAGGTCGCCAGACTGTCGGCGTTAACCGCCAGCGACAGCAGCAGCGGCGTGTCATTGCTGTCGGTGCCGCTGTCATTGCCCAGCCACTCCTCCTCCAGCAGTTCCACCTGATGTAACAGCGCCAGCAATTTTTGCCCTTGCTCAGTCGGGCGCGGCGGTACGGTTCTCACCAGCAGAGGCTGGCCGAACAAATTCTCGAGCTGCTTGATACGTTGAGATACCGCCGATTGAGTGATGCAAAGCTTCTGCGCGGCGCGCTCAAAACCGCGCTCGCGGATCACAGCGTCCAGCGCCTGAAGCGTTCTATAGTCTGGGCGTTTCATCGGAGTTCTGTCCCTTGGATTTAATTTATTCAAACACTATGCCACAGATTTAGCGCATTTGGGGTGGACTAAAACGGCACTCCCCGCAAGTTATTGCCAGCCGACGCTGCGCCATAACTTGACCTGCCGACTTATATAAGTGTGATCTGGCTCGGAAGGCGACTGCCCAATTTGCGGGGACATGCTTTATAATCATTGGCGTCGTTCCCCGTATGCAAAACAGCAGAGAAGCCATGATGACTCAGGAAGAATTAAAGAAAGCAGTTGGTTGGGCCGCGCTTGATTACGTGACTCCAGGCACCATTGTTGGCGTTGGCACCGGCTCTACCGCCGCCCATTTTATTGACGCATTAGGCTCCATCAAACATCAAATCGAAGGCGCGGTTTCCAGCTCAGACGCCTCCACCGCGAAACTCAAAAGCTTGGGCATCCACGTTTTCGATAGCAACGAAGTGGATGAACTGGCGGTGTACGTTGACGGTGCTGATGAAATTAACCATCAGATGCAGATGATCAAAGGCGGCGGTGCGGCACTGACGCGTGAAAAGATTATCGCAGCGATCAGTAAGAAGTTTGTTTGTATCGTTGACGCGTCCAAACAGGTCGACGTGTTGGGCAAATTCCCACTGCCGGTCGAAGTGATCCCGATGGCGCGTTCTTACGTGGCGCGCGAATTGGTCAAGCTGGGCGGCCTGCCTGAGTATCGCCAAAATGTGATCACTGATAATGGCAATGTGATTCTGGACGTGCACAACTTGTCGATTCTCAATGCCATCGCGCTGGAAAATAAGATCAACAGCATCGCGGGCGTGGTTACCGTCGGTCTGTTTGCTAACCGCGGCGCAGATATCGCGCTGGTCGGCACCGCAGACGGGGTCAAAACCGTCACGCTCAAGTGATCTGACTGCCTGAGCGATAAGTAGAAGATCTGGCTGCGCGAGTTTCGTCGCAGCCAGTCATGCTGCGGTCATAATGCAATGTTATGAAGATGATAATTTACCGCCTGAATCATCTTTTCTTCGCAAGGCCGAATTTGGTGACTTATGTCACATTCCTGCCCCATACCTCGGTAACATCCGGCTGCAAATTTCTTCCTCAGCATTAAATTCTGTAAAGCCCTCAGCTGACTGAGGCTTCTGCTAGCCACGAGGCAATCGTTTGTATTGATGATGGCGAATTTTTTGTTATGTTGGCTATGTTGCTGCCTCACGGCCGCCACGTCAGCTTTAAAAACACCATCGGTTGCACACGTCGTCAGTCAGAATAATCAGTCAGAACAAATAGGGTCGGGAAATGGCAAAAGTATCACTTGAGAAAGACAAGATTAAATTTTTGTTAGTGGAAGGCGTCCACCAAAGTGCGGTTGATACACTCCGCGCCGCGGGTTACACCAATATTGAATTTCACAAAGGTGCTTTAGATAACGAATCGCTGAAAGAGTCGATCCGTGATGCGCACTTTGTTGGACTCCGATCGCGTACTCAACTGACTGAAGAAGTATTCGCCGCTGCTGAAAAGCTGGTTGCCGTAGGCTGTTTCTGCATCGGGACCAACCAGGTTGACCTGAATGCAGCCACTAAACGCGGTATTCCGGTCTTCAACGCGCCGTTCTCTAACACTCGCTCAGTGGCTGAAATGGTGCTGGGCGAAATGCTGCTGATGATGCGCGGTATTCCGGCTGCCAACGCCAAAGCACACCGCGGCGTGTGGCACAAACTGGCCGTCGGATCGTTTGAAGCGCGCGGTAAGCGTCTGGGTATCATTGGTTACGGCCATATCGGTACACAGCTGGGTATTCTGGCCGAAGGGCTGGGGATGCGCGTCTTCTTCTACGATATCGAAAGCAAACTGCCACTGGGCAATGCGCAACAGATCGCCAGCCTGAACGAACTGCTGCAAACCAGCGACGTCGTCACGCTGCACGTACCAGAAACCCTGAACACCAAAGATATGATCGGTGCCGATCAACTGGCACAGATGAAGCCGGGCGCACTGCTGATTAACGCCTCGCGCGGCACGGTGATTGACATTCCGGCGCTGTGCGACGCTCTGCGCAGCAAGCATCTGTCCGGCGCGGCTATCGACGTTTTCCCGGAAGAACCAGCCACCAACAGCGACCCGTTCGAGTCTCCGCTGTGCGAGTTTGATAACGTGATCCTGACTCCGCACATCGGTGGTTCAACCATGGAAGCGCAGGAAGGTATCGGCCTGGAAGTGGCGGGCAAACTGGCGAAATACTCTGACAATGGTTCCACCCTGTCAGCCGTTAACTTCCCAGAAGCCTCTCTGCCAGCACATGGCGCAAACGTCAGCCGCTTGCTGCATATCCATGAAAACCGTCCGGGCGTGCTGACCAGCATCAACCAGATCTTCGCCGAGCAGGGTATCAACATTGCCGCGCAGTACTTGCAGACCAGCCCACAGATTGGCTACGTGGTTATCGATGTTGAAACCGATACCGCGACGCTATCGACTGCGCTTCAGCTGATGAAGGCCATTCCAGGCACCATTCGCGCGCGTCTTTTGTACTGATTTGATTGGCTGAAATGAATAACAAAGCCGCCGCAAGGCGGTTTTTTTATGTCTAAAATTTGGCGAGTTTTGGGTTTGGAGAGAGGGGAATTGCGGGAAAAGCGAAAGCTGAGTATTAGAGCACTTCGAACTGCATCAGGAAGGAGAGGGTGATCAGACCACAGAGGATCAAAGAACTGAGTGTGATTTCAAAAAGGTAGCGGCGCAGCATCATTATCAGCCCCTCAAGATAGTAAACCAGAGAAAAAAACACCCGGCGAACCGGGTGTTGAATAATCAGTCTTACTAACAGTGAGTGAATACTCTCACCAAGACTTCTTACTTATTTAGCTGCTGGAGCAGCTTTTTTAGCATGTTTCACGTGTTTTTTAGCAGCCTGAGCTTTCTGTGCTGGAGCAGCTTTTTTAGCATGTTTCACGTGTTTTTTAGCAGCCTGAGCTTTCTGTGCTGGAGCAGCTTTTTTAGCGTGTTTTACGTGCTTTTTAGCAGCCTGGGCTTTCTGAGCTGGTGCGGCTTTCTTCGCTTTTTTGTGTTTCTTAGCAGCCTGGGCTTTCTGGGCAGCTTTCTTGTGTGCTTTCTTATGCTTAACAGCATGCTTAGTTGGTGCTTTTGCAGCTGGAGCAGCAGCCGCTGGAGCAGCGGTAGTTGCAGCTGGCGCAGCAGCAGGAGCTGGTGCAGCAGTAGTGTCAGCAGCGAAAGCTACAGAAGACAGACCCATTGCAGCGGCAACAACCAGAGCTAATACTTTTTTCATGTTTAATTCCTCAAGAATTTCGGTTTATGTGTCTACCCCACTGCGGGGCCGATGGAAGAATAATAGGCGTGTCGAACCGCGTTGTCCGTGAGTGATTGGTTTCGGCGTGTAACGCTCTGTACAAGTCTAAAAATTCATTAATATCAATGAATTAAAGTTTTCATGTGACTTTGGTAATGTACAAAATACTAGCTTAGTTACAACATACTGAACTTATTGCATACATAAAGAGAACATAAAGGGTTAGAAACAGGGGGAGGGGGCAATAAGAAGAAGGTTAAACCGCGGGATTAGACGAATCCTACCACTGCCACACTTTGCCAGAGGTGATCACTTCAGGCAGAGGCACGTCCCAATGCTCTACCGGCAGGTTGTCGACCTGCTGGCAATCGTGCGCCAGCCCGATGGGATAGGGACCGCCGTCTTGCCAGTTTTCCAGCGTGCGGTCGTAGAAGCCGCCGCCCATGCCTAAACGCTGCCCGTGGCTATCAAAGGCGACCAGCGGCGTAAGGATAATGTCCAATTCGGATAAAGGCACAATCTGCGTGGCGTCGAGGGCCGGCTCGAGGATCTTCAGCTTATTGCGTACCAGAGTGGTGTCGGGGTCATAGCGCAGAAAAAGTAAGTTGCCGGGTGTGAAAGGGTGCAGCACCGGCAGGCAGAGCTGTTTGCCATCTGCCCACAGTCGCTGAATCAGCGGCGCGGTATCCAATTCGCCATCAAAAGAGAGAAACACCGAAATCGTACTGGCACCTTGAATACGCGAATGTGTCACCACGCGATCTGCTGCTTGAAGCGCAAAAAGACTTTGCTGTTCGGACGTGAGATTGTTTCTGCGTTGACGGACTTCAGTGCGAATTTGTTGGCGGATTGATGCGTGCTGGGGAGTGTTCGACATAGATACAACAACCAAAATGGGGTGTACCGGCTAGAAAGGGGAATCTCCGAGATGCCGTCGCAGGCTGTAACCCTTGAACCCATGGTTCAAGGTGAACGTGCTGTCGCAATCTTTAGGCTTCTCGGACGGACCGAGCATGCGCACCGATTACGGATCATCACATTCTGTTGGTACTAATTATCGGCTCAGGGGACGGGCCCGCTGGCGAACATCTCAGAGAAATTTTTTTACTCATTGCTGACTGCCTGTGACGAGCAAATCAACAACTTAGTATGAGTCATCGAACTTATTCGAAAGGAGCCCCTTCGCGTTCCGATATCTTACCTTGTTCGAGCAAAGCTTGCTCGATGGTTTGTTGCAGCATCCGAATACGTTGTTCCATATTGGAGGCATAGTCACGGGTTTTCAACCGTTCTTGAGCAAGTTCGTGACACACATTCAGTGCCGCGATGAAAACTAACTGCTCTGTATTGGTGACTCTAGTGCGAACTTTAAGATCTTGCAACCGCTGATTAAGATCCTCAGCAGCCATGTTCAATGCTTCTTGTTGTTCTGGCGGACAATTCACTCTTAACGAGCGGCCAAAAATTTGAATATCTACCGGTTGTGCAGACATGCCACCTTCCTGCCTTCTTTGAACGCCGCGCCAACACAAGCACTGTAACTCGTACAGGTCGTTGGAAGCGGCCTCACTATAACTATCTCAATACCAGGTTACAACCCCATGACGAACTGATTGCTGGATGTTTGTCCAGTGCATTTGCCGGCCAAAGAGAGGCTCAACAACTGCCATTCGCTGGTCTGCTAATCTGGTACTACGACTGACCTTGGTGGTAGCATAACACGAACTTAACCGACCAACGATGGCGAATACGCATGTCTATTGAGAATACTTATCCTACTTATGATTCGTTGGATCACGCGCTGAAACAGCAATCTGTCGCGCTGACCGCGGCGGAAATGCACGGACTTATCAGCGGCCTGCTGTGCGGCGGTAATCGTGACGGCAGCTGGCTGACGCTGGTGCATGACTTGACCAATGAAGGCATGGCTTTCCCCCACACGCTAGCGGACCTGCTGCAACAGCTGCGCAAAGCCACGGCTGACACGCTGGAAGATGACAGTTTTGAATTCAACATGTTAATGCCGGACGACGAAAAGCACATTTTCGAACGCGCTGACGCCTTAGCTGGTTGGGTAAATCACTTCTTGCTGGGTCTGGGCATGATGCAGCCGAAGCTCGCCAAAGTGAAAGGCGAAGTGGGCGAAGCCATTGACGACCTGCGCAGCATAGCCCAGCTCGGTTATGAAGAAGATGAAGACCAAGAGCAGCTGGCTTCTTCTTTGGAAGAGGTGGTCGAATACGTTCGCGTGGCGGCTATCTTATGCTTCGGCGAATTTGGTCACAGCCACCCGCTGGCACCGGAAAGCCCGCGCACGCTGCATTAATTAGTCATATAACAATAAATTAAAACCGTTTCGGGAGATGAAGTGATGACTCAGCAGGAATTCGAAAATCGCCGTCAGGCTCTGTTAGCCAAGATGGCACCGGGCAGCGCGGCAATTATCTTCGCTGCCCCAGAAGCATTGCGCAGTGCTGACAGTGATTATCCTTTCCGTCAAAACAGTGACTTCTGGTATCTCACCGGGTTTAACGAGCCGGAAGCCGCGCTGGTGCTGGTGAAAAGCGATGAGAATCACAACCACAGCGTGCTGTTTAACCGCGTGCGTGATTTGACTGCTGAGATCTGGTTCGGTCGCCGTCTGGGTCAGGACGCGGCACCCGCTAAGTTGGGCATCGACCGCGCACTGCCGTTTGATGACATCAACACGCAACTTCATCTTCTCTTTAACGGTCTTGACGCGCTGTATCACGCGCAGGGCGAATATGCCTATGCTGACGAGATCGTCAATCGCGCTATGGACAAGCTGCGCAAAGGCTCACGCCAGAGCCTGAGTGCGCCGGATACCGTCATCGACTGGCGTCCTATCGTGCATGAAATGCGCCTGTTCAAATCGCCGGAAGAGATTGCCGTGATGCGCCGCGCCGGTGAAATCACCGCCATGGCCCATACTCGCGCCATGGAAAAATGCCGCGCTGGCCTGTTTGAATACCACCTTGAAGGCGAAATTCATCACGAATTTAACCGCCACGGCGCGCGTTTTCCTTCCTATAACACTATCGTTGGCAGCGGCGAAAACGGCTGCATCCTGCACTACACCGAAAATGAATCCCAGCTGCGCGACGGCGACTTAGTGCTGATTGACGCGGGCTGTGAGTTCCAAGGCTACGCAGGTGATATCACCCGCACCTTCCCGGTTAGCGGCAAGTTCAGCAAAGCGCAGCGCGAAATCTATGACATCGTGCTGGCTTCAGAATACAAAGCGCTGGACGTGTTACGTCCGGGCAGCAGCATCCAAGAAGCCAACGAAGCCGCCGTCCGTGTGATGCTGGAAGGTTTGGTCAAGCTCGGCATCCTGCACGGCGACGTCGACACCCTTTATAGCGAGCAGGCGCACCGCCCGTTCTTTATGCACGGCCTGTCCCACTGGCTGGGGCTGGATGTGCATGACGTCGGCAACTACGGCAGCCCTGAGCGCACCCGCACTCTCGAGCCGGGCATGGTCCTGACCGTCGAGCCGGGCCTGTATATCGCGCCAGACGCCGATGTCCCTGAGCAGTATCGCGGCATTGGTATCCGTATCGAAGATGACATCCTGATCACCGCCGACGGCATTGAAATCTTCACCGGCGACGTGGTGAAAGAGGCCGATGACATTGAAGCCCTGATGGCGGCGGCCCGTAAATAATATGAGCATTATTATTGTTGGCGGCGGGATGACCGGCGCCACGCTGGCACTGGCCATCTCCGCGCTGACACATGGCCAACTGCCGGTGCATCTGATTGAAGCTTCTTCGCTGGGTGGCAGTGGTCATCCGGGGTTTGACGCCAGATCCATCGCGCTGGCCCAAGGCACTTGCCAGCAGCTGGCGCGCATCGGGCTGTGGTCTGTCTTATCCGATATCGCCACGCCAATCAGCGACATTCATGTTAGCGATCGCGGCCATGCGGCCTTTGTGAATCTCAATGCCGGACATTACGGCGTGGAAGCGTTGGGGCAGGTGGTTGAACTGCACGGCGTGGGCCAACGCCTATTTGCCAAGCTGCAAGAGGCCCCCGGCGTGACGCTGCACTGCCCGGCGAAAGTCACCGACGTGCAGCGCACGGCTGACGGCGCCAGCGTGACGCTCGACAACGGCGACGCGCTCGACGGCAAGCTGCTGGTGGCGGCAGACGGCTCTCACTCCATGCTCGGCAAAGCCTGCAACATTCGCTGGCAGCGCGAGGATTACGGCCAAATTGCGGTGATCGCCAACGTCGTCACTGGCGAACCTCATCGCGGCCGGGCTTTTGAGCGTTTTACCGAGCACGGCCCGCTGGCGCTGCTGCCGATGTCGAAAGGGCGCAGCTCTTTGGTCTGGTGCCACCCGCGCGAGGCGCAGGCTGACATTGATAGCTGGAGCGAAGAGAAATTCCTCGCCGAGCTACAGAAAGCCTTTGGCTGGCGCTTGGGTAAAATGCAGCAGGCGGGCAAGCGATTCAGCTATCCGCTGCAATTGCAGACCGCAAACAGCCATATTAGCCATCGGCTGGCGCTGGTCGGCAACGCCTCGCAAACCCTGCATCCGATAGCGGGTCAGGGCTTCAACCTTGGCCTGCGTGACGTCATGACCTTAGCCGAAACCGTGGCGACGGCGCATCTGGCCGGCAATGACATTGGCAGCTACCGCGTCTTGAGCGGCTATCAGCAGCGTCGCCAGCCGGACCAGCAGGCGACGGTCGGCGTGACCGACGGCCTGATCCACCTTTTCGCCAATCGCTATGTTCCCTTGATGGTCGGGCGCAATCTCGGCCTGATGGCGATGGAAGGCATTACACCTTTACGCGACGCCTTTACCCGCCGGACGCTAGGTTGGGTAACCCGCTGAACCTCTTCCCACAGGAAAATTTATGCAATCTTTTGATGTAGTTATCGCCGGTGGCGGCATGGTTGGCCTAGCGCTGGCCTGTGGGTTACAGGGCAGCGGCCTGCGCGTTGCCGTGGTGGACAGCCACCAACCCGACCTCGACTCTCCTCTGCCAGCCGCGCCGGGTCTGCGCGTTTCGGCCATTAACGCCGCCAGCGAGCGCCTGCTGAAATATATCGGCGTATGGGACAACATCACCGCCCAGCGCGTCAATGCCTATCAAGGCATGGAAGTGTGGGACCGCGACAGCTTCGGGAAAATTGCTTTTCGTGGCGAAGAGTATGGTTTCAGCCACTTGGGGCACATCATTGAAAACGACGTGATCCTGCGCGCCCTGTGGCAAAAAGCCGAGCACTCCTCTGACATCACTTTGCTCTGCCCGGCGACCTTGAAAAACGTGGCCTGGGGCGAAAACGACGCCTTTATTACCTTGAACGATGACCGCCAGCTCAGCGCCCGCCTAGTGGTTGGCGCGGACGGCGCGCAGTCCTGGCTGCGCCAGCATGCGGATATCCCGCTGACCTTCTGGGACTACCGCCACCATGCGCTGGTCGCCACTATTCGCACCGCCGAGCCTCACCAGTCGGTGGCGCGGCAGGTGTTTCATGGCGAAGGCATTCTGGCATTCCTGCCGCTGGCTGACCCGCACTTGTGTTCCATCGTGTGGTCGGTTTCTCCGGAAGAGGCCCAGCGTCTGTCGGCGTTGTCCAAGGAAGCCTTTAATAAAGTGCTCGCCAGCACTTTCGACCTGCGTCTGGGGCTGTGTTCCGTTGAAAGCGAACGTTTGACCTTCCCACTGACCGGCCGCTACGCGCGCAGCTTTGCCGCCCAGCGTCTGGCGCTGGTGGGCGACGCTGCGCACACCGTACATCCGCTGGCCGGGCAGGGGGTGAACCTTGGCTTTATGGACGCCGCCGAATTGGCATCTGAAATCAGACGCTTGCAGCGCGCGGGCAAAGACTTCGGCCAGCATATGTATCTGCGCCGCTACGAGCGCCGCCGCAAACACAGCGCCGCGCTGATGCTGGCGGGCATGCAGGGCTTCCGTGAACTGTTCAATGGCGATAACCCGGCGAAAAAATTGCTGCGCGACATCGGCCTGACGCTGGCGGACTCCCTGCCGGGCGTGAAGCCAAAACTGGTGCGTCAGGCAATGGGACTGAATGATTTACCCGAATGGCTGGAGCAGGATCCTGTTCGATTGAAATAATCTAATTTCAGCACCTTTTTCCCATTACTTTTTATAATGCGAGGCCGGATATCCCATTCTGCAAATGGTGAGATATCCGGCCTCTTCGTTATATAACATCGAGATTTTTGTGGTTCATTTGTAGATTTTGCGCCATGAACCCCATTTTTCTAGTCAGAAACTCTGCACAATACTCCTCGCTTATCCCTGCTGTTTCTCCAGATACTGATATTTTAACTTATGGTTAGCAGGGGGATTCGGTGATAAGTTCGACCTATAGGATAACGTTTGCGTCACCCTGTGATCCTTCGCGCTATTTGGCGTTGGCTGCTCTTATTCGGCCCAGTCACATACTTGAGTAAGCTTCTAAGACTCGCTCAGTTGCCGCCTTGATACAGCGCGAATGATTTAGGGGAAACGAGAGCAATTTATATTCCGATATTCCGACTTCGTTTTTGCATTCGCAGGTTAATGAGGATCAAGATGGTTAAGCAGACTCAGCTTTATGAACAACACGTGGCGTGCGGTGCGCGCATGGTGGATTTCCACGGTTGGATGATGCCGTTGCACTACGGCTCACAGCTTGATGAGCACCACGCGGTGCGTCAGGACGCTGGCATGTTCGACGTCTCCCACATGACGATTGTTGATCTGCACGGCACCCGCACTCGTGAATTCTTGCGCTATCTGGTGGCCAACGACGTCGCCAAACTGACCGTCCCCGGCAAAGCGCTTTATACCGGCATGCTTAACGCCTCCGGCGGCGTGATTGACGACCTGATTATCTACTTCTTCACTGAAGACTATTTTCGCCTGGTGGTGAACTCCGCCACGCGCGACAAAGATCTGGCATGGATTTCGCAGCATGCAGAAGCCTATGGCGTTGAAGTCACCGTGCGCGATGATCTGGCGCTGATCGCCGTCCAAGGCCCGCAGGCCAAAGAACGCGCTGGCACGCTGTTCACTGAAGAGCAAAAACAAGCCGTCGCTGGAATGAAACCTTTCTTTGGCGTGCAAGCCGGTGACCTGTTTATCGCCACCACCGGCTATACCGGCGAAGCGGGCTACGAAATTGCCGTGAAGCAAGAACAAGCCGCCGACCTGTGGCAGAAACTGCTCAAGGCTGGCGTCAAACCTGCCGGGCTGGGGGCGCGCGACACCCTGCGTCTGGAAGCAGGCATGAACTTATACGGTCAGGAGATGGATGAGGGCGTTTCTCCATTGGCGGCCAACATGGGCTGGACCATAGCCTGGGCGCCGGAAGATCGCGACTTCATCGGCCGCGCCGCGCTGGAAAAGCAGCGTGAGCAGGGGACCGAAGAACTGGTCGGATTGATCATGACCGAAAAAGGCGTATTACGTAATGAGCTGCCGGTGCGTTTCACCGACGCTGCGGGCAACCAGCAGGAAGGCGTTATCACCAGCGGCTCATTCTCACCGACTTTGGGTTACAGCATCGCGCTGGCTCGCGTTCCGGCTGGCATCGGCGAAAACGCCATCGTGCAGATCCGTAACCGCGAAATGCCAGTAAAAGTAACCAAACCTGGTTTTGTTCGTAACGGTAAGCCGTTGGTTTAATAACGAATTCATTAATATCTGAAAATTTTTGGAGATTCTTTCATGAGCAATGTTCCATCAGAATTGAAATACGCCGCGTCACACGAATGGGTTCGTTCAGAGGGTAACGGCGTTTACACCGTAGGCATTACCGAACACGCGCAAGAATTGCTGGGCGACATGGTTTTCGTCGACCTGCCAGAAGTGGGCCGCGAAGTGACGGCCGGTGAAGACTGCGCCGTTGCCGAGTCGGTTAAGGCGGCGTCTGACATCTATTCCCCAATCAGCGGCGAAATTATTGCCGTTAACTCTGAGCTGGAAGGCTCACCTGAACTGGTGAATAGCGCGCCCTACGGCGACGGTTTCCTGTTCCAGATTAAAGCCTCTGACGAAAGCGAAATCGCTAAGTTACTCAGCGCTGACGCCTATCTTTCAGGTATCGACGAGTAATGATGTGCTGCCCCGTAAGCCGTTTACGGGGCAGGTTTAGTCCCCGCTTGCCCGTTATCGGTTGTCTTTCGACACCACCATGCAGATTCAGGAATGCGTAGCAAATGACTCAGACTCTCAGCCAACTTGAACACAGTGAATCCTTTATCGGCCGTCACATTGGCCCGTCTTCTCAGCAGCAACAACAGATGCTGGAGACGGTCGGTGCCGACTCGTTAAATGCCCTGATCCAGCAAATCGTGCCGGTGGACATCCAACTGCCGGGCCCGCCAGCCGTGGGTGATTCCGTTACCGAACATCAGGCACTGGCTGAGCTGAAAGCTATCGCCAGCCAGAATCAGCGCTACAAATCTTACATTGGTATGGGCTACAGCGCGGTGCTCACCCCGCCGGTTATCCTGCGCAACATGCTGGAAAATCCGGGCTGGTACACAGCGTATACCCCTTATCAACCAGAAGTTTCTCAGGGCCGTCTTGAAGCCTTGCTGAACTTCCAACAGTTGACCCTCGACCTGACGGGTCTGGACCTCGCGTCTGCTTCTCTGCTTGACGAAGCGACCGCCGCTGCCGAAGCCATGGCTCTTGCCAAACGCGCCAGCAAACTGAAGAACGCCAATCGCTTCTTCGTGGCTGACGACGTGCATCCGCAAACGCTGGACGTGGTTCGCACCCGCGCTGAAACCTTTGGTTTCGACATCATCGTGGATAAAGCCGAGAAAGTGCTCGAGCTGGAAGGCGTGTTCGGCGTGCTGCTGCAACAGGTGGGCACCACCGGGCAGGTTCACGACTATCGCGCACTGCTGGCAGAGCTGAAATCACGCAAAATCATCACCAGCGTTGCCGCCGACATTATGGCGTTAGTGCTGCTGGCCGCGCCGGGCGCGCAGGGCGCGGACGTGGTGTTCGGTTCCGCCCAGCGCTTCGGCGTGCCAATGGGCTACGGCGGCCCGCACGCGGCATTCTTTGCCTGCGTTGACGAATTCAAACGCTCCATGCCGGGCCGTATTATCGGCGTATCGCGCGACGCCGCGGGCAACACCGCGCTACGCATGGCGATGCAGACCCGCGAGCAGCATATTCGCCGCGAGAAAGCCAACTCCAACATCTGTACTTCGCAGGTTCTGTTGGCGAACATCGCCAGCCTGTACGCGGTATTCCACGGCCCGGTTGGCCTGAAACGTATTGCCAGCCGTATTCACCGTCTGACCGACATTCTGGCCGCTGGCCTGAAAAAAGGTGGCCTGACGCTGCGCCATGACACCTGGTTTGACACCTTAACGGTTGAAGTGAAAGACAAAGCCGCGACGCTGGAACGCGCCCTGAGCTTCGGCCTGAACCTGCGCACCGACATCCACGGCGCCGTGGGCATCACGCTGGACGAAGCTACTTCACGTGAAGATGTGCAAGTGCTGTTCGCCGCCCTGCTGGGTGACGATAACGGCCTGGACATCGATCAGCTTGATAAAGCCGTGAGCAGCGATAATGCCTCGATCCCTGCCGCTATGCAGCGCGTAGAGCCGATCCTGACTCACCCGGTGTTCAACCAATACCACAGCGAAACCGAGATGATGCGCTACATGCACCGTCTGGAGAAAAAGGATCTGGCGCTGAATCAGGCGATGATCCCGCTGGGTTCTTGCACCATGAAACTCAACGCCGCTGCCGAGATGATCCCAATCACCTGGCCTGAATTCTCCGAGCTGCACCCGTTCTGCCCGGTTGAACAAGCTGCGGGCTACCAGCAGATGATCGGCCAGCTCTCCCAGTGGCTGGTGCAACTGACGGGCTACGACGCGGTTTGTATCCAACCAAACTCCGGCGCGCAGGGCGAATATGCTGGCCTGCTGGCTATCCGCCGTTACCACGAAAGTCGTAACGAAAGCGGCCGCCACATCTGCCTGATCCCAAGTTCTGCTCACGGCACCAACCCGGCATCGGCGCAAATGGCCAGCATGAGCGTGGTAGTGGTAGCTTGTGACAAGCAGGGCAACATTGATTTAAGCGACCTGCGCGAGAAAGCCGCTCAGGCCGGCGATGAGCTGTCGTGCATCATGGTGACTTACCCGTCAACCCACGGCGTGTATGAAGAAACCATCCGCGAAGTGTGCCAGATTGTTCACCAGTACGGCGGTCAGGTCTACCTCGACGGCGCGAACATGAACGCACAGGTGGGGATCACCACGCCGGGCTACATCGGCGCGGACGTGTCGCACCTCAACTTGCACAAAACCTTCTGTATCCCACACGGCGGTGGCGGTCCGGGCATGGGCCCAATCGGCGTGAAATCGCACCTGGCTCCGTTCGTTCCGGGTCACAGCGTGGTGCAGATTGACGGCGTACTGACTCAGAATGGCGCGGTTTCTGCGGCGCCGTTCGGTAGCGCTTCTATCCTGCCAATCAGCTGGATGTACATCCGCATGATGGGTGCGCAGGGGCTGAAGCAGGCAAGTCAGGTAGCGATTCTGAATGCCAACTACATCGCCACTCGCCTTAAAGATGCTTACCCAGTGCTGTACACCGGCCGCGACGGTCGCGTGGCGCACGAATGCATTCTGGATATCCGCCCGCTGAAAGAAAGCGTCGGTATCAGTGAAATGGATATTTCTAAACGCTTGATTGACTTCGGTTTCCACGCGCCAACCATGTCATTCCCAGTGGCGGGTACGCTGATGGTTGAGCCAACCGAGTCTGAAAGCAAAGTGGAAATCGACCGTTTTGTTGATGCTCTGCTGGCGATCCGCGCTGAAATCGACCGCGTTGCTAAAGGCGAATGGCCGCTGGAAGACAACCCGCTGGTCAACGCGCCACACGTACAAGCCGAGCTGGTCAGCGAGTGGTCCCACCCGTACAGCCGCGAGCTGGCGGTATTCCCGGCGGGCAGCGACAACAAATACTGGCCGAGCGTGAAGCGTCTTGATGACGTTTACGGCGACAGAAACCTGTTCTGCTCCTGTGTACCGATGAGTGAATATGAGTAATTAGCCAAAAGCCGTTTTGCTCCTCTCCGGATAAAGGGGGGGAGCAAAAAAGCAATCAAAACAACGCCCTTCAACCCCGCAGCAAAGCATCCCTAAACGACAAAATATGCGCCTCGGCGGCAGCTGCGGCGGCGGCGGGATCTTGCGTTTCCAGCGCGGAAATAATGGCGCGATGCTCCTCGATAACCTCAATCATATGCCCCTCTTTCGACAGCGAACTGGCCCAGAAGCGTTGCGCTCTGGCGTGTAGCACGCTGAGGATATCCTTGAGCATCAGGTTTCCGGCGATCTCGGCCAGAAGCTGGTGAAAATGGTGGTCCAGCGACACCATGCGGTTGCGATCTCGCGCCTGCACGGCGATATTCATCTCTTCATTCACCGCCGTTAACGCCGCAATGTCCTGCTGGGAAACGTGCTTACAGGCCAACTTCATGCACAGCATCTCATTCGCGAGACGCACTTCGATCAGCTCCAGCGCATCATCAATCGACAGAGGGGAAACCATCACCCCTTTGCGCGGGATTATCTGCAATAAACCTTCATTGGCCAGCCGGTGGATCGCCTGATTAATCGGCGTGCGGCCCATTTCAAGCTCCGCCATCACCTGCGCGGTATTCAAATATTCACCCGGCTTATAGCTCAGAGTGACCAGCGCCTGCTTAAAACGACGATAAGCCAGCTCATTTTGCGATAAACCCGCGTCATCCAACGCCGGCTGTGGGCGGCTTTCTGCTGCAACAGATTTCACGCATAACTCCTGCGATGGAAATTTTTAGACATTCTACACAAAATCATGGCACGGAAATCGCTTATTTAATAACTGAAGCTATAGTGAAATTTCACTGTACTTTCTAATAAAACAGTTAATAAGCGAGCCTTAAAAGATGAAATTAACCTTTACCTTACCTGCAAACACTGGCGAAACCTCACTAAACGTTCAGATTGATCAACTGGTGATCGCTGGCTGGACCGGGCGCGATCACGATGCCATCTTGCACCATATCAGTGAGCTTGAGGCGCTGGGCGTGCCCCGTCCGAGTGCAGTTCCCCTGTTTTATCGCGTCGCGACCAATCAGCTGACTCAAAGCGAAACTATCGAAGTGGTGGGCAGCGCCACGTCTGGTGAAGCCGAACCTTTTATTTTCACTCACCAGGGCGAGCAGTTTGTTTCGCTGGCCTCCGACCACACCGATCGCGAGCTTGAAGCCCATAGCGTGGCGCTTTCCAAACAGATTTGCGTCAAGCCCGTCGCCCGCCAGGCATGGAAAATGGCCGATGTCGCCGATCACTGGGATCAACTGATCCTGCGCTCGTGGATCAAAGAAGAGGGCGAATTCCGCCTGTACCAAGAAGGCCGCTTGTCCAGCCTGCGTAAGCCCGATGACCTGCTGGGCCGCTATCTCGACGGCAGCGCCCAGCCGGAAAACGGGCTGGCGATGACCTGTGGCACGGTGGCGGCGATAGGTGGCATCCGTCCTGCAACGGAGTTCCGCATGGAGCTGGTGGATGAAGTGCTGGGCCGCACCATCAGCCATGCCTACCAAAGTGCTGAATTGCCGGTGGTGGCGTAATGACGAAGGAGTTGACGATGAAACAGCTCACCCTGAGTCAGGCGCTGCAACAGCTGGCGGCGCAGGAAACCTCCTCGCTGGCTTTGACCGAGGCGGCGTTAGCGCGCAGTGAAGACCCGCAGGGGGAAGGCGCGAAGGTCTTCACCCACGTTTATCATCAGCAAGCCTTGCAGCAGGCGGCGGCGTCCGACGCGCGTCGCAAAGCGGGCAAGCCGCTGTCCGCGCTGGATGGCATTCCAGTCTCCATCAAAGACTTGTTCGACGTGGCGGGCGAAAGCACTACGGCTGGCTCGAAAGTGCTGCGCGATGCCCCGGCAGCGGAGACGCATTCCGCCGTGGTCCAGAAGCTGTTGGACGCGGGCCTGGTGATCATCGGCAAAACCAATATGACCGAATTCGCCTACTCGGGGCTGGGGATCAACCCGCACTACGGCACCCCGGCTAACCCCTTTGATCGCGCCACGCGCCGCATTCCCGGCGGATCGTCTTCCGGCGCGGCGGTGTCGGTCAGCGACGGCATGTCGCTGGGGGCGATTGGCAGCGACACCGGCGGCTCGGTGCGCATTCCGGCAGCCTTCTGCGGCTTGACCGGCTACAAGCCGACGGCGCGACGCATCTCGCAACAAGGCGTACTGCCGCTGTCGGCGGCGCTGGACTCTATTGGCGTGATCGCCCATGACCTCGCCTCCTGTCTGGCACTGGACGGCGTGATTGCCGACTCGCCGGTGAAAACCAGTGAGAAATCTCTGGCGCGGGGGCGTTTTGCGATCCCGCAAACGCTGGTATTAGACGGCGTCGACGCCGACGTGCAGCGCGCCTTTACCCGCGCGGTTGAGAAGCTAAAGCAGGCGGGGGCGCAGGTTGAGGAGATCCCCTGCCATGAGTTCGCGGAGCTGGCGGAGATCAACGCCACCGGCGGCTTTACCGCGCTGGAGTCATGGGCGTGGCATCAGAAATATATCGACCAGCAGGGCGAGCAGTATGACCCGCGCGTGGTGTCGCGCATTCGCCGCGGCGCGGCGCTGGGGCAGGCGGACAGAGAGCGTCTGGAGCAGCAGCGCGCCGACTGGCAGCAGCGGGTGGCAAAAACCATCGGCCAGTTTGATGCCCTGCTGATGCCCACCGTGCCGATGATCGCCCCGAGCATCGCCGAACTGGCCGCCGACGATGAGACCTATTTCAAAGCTAACGGCGCGGCGCTGCGCAACCCTTCGGTGATCAACTTCCTCGATGGCTGCGCGGTTTCACTGCCTTGCCATCAGGCGGGAGAGGCGCCGGTAGGACTGATGGTGGCCGCGCTGTCCCAGCAGGATGACGCCTTGCTGAGCTGGTCACTGCAAATCGAACGCTGCCTCAAAGCCCAATAACAGGAGAAAAATCATGAGCACTTTACCTAATGGCATGCTGTTTGTGGCGACCAACGTCGCCGAGCAAGACGAAGCGGATTTCAACCAGTGGTATGACCGCGAGCACGTGGAAGAGCGCGTACGCATTGACGGTTTTTTGTCCGGCACGCGATATCAATTGATCGGCACTGCGGGACAAGGGCGCAAGTATCTGGGGTTGTATCAGACTGAATCTCTCAACAGCTTCTCAACCGACGCTTATCGCGCGGCCTTCACCCGCCAGACGCCTTGGTCCGTCGCCAGTCTGGATAAAATGGTTAACCCGATGCGCCGCGTTTGCGCCGTCGAAGTGGTGACTGGTTTTGGCAGCGGCCGCCATCTGGCGATCATCCCGCTGGCGTCTCATGTCGCGGGAGAAGCCCTAACGGCGCGCATTGCGCATCTGGGCGAAACCCTGTTTGCTCAGCCCGGTTTTATCCGTTCACGGCTGTTAACGCCGGATGTTTCACTCAGTTCTCCTTTACCGAAAGAGTCGGCAGAAGACCGCCCGATGATCCCCATGATGTTGATTGACAGCAGCAGCGCCGAGTCCTGCCAGAAACTGACTGAACTGGCATGTCAGGCTTTGCATATTCCCAATACTGAGGCGCTGCACTACGGTCTCAGCTGGCAACTTACCGCGCAGGAGTTGAAATCATGAGCCTTTCCACCACTGAAAATGCAGGAATTAAGGGCAGCACGCATCAGGCCGATACCACTCACAGCCCGCCGAAAACCGGGCGTTTGGCGGCCGCCAGTTCAATCGGCACCGCCCTGGAGTGGTATGACTTTACGGTCTACAACATCATGGCGGCGCTGATTTTCAACCACGTCTTCTTCCCGTCGTTCGACCCGCTGGTCGGCACGATTTTGGCGTTTTCCACCTATGCCGTGGGCTATGTGTCGCGACCGATTGGCGGCATGGTGTTCGGCCATCTCGGCGATGTGCTTGGACGGCGTTTCGTGCTGGTTACCACTCTGGTCATTATGGGCGTGACTACCGCGCTGATGGGCCTATTGCCGGGCTATGCGAGCTGGGGGATTTGGAGCCCGCTGCTGCTGGTGACGCTGCGTTTTGTGCAGGGTATTGCGCTCGGCGGCGAATGGGCGGGGGCAGTATTGCTGTCGATGGAGCACGGCAAGTCGCACCAGCGCGGGCGCAACGCCTCTTTCGCGCAGGTCGGTCCCTCTTGCGGCACCTTAATCGGCACCGGGTTAATTACCCTGATCACCGTGCTGCTCTCTGCCGATGATTTCCAGAGCTGGGGCTGGCGTATTCCTTTCCTGCTGAGTCTGGTGCTGGTGTTCTTCGGCCTGTGGCTGCGTCGCGGTATTGGCGAAACGCCGGCATTTCTCAAGCTGGAGCAGAGTAAAAACACCACCCATACGCCGCTGAAAGAGGTGTTCACCCAGCATCCGCGTGCTCTGCTGATTGCCGGTGGTTCGCGCATTGGTTCTGACGTGCTTTACGCGCTGGTGGTGGTGTTTACCCTGACCTACGTCACCACGGTTCTGCATTTACCTCGCCCGCTAGCGTTGACCGCGACCATGCTCGGTGCGCTGGGGAATGCCGTGACGGTGCCGATGTTTGGCGCGCTGTCTGACCGTTTCGGCCGTCGCCCGGTGTATATCTTCGGCGCGGTGGCGGCGATGATCTGGGCGTTTTTGTTCTTCGTATTGCTCGACAGTACCCAGCCAGTATTGATCTGTCTGGCGGTCATTGGCGGATTGTTGATTCACGCCATCATGTATGGCCCGCAGGCGGCGTTTGTGACTGAACAGTTCCCAACCCGCGTGCGCTACGCCGGTTCCTCTTTAGCCTACACGCTGGCAGGTATTCTCGGCGGCGGCTTTGCTCCACTTATCATCACCACGTTGTTTAAAGAGTACAACAGCACGTTGGCAATCTCGCTCTACGTCGCGCTGGCTCTGCTCATCACGCTGGTTTCAGTTTTCGCCGCCAAAGAGACGGCACACAAACCGCTATAAAATGAAAACACATCAATTGATCGACAGAACGGGGAAGGATCCCTGTTTTGCGATACCCCTCGACAAATATAAGTATTAATTTGATAATATAAGTATTGAGCCTTATATTTCCTTGCTTGGAAATGGAGAAGGTTTAAGGAATCTAAGGGAAATTATGGCGACTCTGAATTGGTCCATGAGGTCGATTAAAGAGCTTAAAAAGGATGTTCCAGCCAGCCAAAGGAAAAAAATAGTGAGCATGGTTGCCGAGTTAGCTGATTTTCCCCATGTGCGACCTAACCTCGACATCAAGCCCCTCTCTGGCGCGAATGGAAGGTACCGAATGCGCGTTGGGGAATACCGAGTCTTATTTATCGTGGTAAAAGGCACGCCAATTATTCTCACCATTGAGCATGTGCTAAGGCGAACGTCTAAAACCTATCAATAGCCAGCGCGCGAAAGGCTATGAAGCTACTTGGCAGCTACCTTACTACTTGAAATATAAGCCATACACCGGAGCCAAAATCATGAGAGGTATTCAATTTATTACCGACGAGCAGGGCGTTAAAGTGTCCGCCGTGGTGCCGATTAACGTGTTTGAGCGGTTGATTAAACAAGTGGATTTAGCGGCGTTGGCACCAGAATTATATCAGGCTGAGGGAGGGCAAAATGATGAACTCATTCCGCACGAGGTAGTTGAAATCATGGTCAATAAAGATGTGACTATCCAAGCCGCGTGGCGACTGCACCGTGGGATGACGCAAAAAGAAGTCGCGGCGAAGCTGGGCATAAAACAAGCCGCCGTATCGCAATTTGAAAAGTCAGATAACCCGCGCCCAGAGAACCTACTTCGGCTGGCTGAACTCTACGGCTGTCGCCCGACTCAATTGGTCATGAGCTAAATCACATTGCATGTAAAGAAGCCGCCCCTTTCGGGCGGTTTTTTTGTTTTCCCTCCCCAAAACGGTCATCCCCACATAAACGGTCACACTCGGTCATTTTTTATCACGAGGATTTGTGACCGTTTGCTGAAATCTTTTTGTCCGTTTGCAAACCCAAACGCGATTTATTGCCGTGAGCGCCACAGATCTGAAATTTAACATTTCATCTTTTCATCGATTTTTTTGACAACTATCACATGGTCAGCGCAGCGCAAAGAGTGCGCGGCCGCTTTTGAGGAAGCCCGCATTCCACATGCCGTGGTCTGCGTATCCTATTGAACATCGGGAAGAGGAAAAAACCATGCTGCCTGTAGAACGTCACCGCTTTATTACCGAAGTCCTTGCGCAGCGAGGACGCGTGCTGGTTCAGGAAGTGGCTGAGCTTTGTCATATCTCGCTGGAAACCGCGCGTCGTGATTTGGCTCTGTTGGAAAAGCGTGGGTTATTGGTTCGCAGTCACGGCGGCGCGGTGTTTGTTGAACACCCTCATGGCGAGAAGCAGTACGTTCCGTCGCAGATTGAACAAGGTGAGTCATTCCGCGACCGCAGCAATCAGGCTCCAGACAGCAAAACGCGGATTGCCAAACGCGCCTTGCAGTTCATCAATCCGGGGGACTGTTTGCTGCTCGACAGTAGCTCGACCAGCTGGTTTTTGGCGCGCCAACTGCCGGATATTCCGCTGGTGGTGTTGACCAACTCGCTGCACATCATTCAGGCGCTGGCGGCGAAAGCCAACGTTAGAACCATCGGCTTAGGCGGCGAATACTCGGCCAAGTATGAAGATTTTATCGGTGTTTACGCCGAACAGATGCTGAAAGAGTTCGTGATTAACAAATTGTTTTTCTCCTGTCACAGCATCAGCCATGACGGGGGGATCAGGGAAAGTAATGAGCACCATGCGCGATTAAAACAGCAAATGCTGCTCTCCTCAGAACACAAAATTTTGCTGGCGGATGCCAGCAAATTCGGCCGCAGCTCGTTTGCGCGGATATGCCACTACCGGGAAATAGACACACTGATCACCGACCATCTGGATGATGAAGAGTTTCGGCAGGAGCTGGCCTGGAGCAACGTCAATGTCATTGAAGTCGCCCCTTTACCCCTACAAAAGAAAACCAAAAAACAACCGTAGCGACTGGGCATATTGCCCAACGACTGCGGCATAAATTGAACATCTGTGGAGAAACATCATGAAAAAGTCTGTACTGGCCTGTTTGTTTGCTTCAGCTCTGTTATCCGTTTCAGCCGCGCACGCTGCGGACAAAATTCGCATGGGCGTGGTGGTCAAAGTGGGCGGCAACGCCTGGTTCAACGCCATGGAAGTGGGTATCAAAAACGAAGCTGCTAAAGAGGGTATCGACGCATGGCAGGTCGGCCCAACCAGCGATGACCCGGCGTTGCAGGTGCGTGCGATTGAAGACCTGATCGCGCAGAAGGTGGACATCATCGGCGTGGTGCCAAATGACGCCAAAGTGCTGGAGCCGGTACTGAAACGCGCCCGCGATGCCGGTATTAAAGTCATCACCCACGAGTCACCAGATCAGAAATACGCTAACTGGGACTTTGAAATGGTCGATGCCACCCAGCTCGGCGTGAGCCACATGGTGGCGCTGGCGAAATGCATGAAAGAGACCGGCGATTACGCGGTTTACGTCGGCAGCCTGACCGTGCCTCTGCACCAGAAATGGGCCGATGCGGCGGTCAATTACCAGAAAGAGCACTATCCGAATATGCATCAGGTCGGCGACAAGTTTGGCGTCGGCGAATCCCTCGATGACACCATCCGCACCACCAATGACCTGATGTCCAAAGACCAGAACCTGAAAGGCATTCTGGCGATTGGCTCCCAAGGTCCAATCGGTGCCGGACGCGCGGTGCAAAACCGTGGCAAAAACGGCGACATCTGCGTCTTCGGCCCGTTCAGCCCAGGTCAGGGTGCATCACTGGTTAAAAGCGGTGCCATTAACGGCGGCTACATCTGGAACCCAATGGTGGCCGGTGAAGTCTTCGTGCGCGTCGCGGGCATGATCTCCAAAGGCACGCCGATCACTGACGGCATGGAAATCGACGGCATGGGCAAAGTGAAGGTGGATGAAGCCACTCACACCATCCTCGGTAACAAAACCGAAAGTCTCGACAAGGCGAACCTGCCAAAACTGGTGAAAATGGGGCTGTAATGATGGCGATCTCCGAGACATTTGATACCCAAACGATGCCGCTGATTGATGTGCAGAATCTGTCGGTGACCTTTGGCGGTCAGCGTGCATTGAATGATATTTCACTACAGCTGATGCCCGGCGAAGTTCACTGTCTGGCGGGCACCAATGGCTGTGGCAAAAGCACGTTGATCAAGATTATCTCGGGGGTCTACCAGCCGGACAACGGTTGCAGCATCACCCTCGCGGATAAAAATTTTAACCCGCAAACCTTCAGCCGCCTTAGCCCGGAGCAGGCGCGCAGCTTTGGGGTTCAGGTGATTTATCAGGACCTGTCGCTGTTCCCCAATCTGAGCGTGGCGGAGAACATTGCCTTCGACCACAACCTGCACGGGCTGATGGGCTGGTATCGCCCGTCACGCCTGCGCGACACCGCCAAGCGCATTCTCAGCGAGCTGAATTATCAGCTGGATGTCGATGCCAAAGTGGCGTCGCTGCCGATTGCCCAGCGCCAGCAGGTGGCTATCTGCCGCGCGCTGGTGGCCGATGCGCGGCTGGTGATTATGGATGAGCCGACGGCGTCTTTGACGCGCACCGAGGTCAACCAACTGCTGCGCACCGTGCATTACCTAAAAAGCAAAGGCATCAGCGTGGTGTTCGTCAGCCACCGATTGGACGAAGTGCTGGAGATTTCCGACAGCGTGACGGTCATTCGCGACGGCAAGCGAGTCGGCACTTACCCGGCCTCTGAAGTCAGCAGCGAACGCCTGACCGAGCTGATGACCGGCCTAAAACTCGACTATCGCCTGAAAGCCGCCAACCAGAATGACCAGCGCATCATGCTGGAGCTGGACAAGCTGAGCCGCGAAGGCCAGTACCACGACGTCAGCCTCAAACTGCACGCGGGCGAAGTGCTCGGTCTGTGCGGGCTGCTCGGCTCCGGGCGTACCGAACTGGCGTTAAGCCTGTTTGGCATGACCAAGCCGGACAGCGGCAAAATCTATCTCGACAGCAAACCGGTGCGTTTTCGCGGCCATGAAGATGCCATTAAGTCTGGCATTGGTTATGTTTCGGAAGACCGCCTGACGCTGGGGCTGATTCAGCAGCAGTCGGTGGGGGACAACACCGTGCTGGCGATCATGGATCAGCTGCGCAGCCGGTTTCATCTGATCGACGAATACCGCAAAAACAAAATTATCCAACAGTGGATCGAAAAGCTGGGGGTCAAAGTCGCCAGCCCGGATCAGGCCATTTCCACGCTGTCAGGCGGCAACCAGCAAAAGATCGTTCTGGCGAAATGGGTGCTGACTCAGCCGAAGATCTTGATCCTCGATTCTCCCACCGTCGGCGTGGATGTTGGGGCCAAAGCCAGTATTTATCAGTTGATCCACCAACTGGCGGAAGAGGGGATCTCCATCCTGCTGATTTCCGACGAAGTGCCGGAAGTCTATTTCAACTGTGACCGGGTGCTGCACTTCAGCGAAGGCACGGTGAAAGGCGAGTACCTGCCCGCCAATATCAGCCAACAACAACTTGCGGAGGCGGTGAATGCTTAATCTCAACCGTTTACGCCCGTCCACCAACGAAGGCTATCTGGCCTGGGTGCTGGTCGTGGTGATCGTCACCTTCTCGCTGCTGACTAACCAGTTTTTGACCCTGCAAAACCTGCTGGACCTGTCTGAAAGCTACGCCGTCAGCGGCATTTTCGCCCTCGGGCTGTTTGTGGTGCTGGTCACAGGTGGGATCGACATCTCCTTCGCCGCCGTGGCCTCGGTGGTGCAATACACCATCGCCACGCTGGCGATCCACTACGGCCTCGCCAGCCCAACCGGCACGATTTTACTGGCGATCGCCATCGGCTCCGTCTTCGGCATGATCAACGCCATTCTGATCTACTGCCTGCGCATCGTGTCGATCATCGTCACCATCAGCATGCAGTCGCTGCTGTTCGGCATGCTGATGTGGCTGACCAATGGCACCAGCCTGTATGACCTGCCGGACTGGCTGGTGACGCCGCTCAAGGTGCTGCCGTTCAGCGTCGGCACTCAACACTATCAGATTGGTTTGCCGCTGGTAGTGATGCTGGCGGTCGCGGCGCTGACTTGGGTGCTGCTGAATAAAACCCATCTTGGTCGCCAGCTGTTTGCCGTCGGCGGCGATCAGGAATCTGCGCGGCGCATTGGTATTCGAGTCGGTGTACTGCACCTGTTCGCTTACGGCTATCTCGGCGCAATGGCGGCGATTGGCGGACTGGTTCAGGTTTATCGCGTGGGGGAAGTGGTGCCTAACGCGCTGGTCGGCGGCGAGCTGGACGTTTTGGCGGCGGCCGTTCTTGGCGGAGCCAGCCTGAATGGCGGCAAAGGCAGCGTGGTCGGAACCTTGATGGGCGTGTTCCTGATTGGAATTCTCAAGAACGGCTTGAACCTGATTGGCGTCTCCAACTACTTCATGAACATCGTTATCGGCGTGGTGATCGTGGTGGCTATCACCGTCACTCACTACAAAAAACGCAAAGAAACCGATGTCGGCTTCGCGTAAGGAATCTGCAATGTTAACCAAAACCAAGAGCCTAAAAATGAAGTCCGGCGGCGCGGGCCCGCGCTTCAAATTTGATAACACCACGCTGGGCCTGAGCCTGCTGCTGGTGGTGGTGATTGTCGGTTTCAGTCTGGCGATGCCCGGCCGTTTTTTCAGCAACTCTACCTTTATGAGTGTGGCTTTCCAGTTGCCGGAGCTGGGCCTGCTGACGCTGGCGATGTTCATCCCAATCCTCAGCGGCGGCCTTAATCTGTGCATTATCGCCACTTCCAACCTGACCAGCTTACTGATGGCGTGGGTGTTTCTGACCTACCTGCCGCCGGACGCTAGCCTCGGCCTGCAAGCCGTCTGGCTGACGCTGGCGCTGGTCGGCGCGATGGTGCTGGCGATCGCCATCGGCATGTTGACCGGCGCGCTGGTGGCCTATGTTGGCGCGCACCCGATTTTAGTGACGCTGGCGACCATGACCATGGTTAACGGCATTGGTATCTATTTGTCACGCGGCGCGGCGATCAGCGGCATGCCGGACATCGTGCGCTACATCGGCGCGGATACCCTGCTGGGCATTCCGGTGCCGCTGATCATCTTCTTAGTCACGGCGGTGCTGATCGCGGTGTTTCTCGAACGCACTCGTCTGGGCAAATACATCTACATGAGCGGCAGCAACATCAACGCCACCCACTTCAGCGGCGTCAATACCCACCGCGTGCTGATCGCCATCTACGTGCTGTCGAGCATGCTCTGCGTGATTGCCGGGTTAGTGATGATGGCGCGCTTCAACTCGGCGCGCATGGGCTACGGCGACTCCTACCTGCTGCTCACCGTGCTGGCGATTATTTTGGGCGGCACCGACCCCTTCGGCGGCTTCGGTCGAGTGACCGGCGTGGTGCTGTCACTGGTTGTGCTACAGGTGATTTCCACCGGCCTCAATCTGTTGAACGTCAGCCCGCACTTCAGTCTGGCGATGTGGGGCGCGGTGCTGATTGTGGTGCTCGGCCTGAAGTTCTTCCGCAATCGCTATATGCAGAAAAGAGCAGGGCGGATGAGCGCCGCGAAGGCCCGAGCCGCCGCGCCTTAGACCTTATTTTTAATGACTTAACGACACGCATTTTCAATCTCTCTGAACCCAGGAACAGACTATGGAATACAAAATCTCTCCGTCGCTGATGTGCATGAGCCTGATCGACATTAAGCAGCAGCTGGCGGTGCTGAACCGCCGCGCTGACATGCTGCACATCGACATCATGGATGGTCACTATGTGAAAAATATCACCCTGTCGCCGTTCTTTATCGAGCAGATCCGCCCGCACACGCCGCTGGTGCTCGACGTACACATGATGGTGGAAAACCCGACCGATTTTATTGAGCCGATTGCTAAAGCCGGAGCGGATTACATCTGCCCGCATGCCGAAACCATCAACCGCGACGCCTTCCGGGTGATCAATCAGATTCGCTCGCTGGGTAAAAAAGTGGGCGTGGTGCTTAACCCGGCCACCCCGGTGGAGTTTATCCAGCACTATATTCACCTGCTGGACAAAATCACCGTAATGACCGTGGATCCGGGCTATGCGGGCCAGCCGTTCATCCCTGAAATGCTGCATAAAATCGCTCAACTGCGCGATCTCAAGCAGCAGAAGAACTACCGCTATCTGATCGAAATCGACGGATCCTGCAATGTGAATACCTATCAGGATCTGATGGGCGCGGGGGCGGAAGTGCTGATCGTCGGCAGCTCCGGCCTGTTCAATCTGGATAAGGATTTGGACAGTGCGTGGGACAAAATGCTCGACCAGATGCGTCAGGCGCGTCAAGCGGCCTAAGGGCGGGAGAGGCTATGGAGCATTTTCTCGGCGTAGACATTGGCGGCACCAACACGCGGCTGATGCTGATGAACGACCAACAGGTTTTTCAGGGATATCAGAAAGTGCCGACCCGCTCTTGGGCCGAACTGGCTGACCCACTCGGCGGGCTTGAGCAACTGCTTGCCGCGTACCTGCAAGGCACTGCTGCACAGGTGTCTGGGGTGATGCTCGGATTGCCGGGGATTTTGTCCCGCGACCGCAATACCGTGTTATCGCTGCCTTTTATTCCGGCGCTCGATAACCAGCCGGTGGCGAAGCAGCTTTCGGCGCGTCTCGGCCTGCCGGTGAGTATGGATAAAGACGTTAACCACTTGATGTGGTGGGACTTAACCCGTCTCGATGTGCTGCCCGACGTCGCCGTTGGAGTCTACCTCGGTACCGGGTTTGGCAACAGCCTGTGGCTGAATAATGACTTTTATCACGGGGCCCACGGCGGCGCGGGGGAGATTGGTCATATCCCCTTAAAAGACAACCATTTGCTGTGCCCTTGCGGTAAGACGGGCTGTGTCGAAACCCTGACTTCCGGCAACTGGCTTAGCGGTTGGGCCAGCCATCACGCGCCGCAAACCGCGATGTCAGACTTGTTCGTCAAACACGGCGAACACCCGGATTTGCTGGAGTTTATTGAGCGTCTGGCGCGTACCGTCGCCAGCGAAATGAACATCCTCGACCCGCAATATCTGCTGCTGGGCGGCGGCGTGCTGTCGATGGCGGCTTTCCCTATCGAGAAGCTACAGCAGCTGATTCGCTCACATTTGCGCAGTCCGCATCCGGCCAACGGCTTAACTATCGCTATCAGCGGCGTCTCGGACGAAACGGGTTGTCGCGGAGCCTGTCTGGCGGCGCAGCGGCGTTTTGAGCAACAGCGACCTTCACCGCGACATTTTTCACTCAGGAGAGAGGTATGAACAGAGGCAAGGTATGTGTATTTGGATCATTCAACCTCGACATTGTCGCCGGAATGACCCGTTTTCCTCAGCCGGGTGAGTCGCTGATTGCCCGCAACAGCATGATGGGCGCGGGCGGCAAAGGGGCCAATCAGGCCGTCGCCGCGCTGCGCGCCGGTGCGCGAGTTCACTACATTGGTAAAGTCGGGCGAGATGACTTCGGCACCTTTGCGCGTCGCCATCTCGACAGCGCCGGGTTTGATGCCGTGACCCTGTTTTCCACCGCCGAATGTCCCACCGGCAACGCGCTGATTTACGTGGCAGGGGCCGATGCGGAGAACATGATTGCCGTCGACCCCGGCGCGAATCTCACCGTGACCGATGACGAAGTGGAACAGTGCCGCCCGGCCATTGCCGCCGCCGACATTCTGCTGACCCAGCTGGAAAACAACCTGTCGGCGATTGAGAAGCTGATTGGCATCGCCAAAGATAACGGCACCTTTATTATTCTCAACCCCGCGCCTTTCCAGCCGGTGCCTGACAGCCTGCTGTCGCAGGTCGATTTACTGACGCCGAATGCCACCGAATGCACTTTGCTGACTGGCATTGAAGTGCACGACGTGGCCTCCGCCAAAGTGGCCGCAAAAGCATTGCACGCCAAAGGTATTAAGGCGCTGATCATCACCCTCGGCACCCAAGGTGCGCTGCTCTCGGTGGCGGGGAAAACGGACTTGGTTGCCGCGTTTCCTGCTGTTCCGGTCGACACCACGGGTGCAGGCGACGCCTTCAACGGCGCGCTCGCCTCCCAACTCGCCGCCGGAGCCGACCTCGCCGACGCCGCGCAATTTGCCTCAGCCTACGCCTCAGTCTGTGTCGAACGAGCCGGCGCCGCCTCATCAATGCCAACTTACGCCGAAGCCAAAGAGCGGCAGATGGTGGTGGTTTGAGTTAACTGCCGGTTTCCTGATTTGTCGCCTTTGGGGCGACAGATTAGGGAAGTTTAACACTTAGGTTTCCCCCACTTCGTTCAGTAACATTCGCTCGATTTTCATACAAAAAAGTATCATCTGACTGACACATGGCTGAAACACAGAAAGCTTAGCGTAACGGCTTATTTGACTGCCCGGTAATGAGAAATGCGCCGTTCGCTGTTCCCCTGGTTGGTGCTGATGCCCACCTTGATCTTCCTGTTTTTATTCACCTATTTCCCTTTATTCCGTTCTGCGGCCGACAGTCTGTATGACAGCCGGATGAACTCCGATAACCCGCCGTTTGTTGGTTTGCAGAACTATGTTCGCCTGCTGCAAGACGACGTGTTCTGGCGCGCGCTGCTTAATAACCTGTCTTACATTCTGATGACGGTGATCCCCGGTATCGTGCTGGCGCTGCTGCTGGCGGTGGCGCTATGGGAAAACACCGTGCTCAATCGCTGGCTGCGCACGGCCTTTTTCTTCCCGATGATTATCCCGCTGGTTAGCGCCGCCACCCTGTGGCTGTTTATTTTTATGCCGGGGCTGGGGCTTATCGACTATTACCTGGCGAAGTTTTTCGGGCCGATGAACAACAACTACCTCGGCGCGAGCGACAGCGCGCTGATTGCGCTGAGCGTGATTGGCGTGTGGAAATTCGCGGGTTACTACATGCTGTTTTTCCTCGCCGGATTGCAGTCGATTCCCGCTTCGGCGCGCGAAGCGGCGATGATGGAAGGGGCATCTCGCATCCAAACCTTCTTCTATGTCACCTTGCCACTGCTGCGCCCGACCATCAGTTTTGTGGTCACCATCGCGCTGATTTACGCCATCACCCAAATCGATCACGTGCCGGTGATGACGCAGGGCGGGCCGAATAACGCCACCACCGTGATGCTCTATTACATCCAAAGTTTAGCTAACGACACCCACGATTTAGGCAAAGCTTCGGCCGCGACCTTCCTGACGCTGATTTTACTGTTTGGTTTCTCGGTGATGAACCTGCGAGTGCTGGAAAGAGGGGCGCACTATGAGCGTTGAAACGTCTGACAACCTGCTGGTGACCAGCGCGAAGAGCCGCAGCCGCCAGCCTTCCCTGCTACTGCGCGGCGCGCGCCGTTCTACGCTGCCGCTTCTGCTGGTGTGCGGCGCGCTGCTGTGGGTCGCCCCTTTTATCTGGATGCTGTCGGCCTCCTTTAGCGAAAGCAGTTTCGGGCCGGGCATGGCGTCGCTGCTGCCGCGCTTCCCGCTGACGCTGCAAAACTTCCGCGACGCGTGGGACAGTGCCGACTGGCTGCGGCTCTACGCCAACACCATCTTCTTCTCCTTCGGCACCTTCTTGGTCCAGCTGGTGACCATCACCACGGCGGGCTACGTCTTCGCCTACCACGAGTTTCGTGGCAAACAGACGCTGTTCTACCTGCTGCTGATCCAACTGATGATCATGCCGGTGGTGATGATGGTGCCGAACATGATGATCCTCAAACAGTTCGGCCTGCTCAATACATTGACCGGCGTGATGATGCCGTACTTCGCTTCGGCGTTCGGCGTGTTCTTGATGCGTCAGGCGTTTCTGAGCATTCCGCGCGAAATCGAAGAGGCGGCGCTGATGGAGGGCTGTCGCTGGTGGCAAGTGGTGTTCCGCGTGCTGATCCCGATGTCGTGGCCAGCCATTTTGGCCTTCGCCACTGTCAGCATCACCTATCACTGGAATGAATACCTGTGGCCGCTGATGGTGCTCAACGACCCGGATAAACAGGTGCTCACCGTCGGGCTGGTCTCCTTTGCCATGGGCGCGGAGTCGGGCGGGCAGTGGGGGCTTATCACCGCAGGCACGCTGATGGTGTGCTTGCCGCTAATGCTGGCATTCGTTCTGTTCCAGAAACAATTTCTTAAAAGCTTTGGCTTTTCAGGCATTAAATAAACTGCCGTTAAATAAAGGGGTTACCGATGTTTCTCGCTCAAATTTCCGATATGCATTTCCGTAGTCAGGGCCGCAAGCTGTATGACTTTATCGACGTCAACGCCTGCAATGCCGAGGTGGTAAACCAGCTAAATGCGCTGGAAGAGCGCCCTGACGCGGTAGTGATCACCGGTGACATCGTCAACTGTGGACTGCCCGCCGAGTATCTGGTGGCGCGCCGCACGCTGCAAAACCTGCATTACCCGCTGTACATCATACCGGGCAACCATGACGACAAAGCGCAGTTCCTCGAAGCACTGCACCCGCTGTGCCCTGAACTGGGCCACGACCCGCAAAACATGCGCTACGCGGTGGACGATTTCGACATGCGTTTGCTGTTTATCGACAGCAGCCTGGCGGGCGAGTCCAAAGGCTTTTTGACACCAGAAACCCTGTCATGGCTGGAAGAGCAGTTGAAAGCAGGCGGCGACAAGCCAACGGCGGTGTTTATGCATCATCCGCCAGTTAAGGTCGGTTCGGCGCAGATGGACTCTATTTCTTGCGAGAACGGCGACGAACTGCTGGCGCTGATTGACCGTTTTCCGTCGCTGTGTCGTGTATTCTGCGGTCACACGCACCGCCTGATTTTCACTCAGTATCGCCAAGCCATCATCACCACTATTCCGGGTACCGTGCATCAAGTGCCTTACTATCACCACAACCCAGCGCCTTTCTATAACCTCGAACCTGCGGCCTGCGTGATGCACCGTCTGGTGGAGAAAACGGGCTTAGTCAGCTACTTGCACCCACTTTCGCAATATCCGGGGCCGTACCTGTATGACGCTACCATCAGCTGCCCGGTGGATGACGAATAATGTCGCGAATTCGTCTTGAGAATATCTGCAAGCAGTTTGAAGGCAGCACGGCGGTGAACAACCTGTCGCTGGAGATCGCCGACGGCGAGTTTCTGGTGCTGGTGGGGCCGTCCGGCTGTGGCAAAAGCACCTTGCTGCGCCTGTTGGCGGGGCTGGAAAACGTCAGTAGTGGGCGAATTTTGCAGGATGGCGAAGACATTACCGCGCGGGAGCCGCGCGAGCGCAACTTCTCGATGATTTTCCAGAACTACGCGCTGTTCCCGCATATGACCGTTGAGCAGAACATCACCTTTGGCATGCGGATGCGCAATGAGCCGAAGTCGCAGCATCGAGCGCGCGTCGATCGCGTGGCTGCGCTGTTGCAGCTTGAGCCGCTGCTGGATCGCAAACCGGGGAAACTTTCCGGCGGCCAGCGCCAGCGCGTGGCAATGGCGCGCGCGATTGTGCGCGATCCCAAGCTGTTTTTGATGGATGAGCCGCTGTCGAACCTTGATGCGCGTCTGCGTACCGAGGTCCGAGATGGCATCATGGCGCTGCATAAGCAGTTGAAAAATAGCACAGTTTACGTGACTCATGACCAGATGGAAGCCATGACTATGGCCGACCGTATCGCGGTGTTGGACAAAGGCCACTTGCAGCAAATCGGCGCGCCGGAAACCCTTTATGCCCAGCCCGCCAATCTGTTTGTTGCCGGATTTATCGGCACGCCGTCGATGAACATCTTCAAACTGCCTTGCCAGCAGGGCGTGGTGCAGTTTGGCGATCACGCTATTGCCTTACCAGAGAGCGAGCACGCGCATGGCTTGAACGAAGTCTATTTGGGCATTCGCCCTGAGCACTTGAGCGACCAGCCGAATGAAGAACGCACTTTAGCCCTTAGCGTCACGCTGAATCATCGTGAGTTGCTGGGTGCTGAGTACCTGTGCCATGCCGACACGGGCTATGGACACATTCGTTATTTATTGAAAAATCAGAATGTTAAAAATCTGCGGCGTATTCAGGCCGAGGGAGAATCCACTTTGGTTATCCCACAACCGGGCGACCGCGTGACCTTGTACTTCTCTTTGCACGACCTTCATCTTTTTTCGGGCCAAAACCAGCAAAATCTTCACCAGGAGATCCAACATGCGTTGCACTATGCCTAAACTCCACGCGCTGACACTCGCCCTCGGGCTGCTGTCGGCTGGCGCGGCGTCAGCAAAACAGAATATCGACTTCATGTTCCCGGCGCCGGTTGACGGCAAGCTGACCATGGAAATGACCCGCGTTATCAAAGAGTTCAACGATTCTCAAACCGATGTCGAAGTGCGCGGTATCTTCACTGGCAACTACGACACCACCAAAGTGAAAGCGGAAGCGGCGGCTAAATCAGGCCAGCCTCCGGCGCTGGTGATTATGTCTGCCAACTTCACGGCGGATTTAGCCATCAAAAATGAAATTCTGCCGATGGACGACCTGTTCAAATACGGCAACCAAAAAGCCACGCCTTTCCTGACTGAAAACTTCTGGCCCGCCATGCGCCAAAACGCGCAGGTTAACGGCGTGACTTATGCGATCCCATTCCACAACTCGACGCCAATTCTCTATTACAACAAAGACTTGTTCGCTAAAGCGGGCATTTCTGCGCCGCCGAAGAACTGGGATGAACTGCTGGAAGATGCCAAAAAGCTGACGGATAAAGCCAAAGGGCAGTGGGGCATTATGTTGCCATCGACCAACGATGACTACGGCGGCTGGATCCTCTCTGCGCTGACCCGGGCCAACGGCGGCCAATACTTCAACGCCGATTATCCGGGCGAGGTGTATTACAACACTGCCTCGACCGTGGGTGCATTACAGTTCTGGCAGAACCTGATTTATCGCGACAACGTGATGCCATCCGGCGTGTTGAACTCCAAGCAGATCAGCGCGGCGTTCTTCTCCGGCAAGCTGGGGATGACCATGCTGAGTACCGGCGCGCTGGGCTTTATGCGGGAAAACACCAAAGATTTCGAGCTGGGCGTTGCGATGATGCCGCAGAAGGTGCGTAATGGCGTAAGCATCGGCGGGGCAAGTCTGGTGAGCTTCAAAGGCATCACTGACGACCAGAAAAAGGCGGCTTATACCTTCCTGCAATATCTGGTTAGCCCGAAAGTGAATGGCGCGTGGAGCCGTTTCACCGGCTATTTCTCGCCGCGTATTGCCTCTTATGATTTGCCGGAAATGAAGGATTATTTGGCGAAAGACCCGCGTGCCGAAATTGCTCTGCAACAGCTGAAATACGCCTATCCGTGGTATTCAACCTATGAGACGGTGGCCGTGCGTCAGGCGATGGAAAACCAGCTCGGGGCCTTGGTCAATGACCAGAAAGTCACGCCACAGGCTGCTGCGGCGGCTGCGCAGGAAAAAGCGGATGCCATCATGAAGCCCTATGTAGACCAGACGGCGCTCAGCGTGCCGAAATAAGTGCTAAACACGCCTCCCTCTTCGCTAGGGAGGCGTAAACATTACTTCAACCAGCCCTGGGCATGAGCATGGTCCAGATGGCCGCGAATGTGTTGCCACAGCTCTGGATTGATGTCGCCAATGAAAGAATTGCGCGCCAGAACCTGCTCCAGACGGATATTGTTCTCCACCCAGCTTTGACCTTTATTGTTCAGGTTCATCACCACCGGCAGAATACGGTCAATCACCAGCGCAAAGCGCGCTTCCGGGGTTTCACCAGCTTCGTACTCATTCCACAAATCAAGGAACTGCTGATCGAGTGGCGCAGGCAGCATGCCGAACAGGCGTTTAGCCGCCAACACTTCTTGGTCATGCACGGCTTCGCGGGCGGCAAGGTCATACACCAGCACGTCGCCGGCGTCGATCTCCACGATGTCGTGTACCAGAGCCATGCGGATCACTTTCTGAATATCGACATCTTTAGGCGCGTAGGGCGCGAGGGACATAGCCGCCACAGCGAAATGCCAGCTGTGCTCTGCTGAGTTTTCCTGACGCTGAGTGCCAAGCACCTTAGTGCGGCGTTGTACGCTTTTCAGTTTGTCGATTTCCATCAGGAACTGAAAAACGTCGGTCATTGAGCCGAAATTCAGCGCGGGAGAAGCTACAGACATAATCAAACCTCAGTCATTGGCAGGGAATTCCCCCCTACGATAATCCGATGAGGCCAAAAAATCATGTCTTTACATAAATCAGCCGAGATTTTTCTCGAATGATAATTCACCGGAATTATTAATAACTTGAACGATTAGAAGGGCTTCAGACTCGGGTTGTTCCGAAATGCTTACCAAGCTAAGAGTATGTTACAACAGTTAATACTAATTTTTGGCTTACACGTGTACACTGGAATTATTCTCAGTTACCCTACTGAGTAGGTAAATTTTTGACCAATTTTTCTTCTCAATCTTTTATCAAAATTACCTCGAGGGTTAGTAATTTATGACTAAATCGTTGCCTCAGGCTTATCCCTGGGCCGAAGAGATAGCCAACAGCCTCAGCCATGGCGTCGGGTTGGTGTTGGGTATCGTAGGACTGGTTTTACTTCTTGTTCAAGCTATGGCGACCAATGCTGGCGTGATAGCAATCACTAGCTATAGCCTCTACGGCGGCAGCATGATCCTGCTGTTTTTGGCTTCCACGCTGTACCATGCCATTCCGCATGAAAAAGCCAAATACTGGCTGAAAAAGCTCGATCACTGCGCCATTTATATCTTAATCGCCGGCACCTATACGCCATTCCTGCTGGTGGGGTTGAACTCGCCGCTGGCAAGAGGCCTGTTGGCGGTCATTTGGGGACTGGCGCTGTTTGGCGTGATTTTTAAAATGGCCTTTGCACATCGGTTTGAAGTGCTGTCGCTGATCACTTATCTCACCATGGGCTGGCTGTCACTGATTGTTATTTATCAGCTGGCGGTACGTCTTTCTGCGGGCGGCGTAGCGCTGCTGGCTATCGGCGGGTTGCTATATACGCTGGGGGTGATTTTCTACGCCTCTAAGCGAATTCGCTTCGGGCATGCTATCTGGCACGGCTTTGTGCTGGGCGGGTGTGCCTGCCATTTCTTCGCGGTTTACTTCTATATCTGATTTACCTTCATCCTTCGCACTGTCTCAGCGTTGGCTGCGGGGATTCACCCTGGTCACTTACCAGTGTAAGCTCCCAGGGATTCATCCCCTTGCCGCCTTGATACAGTGCAAATGATTTAGGTAAATCCAGCGTCTGCTATTGGTGGAGAGAAATCTTTTTCAATTACTTCATTCTTCGCACTGTCTCAGCGTTGGCTGCGTGAACTCACCTTGGTCACTTACCAGTGTAAGCTCCCAAGGATTCATCCCCTTGCCGCCTTGATACAGTGCGAATGATTTAGGTAAATCCAGCGTCTGCTATTGATGGAGAGAGATCTTTTTCAATTACGTCATCCTTCGCACTGTCTCTGCGTTGGCTTCGGGGACTCACCCTGGTCACTTACCAGTGTAAGCTCTCAGGGATTCATCCCCTTGCCGCCTTGATACAGTGTGAATGATTTAGGTAAATCCAGCGTCTGCTATTGAGGGAGAGAAATCCTTTTCAATTACTTCATCCTTCGCACTGTCTCAGCGTTGGCTGCGGGGACTCACCCAGGTCACTTACCAGTGTAAGCTCTCAGGGATTCATCCCCTTGCCGCCTTGATACAGTGCGAATGATATAGGTAAATTCAGCGTCTGCTATTGAGGGAGGAAAATATCTTTCCTCCATTATTTCAATTACTTCTCTTCCACCAACGAATACGGCAGCGGCTGGATGCTCAGCTGGCTTGCGGCGTCGTCGCGTACGCGCAGGTTGGCGTCGGCGTCGAGGTCATTGTTGAGCACGGCTTGTACCCACAGTGAACCGTCGTTGAGCTGGCTGGCGGCCAGAATGGTGCCGGTACGACGCCAGTTCTCACCCAGTTGTAACTCTAAATCATCCCCGGCAGCTGGAACCTTGCTGGCTTTACCCGCCAGCCAGTACAGAGCGCGTTTATTGGCTCCGCGGTATTTGGCGCGCGCCACCATCTCCTGACCGGCGTAGCAGCCTTTACTGAAGCTGATGCCGTCCAGCGCCTGAATATTGGTGGCCTGCGGGATGAATTGCACGGTGTTGACGGTATCAATTACCGGATAACCAGCTTCAATATCCAGCGCCAGCCACTGTTGGCTGTCATTCAACTGGGCCTGATCGCCAATCTCCGTTACCACTTGTTCCGCCTTTTCAGGGCTGGTGACAATCAGATAGCGCTCGGCCGGCAGCGGCAGGTACAGCAGGGTGCTTTCATCTTGCTGAACCACCGGCTGTTCGGCAGTAGGCAAGCTGGAGAATACGCCTTTCAGGGCGGCGTTGGCCTGGAAACCGGCCACGCCCAGCAGCACCACGTCGTCGTCTTCAGTGAACGTCACTTTGGAGAACACTGCGTACTTTTTCATTTCGGTCATCTGCTGGTTACGCAGGTTGCGGCGCTCGATGAAAGCCATGCCGTCCCCGCGCTTGAACAGACGCATATTGCTCCACATTTTGCCTTTCGCATCGCAGTGAGCACACAGGATGTGTTGGTCTGGAGAGAGCGCCTCGACGTCGGCCGTGACCTGACCTTGCAAATATTTCACTGTATCTGCGCCGGTCATGGTGACCATCGCCCAGTCTTCCAGTGAAATTAAAGTCAGCGGCAGATGTGATGAAGCTGAAGGTTTTTGCGGTGGAAACGGAAACTTGTACGCCATGATGCAATCCTAGGCTGAGGTAAATGGACAATTAACTTCATGGTAAAAGAGCTAGCCTGCTTTGCAAACTCAATTTATGCCATTTCCAAGACACCTCGCAGGAGAATGGCGCGTTACATCACCGTTGCTTGTCTTTATGCGAGGCGTGATGGAGATATGAACATTGAGGCATGTAAAGGTTACGCCTGAGGTGTGCAGGCTGGTAGAATCTTCCCAGACCGATAAAATAATCATTAATGTACTCCAATAAAGAGCCAGCCTATGGAAAGCAAAGCCCCACTGGATATTCATAACAAGTCCCGCATTCACTGGGCTTGTCGTCGCGGTATGCGCGAGCTTGATATCTCCATCATGCCTTTTTTTGAATATGAGTATGACAGCCTTGATGATACCGATAAGGCGCTATTTGCCCGTTTGTTGACCTGTGATGACCCGGATTTATTCAACTGGTTGATGAATCACGGCGAACCAAAAGATGCCGAGTTACAACGGATGGTGGCCCTCATTCAGACGCGAAATAAAGACCGTGGCCCTGTGGCAATGTGATTTACGGGTTTCATGGCGATCGCAGCTCATCTCACTGGGGATCCACGGTGCGATAATGTTGCTTATTCTGCTGGCGCCTTGGTCTGCGGGCTATTGGCCAGTGTGGATGACGCTACTGCTGGTGGTCATTTTCGAATGTATTCGCAGCCAGCGGCGCATTACGTCGCGTCACGGTGAGATAAGCCTGCTCAATAACCAGCGGGTTATTTGGCAGCAGCAAGAGTGGGTTATCATCAAACCGGCGTGGATGCTGAAAAGCGGCATGCTTTTGTCATTGCAGCGCGAAAAGCGCAAAGGTGGCTTAAGGCAGGCGATGAAGAGTTCACGGCAGAAGCTGTGGCTTTCATCAGACAGCATGAGTCAGGAAGAGTGGCGGCGTTTGCGCCAGCTATTGCTGAGTGCTCAGCAGCAGGAAAACGGCCAGCAGTAACCCGCTTCGGATGTGCGCAAAGGGTATAGCCCAAGAGGCTCGAGTGCTGAGCCTCCTGTGGCGGGCGGCATTAGCCGAGTAGCGCGTCCATCTCTATCAAGATTTGGTCGCACCAGTCTTGCAGACGTGCTTCACTCAAATCGTACTGGTTGACTTCATCAAGCGCCAGGCCGACGAAGTGCTTGCCGTCGGCACTCAGCGGTTTTGGACTGGTGAATTCAAAACCGTCAATCGGCCAGAAGCCAATAAACTGCACGCCCAGTGGCAGTAAGCGATCATAAAGCATGCCGAGTGCGTCGAGGAACCATTCCCCGTAGCCCAGCTGGTCTCCCATGCCGTACATGGCGATAATTTTTCCGTTGAGATCCAGCGTCGGAAGTTTGTCCCAAATGGCTTCCCAATCTTCCTGTATTTCGCCGAAATCCCACGTCGGAATGCCGAGGATCAGAATGTCATACTCTTCCATTTTGACCGGATCGACATCTTTCAAATTGTGCAAATCGACCAGCTCTTCACCCAGAATTTCGCGAATTTTCTCCGCGGCCATTTCGGTGTAACAGGTGCTTGAGCCGTAAAAAAGACCAATCTTCATGCTTGTTGCCGTAACGTCATAAGAATGTGAATGGCAGATAGTGTAACAGATTTGCTCAGCACTCCGTCACAATGGCAGGCATAATGAGGGCTAATCGCCGGACGCTGAAACCCTCGTTGAGGACGCAGCCGAATGAAATTAAGGAGTCAACGTGCCGAATGCTGACCATGATCAGGCTCTTTGCGAGCAGTTTTTGGATACGCTATGGATAGAGCGTAATCTCGCGGAAAATACGCTGGCGTCTTATCGTCTGGATTTGAAATCCCTGCTCGGCTGGCTGAGTCACCATGAAACCGACCTGACGAACGTGCAGGCTGCCGATCTCCAGGCTTTTCTGGCTGAACGCGTCGAGGGCGGCTATAAGGCCACCAGTTCGGCTCGCCTGCTCAGCGCGATGCGTCGCCTGTTTCAATATATGAACCGCGAATCGCTGCGCTACGATGACCCGACGGCGCTGCTCTCCTCGCCAAAACTGCCTCAGCGTTTGCCAAAGGATCTTAGCGAGGCGCAGGTCGACGCGCTTCTGGCTGCCCCCAACGTTGATATTCCATTGGAGCTGCGCGACAAGGCAATGCTGGAGTTGCTCTATGCCACCGGCCTGCGCGTCTCGGAGCTGGTCGGTTTAACGCTCAGCGATATCAGCCTGCGCCAAGGCGTGGTGCGTGTCATCGGTAAAGGCGACAAAGAGCGGCTGGTGCCGATGGGCGAAGAGGCGGTGTATTGGATTGAAAACTACTTCGAACATGGTCGCCCGTGGATGCTCAACGGGGCTTCGGTAGATGTGGTATTCCCGAGCAACCGCGCGCAGAAAATGACCCGCCAGACTTTCTGGCATCGCATCAAACACTATGCGATCCTTGCGGGTATTGATGCCGAGCGGCTCTCTCCGCACGTCTTACGTCACGCTTTTGCCACCCATTTACTGAACCACGGGGCTGACTTGCGTGTCGTACAAATGCTATTAGGTCACAGCGATCTGTCGACCACTCAAATTTATACCCATGTAGCGACTGAACGACTTAAACAGCTACATCAACAACATCACCCTCGCGGCTAACGCGCGAGGAGATAAAGGACGAAATGATGAAAAAAGGTTTAATGCTGTTAACGTTACTGGCTGCCTGTATTACTGGCGCGGCCCAGGCTGACGATGCGGCAGTCCAGGGAACCCTGAACAAGCTCGGAATGAAAAACGTTGAAGTTCAGCCCTCGCCGGTCGCCGGTTTGAGAGCGGTAACGACTGACAGCGGCGTGATTTATGTCACCGAAGACGGTAAACACGTTCTGCAAGGCCCGATGTTTGATGTCAGTGGCACCCAGCCTGTGAACGTTACTAACCAGATGCTTATCAAAAAGTTAGATTCGCTGAAAAGCGAAATGATCATCTATAAAGCGGCGAAAGAAAAACATGTGATCACGGTGTTTACCGACATTACCTGCGGCTATTGCCACAAGCTGCACCAGCAGATGCAGGACTATAACGATCTCGGCATTACCGTGCGTTATCTGGCTTTCCCTCGTCAGGGTCTGAATTCCAAAGCGGAAAAAGACATGCAGTCCATCTGGTGCACCGGCAACCGCAAACAGTCCTTTGATGCGGCGATGCGTGGCGACGATATTTCTCCAGCGAGCTGTAAAACCGACATCTCCAAACATTTCCAATTGGGCGTTCAGTTCGGCGTATCGGGAACTCCGGCGATTGTGCTTGAAAACGGCATGATGATCCCAGGTTACCAGCCGCCAAAAGAGATGGCCGCCATGCTCGACGCGCAGGAACCTTCACAAAAAACCGGTGGTTGATTTTAAGTGACTTTGCAGACCCAACTTCGTCGTCGTCAGGCAGCTGACGGCGCTAATCTCCCTGCCGAGCTTTCACCTTTACTGCGCCGCTTATACAGCGCGCGCGGTATTAAAGGTGCGCAGGAGCTTGAGCGCAGTGTTAAAGGATTGCTGGGATATCAGCAACTTGATGGCATTGATGCTGCCGTAGAATTATTGCAGAAAGCCCTGCGCGACCGCCTGCGCATTATGGTGGTGGGCGACTTCGACGCCGATGGCGCGACCAGCACCGCGCTAACCGTACTTTCGCTGCGCAGCATGGGATGCAGCGAGATAAAGTATCTGGTGCCTAACCGTTTTGAAGATGGTTACGGGCTTAGCCCTGAGGTGGTTGAACAAGCCGCCGCGCGGGGGGCCGAACTGATTCTGACAGTTGATAACGGCATTTCATCTCACGCGGGCGTCGACTTAGCCCACGAGAAAGGCATTCAAGTGCTGGTCACCGATCACCACTTGCCGGGCGACACCCTGCCTGCCGCTGAAGCCATTATTAACCCCAATCTGCACGGTTGCGAATTCCCCTCCAAATCCTTGGCGGGCGTTGGCGTAGCCTTCTACTTGATGCTGGCCCTTCGCGCCGCGCTCAATAAAAGCGGCTGGTTCGAAGAGCAGGGCCTTACCGCGCCAAATCTTGCCGAATGGTTAGATTTAGTGGCGTTAGGCACCGTGGCTGACGTGGTACCTCTCGATGCCAATAACCGCATTTTGGTTTATCAGGGGCTGAATCGCATTCGCGCAGGTAAGTGCCGTCCAGGCATTCGAGCCTTGTTAGAAGTGGCAAATCGCGAAGCGCGCACGCTGGCGGCCAGTGACCTCGGCTTTGCCCTCGGCCCGCGTTTAAATGCGGCGGGGCGCTTAGATGATATGTCGGTGGGCGTGGCGTTGCTGCTCAGTGATGACATTGCGCAGGCGCGGGCGCTGGCCAGTGATTTAGACGCTTTGAACCAAACCCGTCGAGAAATCGAGCAGGGGATGCAGGTCGAGGCGCTGGCGCTGTGCGACAAGCTGGAAAGCAGCAGCGACGCGCTGCCCTATGGTCTGGCGATGTATCACCCAGAGTGGCATCAGGGCGTGGTGGGCATTTTGGCTTCACGCCTCAAAGAGCGTTTCAATCGGCCGGTCATTGCTTTTGCTCCGGCTGGCGACGGCGTATTGAAAGGCTCCGGCCGTTCCATTGCCGGTTTACATATGCGCGACGCTCTCGAGCGTATTGATACCTTGCATCCGGGTCTCATGATGAAGTTTGGCGGGCACGCAATGGCGGCAGGCTTGTCGCTGGAAGAAGCCAAATTTGATGAGTTCCGCGATCGGTTTGCAGAATTGGTCGGCGAATGGCTGGATCCCTCGCATCTGGAAGGCGTGATTTGGTCTGACGGCGAGCTGGCGGGTCAGGAGCTGACCATTGATACCGCCGAGCTGTTGCGCGACGGCGGCCCTTGGGGACAGTCCTTCCCCGAGCCAACCTTCGACGGGCGTTTCCGCATCTTGCAACAAAAGCTGCTCAAAGAGCGCCATCTAAAACTGATGATTGAGCCTATTGGCGGCGGGCCGCTGCTCGACGGCATTGCGTTCAACATCGATCCGACTTTTTGGCCGGACAGCAGCGTGCGAGAAGTTGAACTGGCCTATCGGCTGGATATTAATGAATATCGCGGAAATCGCAGCGTTCAGCTGATTATTCAGCATTTGTGGCCGAAATAAGCCTTTTCCACCCTCTCGGATAGCCTTGGCGTCGTCTTACAGACGGCGCTAAAAAAACAGCAACTTGCTATAAAAGAGCCGCTAATTCCGCTAGAATCAGCGGTTCGAATGGCATTGGGCCAACTCCGAATCAACGTAAGACGCGAAAATCATGTTTGAAATTAATCCGGTAAAAAACCGAATTCAGGACCTGTCCGAGCGGACAAACGTCCTTAGGGGGTATCTTTGACTATGATGCCAAGAAAGAGCGCCTAGAAGAAGTTAACGCCGAGCTGGAACAGCCGGACGTTTGGAACGAGCCAGAACGCGCACAGGCGCTGGGCAAAGAGCGTTCCGCACTGGAAGCTATCGTTGAAACCATCGACCAGTTAACTCAGGGCCGTGACGATGTGTCAGGCTTGCTGGAACTGGCGGTTGAGGCTGACGACGAAGAGACTTTCCACGAAGCCGTTGAAGAACTCGACCAACTGACCGCGAAGCTGGAGCAGTTGGAATTCCGACGCATGTTCTCCGGTGAATACGACAGCGCAAGCTGCTATCTGGATATCCAAGCCGGTTCCGGCGGTACAGAAGCTCAGGACTGGGCCAGCATGCTGGTGCGTATGTACCTGCGCTGGGCCGAAGCCAAAGGCTTTAAAACTGAGATGATTGAAGAGTCCGACGGCGACGTCGCGGGCCTGAAATCAGCCACCATCAAGATCACCGGTGACTACGCTTTCGGCTGGCTGCGCACTGAAACCGGCGTTCATCGTCTGGTTCGTAAAAGCCCGTTCGATTCCGGCGGCCGTCGTCATACCTCCTTCAGCTCGGCCTTCGTTTACCCAGAAGTGGATGACGATATCGAGATTGAAATTAACCCTGCCGACCTGCGTATCGACGTATACCGCGCGTCAGGTGCGGGTGGTCAGCACGTTAACAAAACGGAATCTGCGGTACGTATTACCCACCTTCCGACCAACATTGTGACCCAATGCCAGAACGACCGTTCTCAGCATAAAAACAAAGATCAGGCCATGAAGCAGATGAAAGCCAAGCTTTATGAGTTTGAGATGCAAAAGAAAAATGCTGATAAACAGCAGATGGAAGACAACAAGTCAGACATCGGCTGGGGCAGCCAGATTCGTTCTTACGTGCTCGATGATGCACGTATCAAAGATCTGCGCACTGGCGTTGAGACACGAAACACGCAGGCCGTTTTGGATGGCGACCTGGATAAATTCATTGAAGCAAGTTTGAAAGCCGGGTTATGAGGAACCAAAATGTCTGAGCAACAACCGTCCGCTGAACAGCAATCAAAAGCGCAGGGCGCTGAGCAAGTACCAGATCTAAACAACGAGCTGAAGGCACGTCGTGAGAAGCTGGCTGCACTGCGTGAAACCGGCATCGCTTTCCCGAACGATTTCCGTCGTGACAGCATTTCTGACGAAATCCACGCTAAATACGATAGCAAAGAGAACGAAGAGCTGGAAGATTTAGGCGTTGAAGTGACCGTCGCTGGCCGCATGATGACGCGTCGTATTATGGGTAAAGCCTCTTTCGTTACCTTGCAGGATGTGGGCGGTCGTATTCAGCTTTACGTTGCTCGCGATGATCTGGCTGAAGGCATTTATAACGAACAATTCAAGAAGTGGGACTTGGGCGATATCCTGGGTGCTCGCGGTAAGTTGTTCAAAACTAAGACCGGTGAGTTGTCTATCCACTGTTCTGAACTGCGTCTGTTGACCAAAGCGCTGCGTCCGTTGCCGGACAAGTTCCACGGTCTGGCGGATCAGGAAACGCGTTACCGTCAGCGTTACCTCGACCTGATTGCTAATGACGAATCGCGCAAAACCTTCAAAGTGCGTTCACAAATCATGGCTGCGATCCGTACCTTTATGGTCAATCAGGGCTTTATGGAAGTAGAAACGCCTATGATGCAAGTGATCCCTGGCGGCGCTGCGGCTCGTCCGTTCATCACTCACCATAACGCGCTTGATATCGACATGTACCTGCGTATCGCGCCGGAACTGTACCTGAAGCGTTTAGTGGTTGGCGGCTTTGATCGCGTATTTGAGATCAACCGTAACTTCCGTAACGAAGGCGTTTCTCCGCGTCATAACCCAGAGTTCACTATGATGGAACTCTATATGGCGTACGCGGATTACAAAGACCTGATCATCCTGACCGAGAGCCTGTTCCGTACGCTGGCTGAGCAAGTCAACGACGGCAACCCGCAGATCGTTTATGGCGACCAGACCTTCGACTTCGGCAAGCCTTTTGCCAAGCTGACGATGAAAGAAGCCATCTGCAAATACCGTCCTGAAACCAACGTGGCTGATCTCGACGATATGGCGAAAGCCACGGCGATCGCTGAATCCATCGGTATCAAGATTGAGAAGAACTGGGGCCTTGGCCGCATCGTGACTGAGATCTTCGAAGAAACTGCCGAAGCGCAGCTGATCCAGCCGACCTTCATCACCGAATACCCAGCAGAGGTTTCTCCGCTGGCGCGCCGTAACGACGAGAACCCAGAAGTGACAGATCGCTTCGAGTTCTTCATCGGCGGTCGTGAAATCGGTAACGGCTTCTCCGAGCTGAACGATGCAGAAGATCAGGCACAGCGTTTCGCCGATCAGGTTGCAGCGAAAGACGCAGGCGACGACGAAGCGATGTTTTACGACGAAGACTACGTCACCGCGCTGGAGCACGGTCTACCGCCGACGGCTGGTTTGGGTATCGGTATCGACCGTATGGTTATGCTGTTCACCAACAGCCATACCATCCGCGACGTTATTCTGTTCCCGGCGCTGCGCCCAACGAAATAAGTTCGCATCGGCGAGTGTGATAAAAGGGAGCTTCGGCTCCCTTTTTCATGCCCGAAGCAGTCCGCAAGGCTAATTGCTTAAATCTCAAGCGCATATCGCAAAACACGCCTTGCTCGCCGCACGTAACGGGTTATAATGCCCACGCACACCAAAGCGGGTGTAGTTCAATGGTAGAACGGTAGCTTCCCAAGCTGCATACGAGGGTTCGATTCCCTTCACCCGCTCCAAGTACTCTCTTTTATCCCTCTCGCCTTTCACAACGTTCGATAAAGCGTATGGCAATGTGCCCACCTCTTTTTGTACTCCATTGTGGGTTTGCCGAGATTCACTCGCATCGCTTTTTGCGCAGTCTGCGCCACAGTCTTGGCCTCTTGGATATTCAGCCACATGAGTATGCTGCCCAGGCTGAGGTGTTTGTATTTAGGATCCAGCCCGCCATTCACAACATCAAAATATAACCATTCGGGGGAGTCGGTTTTAACAATATAATCAATGGCGCACGGCTGGTTATCAATCAGCAGGACGTGCCCAAAAAGCATTTTCTGAAATCTATTTGAAAATGATTTGAGAGAGTTAAAATAATCATCTCTAAAGCTTTTCCCCCATCGCATAGCGAAGAGTTTCTTATAAATATGACAGATTTCATCGGGTGTGAAATCTTTTATGGAGCGAATTTCCCCGCCACTACGTTGAAAACTATGTATTTCATTTCTTCTGTTCTTTTGCGTCTTTGAACAGAATTTATCTTTTACCAGGCAAACGCTGCGTTTATTAAAAACGTTAGGCAGCAAATTGATAATATTTTCTTTATTAACGTCAGAGATGATTTTCGATTTGAAAGGTAAGATAAACCGCGAACTCGGTTTGGCAGGAAAAATCGTCTCATCGAAGTTAACATGCTGGTGTGATGATGCGGTTGGCGGCTGGCACAGGTCCATGTTGTCGTTAGTAAAGATGGCAGCGACCTTCTCGCCGTGTTCCTGTTTAGCAAAATAGCGCAGTTTATGGCGGTTTTCCGAATTAATGAAATCAATAATCTCTGGATGAGTATTACTACTGCCACCATAGAGCATATAGATATTGGCATAATCAGAAGCTGTACATTCTTTCCATCCACAAACGGATAATAATGATTCCCTGAGCATATATTCATTCCTTGAATAATGATTTTTAATATTATTTATATTTTATATGTATTTTGATGGCTATGATTTTATCTATTCGTCGAGTACTCCTTGCGCTAAAAGGTTGGGTTATTCCTAATTGGTTATAGAGTGAGAGAGTATAATCCTGCGAAACTAAATTAAAGGTAAATGAAATAGCGAGTATTTATCTCAGATGAATAAAGGGTAAATAAATCATTGGTATGAGTTTTTTTGTTTTTTTTTTTTTGGTTTTACTTAATCGTTTAGTTATTAAAACTAAAAGTTATTTAGCGATTCTCTTACTTAAAGAGGGGAGATATCCATTTATCTAGTATTCAGCACTTCACTTTCCCAATCGCAAAAAAGAACGCTATAGCCGTTTACGCTTTAACGCCGGGCGAAGGCCAAACTTTCTTTTCATAAAAATGATGGAGTTACTCTTTAGATGCTGCAAAAGTTATCCAAGGGAGAACTTTAGGCCTATTCTTACAGCGTATGCGGTAAAACGGGTTCATGCTGTTATCAGGTTGAAATAAACGTATCTGTCCAATGAGGGAGTATTATGAAAAAGGCAATTATTGCTCTGTCCGCGATTTTACTGGCTTCACCTGTGTTTGCTGCCGATACCGTCAGCCACGCAACTGATGAGACTGTCGCTGAAGCGCACAAAGGTGCAGATACCGCTAAAGAAAAACTGCACAAAGAGCAGAATAAAGGCGAAGAGCAAAAGCAGAAAGCTAAGCACGCCGCTGAAGGTAAGCGCGACTCTACCACCAGCAAAGTGTCAGAAGGCACTAAAAAAGGCTGGGATAAAACCAAAGAAGGTTCGGAAAAAGCCTGGGACAAAACCAAGCAGGGTAGCGAAGACCTGAAGAATAAAGTCACTAACTAATCGACTTATTCTCCACACTGAAGGCCGGTTATCCGGCCTTTTTTTATGGGCGTGGCGCTTGAATTTTCTTGCTGCAGACCATAAAAAAGCCCGCCATGTTCGGCGGGCTTTTTGCATTTCAGCTTCTCGCTAGCGAGCTTATTTCACAACGCACTTGGCGCACTGGTTGATGCGGATTTGCTCGAAGAAGTCGTTACCTTTGTCATCCACCAGAATGAACGCCGGGAAGTTTTCCACTTCGATTTTCCAGATAGCTTCCATCCCCAGTTCAGGGTACTCGACGCATTCGAGGCTCTTAATGCTTTGCTGAGCCAGCACTGCCGCCGGGCCGCCGATGCTGCCGAGGTAGAAACCACCGTGCTTGTGGCAGGCGTCGGTCACTTGCTGGCTACGGTTGCCTTTCGCCAGCATGATCATGCTACCGCCGTTGGATTGCAGCAGGTCCACGTAGGAGTCCATGCGGCCTGCGGTGGTTGGGCCGAGGGAGCCGGAAGCATAACCTTCAGGGGTTTTGGCCGGACCCGCGTAGTAAATCGGGTGATCCTTAACATACTGTGGCAGGCCTTCGCCGTTATCCAGACGCTCTTTCAGCTTGGCGTGCGCAATGTCGCGGCCAACGATGATGGTGCCGCTCAGAGAGAGGCGAGTTGAGACCGGATACTCAGACAACTGCGCGAGGATCTCTTTCATCGGACGGTTCAGGTCAACTTCAACCACACCGGTTTCACCCTGCTGGCGCAAGGCTTCAGGGATGTATTTGCCCGGATTGTCTTCCAGTTTCTCAATCCAGATACCGTCACGGTTGATTTTAGCTTTGATGTTACGGTCGGCGGAGCAGGAAACGCCCATGCCGACTGGGCAAGATGCGCCGTGGCGTGGCAGACGAACCACGCGGATATCGTGCGCGAAGTATTTGCCGCCGAACTGTGCGCCGAGGCCGAGATTATTGGCTTCCACCAGCAGCTCTTTTTCCAGCTGTACGTCGCGGAACGCCTGACCGTGCTCATTACCTTCGGTCGGTAGACCGTCGTAATAGTGGGTAGAGGCCAGTTTAACGGTTTTCAGCGTGGCTTCTGCTGACGTCCCGCCAATCACGAAGGCGATATGGTACGGCGGGCAGGCAGCCGTTCCCAAAGTACGCATTTTATCGACCAGATAATCTTTCAGCTTGGCCGGAGTGATCAGCGCCTTAGTTTCTTGATACAGATAGGTTTTGTTCGCCGAGCCGCCGCCTTTGGCGACGCAGAGGAATTTGTATTCGTCGCCATCTACGCTGTAGAGGTCGATCTGCGCTGGCAGGTTGGTGCCAGTGTTCACCTCTTTATACATATCCAGCGGGGCGTTTTGCGAGTAGCGCAGGTTATCTTCGATAAAGGTGTTGTACACGCCTTTGGAAAGCGCGGCTTCGTCGCCACCGCCGGTCCAGACGCGTTGACCTTTTTTACCCATGATGATCGCCGTGCCGGTGTCCTGACAGGTTGGCAACACGCCTTTGGCGGCGATTTCGGAGTTTCTGAGGAATTGCAGCGCGACGTAACGGTCGTTCTCGCTGGCTTCCGGGTCATCAAGAATGGCCGCCACTTGTTTCTGGTGAGCCGGGCGCAGCATGAAAGAGGCGTCGTGGAAGGCTTGCTGTGCCAGCAAAGTCAGACCTTCTGGCGCGACTTTCAGCACTTCTTCGCCATCAAACTGGCTAACGGAAACGTGGTCACGGGTTAACAGATAATATTCGGTGTCCTCTTTGGCGAGAGGGAATGGATCTTGATAATGGAAAGTTTTATTCGACATTGTTTTCTCACTTAATCCGTTATTGCCGCCATGGGTACAGCGATTTCCTGGAGTGATCTTCGGGTAGATCGGGGGCGACGTTTTTATTCGTGTGTATGTTGCCAGCCAAGGTGATTGGCTGGCAACAGGCTGGGGATGTTTTATTTGAGTAAAAGCTCTGTTAATGGCTTGAGTGTCAAATTAATCCTCCTTTAGAACAGCATGGCCATCCAAGGGTAGCCGATAAACAGCAGGGCGGCTAAGAACAGTGCGCCGAAGATGGTGCCTAGGCGCCAGTAGTCTTTGGTTGGCAGATAACCGCTGCCGTAGTAAATCGGGCTTGGGCCAGTACCGTATGGAGTAATGATCCCCATCACACCCAGAGACGTCACCATCAGCAGGCAGAAGACTTGCAGGTTGATGCCTGGAATAGCGGCACCGATGGTCAGCATCGCAGGCAGCAGCGCCGTGGTGTGCGCGGTGGTGCTGGCAAACAGGTAGTGCAGCAGGTAGAACGCCAGCAGCAGCACGATGGTCGCTGTTCCCGGAGAGATGCCGCCCATCATCACCGCGCCTTCTTTACCTAACCAAGAGATAAAGCCGGTGCGAGATAAGCCGTCGGCCAGAGCCACCAATGTGGCGAACCACGCGAAGGTGTTCCACGCCGGTTTGTTGCTGGTGATGTCGTTCCAGTTCAATACGCCGGTCCACAGCATCAGCACCACTACCAACAGGGCAGCCATCGCAGGTTCAATGAAGCTGGCGGCGAAAATCCACATCATCAGGGCGCAGCATACAAAGACCAGCAGCAGGATTTCATGACGGGACATTTTGCCCAGTTTGGCCAGCTCGGCGGTGGCCCAGCGCGGCACTTCATCATTCACTTTGACTTCCGGCGGGTAGAGCCAGTAAGCCAGCAGCGGCATGGTCAGCAGTAACAACAGACCCACTGGCAGGAAGGCGAAGAACCACATTCCCCAAGAGATATTGATGCCGGTGATGCTGTTAACGATGCCCAGTGCCAGCAAGTTAGGTGCCAGCGCGGAGAGGAACATGGAGCTGGTGATACAGGCTGCGGTGATAGCGACCCACATCAGATAAGAGCCGATTTTACGCGCACTTGGGTCATTCGGTTTTGAACCGTACAGCGGCGGTAAGTTAGCAATGATTGGGTAAATAGTCCCGCCGCTGCGCGCCGTGTTTGACGGAGTGAAAGGCGCCAGAAGCAGATCCGCGAAGGCGATGGCGTAACCCAGCGTCAGGCTGCGGCGGCCAAGATATTTCACCAGAATCAGTGCCAGACGGCGACCGAACTGGGTTTTATCGTAGCCCGCGGCAAACATGAATGCGCCGAAGATAAGCCACACGGTGGAGTTGCCGAAGCCGCTCACTGCCCATTTAAAGGACTGCGCCGCCATTTTGAATTTCGGGTCAGCCAGCTCAGCCGGGCTAAACAGCAGCCACTGGCTGAACAGCGCAATCACCACCACGCCGGTCAGGCCAATCACCGCGCCAGGCAGAGGCTCAAAAATCAGACCGACAATGACACCGACGAACACGGCGAAGAAGTGCCATGCGTGAGGCTGCAAGCCTTCAGGGACTGGGATAAACAACAGAATTACGGTTACCAGAATGGGCATAAGCATCATCATCAGGCGGTTTTTTTTACCGCCTGAAACTTTGCTAACCGGAGGTGTCACCATCGTTTTAGAGATATCAGTCATAGGTTTGACCTAACAAGTAGTTGAGAATTCTGAGTACCCAAGATCTCGCGAGCGGCAGGGAGGTCACTGCGGGCTCTTAACGGCTCTGTTGGGTTGATGTGCGTAATAAAGTCAGCGTCTTTTTGATTTTTTTAGTTACTTAACTTTCTTAAGCTATTTAATGGCGGCATTTACGTTGCTCCATTATTGATATTCATTATTTGGTAGGGTTATCCCCCTTAATGGGGAGAAGTTATTTATATAATGCGATTTTCCTGTTTATTACTTTTGATCTGGATCAAGAAAAGCTATTTATATTTTTCTTTTTAATCATGCACAAAAATAAAGGTTAATTTTGGTGGGAGTGATACTAAGTGAAATTAAGATAGGAATTTTAGTATGAAATGCTTGCTCCCGTAATCATTGGTCATACTCTGGGGAAGGGTGTTTGATTTTAGTTTTATGATTTTAAAGGGTTATTTTAATTGATGGCTTGTGTCGGGTTATTGCGTCTCATTCTTGATAAAGCATTTTTTCCTAATTAAATATAAAGCTGGTGAGTGTTTGATTAAATGTGATCATTCTATTTGTCATTTAACAATGCATTAATAAATGCAGCGGTATATTAATAGGTAAATAGTTAAATAACTAAGGTTAGAGATTATGAAACTAAAGAAAGTAATATATTAATACCATGAGAACGGAGACTAACTAAAAAGAATTAATTAATCCGATACCGAATTCACAAAATATTAAACACTTTAGGTTGGAGTTAATTATTATGAAAAATCGCGATCGGTTATTGAGTCCTATTACTCTGCCAAACGGCACCGCGTTGAAAAACCGTTTGCTGATGGCACCGATGACCACCTGCACCGGCTTTTACGACGGCTCAGTCAACAGCGAGCTGGTGGAATACTACCGTGCCCGTGCTGGCAGCATCGGCACGGTTATCGTCGAGTGCTGCTTTATCGACGACAAAGGTCTGGCCTTCCCCGGCGCCATTGGTATCGACACCGACAGCAAAGTGCCGGGGCTGGCTAAAATTGCGCAAGCAATCAAAGAGAAAGGTTCAAAAGCCGTATTGCAGATTTATCACGGCGGCCGCATGACCGAGCCAAAACTGATTGGCGGCCAGTCTCCGGTCGCGCCGAGCGCGCTGGCCGCGCCGCGTGAAGGTGCCGCCACCCCCATCGCGCTGACCACGGAAGAAGTGGACGGCATGATTGCTAAGTTTGGCGAAGGCGTGCGTCGCGCCATTGAAGCCGGATTCGACGGCGTGGAGATCCACGGCGCCAACACCTACCTGATTCAGCAGTTCTTCTCACCAAACTCCAACCAGCGCACCGACCAATGGGGCGGCAGCCGCGAAAACCGCGCCAAATTCCCGCTAGCGGTGCTGGAAATCACCCACCAGATGGCGCAGCAATACGCCGATCCTTCTTTCATTATCGGCTACCGCTTCTCACCAGAAGAGATTGAAGAGCCGGGCATTCGCTTCGCTGACACCATGTACCTGCTGGAAAAGTTGGCGGCGCGCGGTGTGGATTACCTGCACTTCTCCGTCGGCTATACCCTACGTCCTTCGATTGTTGATAGCCAAGATCCAACGCCGCTGATCGACAAATATGTCGCGATGCGCTCTGAGACGCTGGCTAAAGTGCCGGTGATGGGCGTCGGTGGCGTGGTGAATATGGAAGATGCCGAGCTGGCGCTGGAGCACGGTTATGACATGGTGGCGGTCGGCAAAGCCTGCATCGCTTATCCAGATTGGGCGGATCGCATCACCCAAGATAAGAAACTCGAGCTATTTATCGACAGCACCCAGCGCGAAGCTTTGACCATCCCCGAGCCGCTGTGGCGCTTCTCGCTGGTCGACGCGATGATCCGCGACATGAGCATGACGTCGAAAAAATTCAAAGCCGGCGTCTTTAATGAAAAAGTGCAGGACGATACCCATCAGCTGGCGATTAACGTCAGTCTGGAAACCGACCGCATTGCTGATATCGAGCTGGATGCCGAGTCAGAGTTAGACGTAGCTTTCACCACCAGCTTCGACATCATTCGTAGCCGCATTCTGGATGCTAACAGCCCGCACGTGGACGCCGTCACCGGCGCGACCACGCAGAGCGAAGCCGTGAAGAAAGCCGTTTCAAAAGCTATTGCAAAATCCTGCAAAGCCCAACTTTTGGAAGAGGGCGGCAGCCCGTCAGCGCCGCAAAGCTATGACGTGGTGGTGGTCGGCAGCGGCGGTGCCGGTCTGGCCGCGGCAATCCAAGCCTGTGATGAAGGGGCGAAAGTGCTGGTGGTGGAGAAAATGTCCACCATCGGCGGCAACACCATCAAAGCCTCTGTGGGCATGAACGCGGCGGAAACGCGTTTCCAGAAACTCAAAGGCATTGAAGACAGCAAAGAGCTGTTCTACCAAGAGAGCCTGAAAGGCGGCCAGTTCAAGAACAATCAGGTCTTGCTGAGAGAGTTCGTCGAGCGCGCGCCGCAGGCCGTGGAGTGGTTAGCCGAACACGACATCGAGCTGAGTGATATTACCATCACCGGCGGGATGAGCATCGACCGTACTCACCGCCCGGCGGATCGCAGCGCGGTGGGTGGCTTCCTGATTAGCGGCCTGGTGAAGAACCTCAACAAACGCAATATTGACGTGATGCTCGATACCTCGGTGACCCAGATTCGTTATGAGCAGGGCGCAGTGCAAGGCGTCGAGCTGTTAAACGATGAAAACGAAGTGCTGACTATCAATGCTAAAAGCGTAATTGTGGCTACCGGCGGTTTTAGCGCCAACCGCGACATGGTGGTGAAATATCGCCCTGAGCTGGACGGCTTCGTCACCACCAACCACAAAGGCGCAACCGGCGGCGGCATCGCGATTTTGCAGACTATCGGCGCGGATACCGTGGATATGGGCGAAATTCAAATCCACCCAACGGTTGAGCAAACTACCTCTTACCTGATTTCAGAAGCTATTCGCGGCGGCGGGGCGATTCTGGTCAATCAGGCCGGGAAACGCTTCTTTAATGAGATGGAAACCCGCGACAAAGTCTCGGCGCAAATCATCGCCCAGCCGGAAAAATACGCCTACGTGGTGTTTGATGAGCAGGTTCGACTGAACAACAAGGCTGCCGATGAGTATATCGCGCGCGGTTTTGTGATTAGCGCCGAGTCTCCGCGCGAGCTGGCGAACAAGCTGGAGATGGATTTCCACGCCTTCCTCGCCACCCTCGAGACTTACAATGTCGCAGTGGATAAGCAGCACGACGCCGAATTCGGTCGCACCACGGCGATGCGCCATCCGATTAATCAGGGGCCGTTCTACGCCATTCGCATCGCGCCGGGGGTTCATCACACCATGGGCGGCGTGACCATTAACACCGAAACCTGCGTGCTGGATAGCCAGAAGCAGGCGCTGAACGGCGCATTCGCCGCCGGTGAAGTGGTCGGCGGCATCCACGGCGGCAACCGAATTGGCGGTAATGCCGTTGCGGATATCATCATCTTCGGTATTCTTGCAGGACGCAACGCCGCTCGCTTCTCGAGGAAATAACGGCGAATAGCCTGCGTCACCTTCTCGGCGCAGGCTTTATCCACTTGATTGACGAGATAACGCTATGACGCCAGACGATCGAATTTATGCTTACTCCGCCGTGCTGATGGGCTCCCCCATTCTGCTCAAGCTGTTTGAACATAATGAGAGTCTGGCGTCACGCGTTTTCCGGCTGATCAAACAGCAAGAGAACCTCTTCACGGTCAATCGCCCGCACTCTGAAGTGATGACGATAAACCACGCGGCGGGCAGCCACCCGGTGGTGGTTAGCCCGCCGGTTTATGAGCTGATTAAACGCGCCAAGGCAGTGAGTTTGCTCGAAGACAGCCTGTTCAACTTCACTATCGGCCCTGTGGTAAAACGCTGGAAAATTGGCTTTAGCGGCCACAGCGTGCCCGCCGCCAGCGATCTGCAAAGCCTGCTCGCCCTGACCAACCCCCGTGATGTGGTACTCGATGACGCCGCGCGCTCCGTCTTCCTGCAATACGCCGGAATGGAAATCGATTTGGGGGCCATTGCTAAAGGCTATATCGCCGACGTGGTGAGGGATTTCCTGCTGGCCGAGCAGGTGCCGCAAGGGCTGATTAACCTCGGCGGCAATGTCCAGACGCTGGGCGCCAGTGGGGAACAGGGGTGGGGGATTGGGCTGAAAAAGCCGTTTGCCGCCGAAGATGCGCTGCTAGGCGTGATCCACGTCAGCAACAAATCGGTGGTTACGTCGGGCATTTACGAGCGTTATTTTGAGTTGGACGGCCGCCGCTACCACCATATTCTCGACCCGAAAACCGGGTATCCGCTGGATAACGAGTTACAGAGCGTGACGGTGATTTCTGATGATTCCATCGACGGCGATATCTACACCACGCTGCTGTATGGCATGGGGGTAGAAAAAAGCCTCGAGTATCTGCAAGACCTTGCACATATCGAGGCGATTTTTGTCACTAAACAGCGGCAGATTGTCTGCTCATCACAGCGCCAGTTTGGCTTCACGCTGCTGGATAATAGCTACCAGCTGCTGCGCTAATTCCCCAATTACTACTGGCAATACTGTTTTAGCAGGGCGTGATGATCTTCTTGCAGCCGATAGCGATAGACCGGCCTTCCCGTCACCCCGTAGTGAATGCTGGTGAACAGGATATGGCTGTCAGCCAGCCAAATCAGGTATTTACGGCAGGAAACGCGCGAGATATTCACCGAGTGCGCCAGCTCATCGGTGGAGAACTCGGTGTCAGGATGGGCGTCAATCCACTGGCACAGGGTGCGCAGGGTCTGCGGCGTTAAGCCCTTCGGCAGCTTTTTGTTGTCAGACGTGGTCTGCGGCTCGCCGTGTATCAGGCGATCCACGTCAGACTGCTCATAATACTGATGGTGATCCATCAGCGTTTTCTTCTGCTGCCAGTGGGTCAGCGCCTCTTCAAAACGCGGGAACTGGAAAGGCTTGATCAGGTAATCCACCACGCCATAGTTCAGCGACTTCTTAATGGTGGCGGCATCGGCGGCGGAGGAGATCACAATCACGTCGATTGGCCGACCGGCATCGCGCAGTACGGGAAGCAAATCCAGCCCGTTCTCCTGCTGCATATAGACATCAAGCAAAATAAGGTCGATAGGATGTTGAGGATTCAACACCAGATCTTTGGCTTGTTGTAAGGTTGAGGCCACGCCAGTGCAGGTAAACCCTTCAATCTGAGTCACATAACAGCGGTTAAGCTCTGCAACCATGGCATCATCATCGACTATCAGCACATTGATCATGCCGGTTTCCTCTCACTATCCCACGGGAGTTGTACAAAAAATTGGGTGTATACGTCAGGTTCTGACTCAACGCTTATGCTTCCGCCAAGGTTCTCAATTTGCTGTTTCGCCAGGGATAACCCGACGCCGCGCTCTTCACCTTTCGACGAAAACCCTTTCTCAAAAATAGCATCAATATGCTCAGGCGGAATGCCGGGGCCGTCATCGCTGACCACGCCAGCGAGCCAGCCATTCTGGTAATGCAGCAACACGCTTATCTCTCCGTTCGGCTGCTGGCCCAGAGCGTCCAGCGCATTCTCAATCAAATTACCTAGCGCGGTGATCAGCGCCGCCACCTGATCTTCATTGGCATTGTCGGGCAGCAGGCTATCATCGCTGAGCGTCAGCTGATGGTGCATATCCGTGGCGCGTTTCATCTTGCTTAACAAGAAACCGGCAATAACAGGCGATTTGATTTTTAACAGCAACGAGCCAATTTCTGTCTGATAGTTATTGGCCGTTTTGAGAATGTAATCCTCAAGCTTCGTGTAGCTCTTCATGTGCAGTAACCCGAGGATCACGTGCAGCTTGTTCATAAACTCGTGCGAGCGCTCACGCAGCGAATCGGCGTAGTTTACCATGCCGCTCAGGCGCTGCATCAACTGGCTGACTTCGGTCTTATCCCTGAAGGTACAGATAGCGCCGATAATCACCCCATTGCTGCGCACCGGCACGGTATTACTCAGCAGTAAACGGCCTTTGACATTGATCTCTTCATCCTGACGCGGCACGCCAGTTTGCAGCACGTCGTTAAGATTATGGATCAGTGGCTGGGAGCCGCCGATGTTTTCGACATTAATGGAAAACTCGGGGGCGGTTTCGCCAAACAGGTGGCGCGCTTCCTGATTAATCAGCGTCACCCGCGCGTCTTGGTCTACGGCAATCACCCCCTCTTTGATCGACTGTAACATCGCCTGCCGCTGTTCAAAAAGCGTCGATATTTCATAAGGTTCCAGCCCGAACAAGATGCGTTTGAGCATCTTCACCAAGGCGAAGGTCCCCAGTGCGCCGACCAGCGTACCAAACAGCACGGTCCACAAAATGCTCCAGCGGCTCTTATTGATTTGCTCGGTCACTTTGCTGAGGGAAATGCCAATCGCCACCACGCCAATTTGCTTGTGCTGGTCATCATAAACTGGCGTGAACACCCGCAGCGCCTCCACCAACACCCCGTGATTGATCGCCACATTTTCTTTGCCCTGCAAGGCTGGATTGATATCGTCACCAATAAAGCGGCGGCTGATCACCTCTTTATTTGGATGCGAGAAGCGAATGCCGCTCATGTTGGTCACCACCACGAACAGCAGGTCATTTCTCTTCTGCGCCGCGTCGGCAATTGGCTGAATGATGCCGCTGTCCGAAGGCTGAGTCAGCCCGCGCCTGATTTCCGGCAGGTCAGCCAGCGTGCGGGCCACCGCCAGCGCCTTCTCTTTCACGCCGTCGCGGGTGGTATCGCTGACCTGAATAAGATAGAGCAGATGTACAACCAGCAGGACGGAGAGGATCACTGCGCCAATCATCAAAATGACCGACGTCATCAGTTTCATGGGGCGTTTGCGCGTGGCAAAAGGTTGTTTGGTGTCTCTCATTGAAGTCTCAAGGAAAAGTGTCGTTAACCATAGGGGGTAGCTTATGGTCCACGTTTGTCAGCCGAGAGTCTAGCTTGTTACTCTATTGCCGCAAACTGAACGCGAAGCTTTCTCGCCTGATGGCTAAACGATTATTTTTTGCTCAACTCCCGTGTCGAGGGCGCGCAATTTATGTTAAAACGTTCGCTCTCAAAATTCGCACCCGCTCGACTCTCTCCACCAAAGGTTTCATGACATATGACAGATAATCTTCTCGAACGCATTTCGACAGCGTTAGAAGCAGAATATACGCTCGAAGGACTGGTTCGGCAGTTGCTGGAGATGCTCGAGCTGGTGACCAATATGGAGTCCACCTACCTGACTCGTATTGACGAAGATGGCGGGCAGCAGCACATTCTGTTTTCCCGCAATGGCAGCAATATGCATATCCCCGAGGGGCTGTCGGTGCCTTGGGGAGACACCCTGTGCAAGCGCGCGCTGGACGAAGGCCGCCGCTACACCTGCGACGTTGCTGGGATTTGGGGGGATTCAGAAGCCGCGAGGGCGCTGGGGATCACCACTTATGTCAGCACGCCGGTGACGCTGGCCGACGGCTCACTGTACGGTACGCTGTGCGCCGCCAGCTCTGAACACCGCGAATTATCTGAGCGCAGCGAGCAGGTGCTTCAGCTGTTCGCCAACCTGATTGCACAGCAGATCCAGAGCGAGCAGTTGTTGAAGAAGCTGCAGCTCGCTAACGACGCGCTGACCACCGCCAGCTATACCGATGAACTCACCGGCTTACCAAACCGCCGCTCGCTGTTCAATCAGCTGCCGACCCTGTTTTCTCAGGCCCACGCCACTTCGCGCTATGTGCTGATTGCCTTTGCCGATCTGGATGATTTTAAAGAGATCAATGACCTCCACGGCCATGAAGTGGGGGATGATTTTCTGGTGGCGGTGGGAGAGAGGCTGAAAGAGGGCGTGCGCGGCGATGAAGTGATGGCCCGCGTGGGCGGCGATGAGTTTGTGGTCGCGGGGGCCGGGCCGATGGAGTTTAGCGAAGCTCAACAGGCGGCGCAGGCTTTCAAAAAGCGCCTGTCCGAACTGCTGACCGGCGAATATCAGCTGCAATCTTGTCTGATTGATTACGCCGGGCCGAGCATCGGCGCGGTGGCCATCAACCCGACGGACAGCACGCCGGACATGGCGCTGCGCGAAGCCGACGCCCAGATGTATGAAGAGAAAAACCGCCGCAGAAGATGGCGCGTGGCTTAGTCCCTGCAAGCTTCCTACAGCTTTTTTACAACCTTAAACCCGCCAGAACTTCTTCTTACTGGTTTTGCCGACCCCGGCGTTGAAACTGTTGGTTGGGTCAAGCTGGTGCATATGCCGCTCGTAGTCCGGCGAGGCGTGGTACTGGTTGCCGACATTGTGCTCGGCGGGGTATTTCGCCCCGCGCGTTTCGACATACTCCAGCACGCCGTGCTTGAAGGCAGTCGGGTCATAGCCGGGTTTGAGGATGTAATCCTGATGATTGACGAAACAGAAGAAGTGGCCGCAGCAGGACTCCAGCAGCACCTGCTGTTGCAAATGAGCCGGTAGTTTCAGCCGCCATTCGGGGTCGTTGGAGCGCAGCGCCACGTCGAACGCCACCAGACGCTGGTTGATATCCAGCCCCTTGCCTTCGCAATAGTAGACGGTACAGGCCCCGACGCCGAAGCGAATCAAAAACGCATTCTTCTCTTCGGCGCTGCTGCACTCAAAGAATTTACCCTGCCGGCTGGCAAAGAAACTCTGCAAAAGTTCTTTCAGCTCCGGCGCGTCTTTTTGCTCGGTTTTCAGCATCAGGTGATGCTCAAACTGGTGGTGGAAATCCATGATGCGCGGCTCCACGCCGTCTGGCGTGACGCGATTGTAAAGCTGGATCAGGCTGTCAAACGCGTGGTTTGGCAGGATCGGGATGGCGCGAACGATTTTATCAATCTGGTTTTTCTGCGCGAACATTTCGGGGATCTTTGCCGCGCCCTGTTTGCCAATGGCCTTATACACGTGTTTGGCATAGCGAATAGTTAAATCAAAGGCCTGACGGTGAATGTATTCAGCCTGCAACGGCGAGGCTTTAAGGCTTTTTAGCAAGAAGCGGCGCAGCTCCACCAGCTCGGTTTCATCATTGGCGCCAATATAAAACGTCGTCGTGCCACGGCTGCTTTCAAAGGTCGGCAGGCGCACCGAGAACACCGCCAGCTTGCCGCTGGAACCGGCGCTTTCGTGCAGATACTCCGGGTTGCCGTTGTAGCGCGTGGGCTGGTCAGAATCGACATCGCGCAGCTTTTTCTCATAATCATCGGCCCAGATACGCCCCTGCCAGTCCGCCGCGTCGCCGGTGGTGTATTTTTGGCTGACCAGATTGGCGAGGATCTCTTCGGGCGTTTCGCCCAGCTCAATGCCCAAATGGTTAATCAGCTGCAGCTGGCCCTGCTCATCAATGGCGGCATAGAGCGATTTTTCAGTGAAGGCAGGCCCACGGCGGATCAGCGAACCGCCAGAGTTATTGCAGATGCCGCCAATCACCGACGCCCCGATGCAGGAGGAGCCAATCACCGAATGCGGCTCGCGTTGGTAAGGCTTCAGGGCATTTTCCAGCTCGGTGAGGGTCGTGCCGGGGAAGGCTAGCACCTGATTGGCATTATCCAGCAGATGCAAACCGTTAATTTTGCGAGTGCTGATAATCACGATATCGCGGTCATAATCATTGCCGTCCGGGGTGGAACCGCCGGTGACGCCGGTGTTGGAGGCTTGCATCAAAATGATGACATCATGGGCGACGCAGACTTTCAGCAGCTGCCACATCTCTATCAGTGAATTCGGCAGCGCGACGGCCAGCGCCTCGCCCTTGCCGACGCGAAAACCTTTGGTGTAGGGCACTTTGTCGTTGGCTTTGGTCAGCACGTGGCTATGTCCAACCACGTCTTTTAACTGGTTAATCAGAGAGGTAGTCATGATAAATGCTCGTTTTAGTTGATTTTCTTCCTACTGTATCAATTTATGACCAGATTGCATGTGAAAGTCAGCCAAGAAAATGCGCATAAAAAAAGAGGCTCGGGGAGCCTCTTGTCGAAGGGAGTTAGCCAGCGATTATTGGAAATCGGTTGAACGCGAAACGGCTTCCCACTCGCTGAACTCCTGCTGCAAAAACGCCAGCTTTTCGCCAACCAGTTTCACCGCGTCGCTGCCCAGCAGCAGGTGCATCGGCGGGTTTTCCGTGGCGATCAGTTTGAGCATTGCCTGCGCGGCTTTGACAGGATCGCCCAGCTGCTTGCCGCTGTACTCCTGACGGCGCTGGCGCAGCGGCTCGAAAACGTCATCGTAGTCGCTGATGCTGCGCTCGCCGCGGGTCATCGAGCGGCCCGCCCAGTCGGTGCGAAAGCCGCCCGGCTCCACGGCGGTGACGTGAATCCCCAAGCCTTTGACCTCTTTCGCCAGACTTTCCGAGATGCCCTCCAGCGCAAATTTGCTGCCGTGATAGATGCCCAGGCCCGCCATGGTGATAATGCCGCCCATCGAGGTGACGTTGAGAATGTGCCCCGCGCGGCGCTGGCGCATATAAGGCAGCACGCCCTGAATCATCGCCACCGCGCCAAATACGTTGACTTCAAACTGCTGGCGCACGGCGTCCAGCGAAGCTTCCTCCACCAGGCCCTCGTAGCCATACCCGGCGTTATTCACCAGCACGTCAATCGGTCCGACCTCGGCTTCGATATCGGCGATGGTGGCGGCGATAAGCTCATTGTGAGTGACATCAAGCACATAGCCGAAGGCGCTGCCTGGTTTGAGTTGTTCGAACGCCTTGGCGTCCTGCATATTGCGCAGCGTGCCTGCCACTTTGTGGCCCTCTTTGAGCGCCTGCTCGGCCAAGGCGCGGCCAAATCCAGAGGAAACACCGGTGATCAGAAGCGTTTTTGCGGAAGATGAATCTGTCATTTTGCGACCTTATTTATCAGAAGGGATGCCTGTAGAACTCGTTACAGGCTACTCCTCAGGTCGCGGGGCGATAATCCGTATAATGGTTGTCGAGTCATGAAGAAAAACTTCACAATTAGAACTGATGGGCGAAGCTATCTTTGGCGATGGTCGAGCCGGAGGTGGCCAGCTCCTGCTTTAAGAAGTCGATAAACACGCGCAGTTTCAACGACATTTGGCGGCGGTCGGGATAATAGAGGCAAAAACCTGGCACCTGCGGGCACCAGTCGGGAAGGATCGAAATCAGCCGCCCCTCGGCGATCAGGTTTTCCACGTAGCCGCTGATCATCCATGAAACACCCACGCCGTCGAGGGTGGCCTGCATCATCGCCAGCGAGTCGTTGATAATAAAGCGACCATTGACCGGCAGAGTCAGCTCTTCGCCATCTTTGCTCAGGCTCCAGCGTTCGCGCTGGCCGCTGGTGTTGTGGCGGAAAACGATGCAGTCGTGATGCAGTAGATCGGTAGGTTTTTCGGGCATGCCGTGGCGTTCAAGATACTCGGGCGTCGCGACAATATAGGTTTTCAGCGGCGGCCCGAGCGGCACGGCCACCATGTCTTTATCCACCATCGTGCCGAAACGGATCCCGGCATCGAAGGCGCGACCGACAATGTCTACCAGCGCATTTTCGACCATCACTTCCAGCTGGATCCCCGGCCAGGCGTCAAGAAAACGGCGCAAAATCGGCTGAAGAAGAATCAGATGGGCACTGCGGGGAATGTTAATGCGCAGCAGCCCGGTGGGGGTTTCGCCAGACTGGCCAAGTTCTTCGCTGGCTGACACCAACTCCTGCACACAGGGCAGGGCGCGCTCCATAAACTGCTTACCGGCGTCGGTCAGCGACACGCTGCGCGTGGTGCGGTTGAACAGCGTGGCGCCCAGCCGCTGCTCCAAGGTGCGGATTGACTGACTAACGGCAGAAGGGGAAACACCAAGACGCGCCGCCGCCGCAGAGAAGCTGTACTCTTCCGCCACCACGATAAATGACACTATGCCGTCTAACTGATTTTGCCGCATATTTGTTCCTCTGAAGCTCTTGCCCGGCGGCTACTATATCGCTGGCGCAGGCGTCATTACAGCCCCCGATTGAGCATATTGCGCAACACTGCCCGCTTGCCCACCATCGCGTGAAAACGGGCAGAACGCGCGCTGCGATTTTGCCGCTAAATCCCGGTTTTTAGTGATCCTTTTCACAGATTAGCCGCGCAATCACCCGATGAGGCGGGATGCCTCTTTCCAATCTTCCGCGAAGTGATAACCATCCCTACAGAGGATGCGCCGAGGTGAGGGGAAAAGATGCAAAAAGAGATCGTGATTGTTCTGGACTGTGGAGCCACCAATATTCGCGCGATGGCCATCGATAGCCAAGGCAATGTGTTGGCCAGCGCACATGAGCAAAATTTTACGCTGAACTCGGCAGAAAATCCGCTGTGGCACATTTGGCCGCTGGCGAGAATTATGCAAAGCCTCGAAAGCTGCTGCCAGTCGTTGGTGGCCAAGCTGCCCGACCATCCGGTGCGCGCCCTGACCGTCACGGCCTTTGGCGTCGACGGCGCGCTGGTGGACCGTCAGGGCGAGCTGCTTTACCCGGTGATCAGCTGGAAATGCCCGCGCACCGAAGCCGTGATGAACAACATCGATAAATACCTTCCCGCCGCCGAGCTTAAGGCCATTACCGGCATCGCGCCTTACAGCTTCAACACGCTGTATAAGCTGATTTGGCTGCGCGAAAATGCTCCAGACTTGCTCGACCGCGCCCACGCGTGGCTGTTTATGTCGTCGCTGATTAGCTTCCAGCTGACCGGCGAAATGACCACCGAAAGAACCATGGCGGGCACCAGCCAGCTGCTGGACGTCACTCAGGAAGTGTTCAGCCCGCGGCTGCTAAAATTGGTGGGCATCGACGCTTCGCTGTTCCCGCGGATGATTAATGCCGGAGATAAAATTGGCGAATTGCAGCCGCAGATGGCGGCGCGGCTGGGTTTGACGCCGGGCATTCCGGTGATTTCTACCGGCCACGACACCCAATTTGCCCTTTACGGTTCGGGCGTGGGCATCAACCAGCCGGTGCTGTCGTCCGGTACCTGGGAGATTTTGATGGTGCGCTCGGCCAGCATCAACACTCGCCTGCTACAAACTCACCACGCGGCAACCTGTGAGCTGGACAGCGCCCATGGCTACTTTAATCCCGGTTGCCAATATCTGGCTTCCGGCGTGCTGGAGTGGATCCGCAAACTCTATTGGCCTGAGGTGCCCGCGCCGCAGGTTTATGAACAGATGCTGCTGGAGGCCGGGCGTATTCCGGCGGGGAGTGAAGGGGTGACCATGCGCAGCGACCTGATGGGTGATAAGCAGGCCGGGTGGCAGGGCGTCACGCTTTCCACCCAGCGCGGCCATCTCTATCGCTCGGCGCTGGAGGCGCTGTCTATGCGCCTGCGCGAGCAGTTGGCGATGCTGGAGCAGGTGGCCGGATTTAACACTCAGGAGCTGGTCTTAGTCGGCGGTGGCAGCCGCAATGCCCTGTGGAATCAGATAAAGGCTGATACTTTGCAACTGCCGGTGAAGGTGCTGGCAAAGGCGGAAACCACGGTGTCGGGCGCGGCGATGTTTGCCTGGGCGGGAATTGGTGTTTATGGCTCAGCCGACGAGGCGCGCCAGCAGGTCAGCTTCGATTACGATACCTATTATCCCCGTTAAATTATTGGCGGATAACCGTCGTCACGGCCGAAACCTGGCCGATAATCACCTCACCGCTGCGCTCAATTTTGCTGGAATCCACCAGCAAAATGCTTTGCAGGCTCTTCTTCAGCATAAATTTTTTAAACAGCGTGTTGCCGTTATCCGTGTCCCAGATATTGCCGTCGGCATCCACGCCGTCGCAGGAGAAAATGAATAAATCGATGTCGATATTGCGCACCATGTGCAGCGGCGAATCATTAATATAACTGGCGTATTTCCTGTCCAGCGTGCCGCCAGAGCATAAAATCTCAATCTGCGCTTTTTTCTCTAACTCGTGGCAAATTCGGTAGCTGTTGGTGTACACCGTCAGCGGCTGGTCGCGCAGTTTCTTCGCCAAGTGCCAGCAGGTTGAACTGGCATCCAACGCGATGCACATCCCCGGCGTTATCCACTCAATACCTTTATCCGCCAGTAGGCTTTTGCGCTGGGCGTGGCTTTTCGAGCGCGACTCGAAGGCCACGCTCGGGTCGTCGGAGGGGCGTTTCAGGCTTTTGGCTTTACCATACTCCCTCACCAGCAGGCCTTTGAGTTGCAGATATTTGAGATCCCGGCGCAGCGTCTCTTTGCTGACATTCAGTGACTCGGCGAGATCATTGACCCGCAGAGAGGCATTGCCTTTGAGTAAGGCAACAATTTCATCCAGCCGTGCCTGCTTGTTCATCTTCACTGCAACCCCTTATTCGACATTCGGCGGCTCAATAAATGGCACTTTTCGGCCCGCCAAGTCAAGGATGCGCCAACTGCCCGTTTGTCGCAAAGGCGCTGAAAACGGGCGCTGGAGAGGTTTTTCGGCGTGGGTGAAATCGCGCTTTTTTCAGCGATATTTTGAAGACGGTCACACATCCACGCGGCCAACTGTTGCCAGCCGGCATCGCACCAGAAGATAGGCGCAACGTCACCACACCGCAGTTTGCCGCGCCGAGGAAATCACCATGGAAAGAAACGTTATTGCACGCCAGATAATCGACACCTGTCTGGAAATGAGCCGCATGGGCCTGAACCAAGGCACATCCGGGAATATCAGCGTTCGCTTTGGCGACGGCATGCTCATCACGCCGACCAGCGTGCCTTATGAGCAGTTGAGCGAAGATGACATCGTGTTTGTCGACGGGCAGGGCAACGCCGAAGCGGGCAAAACGCCTTCCAGCGAATGGCGTTTCCATCTGGCGATTCTGCAAGCCAAACCGGCGGAAAACGTGGTGTTGCATAACCACGCGGTACACGCCACGGCGGTGGCGATTCTGAATAGAGAGATCCCGGCGATCCACTACATGGTGGCAGCGGCGGGTGGCAAAAAGATCCCCTGCGCGGGGTATGCGACCTATGGCACTCAGGCGCTGTCGGACCATGCGGTGACGGCGTTGACCGGCTATAAAGCCACGCTGTTGCAGCATCACGGCATGATAACCTGCGGGAAAACCTTAGAAAAAGCGCTGTGGCTGGCGCAAGAGATAGAGGTGCTAGCGAGGCTCTATCTGCTGACGCTGGCCGTCACGCCGGAAGTGCCGTTGCTGAGTGATGAAGCCATTGATGAAGTGCTGCGCAAATTCCACGGATATGGCCTGAGCGACGTGGCCTAAACAGCCATAAAAAAGGGCACGCGAGGTGCCCTTTTCCACTATCGGCCGTTATTACAACACCTTACTCAAGAACGACTTGGTGCGCGGATTGGTTGGATTGGTAAACAACTGCTCCGGCGTGCCTTGCTCTTGGATCACGCCCTGATCGATAAACACCACGCGGTCGGCCACTTCGCGGGCAAAGCCCATTTCGTGGGTAACGATCACCATCGTCATGCCTTCCAGCGCCAGCTGTTTCATCACCGCCAGCACTTCGCCAACCAACTCCGGGTCCAGCGCCGAAGTCGGCTCATCAAACAGAATCAACGCCGGTTCCATCGCCAGTGCGCGAGCAATCGCTACGCGCTGCTGCTGACCACCGGACAGGCTGGAAGGCCAGGCGTCGATTTTGTCGATCAGACCGACCTTTTGCAGCAGCTTTTCAGCGCGCGACACGGCTTCGGCTTTCGACAACCCTTTCAGAGACATAGGCGCCATGATCAGATTTTCCAGCACCGTCATGTGCGGGAACAGGTTGAAGCGCTGGAACACCATGCCCACGCCGGAACGCAGCGTGTTCAGGTTGGTTTTCGGGTCGTGCACCGCAAAACCGTTGACCACTACTTCGCCGCCGTTTGGCTTCTCCAGCGCGTTTAAGCAGCGCAGGAAGGTACTTTTGCCAGAGCCTGACGGGCCAATCACGCAGACCACTTCCTGCTCCGCGATATCGCAAGAGATGCCGCGCAAGACGTGAGTTTCGCCAAACTGCTTCTGTAAATCCTTAACGTGAATCACTTTTGCCGAACCTCTTTTCCATGTGTTGAACCAGCAGCGACAGCAGGAACGTCAGTACCCAATAGACTAAGGAGATAGTCAGGTAGGGTTCCCAATAGGTGGCATAAGCGCCGGAAACGGTACGCGCGGCGTAGGCCAGATCAGCCAGCCCGATAGCCGAGGCCAGCGAGGAATCTTTAACGATGGCGATGGCGTTGTTGCCCAGCGGCGGCAGAATGCGGCGAAACGCCTGCGGCAAAATCACTTTGCGCATGGTTTTGCCCCAGCCCATGCCGAGCGCGCGGGACGCTTCCATCTGGCCGTTGTCGATTGACTGAATACCGGCGCGGAAAATCTCCGACACGTAGGCACCGGCGTTTAGGGTGATCGCCACCACGCAGGAGAGGAACGCGCCGTAATCCGACCGCAGAGAGCGAGCGAAGTCCGAGGACATCAGGCCGTTGGCGACTAAAATGCCGTCACGCGGGTTAATAAATAATGGCACCAGTGCGAAGTGCACCACCATGATTTGCACAAACAGCGGCGTACCGCGGAAGGCGCTGACGTAAACGCGCACCGGCCATTGGACCGCGAAGCGCAAAATGAGTTTCCACGGACCATCATCGGCGCGGGCCATGCGACCCAGACCCAATAACAGCCCCCAGGCGGTGCCCAAAATAACGCAAATAATGGTGCATTTGATGGTCATCAACGCGCCCTGAACAAACAGCGGGGCATATTCGGAGATGATCTCCCAACGAAATCCGGTCATGCTTTTCCTTGATTGGGGGCCGATGAAGCCCCCTTTTTATGCGTAATTACTTAGTTGGCAGGGTAGGAACGTTGCTATCGAACCAGTTGGCGTAAATCTTGGCGTAGGTACCGTCGGCAATAATGGTTTTCAGACCGGCGTTGATTTTGCCCAGCAGCTCGGTGTTACCTTTCGCCACCGCGATGCCGAAGTACTGGCGCTGGAATTTGCTGTCCGGAACCAGCTTCAGCGCTTTCTCAGGATGGGATTTGATGTAGTACTTCACCACGCCCACGTCGCCAACCGCCGCGCCGATACCGTCTTCAGACAGCTCTTGCAGCATCAGCGGGGTGTTGTCGAAACGTTTGATATCTGTGCTGTTTTTGCCCAGCTCGTCAGACACCACGATGTCGCCGGTACTGGAGTTAACTACGCCCACTTTCTGGCCTTTCAAAGCCGCGACGGAGTCTACTTTTGAATCCGCTGGCACCACGATGGACTGCTCGGCCGGGAAGTAAGGAGTAGAAAAATCAACCATTTGCTGACGTTTGTCAGTGATAGTGATACCGGAAATGATGATGTCGCGGTCGCCAGAGTTCAGCGTCGCGAAGATACCTTCCCACGGCGTATTCACCAGTTTCACGTTGAAGTTCTCGGCTTTGGCGATGGCTTTAATGATATCAATATCAAAACCTTCCAGCTCTTTCTGGTTGTTTTCATATTCGAACGGACGGTATGTACCACCTGAGCCAACCACGTAGGTTTGCTGTGCCGCGAAAGCAGAAGTGGCGAGAGAGGAAAGCAGGCACCCGGCGAGAATAAAGGACTTAAACATGGTAACTCCTGTTGTGTTTGTTGTTTTATGCACTTAACTTGCATAAAAATACATAAATTGACGAATAGCTTCAACTAAAAACAACGGAGTTTTGTGTATTACATGGCGGGCAAGCGAGGTGGATTAAGGGTTCCAGCACCAATGCCAGGGTTCGTAAATGAAGCCCCAAGGGTTATTCGGCGGGAAGGAGAGGGTGAAACCAAAACGCGCCGCGTTGCCGCTAAGCCAGCGGAAAGCCTCGGTTTCGCCGAAAACGCCGGTGACTTCGTCACAATCGGGGGTATTGATGTCCACCGCACGGCCGGTGTGGTGTTCGCTACAACCGGGAGGGGCCAGCGAGCTGAAAATCTTCTCGGGCGAAAGCCCGGCTTGCAGCTTCTGCTCAATCAGCCCGGATTGATAAGCCACATCGCGCCATGCCGAAATCAGCACAATCTCCACGCCATCCAGCTCGGCGGCGCGCTTCATCGTCAGCCAGGCATCGGCAGCGGGGGCCGTCAGCAGATGGGCTTTGCCGGTTTGGTCCGTCTCGGCAATGACCAGCAGGCTGGGATCGATATCCTCGAAAAACGGCAACGCGCGGTGAGCAATCACCTGTGGGTCAATGCCCAACGCGCGTAAGGCCTGTTCGGTGGTCGCAGCCAGTGGGCGACTCATTCTTCAGCCTTGCCCAGACGGTTCATTGCCAAGGCCATGGCCCGGCCGCTGCTACGCATGTTCTGCTGATAATGGGTGGCGGCGCTGACGAAGGCGGCTAACAGCTGCTGGTCCTGCTCATGCTGCTGATATTCAGGATGCCACTGCACGCCAAGGCAAAAATCGTAGCCTTCGCACTCAATCCCTTCGATCACCCCGTCCGGCGCGACGGCGTTGACCCGGCAACCTTCGCCGACGCTTTTCACCGCCTGGTGGTGGGAGCTGTTGACCTCATAACGAGCAGCCTTCACGCAGCGAGCAAGCAGGGTATCAGCCACAATGTCGACCTGATGGCGGGCGCGCTTTTTGCCGCCAGCGTTCTCAGTATCTACCGTGGTGCTGTGCTCGAGGGCGTCAGGCAGGGCGTCGGGAATGTGCTGATGCAGGGTGCCGCCGGTCAATACCGCCAGCAGCTGTTGCCCACCGCAAATACCCAGCAAGGGCATATTGCGGCGCATTGCCCCTTGGATAATGGCGATTTCGAACTCAGTTCTGGCAGGTTTCAGGCGAATCTGGTCGCTCGACTGCTGCTCGTTAAACAGGGCGGGGGAAACATCAAACGCGCCGCCCGTGACCACGATGGCGTCGCAGAGTGACAAATACTCTTCAGCCAACTCGCCGTGATGAGGGAGCGCCAGAGGAACCGCGCCGTGAGAAGCCAGACTCGCCATATAATTTTGCCGCAGCGCATACCACGGAAAATCGGCATAGCCTCCAGCCTCTTCACTATCAAGTGTCACACCAATAACCGGTTTAGAGGGAAAATTCGCGCTCATAGCTCTCCGCCGAGTTCTGTTATTAACTCAAATTAAAATGATGAGAAAAACACTTTCCCTCAACATATCAACAGGGCGGCGCGTGAAACAATACAAATTATCAATGTTTTTGTTATTTGATATTTGGCTCTGTAATGGGTTCGTTACGCTGGCTGGAAAGGTTGGTTTAGAGTGGGGAAATTTCAAAGGCTGTCTTTGAGATCATTGAGCGTTGCCATCAAAATCATAGGGTCGGTCGGGGAAGGCGTGAAGCCGAGGGACTCATAGAAGGATTTCACTCGATTATTCAGTGCATGGATCACCATTGCACGTATCCCCAATGATTCTGCTGCGACCACTATCTTCAAAATAGCATCACGCACCAGTGCGCTTCCGATACCTTTCCCCTTAATAGCTTGGTCAACACCCAACCTGCCGAGGATCACCACAGGGATGGGATCTGGCATGTTACGTTTAACTTTGCCGGTGCTATGGGCACAAAAAAGAGCACCAGATGAAAGGGCATAAAACGCGACTACTCGGCCCGCGTTGCATACAACAAAAGTTCGTGACGCGCCGCTATATTGGTTGGCAAGAGCGCGTTTTATCAGCCATTCATTCAGGCTGTTTTCCCCACAATCAAAAGCGCGAATACTGTGCTTGTCCGTCAGCGGTACAGGGGCTTCCAATGCCATATTTATTTATCCCAAGGTGCCGGTGTATTCAGTAAAGCGCGCAAGCGATCATTGCTTTTTGCGGGCTGGTCGAGCCGAGCAACGAACTCAGCATAGGCATCTGGATCAACAGATATCATTACCTGATCCAGTAAAGCGGCTTCTGCAGCTTGCATCGCAGCTTCAAGAATAAAATCAGTACGATTTTTACCTTTTACTTCTGCGGCGCGATCAATCAAATCGCGCTCATCGGGATGGATACGCAGGTTCAGCGCTTCCCGTTTGCGCTTCACGTCGTCGCTGCCAGAGACAGCTCGTGTTGGCGTTCGATTCATTTTCTACCTCTCTTTGTTGAGGGTGAAAGTAGCACCACGTAACGCTAATGTCATTACATTTGAGCAAAATGCAGTCTAAAGATATGCTTGTCTAAGAATGTGTCTCAGTTTTAATCAACTTCCCCGTAGTGAAGAAGATGTTAGAATTCCACCCATTCACCCGAAATATACTTTCTTAATTGTTAACGCAATCTTTGCGTAGTCCTAAAACAGCCGCAGGTATTTTTCGGGATAATAAATGCCGGGTAACGGAACTCTCTGGTTGAAGGATCGTTTTCAGCTGCTTTCTTCTCATAATTAGTGCGAAGCCAATAACTTTATGCTGCCAAATACCTCTTCTCGTCCTAAGAACCGCAATAGATTGTGGTTAGTCATCGCGGTGATTATCGCGGCTATTCTGGTTTGGTATTTTGCCTTCCATCACAGCAGTTCGAGCGCGCCAGAAAAGCATGCCGGGCAGGGCCGTGGCGGTATGCGCGGCGCGGCGATGGCCGGGGCGCAAACGCCAGTGCAGGCGGGGAAAGCGGAACAGGCCGACGTGCCGGTTTATCTGCGCGCGCTGGGGACCGTGGTCGCCAATGCCACGGTGACCGTCACCAGCCGGGTGGACGGTCAACTGATGAAGGTCTACTTCACCGAAGGGCAGAAAGTGGAGCAGGGGCAGCTGTTGGCGCAGATTGACCCACGCAGTTATCAGGCGACGTTGGAGCAGTATCAGGGCGACTTAGCCCAGAATCAGGCGCTGGCGAAAAGCGCCGAGCTGACCCTGGCGCGCTATAAGAAACTCTACGCGCAAGACTCCTTAGCCCGACAAGATTTAGAAAGCCAGATGGCGACCGCCGGTCAGTACGCCGGTGCGGTGAAGGCCGATCAGGCGCAGATCGCCGCCGCCAAGTTGAACCTCGAATTTGCCAAAATCACCGCGCCGGTCAGCGGCCACGTCGGCCTGCGTCTGGTCGATCCGGGCAATATGGTGACTAGCGGCAGCACCACGGGCATCGTCACCATCACCCAAACTCAGCCGATTGCCGTCACCTTTAGCGTGCCGCAAAGCAATCTGCAAACCCTGCTCAAAGCCCTGCGTGGCGGGCAACAGTTGCCGACCACCGCCTTTGACCAAGACGGCAGCGAGGTGCTCGGGCAGGGCAAGTTACAGTTCATCAGCAATGAAATCGACACCAGTACTGGCAGCATCAAGCTAAAAGCCCTGTTCGACAATCAGGATGAAAAGCTCTATCCGAATCAGTTTGTAAACGCGCGTCTGCAAGTCGGCACGCTGGAAAAAGCCACGGTGATTCCGGCGGCGGCCTTGCAGCTCAGTGCCAACGGCGACTTCGTCTATGTGGTGAAAGCCGACAACTCCGTCGAGCGCCGCGAAGTGAAATCTGGCCCGGCCTTTGGCGATGACAAAGTGGCGATTCTGTCCGGCATTCAGCTGGGTGAGCAGGTGGTGACGACCGGCATTGACCACCTGAATAATGGCAGCAAGGTGCAGGTGGTAACCGCCAGCGCCGAGGATGAAGCCACCGCCAGCAAGGCCGGAAGCTCGAAACAGCGCGCTGAACAAGGCGGCGTTGATAAGGCCACCACCGGCAAAGACAGCGGGTCGAAATGAATCCATCACGCCTCTTTATCCAAAGGCCGGTCGCTACCATCCTGCTGATGGTGGCGGTGATGCTGTCGGGCATTTTCGCCTACAACATGCTCTCTACCTCGGCGTTGCCGCAGGTGGATTACCCGACCATTCAGGTGACCACGCTCTATCCGGGCGCCAGTCCGGACGTGATGGCGTCGGGCATTACCGCGCCGCTTGAGCGCCAGCTTGGGCAGATGGCCGGGCTGAGCCAGATGTATTCCACCAGCGCCAGCGGCTCGTCGATTATCACCCTGAAGTTCTCGCTAGACCTCTCTCTCGACGTCGCCGAGCAGGAAGTGCAGGCGGCGATCAACGCGGCGGACAACCTGCTGCCAAAGGACTTGCCGAACCCCCCAACCTACAAAAAGGTTAACCCGGCTGATAGCGCGGTGCTGACCATGGCAGTCACCTCTGAGTCGCTGCCGCTGACCAAAGTGCAGGATCTGGTGAACACCCGCGTCGCGCTGAAGCTGTCGCAGATTTCCGGCGTCGGCATGGTGACGCTGGCCGGCGGCAATCAACCGGCAATTCGCGTGCAGGTCAATCCGCGCGCGCTGGCGGCCCACAATCTGACGCTGGAAGACATCAACACGCTGATTGGCAACAGTAATGTTAACGGCTCGAAGGGCGGTTTCGACGGCAAGCACCACTCCATCACCATTGACGCCAACGACCAGCTGCGCACCGCGGCGGAGTACGGCAACCTGATTGTCACCTACCAAAACGGCGCTGCGCTGCGTCTGCGGGACCTCGCCACGCTCTCCGAAGCGCCGGAAAACCAATATTTATCTGCCTGGGCCAACAAGCAGCCAGCGATTATCATCAGCGTTCAGCGCCAGCCGGGGGCCAACGTGATTGCGGTGGTCGACGGTATCAAGCGCCAGTTGCCGACGCTTCAGGCCGCGCTGCCAGACTCGGTCAAAGTCACTATTTTGTCCGACCGCACCCAGACCATTCGCGCTTCAATCAGCGATGTGCAGTTCGAGCTGATGCTCTCCATCGCGCTGGTGGTGATGGTCACCTTCCTGTTCCTGCGCAACGTGGCGGCGACGCTTATCCCGAGCGTCGCGGTGCCGCTGTCGCTGATTGGCACCTTTGGCGTGATGTATCTCTGCGGTTTCAGCCTCAACAACCTGTCGCTGATGGCGCTCACCGTCGCCACCGGCTTTGTTATTGATGACGCCATCGTGGTGGTGGAAAACATTACCCGGCGGCTGGAAGAGGGCGAAACGCCGATGCAGGCGGCGCTCAAAGGCTCGGCGCAAATCGGTTTCACCATTATCTCTCTTACCTTCTCATTGATCGCGGTGCTGATCCCGCTGCTGTTTATGGGGGACGTGGTCGGGCGGCTGTTCCGCGAATTTGCTATCACGCTGGCGGTGTCGATATTGGTGTCGATGGTGGTCTCCTTGACCCTAACGCCAATGCTCTGCGCCTATTTGCTGCGCCACATTCCCGAAGAGAAACAGAGCCGGTTCTACCGCAAAGGCGGCCAAATTTTTGACCGACTGATAGCCGGTTATGACCGTCTGCTGATCGTGGTACTGAATCATCAGCGCATCACTCTGCTAGTGGCGGCGGCGACCTTGGTATTCACCGCGCTGCTCTATGTGATGGTGCCGAAGGGCTTCTTCCCGTCGCAAGATACCGGCATGATTCAGGGGATCACCCAGGCCTCGCAGGACGTCTCTTTCGGCGAAATGGGCCGTCGCCAGCAGATGCTGACTGCCGCTATTTTGCAAGATCCGGCGGTGGACAGCGTCTCCTCCACCATCGGCGTGGACGGCAATAACACCAGCCTGAACAGCGGCCGTCTGCAAATTAACCTCAAATCCTTCGACCAGCGCGACGAGCGCGCTCCGGCGATTATTGCCCGTCTGAAACAAGAAACCGCCTCGGTGCCGGGCATTTCGCTCTATATGCAGGCGTCGCAGGATTTAACCGTGGACGATCAGGTCACGCCCAGCCAGTACCAGTTCACCCTCGACGATGCCGACAGTGAAAATCTGGTGACCTGGACGCCGAAACTGACTGAAAAGCTCAGCCAGCTGCCGGAATTCAGCGACGTGGTGAGCAACCTGCAAAATCAGGGGCAGGTGGCCTATGTCGAGCTGGACCGCGACGCCGCGGCGCGTTTTGGCATTACCGCGTCGGATGTCGATACCGCGCTGTATAACGCCTTTGGCCAGCGTCTGGTGTCCACCATCTTTACCCAGTCGAACCAGTACCGCGTGGTGCTGGAAGTCGCGCCGCAATATCAGCAGTCTCCGGCGTCGTTCGACGATATCTATCTGGCGACCAGCAATACCAATTCGTCTTCGTCGGCCTCTACCGATGCCAACAGCACCACCACCACCAGTGCCTCGGGCTCGACCACCTCGACGTCCGACACCGGCACTTCCACCAGCTCGGCGACGGGCATGGTCAAGCTGACCTCGATTGCCAAAATCCATATGCGCACCGGCGCGCTGTTGCAGGCGCGATTAAACCAGTTCCCGACGGTGACGGTTTCCTTCAACGTCAAAGACGGCTATTCGCTGGAGCAGGCGCAGGCCGCCGTCAAGCAGAGCATGGCCGAGCTGAAGGTGCCGGACAGTATCACGTTGCGCTATCAGGGGGCCGCTGCCTCGTTTGAAAGCGCCACCGGCAACACCCTGTGGCTGATCCTCGCCGCGCTGCTGACCATGTACGTGGTGCTGGGCATTCTGTACGAAAGCTTTATTCACCCGGTGACTATTCTGTCGACGCTGCCGTCGGCGGCGGTGGGGGCGCTGCTTTCGCTGCTGTTTGCCGATACGGAGTTCAGCCTGATCGCACTAATTGGCGTTATCTTGCTGATTGGTATCGTGAAAAAGAACGCGATTATGATGATCGACTTTGCGCTGGAGGCCGAAACCAAGCACGGCATGTCGCCGCGCGAAGCCATTCATCAGGCCTGTTTGCTGCGATTCCGCCCGATCTTGATGACCACCATGGCGGCGCTGCTCGGCGCACTGCCGCTGATGCTCGCCAGTGGATCGGGTGCTGAACTGCGCCAGCCGCTGGGCTTGGTGATTGTCGGCGGGCTGATCTTCAGTCAGGTGCTGACCCTGTTCTCCACGCCGGTAATTTACCTGATGTTTGACCGTCTGGCGACCCGCTGGAACCCGCGGCTGAAACGCAAACGCGCCGCTAAGCTGAACCAACAGCAGGCTGGCGAATAGATGAATATCTCGCGCTTTTTCATCTTCCGGCCCGTCACCACGCTGCTGCTAACCAGCGCGGTGCTGCTGCTCGGGCTGCTTGGCTATCGCCTGCTGCCGGTGGCCCCGCTGCCGCAGTTGGACCTGCCGGTGATTCTGGTGAGCGCCAGCCTGCCGGGAGCCAGCCCGGAAACCATGGCGGCCACGGTGGCGACGCCGCTGGAGCGCGCGCTGGGACAGATTGCGGGCGTCACTGAGATGACCTCCAGCAGCTCGCAGGGTACCACCAGCGTGGTGCTGCAGTTCGATCTCGATCGGGAAATCAACGGCGCGGCGCGCGACGTGCAAGCGGCGATTAACGCCTCGCGGGCGCTGCTGCCGAGCAGCATGCCGTCACTGCCGACCTACCGCAAAGCCAACCCGTCCGACGCGCCGATCATCATGCTCTCTCTGACTTCGGCGACGCGCAGCAAGGGCGAGCTGTACGACATTGCCTCCAGCCAGTTGCAGCAAAAAATCGCGCAGGTGAACGGCGTGGGGCAGGTTTCGATTGTCGGCTCGGCGCTGCCCGGCGTGCGTATTGACCTGCGCCCGGAGGCGATCAGCCATTACGGCATTTCCCTCGACACCATTCGCGCCGCCATCGCTAACAGCACCACTAACTTGCCGAAGGGCGTGCTGCAAGGCTCGAACCAGTCGTGGATGATTGAAGGTAACGGCCAGCAGAGCACGGCGGCGCAGTACAAAACCCTGATTGTGACTTATATCAAGGGCGCGGCCATTCGCCTGAGCGACGTCGCCAATGTCTATGATTCGGTTGAAGATAAATACAACGTAGGCTACTACAACAGCACGCCGTCGGTGATGCTGGGCGTGACGCGGCAGGCCGGGGCCAACATGCTGGAAACCATTCAGGCAATTAAAAATGCGTTGCCGCAAATGGAAGAGAACCTGCCGGGCGACGTTGAGCTGCACATCGCGCTGGACCGTTCCGGCACCATTTCTGGCTCGCTGCGCGCCACCGAAGTGACCCTGCTGGAAGCCACGGTGCTGGTGATCGCCGTGGTGTTCGTCTTCCTGCGCAACCTGCAGGCGGTGATCATTCCGGCGCTGGCGCTGCCCGTCTCGCTGATTGGCACCTGCTCGGTGATGTACCTGCTGGGCTACAGCCTGGATAACCTGTCGCTGATGGCGCTGATCATCGCCACCGGCTTCGTGGTGGATGACGCCATCGTGGTGCTGGAGAACATTACCCGGCATATCGAAGAGGGGCTGGGGCCAGTGCGCGCGGCAATCAAAGGCGCGCAGGAAGTCAGCTTTACCGTGCTGTCGATGACCCTTTCGCTGGTGGCGGTGTTTATTCCGCTGCTGCTGATGGGCGGCATCCTCGGGCGGCTGTTCCGCGAGTTCGCCGTCACGCTCACCGTGTCGCTGGTGATTTCGATGCTGGTGTCCCTCAGCCTGACTCCGATGCTGTGCGCCCGTTTTCTGCGGCGTAAACCGGCGGCGGAAAAGCGCCAGCCGCGCATTTATCGCCTGATTGAACATTGGCTTAATCGCCTGCTGGCGGGCTATGCGGCGGCACTCGGCTGGGTGATGCGCCACCAGTTGATCACCATGTTCGGCCTGCTGTTGACCATCATGCTTAACTTCTACCTGTACACCGTGGTGGAGAAGGGCTTCTTCCCCGAGCAGGATACCGGCATGCTGATGGGCATGATGCGCGCGGATCAAAACACCTCATTCCAGACTATTCAGCCGAAACTGCTGGAGTACAGCAAGATCATTCAAGACGATCCAGCGGTGGACGCGGTGATGAGTTCGGCGGGCAGCGGCGGCTTTGGTTCGCGCAACACCGCGCTGTTCTTCGTTCGCCTGAAAGACATTAAAGACCGCACCGCCACCGCCAGCCAAGTGGCCAACCGCCTGATGGCGAAAACCAGCAAACTGGCCGGGGCGCAGCTGTTTATGCAAGCCGCACAGGACCTGCGAGTCGGCGCGCGCAGTGCTAACGCGCAATATCAGTACAGCCTGCAAGCCGATGACCTTTCGCTGCTGCGCGAGTGGGGGCCGAAGGTCAAAGCCGCGCTGGAGAAGCTGCCGCAGCTGACCGGCGTGGATTCTGACTCGCAAACCGGCGGGCAGGAAGTGATGTTGAACATTGACCGCGACAAGGCCACGCGGCTGGGGGTTAACGTCAAAATGATCGACACGCTGCTCAATAACGCCTTCAGCCAGCGGCAGATCGCCACCATCTACAAGACGCTGAACCAGTACCACGTGGTGATGAATCTGACCGACGACTACACCAGCAATCCTGACGTGCTAAACCAGCTTTACGTGGTCACGGACAGTGGCGAGCAGGTGCCGCTGTCGGCCTTCACCACCTTTAGCGGAGCCAACGCGCCGCTGTCGGTGGCGCATCAGGGGCAGTCGGCAACCACCACGCTGGCCTTTAACTTGTCCGACGGCGTGGCGCTGGGGGATGCCCAACAGCTGATTAAAACCACCATGGCGAAAATCGGCCTGCCGGACACGGTTCAGGCCGGATTTGCCGGCACGGCGCAGGCTTTTGACTCGTCGGTGAGCATGATGCCGTGGCTGATTCTGGCGGCGCTGGCGGCGGTGTATATCGTGCTCGGCATGCTCTATGAGAGTTACATTCACCCGCTGACCATTCTGTCCACGCTACCCTCCGCCGGGCTCGGCGCGCTGCTGCTGATGCTGCTGACCAATACCCAGCTGACGGTGATCGCGCTGATCGGCATCTTGCTGCTGATTGGTATTGTGAAGAAGAATGCGATCATGATGATCGACTTCGCGCTCGACGCCGAGCGCCGCCTCGGGCTGACGCCGCAGCAGGCGATCACCCAGGCCTGCCTGATGCGTTTTCGCCCGATCTTGATGACCACGTTGGCGGCCTTCTTCGGTGCCTTGCCTCTGGCGCTGGGCAGCGGCGGCGACGCCGACCTGCGCAGCCCGCTAGGCTTGGCGATCGCCGGTGGTCTGGCCCTGAGCCAGATTCTGACCCTGTTCACCACGCCGGTGGTCTATCTCTATATGGACCGTTCGAGCCGGGCGACGCGCCGTTTATGGTATCGCCTGCGCCCGCACCATGAGCCATCGCCACCGGCAGGTTCACATGACTAATTCATTGAAAAGCGAAACGACTTTGATGACATTGCGTAATTCCGGCTCCGCCGTTTTCCGTCTCGCCCCGCTGGCGTTGGCATTGCTGCTGGTGGGTTGTACCGTCGGGCCTGACTATCAGCGGCCTTCGGCCCCTCTCTCTTTGGAGTTTAAAGAGGCTAAGGGCTGGACGGCGGCCATCCCGAAGGATACCCAAACCAAGGGCGACTGGTGGGCGGTGTATCAGGACCCTGAGCTGTCGTCTTTGCTGAGTCAGGTACAGATTTCCAACCAAAACGTAGCCCAGTACGCCGCGCAGTATCGCCAGGCGCAGGCGCTGGTTTCCGAGGCGCGCGCCGGGCTGTTCCCGACGATTAGTGCTACCGGCGACAGCACGCGCAGCGGCACGGCGCAGGCGGTGACCAAGCAGCAGTCGGCCAAGCTTGGCGCCAGCTGGGAGCTCGACCTGTGGGGCAAACTGCGTCGCACCGAGGAGCAGGACCGGGCCAGCGCGCAGGCCAGCAAGGCCGAGCTGGCAAACGCCACGCTGAGCGCCCAGTCTGAGCTGGCGCAGGACTACTTCCAACTGCGGGTGATGGATGAACAAATCGCGCTCTATCAGCGCAGCATTGCCGCCTACGAGCGCTACCTGACGGTGATCCAGAACCAGTATGAAGGCGGTAATACCTCGCGCGCCACGCTGGCTCAGGCACAAACTCAGCTGGAAAGCACCCGCGCCTCGGCGCTGGAGGCCCAGTGGCAGCGCGCCCAGTTGGAGCACGCCATCGCGGTGCTGATTGGCAAGCCTCCGGCACAGTTCACCCTGACCGCGCGGGAGATCAAATTCACCCTGCCGTCGATCCCGCCGGGCCTGCCGTCACAGCTGTTGCAGCGCCGCCCTGATATCGCTATTGCCGAACGCAACATGGCCTCGGCCAATGCGGCGGTGGGCGTGGCGACTGCGGCCTATTATCCGGATCTGACCCTCAGCGCCAGCGGCGGTTTTGCCAGCGACGCCTTCCACAACCTGTTCTCCCTGCCGAACCGCGTCTGGTCGTTGGGGCCGGAACTGAGCCAGACGGTGCTCGACTTCGGCGCGACCAGCAGCCGCGTAGCGCAGGCCGAGGCGGCCTATGACGCGCAGGTGGCCGCCTATCGCCAGAGCGTGTTAGGGGCGTTGCAGGAAGTGGAGGATTATCTGGTCGAGCTGCGCACGTTGGATGCCCAGACGCTGGCCCAGCAGCGCGCCGCCGACGCTGCCAAGGAGTCGGCGCGGGTGACTTACAACCAATATCAGGCGGGGATGATTGACTATCTCGACGTCGCCACCACTGAGAACACCAGCCTCAGCCAGCAGCAAAACGTCCTGTCCCTGCTCAGCACCCAGATGGTCACCAGCGTTAAGCTGATTGCCGCGCTGGGCGGCGGCTGGAATGGCGATGTAGGTCAGTAAGGTTTTAGATTCAGCTAAAGAAAAGGCCAGCGCTGAGCTGGCCTTTTTGCTTTGGTTTTGGGCCTATTTTGAGGCGTCGCGTGCCGCTTTCACCTGTTCGGCGGTGACGGCTTCGGCCTGATTTCCCCAGCTGTCGCGCAGCGTGTTAGTCAGCTCCGCCACTTGCTGATCGTTCAGCGCCCAGCCGTATCCCGGCATGGTTTTCGACATATGCTCGGCGGTGACTGGCGTCTGCCCGCCACTCAGGATAACCCGCAACAGGGTTTGTGGATTCGGCGAGGTGACCGTCACATTGCCCGCCAGCGCCGGAATGTTGAAGTCCTGACCTTCGCCCTGAGTGCCGTGACAGGTCGAGCAGTAGCGCGCGTAGGTCTGCTGGCCGCTGGCGGTGACTTGTGCCGGTTTTGCTGGAGAGGCTGCTGGCTCAGACTTCAGACTCAGCAGATAAACCGCCATGCTGTTGAGGTCGGCGTCGGTCATGAACTGCGTGCTGTTGGTGATCACTTCGCCCATCGGCCCGCTGACCGCCGCGTGGGTGTTGCGGCCCGTTTTCAGCAGGGTGACCAGCTCTTGCTGGCTGCCTTTTATGCCGCGCAGGGAAGGGGCGTACCAGCCGTCCAGCTCGCCGCCGCTGAGGAATTTAGCGTCGCTTTCATCCTCGGCTTTCTCCTGCTGCGCCCAGCCCCGTGGCGTATGGCAGGCACCGCAGTGCCCCGCGCCTTGCACCAAGTACGCGCCGCGATTCCACTCCTCGCTCTGGTCGGCCCGTGGCTTAAATTCGCCGGAGGAGAGGAACAGCGAGTTCCACACCCGTAGCGGCCAGCGCATTGACAGTGGCCAGCTGATGGGGTTTTCGCGATTGGTGTCTGGCTGGGGTTTCACCTCATCCATCAGATAGGCGTAGAGCACGCGCATGTCCCTGTCGCTCATTTTGGCATAAGACGTATAAGGCATGGCCGGGTAGAGCGGGTGGCCGTCTTTGGCGATGCCTTGGCGCATGGCTTTGTCGAAATCGTCAAAGCTGTAATTACCGATTCCGGCGGTTTTGTCTGGCGTGATATTGGTGGAATAGATGTCGCCAATCGGCGTGGCAAAGCGCAGCCCGCCCGCCATGTCGCGGCCCTGCGGCGCAGTGTGGCAGGCGGCGCAGTCGGCAGCTTTGGCGACATATTCCCCTTCGGACATCGCCAGCGCCGAGGAGCTGGCCACCATCAGCGCGGTAAACATCATCAACTTTTTCATGCGTTCACCTTCTTCATGGCGGTCAGTTCGTTGACCGCGCGCCATGCCTGATCGATGGCCGAGTTGGCGTACGGGCTCCAGTCTGCGTCGGAGTTGGCAATGGTGATGCGACCGACCGGCTGGCGGGCGCGCTGAATGGTTTTCTGCGCTTCGGCTTCATCATCGAACATGCCGCTGAGGAAGTAGGAGTAGCCGTGGGACCAGCGATTGACGGTGATCGCCATGATGTCGCGCTCATGGTCAAAACCGGCCTCGCCGAACATGCCTTGCAGCTGCTCGCGGATCATCTTCTCATGGGCGTCAAACGAGGTGCCCAGTAACAGAGCGCGGCCCTTGCGCGACTGCTCGCGCGGGCTGAGGCCGCTGCCCGGTAGGGTCGGCACGTAAACCATATGCAGACCAATGGGCTGGTTAGGGTCGCGCGGGTGCTGGTAGCCGCCCATGTTGACCGGATAGTCGAGCTTGACGCGGCTGTAGGGCGCGGCGGGGGAGTAAATCTCATGCACACCAAGCTTGATGAACGGCTGCCAGTTGCGGATCACCACTTTGGAATAAACCAGCGGCGCTTTGACGTTCTCTTTCAGCGCGGCTTTCTGCTCTTCCGCCATCTCCGGCACCAGATAGGGGATCATCATGTTGTAACCCGCCATCACCGCCTGCCCGGCGCGCACGCGGTGCAGCTTGCTGCCGGTCATGTAGGTCACTTCCACCGCAGGCTTGCCCTGATGCTCAATGTTTTCGACGTGCATGCCGGTGCTGTTGAGGCGCAGGCGCACCGGCGCGCCGTCGCGGTCGAGCTGGCTGTAATCAAATTTCGCCAGCACCACGTCGTCCATGGTGCTGCCCGGCGCCACTTCCGGGATCAGATGGCGCACCATCAGCCGCGCCAGACCGGCGTTACCGTCCGGGAAGTGGAAGATGTAAGGCTCGTCGAGGTCGGCGAGGGATTCGGCGTCTAGCGGCGGTAAGCCCATGCCTTCCAGACCCGGCAGGGCGCAGATCCGCGCGTCGCTGCACGAGGTGGCGTCAATGCCCACGGCCTGGAAATCGTTGGTCCGCTGCTGGAAGTAGCGAATGGCGATTTCGCTCAAACCCACCTTTTCGCGCAGGAACTGGGTGTAGCTGTGGCTATCAACCCACTCGATTTTCTGCTGTTTGCTCATGGCTGCCAGATAATCTTTTGACTCCGTATGCAGCGCAATCAGCGCCTTACGGTCGGCGTCCGACAGCGGGAAGTCGCTGATAAAGTCGCTAATATCACGGCCGTTGAGGCGCTCTGGCGGGATGTCATCGGCCACGGCGCGGCCCGGATCGCCACTGACGATTTTATCCACGCCGAAGTTTTTGCGGTCGAAATAGACGCCGCGGCTGAGGTGCAGGTCCGGATAGAAGGTCTGGTCGAAGTCTTTCGCCATGCGCTCGATATCGACATCCAGCGTCTTCAGCAGGCCCATCGCCACCGGGCTGAAATTGGTGCGCGGTGACTGAAAAGACTCACTGCCGCCGTAGCCGAGAATAGTTTTATCTTCGACGTGAAATTCATTGCGCTTGGCGTGACCGCCAAAGTCGTCGTGGTTATCCAGCAGCAGGATACGTTGCTGCTTGCCATGCTGCTCCTGCCAGAAGCACGCCGCCGCCAGCCCGCTGATGCCCGCGCCGACAATCACCAGATCAAATTCACCCTCAATCGGCAGGCTGGAAGGATCGACTTTTTTGCCTTCACGCCCAAGCAGGTGCGCCGCCTCATAAGAGCCCTGATGGTTGCCGCGCAGCCCAGTGAGCGAAGGCGGATAATAGAGCGTTTGCGTCGCGGTTTGCGGCGAGGCCTGCAGCGCCTGCCACGGCGTCATGCCGGCAGTGACGGTAATAGCCACACCGTTGAGAAAATCGCGGCGAGAGATAGCCATAGTGCTTCCTTAAAGAGTCTTGATTAACCCGCGCTTGGAGAGGCGCGGTGAAAGTAGGGCTGTTATGGGTAGTAATATTTTTAACAATTTTAACATAAGGAGATGTTTTGTAGGAAGTTGGGGGGGGGGCTGTGGATTCTTGGTGGTATTGGGTGAGTTTGGTGATGTCTGCAATACCCCCTCCCAGCCTCCCCCTTATCAGGGGGAGGAGCTAAGGCTCCTATTTCTTATTAAATATCAGATGATTATTGGAATGTCTCTCGCATAACTCTTCCAAAATTCAGTCTAGGCACCGCAGTTAATTTTATGCTGGGGCGACTCCTTCCCCTGGAAAGGGGAAGGCTGGGATGGGGTATTCACACAGGGAACGAATGTCATGTTCAATGATTCGAAGCAAAAGGTTTTTCGGCGGAAATTGAGACACAACTTAACCTATCCCGAGTTTATTTTCTGGCAGGCAGTGAGAGGTAAATCACTCGGTGTCAAATTTCGCCGTCAACAGGGATTCGGGCGCTACATTGTTGATTTCTATGCATCAGAAGTCAGGCTTATCGTAGAGATTGACGGAGATAGCCATTTTTCTGATGAAGAAAAATCAGCTGATGAAGTGAGAACACATTTTCTTGGCGGTTTAGGAATGACCGTGCTGCGCTTCACTAATCGGCAAATCATGAATGAAAAAAAGGAGGTTTTAGATTTCTTGAGGCGATATATCAACCAGCTCCAACTCCCCCCCAAACTGTGATCCCATTCATACTCTCGGTCATTATGTCTATACAACTATACATTATGGTCTTTACTCAATAGGTGGTTCTTTTTTCGCCAACTTATTGAGGGGAAACGGATGATCAAACTAGGCAGCAAAATCCACGATCTGGGTAAAGCGCTGATGACGCCGATCTCAGTGATCGCGGCAGCCGGTATTTTTCTGGGTCTGGCGGCGGCATTGCAGAACCCGGCGGTGACCGGCGAAGCGTTCGCTGAGATAAAATCCTTACAACTGGTGATCGGCTTTATTCGTCAGGTTTCCGGCGCGCTGTTCGCCAACCTGCCGCTTTTCTTTGCCGTTGCGACGGCAATGGGGCTGGCCAATGCAGAGAAAGCCACGGCGGCTTTCTCTGCAGTGATCGGCTTTGTGGGGCTGCACGTTGGGGTTAATTATAGCTTACTGGCGCAGAATATTACGCCAGACACCATCAGCGTGGCGCACCTTACCGCGCAGGGCATGTCGCAAAGTGAGGCGATGATTTACGCCGCTGAGTTCACCCAAACGCTGGGTATTTTCACCTATAACATGAGCGTGCTGGGCGGGGTCTTGGTCGGTTTGATCACCATGTGGCTACACAATCGCTTCTACACCATCACCTTACCGACGGCCATCGCCTTCTTCGGCGGTCGGCGCTTTGTACCGATTATTACCGTGCTGGTGCTGCCAATCGTCGGCGTGCTGATGTCGCTGGTTTGGCCGACCGTCGCTGAGGGCATTCAGTGGGTGGGAGAGTTAATCGGGCGCACCGGCGAGATAGGCACCTTTATTTACGCCACCTCTGAGCGTTTACTGATCCCCACCGGTTTGCATCACATCATCAACGAAACCGTGCGGTTCACGCCAATCGGCGGGGTGACGACGGTGGACAATCAGAGCATCGTCGGCGCGCTGAATATCTTCAACGCCTCGCTGGCTAACCCCGGCGCTATTACCGATACCGTCACCCAGCAGGCCACGCGTTTCCTGGCGCAGGGTAAAATCCCGGTGATGATGTTTGGTCTGCCTGCGGCGGCGCTGGCGATGTATCACTGCGCGCGGCCCGAGCACAAAGGGCGGGTGAAAGCCTTGATGCTAGCCGGGGCGCTGGCCTCCTTCACCACCGGGATCACCGAGCCGCTGGAGTTCTGCTTTATCTTTGTTTCGCCGGTACTCTACGTGCTGCACGCCGTGCTGACTGGGATCTCCTTTGTGCTGATGCAGATGTTCCACGTGATGATCGGTAACGTGCAGGGTGGGGCGATCGACTTCCTGATCTTTGGGGTGCTGGGCGGGGCGAAAACCCACTGGTGGTATCCGCTGATCCTCGGGATCATCTACGCGCCGATCTACTACTTCAGCTTCCGCTGGGTGATCTTACGCATGCAGATCAAAACGCCGGGGCGTGAAGATGAGAATGATGCCGAAGAGCGCGCCAAGTCCGCCGAAGGCAACCAGAAGACCAAAGACATCATTCTTGGGCTGGGCGGCGAAGGCAATATCTCTCAGGTGGATTGCTGCTTTACCCGCCTGCGCGTGAAGGTGAAGGATATGTCGCAGGTGCAAGATGACAAGCTGCTGAGAACCGGGGCGATGGGCGTGAAGCGCGTGACTGACAATGACGTGCACGTGATTTACGGCCCGCAGGTCGAGCAGGTGGCGAATCTGGTGAAAGCCGAGCTTTCCGGTATTAGCTAATGCGTGTTGAAGAAGAGTAAGAAGTAAGAAGGCTGGCCCTGGGGTCAGCCTTTATTTTTGCTCTTTGCCTTTGACTCTGGCCCGAATGCTGAAGCTGTAGTGCTTCTGGTTGTAATACACGTCTGAGACTTCAAACAGCGTACCGTCGGTGAATTCCGAGATGGCGTGGGCGTGTAGCACCGGCTCATCGCGCGACAGGTGCAGGGCCAGACGGATTTCATTGGCGGGAAGTTCTGCCGATATCTGCTTATTGCTGCCTGCCGGTTCATAACCTCTAGAGCGCAGATAGGCGTATTTCGAGGTTTCCAGATGCCGTGGTATCAGGTCGGGGAACAGATCCGCCAGTAGCCAGCACTGCTCATAAACAAAAGGCTCTTCCCCCAGCAGGCGTAGGCGCACCATAAAGTGCAGGGCCGTGCCGACCGGGACTTGCAGCGCGTTGGCGATGTCGGGCGTGGCCGACACGCGCTCGAAAGCCAGCACGCGGTTTTCAATCGGTGCGTTGATTTCAACCGCCAGCTCGCTGGAGGTCAGGTGGCGGTCGAGAGGCAGGTTCACTTTGCGCGTCAGTGCCTTTTTCACCACAAAGGTGCCGCGCCCGCGAAAACGTTCGACCCGACCTTGGCGCACCAGATAGTCCACCGCCTTGCGCGCTGTCATGCGCGAGACGCCATAAATGTCACACAGCGCGGCTTCGGTGGGGATCGGATCGCCTGGTTTGATCTCTCCGGCGCTGATCCGTTCAGTAAGCTGCTGTTCTATTTGTAGATAAAGCGGTACGAACGAGGTTTTGTCGATTTTCATCAGCCCTCCGGTTGTCAAAATTAATTGTATAGCGGGGTATACAATTGAACAAATTTGAGGCGGAGAATTGTGCGCTAGGATGGGTTTTGTCTTGCCTCTCCCTGCGCAGGGGCGAGAAGAGGCAAGAAAGGCGAGTGTTAAAGCTTACTCAGGTAATAGCGCGGACGCCGAGAAGTGGCTGCCGCCCTCTTCGCTGCGTTTGAAGCGCCAGCAGTGCTGGTGGTACTTGGCGACGCTATTGCGGTGCGCCACGCTTATCACCGAAGTGCCAGGCAATTCGCTGACTAACAGGCTGTACATGCGCTGCTCGGTTTCGTCATCCAGCGCGCTGGTGGCTTCGTCGAGGAACAGAATGGCAGGCTTAATCAGCAGTGCACGAGCAAACGACAGGCGCTGTTGCTCACCCGGCGACAGGCGCTGGCTCCAGTTGGCATAGTCATCCAGCACGCTTTGCAGATGCGGCAGGCAGCACTGTTCCAACACGGTATTCAGCTGGTCGTCAGTGTATTCACGATCTGACTGCGGGTAGCTTAGCGCTTCGCGCAAAGTGCCAATCGGAATATAACTGCGCTGTGGCAGGAACAAATAATTTTTGCCCGCGGCAAGGTGAATACTGCCCGCGCCGTAAGGCCAGATACCGGCGATAGCGCGCAGCAGGGTGGACTTACCGCAGCCAGACGGGCCGGCGATCAGCACGCGCTCACCGGCCTGCAGGCTGGCGGAGACATTGCTGAACAGCGCGGTGCCGTTCGGCAGCTTGAGGGTTAAATCGTCGAGTTGTAGATCCAGTTTGTCGGATTCGCGCACGTCAATGCCGCGCGGCTGGGCGTTCACCTGTTCAATGGCGGCGTTAAAACCGGCCAGACGGTTAACACAGGCTTTCCAGCTGGCTAAATCGGTGAAGGCGCCGATAAACCACGACAATGCGCCCTGCACCTGACCAAAGGCCGAGGAGATTTGCATCAAGGAACCCATCTGGATGGCGCCGGAGAAGTAACGCGGCGAAGCCACCAGAATCGGGAAGATGTTAGCGAACTGGGCATAGAAAGTGGACGCCACGTTGAGGCGACGGGTCACTTTCATAATCGACCACCAGTTGGTTTTGATGGATTCAAACTTGCTGCTCAGCTGGTCGCGTTCACTCTTCTCACCGTGATAAAGCGCGATGGCGTCGCTGTTTTCGCGGATACGGATCAGGCCAAAACGGAAGTTTGCTTCGAACCATTCTTGGTTGAATCCTAAACGAACCAATGGCTTACCCACCCACCAGACAATCACCGAGCCGACCACCGCGTAGAGCAGGGCGAACCACACCATGTAGCCCGGAATGGTGAATTCATGGGAGGAAAACATAAAGGTCAGCGGGCCGCTGATCGACCACAGAATAAAGACAAAGGAGAACAGCGTGACCACGCTGGATAGCAGGCCAAGCACCAGCGAAAGGGTGCCGCTGGTCAGCGCGTTGAGGTCCTCAGCAATACGCTGGTCGGGGTTATCGACCTGATGCTGATACTCCGTGTAATAATAGGCGTGATTGCCCAGCCACTTGTCCATATACTCTTCGGTCATCCAGCGACGCCAGCTCATTTGCAGGCCCTGGGTCAGATAGACTTTGTAGATGGCAATGACGATAAAGATCAGTGCAAGCCAGGTGAATTTCAACAGCTGGGCTTTGAATACGGGGTAATTACGATTTTGCAGCGCATCGTAAAAGACTCTGTTCCATTCATTTAGCTGGACGCTCAGATAGACGCCGGCCAATGAGAGGATAATGATGGCGGATAACATGCCCCAGGCACGCCACTTCTCTTCGGAAAGCCAATAAGGCTTAATCAACTGCCAGACAGCACGCCAAGGTGCCGATTTCCCAGGTTTGTTAGTCATAAATAGCCATGTTTCAATATATTCATGTTGTGAATGCGTAATCATCCCAGAATGGGTCAGCCAGCGCGAGAGGGCAATGGCACACATGTAAGGATGTTTTTCCTGCAAAAAGTTCCATTTGGTTATAAGAAAAAGGTGTTCGATGAAATTGGGGTTGAATTTGCTGCTGGTGGCGGGCTGTTCTGTCAGTCTTCAGGTATTGGCGAAAATCGATGAGCCTGATATTGAAAAGGATTGTCTGAAGGCAGGGATTTACGCAGAGGCGGGGAAAGTCTCTTATCAGCAAGGCGCTTATGACAAAGCGCGCGAGCTATTCCGCGATCAGGTGGCCTGGAGCGAGTTTTGCCACAAGCCGCAGGACACTATCGCCACGGCCTACAACAACATCGCGCTGACCTATATCCGTCAGGGGCAATATCGCAAAGCTAAAGCCTGGCTGATGCTGGCGCCGGATGATAAAAAATCACAATTTAATCTTAGCCAAATCCAACCCCAGCTCGATGCCTTGCCTGCGGCACCCAGCGTGGCCGGGCAGTATTGGCAATATGCCGGTTACGGCAGTTGGAACGAAGTGGATGTCAAAGCGGAAGAAGCCCAGTTTAAAATCGATTTCAGCGGCATGTACATGGGGCTGATGTCGCTCTATTACGGGCCGAATACCGGCGAATTCTCGGTGGTAACGGCCGTGAAAGACGGCAAAGCGGTTTACAATCAGGCAGATGACCAGAACGCGGGCGGCGGAGAGTGTAAAGTGAGCATGGAATTCGCGCCAGAAACTGTCAAATTGCATACCGACGGTGACTGTGGCTTTGGCATGAACGTGCAGGCTGCGGGGACATTTGTTCGCGTACAGCCTTAATCAGTCGATACTCACTCTGCTTTGCAGATTATGTTGGAATCTGGCAGGCCATAAATAACCCTGCATCCCCTTGATATTCAGTGATTTTAAACCTCTGAGCTGCTCGGAGGTTTCCACCCCTTCGACAATAACGCCCTGACAGCTGCGGCCTAGCTGCTGAATCACCGACTTCAGCTCCTCGCTGCCCTGATGCTGCCAAAAGAAATGTTTATCCACTTTAATGCACTCAAACTGGTTGAGCATGACGGGCGATAAGCGTTGATGATCGGCGCTGAAGTCATCGAGCCAAAGTGGGCAGCAGGCGGCTAACTTGCTGAGCAGAGGCTGGGGGCTTGGGTGGAAGAGTTCTGAGAAGTGCTCGTTGATCTCCAAACGAATAAAACCCATAGATTTGAGTCTATTGGTTAATGCCACGGAGCGAACGATGCCTTCGGCAATCTCCGTATCCACATTTAAAGAGACGCTAAACCGGTGCTCTAAGAAGAACTCCGCTTGATGGCTCAGCGTATTCAATTGGGTGTAAAAAATATCGAACTTGTGTTCAGGATGCAGCTGAGAAAATAGATGTTCAATGCTTCGGCATGGCCCATTGAGCGAATTTTGCCGCGTGAGCATTTCAAAACCCAGCACATTGCCTGCCGGGTCGACGATGGGCTCGAAAACAAAATAGAATTCTGACGCCGAAGCTGGGTCCATTCTTCTTTCTCTATATTTATCGCGGCTGGTATTTGCAACATCGCCAGACTATCGCTCTAGAGCGCAGTCATATCCGCAACGCTGTGGTTAAAGAGAAAGAATAGTTCCTGATTATTCGTTATGCCTATTTTTTTAAATAGATTGCATTTATGTGCACTGACCGTTTTGATGCTTCTTTTTAATATCATTGAGATATCGCGGATAGAAACGCCTGATACCAGCATAGAAAGAATCTTTATTTCCATTTTGGTGATCACCAGAAAGTGCTGATCGCATAAGTCTGAAATATCTTTTAGCAGGATAAACTTGGTAATGAGGCTGGTCGTCTCTTGTAAGTTGTTGTTTTTAGAAAAAGAACGAATTCCTCTTTTCAGCAGCGTGGACATGATGGTAGCGTCCAGCGACTCAGAGTAAAAAATCATCCGGTTATCATCCATTCTCTCGTGATGCGCTAATAAAAACTCATAGCATCGAGAGAAGCTTTTATGTGAAGGGTCAAGGATAAAATAGTCAGAAGAGTCGAAAATAATATTATTTTTATTTTGTGGGAAATTTAAAACATCAACGTGGAAAGGCAACTTTAGAATAAGTGTCTCAAGCGCCAGTTGAGTGAATTGACATTCACTCCATATAATAACTCTTGGCATGATAGCCTTCCATGTAACACAAATAATCCAGTCAAAAAGGCGATTCACACAGAGAAAAAAACCACCCAAAAGCATAAAGCATAAGCCCAGAAAAGAATTTTCTGCGCAAAAGGTTGGTGAGTTTTTTATGAATAATTAACAATCAATATAAATTATATAAAGTTCGAAACAAATCGTTTAACCCGATGTTTGGGATTACTTTTAATAGGTTTTGACGATTAAAATGCTTTCACTGATCGTTTGAATTGATTGGTTATTAAGATAATACTGAACATAATTAATTAAATAGTTAGAATAAACAATAAGATAATTAGAGTTTGGTTATTTGAGGGTTGGAAGTAAGAGTTTTCTGAAGATACTGCTGGAAGAACCGACAACGCCGCTAAAAAGCCAATTTTCTCTATTTAGAGAGCACTATTTGCCTTACTGGCGGAAATTTATGGAGAAATAGTCCCGTAAAAACTATTTGTTCGAAAATTGAAGATTTATCGATTGGCGTTAATAGTGTGAGGAAATTCTTAAGAAGGAGATTGTGACAGGATTATTGAGTATTTTTCGAGGTGTATTCTTATCAGTCTGCTAATTATTGCTCATTAACCGGGTTTTGTTATGACGTTAAAAAATGGGTCCACTTTTAAGGACCCATCAAATCGTTTTATGCAAAAATTGACTTATTTTACTGCGGCCACTTCATTTCGCCTTTCAGCACTTTGGCGCTCATTTCTAATGACTCATCGCCTTTCAGTGCCGGGTAATGTCCTTTCATGGCTTTCACCAGCGCATCCGCATTCGTGGCTTTTGGCAGTTCTTTCTCCAACGTCTGTAAATACTGCTTGGTGAACTCGACCGACTTCAGCGTCTGTGCCGCACCGGGCAGGAAGTGGCCCGGCACCACCGTAGTTGGCTGCAACGCCGTGATCTGGTCCAGCGTGGCAATCCAGGCTTGGCGTGATTCAGGCGTTTGTGTATCTGCTACCCACAGATGCTGGGTATTACCATCCACAATAACGCCGCCGACTACGGTTTTTAGCGCCGGTATCCATACAAAGGTGCGGGCGGGAGTTTGCCCTTTAATTTCAAACTTTTTGCCTTCCAGCTCGAAAGAATTGCCTTTCAGCGGCTCAGGGACAATCACCGTTTTTGGCGCGTTGTCTTTCAACTGCGGGCCCCAAAACGCCACTTTGCCGTCTTTGGTGGCGTTGATTTCATCAATTGTCGCCTGAGTGGCGACGATTTTGGCCTTAGGGAAGGCGGCGTGCAGGGTATCCAGGCCGAAGTAGAAATCAGGATCTGCCTGGCTGATGTAAATAGTGGTGAGGTTCTTGCCACTGGCTTTGATCATCTCCACCAGCTTCTGCGCATCGTTGCGCTGGAACTGGGCATCAATCAGCACGGCGTCTTTCTCGCCAGAGACAATTTCTGAGGAAACGGCAAAAATGCTGTTTTGACCCGGATTGTAAACGTCCATTTTCATGTCGGCAGCGCGAGCCGTCAGGCTAGTGCCCAGCAGCAGCGCGGCGGTAAGAGCCAATTTTTTCAGGCGCATAATGTGTCCTCGGAGGTTGGGCGTTGTCGCCAAATAATGTGGGTTAATGCCGCTACTTTACGTTGCATAAATCGAGAGAAAAACCGGATAATGCGCAACTGTTTATTGCATAAATCGGATGAATAATATGGACAGGATCACCGCAGCCGAAGTCTTTGTCGCCATTGTTGAACGGGGAAGCATGGTCAGCGCCGCCGAATCGCTGGATATGTCCCGTGCGATGGTCACGCGCTATTTATCTGAAATGGAGAAGTGGTCCGGCGCGCGCCTGCTGCACCGCACCACGCGCAAACTCAGCCTGACCGATGCCGGGGAGAACACGCTGGCGCGCTGCCGGAAAATGCTGTCGGTGGCGGCGGAAATGGCCTGCGCGGGGGAGAGCGAAGATGACGCGCTGCGCGGCCTGCTGCGCCTGAGCTGCTCTCAGTCTTTCGGGCAGGGGGCGGTGGCGATCGCCGTGACCGAGTTCTTGCGGCTACACCCGCAGGTCAGTATTGATCTGCAACTGGAGAGTAAGGCGATCAATCTGGTGGAAGATCGAATCGATCTGGCGCTGCGCATTACCAATGATCTCGATCCGAACCTGATTGCCCGGCCGCTGGCCGAGTGTGCCTCGGTGATCTGCGCCTCTCCTGCCTATCTGGCGGCCCACGGCACCCCGCAAAAGCCGGAGGATTTGGCGCTGCATAACTGCCTGACCTACAGCTATTTCGGCAAAAGCCTGTGGCAGTTGGAGCGCCAAGGCGAAAAGCTGGCGATACCGGTGAGTGGCAATCTTAGCGCCAACGAGTCGCAGGTATTGCTGAGCGGGGCAGTAGAGGGGGCAGGGATTGTGATGCAACCCTACTACTCCGCCGCGCCGCTAATTTCCAGCGGGCAGTTGGTGGCGCTGCTGCCGCAATGGCAACCGCAAACCTTGGGGATTTACGCCATCTATGCGTCGCGCCGCCAAATGCCAGCCGCATTGCGCGCCTTGCTGGATTTTCTGGTGGCATGGTTTGCCGGAAATCCTCGCTGGGTCATGGCCGGGGCCTAAACTCCATTTTTCGAAATATTTGCACACATCTTCTAACTGATTATTTATCAGTGAGTTATCACTTATTCCCTAACAATTTGTGCCGTTGATTCGGCCGCTAACTGGTCAAAAGTGTGATCTGCGTGGTATTTCTGTTGGCAAGATACAACATTGCGCTAACAAATGAATTAACGCAGCAATGTACTTTGCGACGGGTTTTAGCGGCCCGTTTCACCATCCTGATATCTTGATCTCTTGCTTACTTTTCGCGGACTGACTGCACGAGTCAGCCCGCTTTAGTGGTGTTCGTTGGGTAAATAATTAATTAATGGGGAGTTTCCTATGCCTGTTTCGTTACTGGCACTGGCGCTGAGCGCATTTGCGATCGGCACGACTGAGTTTGTCATCATGGGGCTGTTGCCCAATGTGGCCAATGATTTACAGGTGAGTATTCCGCTGGCGGGTTGGCTTATCAGTGGCTACGCGCTGGGCGTGGCCATCGGCGCGCCTATCATGGCCGTGCTGACCGCCAAACTGCCGCGTAAAAAAACGCTGTTGCTGCTGATGACTATCTTCATCTTCGGCAACCTGATGTGTGCGCTCTCTTACAGCTACGGCTTCCTCATGCTCGCGCGGGTTATCACGGCGCTGTGTCACGGCGCCTTCTTCGGCATTGGTGCCGTGGTGGCGGCCAATTTGGTGGCGCCGAACCGCCGCGCGTCTGCCGTGGCCCTGATGTTTACCGGCCTGACGCTGGCGAACGTGCTGGGCGTACCTTTAGGTACCGCGCTGGGCCAGGCGCTCGGCTGGCGTTCTACCTTCTGGGCGGTGGCAATTATCGGCGTGGCGTCGCTATTTGCACTCTATAAAAAACTGCCGGACACCAAAGACGAAGAGCCGACGGACCTGCGCAAAGAGATGGGCGCGCTGCGTGGTTTGGGCCTGTGGCTGTCGCTGTCGATCACCGTGTTCTTCTCCGCCGCGATGTTTGCCCTGTTCACCTATATTGCGCCGATGCTGACGGAAATCACCGGCGTGTCCGAGCACGGCGTGAGCTGGACTCTGCTGCTGATCGGCCTGGGGCTGACTATCGGTAACGTGCTTGGCGGACGTCTGGCTGACTGGCGTTTAGGCGCTACGCTGACCCTGATCTTCTTGCTGATTGCCATCTTCTCGGCACTGTTTAGCTGGACCAGCGTGAACCTGCTGGCGGCGGAAGTGACGCTGTTCTTCTGGGCGATGGTCAGCTTTGCCGCCGTGCCTGCGCTGCAAATTAACGTGGTGACTTATGGCAAGAATGCGCCGAATCTGGTGTCGACTCTCAACATCGCCGCCTTTAACGTCGGTAATGCCTTGGGGGCCTGGGTAGGCGGCGCGGTTATCGCTCGTGGCCTGGGTCTGACGGCGGTTCCGCTGGCGGCCGGGGCGTTGGGGCTGGTTGGCTTTGTGCTCTGTATTATCACTTTCCGCCGCGCGGCGAAGAAAGCTGAAAAAGCGCTGGCTTAAGACATTCACCGCCCTCTGGCTCTGGCCGGGGGCGGCTTCTTTCTTCTTATTATTATTGCTTTTTACCCGCCGCCGGGGTTATCCACACATAATCCGCCTGCTGGTTATCCACTTCCGCCCCCTGTTCCGCCAGCATGACTACCGTCACCTGCGCCTTAGGCTGTAAATCGCGAAGATGCACCGGCACCCCGACATTACGTTTGGCATGATAGCCACCGACGATCAGCAAAGCCGGCGTTGGCGCGGCTAGCAGCCGTTCAGCCATGCGGCGGTCGCGCTGTTGCTGGATTGCCAACATGGCGTGAAGCTGCTGCGGCTCGATATTCTGCTGATGCGAAACGCGAATGGTGTCGGCGATGGCCTCTCTAACTTTAGGGTCCGCACTGTTGGCTCCCGCCGGGAAGGCCGGTTTCTGGTAGAAAGCCATGATTTCGCTGCGATCCAGATTCGCCGCCAGCAGCGGATAAGGGGCTTTGATTGCTGGCATTACCACTTGGCCGTACATCGACCAATCCCAGCCTTTCTGCCATTTAAGCAGTTCCGCTACCTTCGTCGCCGACAGGTCCGGCTGGGTTTGCAACAGCCGCTTGGTGCTCTCGACGGCGGGTTGCTGGCTCGGCGTTAGCATCTCCATCAGCACGCTGCCCTGCGGGCGCTGGTCGGGCAGGTTTTCCACCAGCCAGGCTTCAATCTGGTGATGCGCCGGGTTGTCGTGCTTCTCGCCGACAATCACCCGTGGGTGTTTCGCCAGTCGCGCCAACAGCTGCTGCGGCGTGAGGGTTTCCCCGGTATGCAGGTCTTTAATGCTGCTGGAGGCCAAATTGGGCGACGCCGGGTGCTGGGCGCAGGCGACCAGCAGCAAGGTGGCTAAAAACAGTAACTTTTTCATGACGATCCTCATCATCCCATAACCGGGTAAATCACAAGTTGTCAGCATGTTATGGATAATGATTATCATTTACAAGTCAAGGTTGCGCCTTATTCATGCGCCATTACCGCCTGTAAACGCTGAGGAAAACGCTGGGCCTGCTGATGACAGTGCTCGATAAAGGTTGAAACCAGCGCCGAGGCGGGGCGGTGCAGCGGACGGATCAGGCTGACGGTGAAGGGCACCGGCAGGCTGAACGCTCTGATCACCATGCCGCTGTTGCCGCGCTCCACATAGTCCAGCGCGGTGAGTGGGTTGACTATCGATACCCCAACCCCTTCGCGCACCATGCTGCACACCGAGGCGGCGCTGTGGGTTTCCAGCACCAGACGGCGCGCCACCTGATGCTCGCCAAACAGCGCGTCCAGCAGCTGGCGGTAGCTGTCAGTCGCCGACAGGCTGATGAAGTTCTGCCCGGCGAAATCCTGCGGCGTCAGTCGCATTTTCGCCGCCAGCGGGTGGTCGGCGGGCAGCACGCACACTTCGTTTAAGGTCAGCAAAGGCTGGCGCTCGGTGCCCGCGGGCGTATGGGTATTCTCCGTCAACCCAAGGTCGTGGCGCTGCGCGGAAAGCCATTCTTCCAGCAGCGGCGACTCCTGCGGCACGATGTTGAAACTGACGTCAGGGTAGCGATCCAGAAAAGGCTTACACACGGCGGGCAGCAGCGACTGGCTGAACACCGGCAGGCAGGCAATGGAGAGCTGCGCCTGCTCGAACTGGCGAATGCCCTCCGCCGCGCTGACGATACGATCCAGCCCGTAATAGGAACGCTGAACCTCCTCAAACAGCCGCAGCCCCTGCACCGTCGGGTAGAGGCGGCCGCGCAAACGTTCGAAAAGTTGTAGATTCAGCAGCTTTTCGCAGCGTGCCAATTCTCGGCTCACCGTCGGCTGCGAGGTGTTGAGCAGCGCGGCGGCCTCGGTCAAATTGCCGGTGGTCATCACGGCGTGAAAGATTTCGATATGACGCAGGGAAATGGCGGGCATAGGCTTCTCCGTGGGAGAGGAATATCCATATCATAAATGAATAGAGTGGTGCGAAATAGATATTTTTCAGCAGTCGCCGAGTGCGGGATACTCAGGTTAACTTTCGCTTCTTCAGAATTCAGGATCTTGTATGCCACGCGCCTTAAACGACACTTCTACTGCTCTGAACGCCGCTAATTTACTGGCACTGACCCAACAATTTGGCTGCCCGGTATGGGCTTATGATGCCGAGATCATCACTCAGCGTATCAGCCAGCTGCGCCAGTTCGACGTGATCCGTTTTGCTCAGAAGGCGTGCTCCAATATCCATATTCTGCGCCTGATGCGCGAGCAGGGCGTGAAAGTTGACTCAGTTTCTCTGGGGGAAATCGAGCGCGCGCTGCTGGCCGGTTTTAAGCCGGGCCGCGAAGCCAGCGAAATTGTCTTTACCGCCGATGTGCTGGACCAGCCGACGCTAGACCGCGTCACCGAGCTGGATATTCCGGTTAACGCCGGTTCTATTGATATGCTGGGGCAGATTGGCCGCCAGAAAGCCGGGCACCCGGTTTGGCTGCGCGTTAACCCGGGCTTTGGTCACGGCCACAGCCAGAAAACCAACACCGGCGGCGAGAACAGTAAACACGGTATCTGGTTCGGCGATTTGCCGCAGGCGCTGGCGGAGATTCAACGTTATGACCTGAAGCTGGTGGGCATTCATATGCACATCGGCTCCGGCGTGGACTACGGCCATCTGGAGCAAGTGTGCGACGCCATGGTGCGTCAGGTGATTGAAACCGGGCATGATATTGACGCCATTTCTGCCGGTGGCGGCCTGTCGATTCCTTACCGTTTCGGCGAAGAAGCCATCAATACTGAGCATTATTACGGCTTATGGAACCGCGCCCGCGAGCAGATTGCTGCACATCTGGGCCATGCCGTTCATCTGGAAATTGAGCCGGGCCGCTTCCTGGTGGCCGAATCCGGCGTGCTGGTGGCGCAGGTGCGTGCCGCCAAAAATATGGGCAGCCGCCACTTCGTGCTGTGCGATGCCGGTTTCAACGATTTAATGCGCCCGGCGATGTACGGCAGCTACCACCATATTTCCCTGCTGCCCGCCGATGGCCGCGACATCAGCAATGCGCCACTGATTGACTCAGTGATCGCCGGTCCGCTGTGTGAATCCGGCGACGTGTTCACCCAGCAGGCGGGGGGCGGGGTAGAAACCTTCGCGCTGCCACAGGTGGAAATCGGCGATTATCTGGTGTTCCACGACACTGGCGCTTACGGCGCGTCCATGTCTTCCAACTACAACAGCCGCCCGCTGTTACCAGAAGTGTTGTTTGAAAATGGCGTACCGCGCCTGATCCGCCGCCGCCAAACCATTGAGGAATTGCTGGCGCTGGAGCTGATTTAAGGCTTAGCTCGCCGGGCTGGTGACGGAATGACGGCGCACCAGCGTCGGGCTAAACATGTGGGTGGTTTCCGGCAGCGGCTGGTTGTTCGCTAAGGCTAATGCCAGCTGCGCCGCCTGATTGGCCATCGCCACTACCGGATATCTCACCGTGGTTAAACGCGGGCGCAGGTAGCGGGAAATCAGTACATCGTCGAAACCGACCAGTGAAATATCTGTCGGCACATCAATGCTGTTGTCGCTCAGCACCGACAGCGCGCCTGCCGCCATCGAGTCATTGTAGCAAGTCACCGCCGTGAAGCTGCGCCCCAGCCCCAGTAAGTCCGCCATCGCCTGCTCGCCGCCAATCTCGTCCGGCTCGGCGTAGGCAATCAGTTTGTCGTCCACCGGAATATTGTGTTCTTGCAGCGCGTCCAGATAGCCCTGTAGGCGATCGCTGGCGTCCGAAATTCCGTGGTTGGAGCATAAAATCGCAATCCGCTGATGGCCGCTTTGAATCAGATGGCGGGTCGCCAGCCATGCCCCGTAGCGGTCGTCCAGCGCCACGCAGCGCTGCTCGAAACCTGCCAGGGTTCGGTTAATCAGCACCATGCCGGGGATCTGTTTCATTAAGCTTTGCAGCTCGTCGTCCGGCAGCATCTTGGCGTGAACCACCAATGCCGCGCAGCGATGGCGAATCAGTTGCTCAATCGCCTGACGCTCTTTATCCACATTATGGTAACCGTTACCAATCAGCAGGAAGTTGCCGGTGGCGTAAGCCACCTGCTCGACGGCTTTCACCATTGCGCCGAAGAAGGGGTCAGAAACATCGGCCACGATCAGACCAAGGGTTTCCGTAGACTGCTGTGCGAGGGCGCGTGCATTGGCATTCGGATGATATTGCAAATGTTGCATGGCGCTAAGCACCGCCTCCCGCGAGCTGTCACTCGCCTTTGGCGAATGATTTATTACGCGAGAAACCGTGGCGACGGAAACACCCGCCAGTCTTGCAACATCTTTGATGGTAGCCATTACACGTCCAAAATTTGTGTGAGGGTAAACGCTTACACTATCAGTTTTACGGAAAATGACTCGGGCCGCAAGGCCATGGGATGGTAAGCATGTGATCTGGGTCAAAGGTTGACGGGGCAAATTCAACTTCAAGGTCAAGACCGTGGGCGGCGATCCCACGGTCTTGACCTTAAGGCGGGCTTGGGCAGCCGCCCAAAAAAGTTCTCGGCGTTGAACTGAACGCCAAACTAGTGCATGTTTCCCCTGAAACTCCTACTCCCGAGACAGAAACCCTTAATGACTATTCGCCGATTCCCACAGTTGGCCCACTGGGGGGCTTACACCGCCGTTGTTGAAGATGGACGCCTGATCCGCTGTGAACCCCACATCGCAGACAGCGATCCCTCGCCAATGCTGGACTCCATCATCCCTCTGGTCTATTCCGACAAACGCATTCGCAAACCGGCGGTGCGGCGCTCTTGGCTGCAAAAGCGTGAGCACAGCAACCGGGCGCTGCGGGGCAAGGAGGACTTTGTCGAAGTGGATTGGGATCTGGCGCTGGATCTGGTGGCGGAAGAGAACCGCCGGGTGCGGGAAAAATATGGCGCGGCGGGGATCTTCACTGGCTCCTACGGCTGGTCGTCGGCGGGGCGTTTGCACCACGCGCGTTCGCTGGTGCGGCGTTTCTACTTTACCGGCGGCGGCGGGGTGGATCAGGAGGGGAACTACAGCTGGGGGACGGCGCAATTCTTCCTGCCTTACATTATCGGCACCTTCACGCCGCTTACTGGCCGGGTGACGACTTGGCCGAGCGTGGTGGATAATGCCGAGATCTTGCTGGCATTTGGCGGCTTAGCGCTGAAAAATGCCCAAGTGGCGTCGGGCGGGGCGGTGGCGCACACTCTCAAACCGGCGCTGGAGCAGCTGGCGAAAAAGGGCACGCCGATCGTCAACATTAGCCCGATGCGCGATGACTGCCCAGAGTTTGCCAACGCCGAGTGGATCCCGATTCGGCCCAACACCGACGCCGCGCTGATGATGGCGCTGGCTTTTGAAATTCAAAGGCTTGGCGCGCAGGATGATGCCTTCCTCGCCTCGCACTGCGTGGGCTATCCCCAGCTGGAGGCTTATTTACAGGGTAAAAGCGACGGCGTGGAGAAGACGCCGGAGTGGGCCAGCCAGATCACTGGCATCCCCGCTGCGTGCATCGCCAAACTGGCGCAACAGCTGATTGGCGTGCGCAGTTTCATTACCTGTGCCTACTCGGTGCAGCGCGCCCATCGCGGCGAGCAGCCTTATTGGATGATGATTGCCCTGTCGGCGATGCTCGGACAGGTTGGGCTACCGGGCGGCGGTTTCTCCTTTGGTCACGGCTCAATGAACGGCGTCGGCAACCCGCGTTTCGACACGCCGGGGCCTGCCGTCAGCACCGGACCGAACCCCTCGGGCTTATCTATTCCCGTGGCACGCATCAGCGACATGTTGCTTAATCCGGGCCAGCCTTATGAGTTTCAAGGCAAAACCTCTCATTATCCCGACATCCATCTGGTGCACTGGGCGGGCGGCAATCCCTTTCACCATCACCAGCAGCTGAATCGGCTGGTAGAAGGCTGGCAGCGGCCGGATACCATTATCGTGCAGGACAACGTCTGGACCGCGGCGGCGCGCATGGCCGATATTGTCCTTCCCGCCACCACTTCCCTTGAGCGTAATGACATTGGCGGCTCTTCGCGCGATCGCTACGTGCTGGCGATGCATCAGGCGATTGCGCCACGGCATCAGGCGCGCAATGACATCGACATTTTCGCCGATTTGGCTGAACGCTTGGGCTATCGCGAGCAATTTACATTGGGGCGCGATGAGAATGCTTGGCTGAGGCAGATTTACCAGCAGTGCGGCGCGGCGCAGCAGGGGACGGGAGCGCAATGGCCGGATTTCGACACTTTCTGGCAGCGCGGCTCGGTCGAACTGCCCATGCCGCAGCAGGATTATGTGTTTTTCGAAGAATTTCGCAAAAGCCCGCGCGCCAACCCGCTGGCGACGCAAAGTGGCAAGATTGAGCTCTTCTCCGAGAAAATCGCCGGTTATGGCTATGACGACTTCGCTGGCCATCCTGAATGGCGGCCGCCGGTGGAATGGCTGGGGTCGGAGACGGCAAAAACCTGGCCGCTGCACCTGATTTCCATTCAGCCTAAAGATCGTCTGCACAGCCAGATGGATCAATCCCCTCTGGCGCAGAGCAACAAGACTGCAGGCAAAGAGACGCTGCTGATGCACCCCGCCGATGCCGCCGCGAGGCAGTTGAAAAAGGGTTATCAGGTCAAAATTTTCAACGCGCGGGGCAGCTGTCTGGCGGGCGTGGAGCTGAATGAAGGTATTGCGCGCGGCGTGGTGCTGATGGCGACCGGAGCCTGGTTCGATCCGGGATTTGGCGGCCCGTGGCAGGAGACGGAGCAGGCGGGAAACCCCAACGTGCTGACCTTAGACATCGGCACCTCGCGGCTGACACAGGGGCCAAACGCCATGAGCTGTCTGGTGGAAGTAGCGCGGCATAAGTGAGGTCGAAATGACGGATTTCTGCACCGAAATGGTGAGATAAATGTTCAAAAAATGAGGTAACTGCCTGATGTTTCATGAATGGCTAAACTCAGGCAGTTTTTCACCACTGGTTACACTTTGCGTGATTATGTTGCGATTGGCTGCTGGCTGTTGATCGGCCAAAGCGGATAAATTGAACGTCCCAGAGGTATTGATTGGTGAATCATCAGCGTACACTGTATGTTGATACCGATTAAATTTGCACCAACCTACGCGGATGCGTAGGTTTTTTTTTGCCAAAATTCGGTTGTAATATGGGCACACCTCGCAAAGTCTTAAACTTCTTCCCTTCCTTCGTCAAATCTCCGTCTCCTATAGTATGCTGTTTCTATAACCTTTTTTTTCTTAGACTCAGGGATGGCTCATAAGGAGATGGCACTGATGTATCGATTTCTTTTCGCTCTTTTCCGTATCGTATTCCGCCTGGCGTTTCGCGTGACGGTGACCCCGGCTCACCCCAATTTCAATTACCCTAAGCTGCTGATAACACCCAACCATGTGTCATTTATCGATGGCGTGCTGCTGGTGCTGTTTCTGCCCGTTAAGCCGGTGTTTGCGGTCTATTCGGATATTACCGACAGCTGGTATATGCAGTGGTTGAAGCAGTATGTGGACTTCGTGCCGCTGGACCCGACCAAGCCGATGGCAATCAAACGGCTGGTGCGGGAAGTGGAGAAAGGTCGCCCGGTGGTGGTATTCCCCGAGGGGCGCATTACGGTGACCGGCTCATTGATGAAAATTTATGACGGCGCGGCCTTTGTGGCGGCGAAGTCGCAGGCCACGGTGCTGCCGGTGCGCATTGATGGCGCGGAGTACACGCCGTTTGGCCGCCTGTTCGGTAGCTTTAAAATCCGCTGGTTCCCAAAAATCACTATCAACGTTTTACCGCCGCAGCAGGTGTCTATGCCTGAAGCCCCGCGCGCCCGCGACCGCCGCGTACTGGCCGGGCAAAAGCTGCACGACATTATGATGGACGCGCGGATGACGACCCGCGAGCCGCAAACGCTCTATCAGGCGCTGCTTTCAGCTCAAACTCGCTACGGCCGCCGAAAACCCTGCATTGCTGATATCGCGTTTAAAGAAGATAGCTATCAGGGGTTGCTGAAGAAATCCCTTGGCGTAAGCCGCATCCTGCAACGCTTTACCCGCGAGGGCGAGCACGTTGGGATGCTTCTGCCCAACGCGACCATTATGGCCGCCGCGCTGTTCGGCGCCTCGATGCGCAACCGTATTCCTGCTTTGCTCAACTACACCTCTGGCGCGAAGGGCATCAAAAGCGCTATGAAAGCGGCAAACATTGAAACCATCATCACCTCGCGCCAGTTTTTGGAAAAGGGCAAGTTGACTCATTTGCCGGAGAACGTGCCTGAGGCGAAATGGGTCTATCTCGAAGACTTAAAAGATACCGTCACCAAAGAAGACAAACTGTGGATTTTATTCCACCTGATTTTCCCAAGCCGGGCCATGCTGCCGCAGAAACCCGACGACGCCGCGCTGGTGCTGTTCACCTCCGGCTCCGAGGGCAATCCGAAAGGCGTGGTGCACTCCCACGCCAGTCTGCTGGCCAACGTCGAGCAGATCCGCACCATTGCAGACTTCACGCCGCGTGACCGTTTTATGTCGTCACTGCCGCTGTTCCACGCCTTTGGCCTGACCGTCGGCCTGTTAACGCCGCTGATGACCGGCGCACGCGTGTTCCTCTACCCAAGTCCGTTGCATTATCGCATCGTGCCGGAGCTGGTTTATGACCAGAACTGCACCGTGCTGTTTGGCACCTCCACCTTCCTCGGTAACTATGCCCGTTTCGCCCATCCTTATGACTTTGCGCGCCTGCGCTATGTGGTGGCGGGGGCTGAGAAGCTGTCTGAAGGCACCAAGCAAATCTGGCAGGACAAGTTCGGCATTCGCATTCTTGAAGGCTACGGCGTGACCGAGTGTGCCCCGGTGGTGTCGATTAACGTGCCGATGGCGACCAAAATTAAAACTGTTGGCCGTATTCTGCCGGGCATGGAGTCGCGACTGATCAAGGTGCCGGGGATTGAAGAGGGCGGCCGCTTGCAGCTGCGCGGGCCAAATATCATGAAAGGCTACCTGCGGGTAGAAAATCCGGGCGTGTTGGAAAAACCGCAGGCCGAGAACGCCGAGGGCGAGATCCAGCCCGGCTGGTATGACACCGGCGATATTGTCACCTTAGATGAGCAGGGCTTCTGCACCATCAAGGGCCGCGTTAAGCGTTTTGCCAAGTTGGCCGGTGAAATGGTCTCTTTGGAAAGTGTGGAGCAGTTGGCGCTGAAGGCGTCACCTGATGGGCAGCATGCGGCGACCTCGCGCACTGATAGCAGTAAGGGCGAGGCGCTGGTGCTGTTCACAACGGATGCAGAATTACGTCGTGACGCCTTATCCAAAGCCGCCCGCGAACTTGGGCTGCCGGAACTTACCGTGCCGCGCGATATTCGCGTGGTGAAAGCCTTGCCGCTGCTTGGCAGCGGAAAACCAGATTTTGTCACTCTGCGAGAGATGGCAGAAAAACCGGAGCCCCAAGAATGAATCAGCCTTTAGCCGCCAAATCTCCGCTGATGTCGCGCAGTATGGTCGCGGTAATTGTCGCCCAGTTTTTGTCAGCCTTTGGCGATAACGCGCTGCTGTTTGCCGCGTTGGCGTTGATTAAACAACAGCTTTACCCCGACTGGAGCCAGCCTATTCTGCAAATGGCTTTCGTCGCCACTTACATCATTCTCGCGCCTTTTGTCGGCCAGTTCGCCGACAGTTTTGCCAAAGGCCGGGTGATGATGTTCGCCAATATCCTCAAATTGGCGGGGGCGGCGGTGATCTGCGTCGGGCTAAATCCCTTCTTGGGTTACACTCTGGTGGGCATTGGCGCGGCGGCTTACTCGCCAGCCAAATACGGCATTTTGGGCGAAATCACCGAAGGCGAGCAGTTGGTAAAAGCTAACGGCCTGATGGAAGGTTCGACCATCGCCGCTATCCTACTGGGTTCCGTGGCCGGTGGGGCATTGGCCGACTGGAACGTGCTGGCCGCCTTGGGCGTTTGTGTGCTGACTTACGGCTTAGCCGTGGTGGCTAACTGGTTCATTCCAAAGCTGGCCGCCGCGCGTCCGGGCCAGTCATGGCGCTTATCGGCGATGACCGGCACCTTCTTCCGCGCCTGCCGTATCCTGTGGAAAGATGCTGAAACGCGCTTCTCATTAGTCGGCACCAGCCTGTTCTGGGGCGCGGGCGTGACGCTGCGCTTCCTGCTGGTGCTGTGGGTGCCGGTGGCGCTAGGCATTACGGATAACAAAACCCCGACCCTGCTTAACGCCATGGTGGCGATTGGTATTGTGTTCGGTGCCGGTGCGGCGGCCAAGCTCATCACGCTAAAAACGGTGAAACGCTGCCTGCCTGCAGGTATCGCCATTGGCGTGGCGGTGGTGGTGTTCACGCTGCAAACCAAAATGCTCAATGCATACATCGTACTGGTGCTGGTGGGGATTTTGGGCGGCTTCTTCGTGGTGCCGCTGAATGCCTTATTGCAGCATCTCGGCAAGGCGTCTGTCGGCGCAGGTAACGCGATTGCGGTGCAGAATCTCGGTGAGAATACCGCGATGCTGCTGATGCTCGGGCTGTATTCGCTGGCGGTGATGGCCGGTGCGCCAGTGCTCGCCATTGGTGTCGGCTTCGGCGTCGTCTTTGCTCTGGCGATTATCGCGCTCTGGGCGTGGCAGATTGCGCAAAAGCGCCGCGCGCCATAATGAGTCACAGATAAAAGAAAAGGGCGCCTCGGCGCCCTTTTTTGTGCCCACCGTTCAGACTTAAGGTGCAGGAATGGTGAAGCGTTTGTGGATCTCTTCCAGCGAGTTCAGCACTTCTTGGTCCAGCGTCAGGTTCTGGCTGTCGATGTTGGTCTTCAGCTGTTCCAGCGTGGTGGCGCCAATCAGGGTGCTGGCAACGAATGGCTGTTGGCGAACAAAGGCCAGCGCCATTTGTGACGGGTCGAGATTGTGCTTCTTAGCCAGCGCGACGTATTCGGCAATCGCCAGTTCAGACTGCGGCGAAGAGTAGCGAGTAAAGCGGCTAAACAGCGTGTTACGCGCGTTGGCAGGCTTAGCGCCGTTGAGATACTTGCCGCTCAGAGTGCCAAACGCCAGGCTGGAATAGGCCAGCAGCTCAACGCCTTCGTGCTGGCTGATTTCCGCCAGACCAATCTCAAAGCTGCGGTTCAGCAGGCTGTACGGGTTTTGAATCGACACAATGCGCGGCAGGTCGTGCTTTTCGGCCAATTGCAGATAGCGCATCACGCCCCAAGGTGTTTCATTGGAGACGCCGATATAGCGGATTTTCCCGGCACGAACCTGCTCGTTTAACGCTTCTAACGTTTCCAAAATGGTGACAGGAGTGCTGTCTTCACTGTACTGATAACCCAGTTTGCCGAAGAAGTTCGCCGGGCGCTGCGGCCAGTGCACCTGATACAAATCGATATAGTCGGTGTTCAAACGTTGCAGGCTGGCATCCACTGCGGCGCGGATGTTCTTGCGATCCAGCATCTGTGCCGGGCGAATGGCGTTATCGTTATTGCGTGAAGGCCCGGACACTTTGCTGGCGAGAATGATTTTCTCGCGATTGCCGCGCGCTTTCAGCCAGCTACCAATATAAGACTCGGTCAGCCCCTGAGTTTCAGGGCGCGGTGGCACGGGGTACATTTCTGCAGTATCAATAAAGTTGATACCCGCCGCCACGGCGTAATCCAGTTGTTGGTGGGCATCGGCTTCGCTGTTTTGTTCACCAAAGGTCATGGTGCCGAGTCCCAGTAGACTCACTTCTAAAGAACTATGGGGTATACGGTGATATTGCATTGCCGGTCTTCCTTACTCTCTGAGAATGTCAGGCCGATAAAAGCGCCTCAACTGACTTATCTTCACAAAACGGGTGTTAACTGACTATATACAAGCGGTGCGAGTGGGGGAAGTGCGGCAGCGGAGATAGGCAGAAAATGGCAAGAGCGCCTAAAAGGCCAGCGGAAAGGGCCGCTGGCAATTCATGTTAATTAGCGTTTCATCACCTGACTCACGTTATCGTTGTTGATCTGACGCTCATTGCCTTGATCATCGGTGTAGCTCAGCAGGCCGGTAGATTTATCCAGCTTAGGTTTGCCATCGGTCAGGATCATACTGCCGTCTTTGGTGGAAATGACATAATCGCTGGCACACCCTGCCAAACCGACAACCACCAGCGCAGCGCTGATTATCATTAAGCCTTTTTTCATGATTATTCCTCTAAGTAATGGGCTGTAAATAAAGATAGTCAACAGCCTAGCAAAAGGGCCAGACGACCGTTGAAAAAAAAGCGTTTTATTTCGTATAGATCAATAAGGCTGATTTAAAGCAGGAAATGTCGAGCCAGCAGAGGGCCGGTAAAGCTTTTCTTCAAGTAAAAGCCACGGGGCAGGGTCATGATCGGCTGCCCAAACTCACCAATGGCTTCCGTCAGGGCTTTGCTATTGGCCCCTTTGGGACGAAGTTGTAAGAATTCGCCTTTACGCGCGGTTATGGTTTCGACCTTGCCCAAAACAATCAAATCCATCAGCTCTTCCCAGTCTTCGCGCAGTTGCTGCTCTTCCTCTTCGGAAGGACTCCAGATGAGAGGCGCACCAATGCGGCGCTCTGCCAGCGGGATCTGCCGCTCGCCTTCGACCGGTATCCACAGCACTCGCGCCAATTTATGTCTGACATGGCTATTTTCCCACGTCACGCCGCTGTTGCCGGTCAGGGGCGCGACGCAGACAAAAGTGGTCTCTAAAGGTTTACCCTGTGCGTCGATGGGGATGGTTTTTAGCTCGACGCCGATGGCCGCAAAGTCCTGCTCCGGCTTACTGCCCGCCATCGCCCCTAAATAGACCTCAAGCAGCATGCCGACCCAACCCTTCTCGCGCTTGAGATCAGGAGGAATAGGCAAAGAAGCCCGGGCAGCCAGTTCACCCAGTGAGTAACCAGCCAGGGACTGGGCGCGCGCCAGCAGGCTCTGTTCATCCTTGGGAGGTTCTGTCATAGGAAATGGAATCGACATACAGCAAGTCTCAGATTTATTGGTTAATTTTCATACGCAGGTTTAATCACATCGGGAATTAAAAGTTATACCCGTGGATAGGTCGAATAATAGCATGATTTATTGCGCTTTTTTTTCCGCATAGCCGCGATCGCGCGAGGGATAATATAAAGTTGATCCACAGTTGCGGGTGACAATGAACAGGATCTTCCCCCTAGTTATCCACAGATTTTCTGGATAACCTCAGCTTATTCCGATCACTGGTTCGATTTACAGGCTTGACGGAGGGGGTATTTTGTCTTTTTGTCCCATAATTGGACAAAGTAGCGACTTTCTCTGTGGATAAAAACGGCGTTGATGGATCTTTCGCCAATAGCGATCGCTGTTACTCATTAAGGGCTGAGTAAACCCAGTGAAGAAGCTGTGAATTACTTTTAATTACATGAAATATATATCTTTAATATCACTGTCATCTGAGGGTAAGAAAAAGCTAAAAATAGTTTTACCCCTCTTGCTATGAAGTTCTTCACACATCTATCCACAGAAAAAGTGAATAAAATCGCACGACATGGCGAGCTTCTGTTTATAACTTTGCCATTCTCTGTGAGTTATCCCATTTTTATTCGTGAAGATAGGGGGTAAGCAGTGGTTTACCGCCTGTTGGTAGTATGAAACAATCAAGACATCTATGATTTGAAGTTATTGAGGTAGTCCGGTGATCGATGATGATGGCTACCGCCCGAATGTTGGTATCGTAATCTGCGACAAGCAGGGCCAAGTTTTATGGGCCAGACGATACGGCCAGCACTCCTGGCAGTTTCCGCAAGGGGGCATAAACCCTGGCGAAACCGCCGAACAGGCCATGTACCGTGAACTGTTTGAAGAGGTAGGTCTCAGCAGAAAAGACGTACGTATTCTGGCTTCGACCCGCAACTGGTTGCGCTATAAATTGCCAAAACGTTTGGTGCGTTGGGATACAAAGCCGGTGTGTATCGGCCAAAAGCAAAAATGGTTCTTGCTGCAATTGATGTGCAATGATGCGGACATCAACATGCAGCGCAGCAGTACGCCAGAATTTGATGGCTGGCGCTGGGTGAGCTTCTGGTATCCGGTGCGTCAGGTCGTGTCCTTCAAACGTGATGTTTACCGCCGCGTAATGAAAGAGTTTTCCACGACTGTGATGCCAATACAGGAAACGCCCGTGCCCCGGACATCGCCCGCTTACCGTCGGAAAAGAGGCTAAGTCGCAAAGAGATGCTCACGCGTTTGCGAGAAATTGTTGAAAAGGTAGCAATGGCGTCCAGCCTGAATGATGCGTTGGACGTTTTGGTCAATGAAACCTGCCTGGCGATGGATACAGAAGTCTGTTCCGTTTATCTCGCTGATAATGACCGCCGTTGTTACTACCTGATGGCGACGCGAGGTTTGAAAAAACCTCGCGGGCGCACTATCACGCTAGCCTTTGACGAAGGGATCGTCGGGTTGGTAGGGCGGCTTGCCGAACCCATCAACCTCGCCGACGCTCAGAGCCATCCTAGTTTCAAATATATCCCTCAAGTAAAAGAAGATCTCTTCAGATCCTTCCTCGGTGTGCCGATCATTCATCGTCGTCAGCTACTTGGCGTGTTGGTTATCCAGCAGCGTGAGCATCGGCAGTTCGACGAAGGTGAAGAGTCCTTTATGGTCACGCTGGCCAACCAGCTGGCAGGGATACTTTCGCAAGCGCAGCTCAACGTTCTCTATGGCCGCTTTCGCCAGACTCGCGTCAAAGCACTGGCTGCCTCGCCCGGTGTGGCTATCGGCATTGGCTGGCAGGACAGTACCCAGCCTTCTCTCGACCAAGTCTACATGGCGTCCACGCTGGACACCGTGCGTGAACGCGAACGCCTGACCCGCGCACTGGAAGAAGCCGGTGCCGAGTTCCGTCGCTTCAGTAAGCGTTTCACCGCCAGCGCGCAAAAAGAGAGCGCGGCTATTTTCGACCTCTACTCGCACCTGCTCAACGACGCGCGCCTCAAACGTGATCTCTTCACTGAGATCGACAAGGGTGCGGTGGCCGAGTGGGCGGTTAAGAAGGTGGTCGAGCAGTTCGCCGCGCAGTTCGCCAGCTTGCAAGACACTTATATGCGCGAGCGCGGCAGCGATTTGCGCGCACTCGGCCAGCGACTGGTGTTCCACCTTGATGACACCATTCAGGGCAATACGACGTGGCCAGAGCGTTTCATTCTGGTGGCCGACGAGCTGACCGCCACGCTGCTGGCGGAGATGCCTCAAGATCGTCTGGCTGGCGTGGTGGTGCGCGACGGCGCGGCTAACTCGCACGCCGCGATCTTGGTCCGCGCCATGGGCGTGCCGACCATTATGGGGGCGGATATTCAGCCTTCGCTGCTCAGCCAGCGCCAGTTAATCGTCGATGGCTATCGCGGCGAGTTGTTGATCGACCCCGAGCCGGTGCTGGTCAACGAATATAAGCGCCTGATTAGCGAAGAGATGGAGCTAAGCCAGCGCGCTGAATATGACGTAGAACAGCCCGCGGCGATGAAAACCGGCGAGCGCGTTCAGGTAATGCTGAATGCGGGCCTGAGCGCCGACCACGAGAAGCTGTTCGGCAGCCGTGTCGATGGCGTGGGTCTCTACCGTACTGAAATTCCCTTTATGCTCCAGAGCGGCTTCCCCTCTGAAGAGGAGCAGGTGGCGCAGTATCAGGGCATGCTCCAGCTATTCCCGAGCAAGCCGGTGACGCTGCGTACGCTGGACATTGGTTCAGACAAACAGCTGCCTTACATGCCAATTAGCGAGGAGAACCCTTGCCTCGGCTGGCGCGGTATCCGCATTACCCTCGACCAGCCGGAAATCTTCCTGATACAGGTGCGTGCCATGCTGCGCGCCAATGCCGCTACCGGCAATCTCGGCATCTTGCTGCCGATGATCACCAGTCTGGAAGAGATTGACGAAGCGCGCCGCCTGATTGACCGTGCTGGGCGCGAAGTGCAGGAGCAACTGGGTTACGATTTACCGAAAACCCGTATTGGCGTGATGATTGAAGTACCTTCCATGATTTTCATGCTGCCATCGCTGGCAGGGCGGGTGGACTTCATCTCGGTCGGCACCAACGACCTGACCCAGTACCTGTTAGCCGTGGATCGCAACAACACGCGGGTCGCAGGTCTGTATGACAGCCTGCATCCAGCAATGCTGCGTGTCTTGAAGCAGATTGTGACCGAAGGCGAAGCGGCCGGTTTACAAATCAGCCTCTGTGGAGAAATGGCGGGCGACCCAATGGGCGCGCTGCTGTTGACCGGCATGGGCTACCGCAACCTCAGTATGAACGGCCGCAGTGTGGCAAGAATTAAATATTTATTGCGCAGTATTGAGCTGGCGGATGCTCAAGAGTTGGCGCGCCGGGTGCTTGAAGCCCAGTTCACCACTGATGTGCGACATATGACTGCAGCCTTTATGGAACGCCGAGGTTTAGGCGGTTTGATTCGCGGCGGTAAATAGCCCTAAGGCGCTAAATCACTGCTTTTCCAGCCGTCAGTCAGTATTAAACTGGCGGTAATGAGACGTTTTTTTACAGAACTTTTCCAGCCGTGTTTGCCCGTGGCTCATATTGCCTGTGCTATGATCCGCGACCTGCTGACCCCTAACCGGGCGATATCTGTGTACGTCGTGTTGCAGGAAGGCAACGAGCACACCTGCACCCGAAGTATGAAGGGTATAAAACAATAAACTACTTGTGGTGATAGATGAGCAATAGCTATCTGGCGTTTCCCCAGTTTGATCCGGTCATTTTCTCGCTAGGACCGGTTTCACTTCACTGGTATGGCTTGATGTATCTGGTCGGTTTCGTGTTCGCAATGTGGCTGGCCGTGCGCCGTGCCAACAAGCCGGGCAGTGGCTGGAAAAAAGAAGAAGTTGAGAACCTGCTGTATGCCGGATTCTTAGGCGTCTTCCTCGGCGGCCGCATCGGCTATGTCTTTTTCTACAACTTGCCACTGTTCCTCGAAAACCCGCTTTATCTGTTTAAAGTCTGGGATGGCGGCATGTCCTTCCACGGCGGTTTGATTGGCGTTATCGTGGTGATGCTGTGGTTTGCGCGTCGCACAAAACGCACTTTCTTCCAGGTTTCAGATTTTATTGCTCCGCTGATCCCATTTGGTCTCGGTGCAGGGCGCTTGGGTAACTTCATCAATGGCGAACTGTGGGGCCGCGTGACCACGGTGCCTTGGGCAATGCTGTTCCCTGGCTCGCGTCAGGAAGATATCGCCATTGCCTCCGCTGACCCGCAATGGCAGCCGCTGCTCAACCAATACGGCGTTCTGCCGCGTCACCCTTCGCAGGTTTACGAACTGCTGCTGGAAGGCGTAGTGCTGTTTATTATTCTCAACCTGTTCATCCGTAAGCCACGCCCAATGGGTGCTGTTTCAGGTCTATTCCTGATTGGTTACGGCGCATTCCGCAGCATCGTTGAGCACTTCCGCCAGCCGGACGCTCAGCTGGGGCTGTTCGACGGCTTCATCAGCATGGGACAGATCCTTTCGCTGCCGATGGTTATCGCTGGTGTCATCGTGATGATCTGGGCCTACCGTCGCCCGCAGAAACAATTATCTTGAGGTAACATGAAACAGTATCTGGATTTAATGCAGAAGGTGCTCGATGAGGGCACACCTAAAGCTGACCGTACCGGTACGGGTACGGTGTCAATTTTTGGTCATCAGATGCGTTTCAATCTGCAAGATGGCTTTCCACTGGTAACCACCAAGAAGTGCCATTTGCGCTCTATCATTCATGAGCTGCTGTGGTTCCTGAAAGGCGAAACCAACATTGCTTATCTGCGTGAAAACAACGTCACCATTTGGGACGAGTGGGCAGATGAGAATGGCGATCTTGGCCCGGTTTATGGCAAACAGTGGCGTTCTTGGGGCGCGGCCGATGGCAAGCAGATCGATCAGTTAAGCAACGTCATCAAACAGTTGAAGCAAGATCCTGACTCTCGTCGCATCATTGTTTCCTCTTGGAATGTCGGTGAATTGGATCAGATGGCCTTGGCGCCTTGCCATGCCTTCTTCCAGTTCTACGTGGCTAACGGCAAGCTCTCTTGCCAGCTATACCAGCGCTCATGCGACGTCTTCCTTGGCCTACCATTCAACATTGCCAGTTACGCTCTGCTGGTGCATATGGTGGCTCAGCAGTGTGACCTCGAAGTGGGTGACTTCGTCTGGACAGGCGGTGATACTCACCTCTATAGCAACCACATGGAACAGACTCATTTGCAACTGAGTCGCGAACCCCGTGCCTTGCCGAAACTGGTTATCAAACGTAAGCCGGCCTCACTGTTTGATTACGAGTTCGACGATTTTGCTATTGAGGGTTATGACCCTCACCCACCGATTAAAGCGCCGGTCGCTATCTAACCTCGCGTTATTCCCGCCAGCTCCCCGCTGGCGGGAAACTCACTCTCCCTTTTTTAACTCCCTCCCTTAACGCCATCTTTCCTGAACGCTTTTCTACACTTTTTTTCTGCCGGTATCCGGTATTTTTTCACCCGCTATTCGAGTTTGCGAGGCATCACGCAAAATCCTTGTGATTGATGAATTTTGCAGAATATTTTCTCGAGGTTTCTTGGAGATCAAAGGCTTACCCGTAGCGCAGAGAAAATGGCTGGATAAACTCGCCTCATGGAAATGACCAACGAAGTAAAAGAGCGGGGCATGACGCTGATTGAAATACTGGTGGTGATCGCCCTTATTGCGATGTGCAGCTTATGGGGGCTACAGGGCTGGCGGGCCTATCAGCAATCGCTGGTACTGGAACAGCATGCCCAAAGGTTACGTTCATACCTGACTGAACTGCAGGCCGAGGCGAATGCTTATAACCGCTCTGTTATTTTATGGGTTATCGGCGGGAGCGGAGGCTGCGTGGGGCAGGGAAACAAGCCCGTGCGCTGTGACGCAGATAGTCCCGCGCCGCACTTTCGCATTATTGATGCCGAGGTGGAAATTACCGATTTTACCCACAAGGTGATGGGCTTTTATGGCATCCGCAATGCTGCTCAGGCTGGGCATATTACTCTGCGTAATTCTGCCGGCAGCCTGCGCATTATTCTTTCTACCAGAGGCAGACTTCGAATATGCAGTGAAGGCAAAGCCATATTGGGAATATCACTATGCGTCTGAAACAGCGCGGTTTTACTTTGCCAGAGGTGCTGATGGCCTTGAGTATCGGCAGCATGCTAATGCTCAGTTCGGCGCAGCTTTATCCTTTGCTGCGCCAGCGCAGCCAAAACCTCAGTCATCACTTCCAATTAGACCAATTACTGAGAAGCGCGGTTTCTAATCTCGAGAAAGATCTGCGTCGCGCCGGCTTTTGTAATGGTGAATGCAGAGGGAGCGCCACGGTTTTTGGGCAAAGCACAGGAGAGCCCGCACATTCCTGCATCATCATCGCCTATGACCTCAATCGTAATGGCCGCTGGGAGCCTGCCGGCAATGACAATGCCGAATACTTTGCCTATCGCTTACGCGCAGGCGCCATTGAAACCCTGCGAGGTGCCGCGAGCTGCCAAGGGAGTGGTTGGGAGAAGTTGCTGGATCCCGCCGAAGTCAAAGTGACCGATTTCAACGTCACAAAGCGGCTTACTCCACGCGGCAATTCATTGTTTACTATTAATATTGCTGCACACTGGCGCGAGACGCCGACGGTGCATCGCCGGGTTGAAACCCGGGTGGCAGGGCGGGCGAGATGATGGGATCAGGATGGCGGATTCAGCGGCAGAGAGGCAGCGCCATGATGCTCAGCGTCATGATGATGATGTCTCTGGGGATTATCGTTCTGACTAACCTTGGGCAGCAACTGGCAGATAGCCTGACACTCACTGGCCATGAGCATCGCTATCTAACAGCGCGCGAGCAGGCCGAATCCTCACTGAACTGGGGACTTAACCAAACATGGCAAGCTTCAGCGAGCAATCAATGGCAGTGCCAGCATGCTGATATCCACATTTCCGGCCAGCCGCCGCAGAGCTTACGTAGCTGTGTTCGTCCCTCCCTGCGCCAAGGCGTTTTTTTGCTCAAGGGGGAGGGCGCGACTGATAACCACACGCGACCGCTGGTGGTGTATCAGCAGGCGAGGATGCTGGGCTCGCCGAACGGCAGCCGCCGATTTGCCGCAATTGTGCAGGGCTGGTTAGATTTCTGCCCTGAGTCAGACCCTGATTATTGTGAAGAAGATGCAAGAGAGGATAACAATGCAAAAGGGATTTAGTCTGCCAGAGGCGCTGATAGCGACTTTGCTACTCGCGGTCTCTTTATTGGCGCTGTTGCAGTATTACCAATCACTGAGCAATGGCTTTAGCCGCCAGTGGCAGTTCAGACAGGCAAAGTCTGAGGCACACGCCCAGCTCGAGGTCTTTGCTGTTAGCGGCAAAGGTTATCCACAGTTATCTGGCTGGCAAAGCCAGATAACTGTGGCAAATCAGCTCGGCGGGTGCCGAAGCGTAGTGACTCAGGTACAAGCCCCTGCTGGATATCTCGCCCGTGCGGCAAGAATATTGTGTGATTCAGATAGCGAACCCGTCTTATGACGCCAATCGGCCTAGGTCACGGGTTTTCATTAGGTTCTAAGCTGGTTAGAGTAGTCTGCTGAATCTTCAAAAATGCACATATAAATTCGTCTTTTTTCCTCAAGGAAGCGCCAATGTTTACGGTTTATCACTCAAACCAATTAGATATTCTGAAAACGCTGACCACGGCGCTAATTGAGGGGCGCCCGCTCGCCGATCCTTTCAGCCAAGAAGTGATTCTGGTGCAAAGCCCAGGCATGGCGCAGTGGCTGCAAATGGAGTTGGCGCAGACATTTGGTATCGCAGCGAACATCGCATTCCCGCTGCCCGCGACCTTTATTTGGGACATGTTCACTAAAGTCTTACCGGGCATTCCCAAAGAGAGCGCCTTTAGCAAGGACGCGATGACATGGAAACTCATGTGGCTATTGCCGCAGAAATTGGGTGAAGAGGACTTTGCCTCGCTGCGCCACTATTTAGATGACGACGAAGACAAACGTAAAATCCATCAGCTCGCCGCCCGGGTAGCTGACCTTTTTGACCAATATCTGGTTTATCGTCCCGAATGGCTTAAAGCATGGGAAAGCGAGCGACAGGTGGAAGGGCTTGATGAGGCGCAGCGCTGGCAATCCTCCCTGTGGCGCGCGCTGTGTACCTATACCCAAGAATTGCAACAGCCGGAATGGCACCGTGCCAACCTGTATCAGAACTTCATTTCTCAGCTGGAAAACGCCAAAGTCACTCCGGCGGGCTTACCTTCTCGCGTATTTATCTGCGGGATCTCTGCATTGCCTCCGGTCTATTTGCAGGCCTTACAGGCGTTAGGCAAGCACATTGATATTCATCTGATGTTCACCAACCCGTGCAAATATTATTGGGGTGATATCCAGAACTACGCCTTTCTCGCCCGGCTGCAAAGCCGCAAGCGACGCCACTATCTTGAAAAGCTGGAAGATGCTTCTCTGTTCCGTGAGCCGGCACAAGCCGCTCAGCTCTTTAACGATGACGGCATGCAGAACCTGAGTAATCCATTGTTGGCTTCATGGGGCAAGCTTGGGCGCGACCACATGTTCCTGTTGTCGCAGGTGGACGATATTCAGGAAGTCCACGCCTTCGTTGATGTGGGAGATGGCTCTCTACTCCATGCCGTTCAGCAAGATATGTTGGAATTAGAGGACCATGCCATCATAGGGATGACGCCGGAAACCCTGCTCAGCAGTGACCAAAAGAGGGTGTTGAACCCAAAGGATCGCTCCCTAAGCCTGCATGTGTGCCACAGTCCGCAGCGCGAAGTTGAGATTCTGTATGACAATCTGCTCGCGCTGATGGCTGAAAACCCGGCGCTTACCCCGCGCGATATTATCGTCATGGTGGCGGATATCGACAGCTACGCGCCTTATATTCAGGCGGTATTTGGTAATGCGCCAGCAGAGCGCTATCTGCCCTTTGCCCTGTCGGATCGTAAAGCAAGTCAGGCTCACCCCGCGCTACAAGCCTTTATCTCCCTGCTCGATTTACCGCAAAGCCGCTTTACTGCCGAACAAGTTCTCGGGCTGTTGGAAGTCCCCGCGCTGGCTTCGCGCTTCTCCATTGATGAAGATGGACTGCGACTTTTGCGCCAGTGGGTCGGGGAATCTGGAATTCGCTGGGGGTTGGATGATGACAACGTCCGTGAGCTGTCACTGCCCGCGACTGGCCAGCACACCTGGCACTTTGGTTTGACCCGCATGCTGCTGGGCTACGCCATGGATAGCCAGGCGGGAGAGTGGCAGGGCGTCTTACCTTATGATGAATCAACCGGGCTGGCCGCCGAATTGGCCGGGCATTTAGCCGAGTTGCTGATGCAGCTTAGCCAGTGGCGCATAACCTTATCCAAGCCGCGCAGCGTCAGCGAGTGGCTGCCTCTGTGTCAGGAACTGCTTAGCACATTCTTCTCCGCCGAAGGGGAAACCGAAGTGGCATTGGCACTGATTGAGCAGCAGTGGCAAAAAGTTCTCAGCCACGGCGTTGCTGCTCACTATCCAGATCTTGTCCCGTTGTCTATCTTGCGTGACGAACTGGCGTCAAAACTCGATCAAGAGCGCATCAGCCAGCGTTTTCTGGCCGGCCCGATTAACTTCTGTACCCTGATGCCAATGCGGTCCATCCCCTTCAAAGTGGTATGCCTGCTGGGAATGAATGATGGCATTTACCCAAGAACGCTGCCGCCGCTGGGTTTTGATCTGATGGCGCAGAAAGTGGAAAGGGGCGATCGCAGCCGCCGCGACGATGACCGTTATCTATTCCTTGAAGCGCTGCTTTCGGCTCAGGATCATCTCTACATTAGCTATATTGGGCGCTCGATTCAGGATAATAGCGAGCGCTACCCTTCGGTGCTGGTGACAGAGCTGTTGGAGTACATCGGCCAAAGTTACTGTCTCGACGGTGATGAAGGCTTAACGGCGGATCAAAGTGCTGAGCGCGTCACAAAGCATCTGCTGTGCTGGCATCCGCGCACGCCTTTTGACGCCACTAATTTCGAGGCCGGTAACGAACATCAAAGCTTTGCGGCAGAATGGCTGCCTGCGGCCAGCCGAAAGGGTGATGACGTTCTGGATTTCAACCAACCTTTAGAGCCAGTGGCAACCACTGAAGTGACGCTAGAAAACTTGCTGCGTTTTTATCGTCACCCTATCAAGGCCTTTTTCCAAATGAGGCTCAATGTGAGTTTCGTGCTGGAAGAGACCGAACTGTCGGATGAAGAGCCTTTCATTCTGGACAATCTTGACCGTTACCAGTTCAACACCCAACTTCTCAACACGCTGATTGAAGAGCGGGATCCTGCACAACTCTTTACCCGAGTTCGCGCGTCCGGCGGCCTGCCGTACGGCCCGTTTGGTGAAATTTACTGGCAGAAGCAGTTGGAAGAAATGACTGAATTAGCCGACACCGTGCGCAGCGAAAGACAGGAGTACGGCAGCGTTGAGCTGGATTTGTCCGTGGGCGATATCAAACTGACGGGTTGGCTACATCAGGTACAAGACAATGGGCTGCTGCGCTGGCGTCCTGCGGCCTTGCTGGCCAGAGACGGTCTGTTATTGTGGATTGAACACTTGGCCTATTGCGCCGCCGGTGGCAAGGGCGACAGTCGGATGTATGGTCGCGGTGCCACGGCATGGCGATTTGCCGCGATGCCAGCTGAGAGAGCAACGCAGCATCTACAGGATTTGATTAACGGGTATCTGGAGGGGATGTCTGAACCTTTGATTTTACTCAACAAAAGTGGCTGGGCATGGTTATCGCAGTGTTTTGATAAAGATACTGGTACGGTAAGTCATGATGAAGAAAAGCTTGAGAAAGCGCGCAACAAGTTACTTCAGGCATGGCAGGGGGATATTCGCGTGCCGGGAGAAGGTGCCGATCCTTATATTCAGCGGGTGTTCCGTCAGTTAGATACGCAAAAATTACAAATTATTATCCGTGAAGCGGAACGCTTCCTTTTGCCCCTAGCCCGACACAATCTGGCATAGTGGCATGAGTTCAAAAATTTACCTTATTGGGGGAGAGTGGCAATGTTAAAACAGCTTACCCGTGTTTCAGGGTTACTGTTGTTATCAGTCTTTTGGATACCGGCAGCATGGTGTGCGACTGACTGGCAGCCGTATGCACAAGCAATCAATAAGAGTCAGAACGACCCGCGTCAGTATCAGGCGATCACGTTGAATAATGGGATGACGGTGCTATTGGTTTCCGACAGCGAAGCCAGTAAATCTCTGGCTGCGTTAGCGATTCCCGTGGGATCTTTAGAAGATCCCGACTCCCAACTCGGTCTGGCACACTACACCGAACATATGCTGCTGATGGGCTCCAAAAAGTATCCCGAGCCGGAAAGCCTGTCTGAGTTTTTGAAAAAGCACGGTGGCAGCCACAATGGCAGCACCGCCTCCTACCGCACGGCTTTTTATCTTGAGGTTGAAAATGATGCGCTACAGCCCGCGGTTGATAGATTAGCGGACGCCATTGCCGAGCCGCTGCTCGACCCATTGAATGCCGACCGTGAACGTAACGCGGTCAATGCCGAGCTGACCATGGCGCGTTCCCGAGACGGCATGCGTATGGCGCAAGTTCGCGCTGAAACCCTAAACCCTGCTCACCCTAGCGCCCGTTTTTCCGGCGGCAACCTTGATACGCTAAAAGATAAGCCAGGGAGTAAATTACACGATGAGCTTACGGCGTTTTATCATCGTTATTACTCGGCTAATCTGATGGTGGCCGTGATTTATAGCAATAAACCCTTGCCCGAACTGGCCCAGCTGGCCGCAGACACCTTTGGTAAAATTGGCAATCACAACGCCAGCGTCCCGGCCATTACTGTTCCGACGCTTACCGAGGCGCAAAAGGGTGAGATTATTCATTTCATTCCGGCCCAGCCGCGTAAACAGCTGCGCATTGAATTTGCCATTGATAACAACAGCGCTGCTTTCCGCAGTAAAACTGACACCTATATCAGTTATTTGATTGGCAACCGTAGCCCTAACACCTTATCGGACTGGTTACAGAAAGAGGGGCTGGCTGATGGAATTAACGCCGGGGCGGATCCTATGGTGGATCGCAATCAGGGCGTGTTCAATATCTCAATTTCCCTTACGGATAAAGGGCTGGCTCAGCGCGACAGAGTGATTGCGGCGGTGTTTAGCTATCTGAATGAGATGCGTCAGCAGGGGATCAAAAAAGAGTATTTCGACGAAATCGCGCACGTCATGGCATTGGATTATCGTTATCCGGCGTTAACTCGCGATATGGATTATGTCGAGTGGCTGGTTGATACCATGCTCAGAGTGCCTATCGAGCACGTTTTAGATTCGCCATATTTAACCGACCAGTTTGACCCTGCGGCTATCGCTGCCCGCCTTGATCAACTGACACCACAGAATGCTCGTTACTGGTACATCAGCCCTGATGAACCCCACAATAAAGTGGCCTATTTTGTGAATGCGCCTTATCAGGTTGATAAGCTCCCCGCCGCGACCTTTGAACAATGGAAGCAGCAGAGCCAGCAAATTTCGCTCTCTCTGCCTGCGCTGAACCCCTACATTCCTGACTCTTTGGCGTTGGTGAATAAGCAGGGCGACCAGACCAAACCTAAGCTGGTGGTGGAGAAAAAAGGCCTGCGCGTTTTCTACATGCCAAGCCGTTATTTTTCGCAAGAGCCCAAAGCCAATGTGATGGTGTCGTTCCGCAACGCTCAGGCGCTGGATAATGCTAAAAACCAGGTATTGTATGGCCTGACGGACTATCTGACCGGCGTGGCCTTTGACCAACTGAGCTATCAGGCCTCTATTGGCGGCATTAGCTTCTCCACCTCGCCAGACAATGGATTGCAGTTTGCAGCCACTGGCTTTACCGAGCGTTTGCCGGTATTGCTTAGCAAGCTGGTGGACAGCTATCCGGATTTCAAACCGACCCAAGAACAGCTTGATCAGGCTAAGTCCTGGTATCTGGAACGTTTAGCGTCAGCGGATAAAGGCAAGGCCTTTGAGTTGGCCCTGCAACCCGTCCAGCTGGTTTCCCGCATCCCTTATACCGAGCGAGAAGAGCGTGAAAAGCTAGTCAAGGGCATCACCCTTGAGCAAATCAACGCCTACCGCGAGAGCCTTATCCATAACGCCGCAGTGGAGATTATGGTGATTGGCAACATGACTGAGCCTGAAGTGAAGGCCATGTCAGAAGCTATCGTCAATAAAGTGGGAGTACACGGTTCTCAGTGGTGGCGTGGCAGCCATGTTGAAATCAAAAAGCCGCAGAAGGTCAATATTCAGCGTCAGGGTAGCAGCACGGACTGCGCGCTGGCGGCGGTCTATATTCCGACTGGCTATGATGAAGTGCAGAGCATGGCCTACAGCTCGCTGCTCGGCCAGATAATCCAGCCTTGGTTCTACAGCCAATTACGCACTCAGGAGCAGTTGGGGTATGCCGTGTTTGCCTTCCCAATCCCTGTCGGCAAGCAGTGGGGGATTGGCTTCCTGCTGCAAAGCAACAGCAAGCAGCCACAGTACCTTTATCAGCGCTATTTGGCATTTTATCCTCAGGCGGAAAAACGGCTGCGTGCCATGAAGCCTGACGAATTTGCGCAGTACAAACAGGCGCTGATTAATGAGATGCAGCAGCGTCCTCAAACGCTTGATGAAGAGGCCGATCGCTTAGGCAATGATTTCAGCCGGGGAGAAAGCGACTTTAATACGCGCGACAAGGTGCTGGCGGTTATTAAGAGCCTGACCCAACAGGAGTTGGCGGATTATTTCCATAAAGCGGTGATCAAAATGAACGGCCTGGCGATGCTTTCGCAAGTGTCAGGCAATGACGCGAAAACGGCTGACTATGCCAAACCGGCCGGGTTTAAAACCTACCCGAACACGTCTTCAATCCAGAAAACATTTCCTCACCAGGTAAACAGTCAATGACAGAGATTATCCCGCAGAAGCTTGAACCGCTGACGCTGCCCCTCACCGGAGCACGGTTGATTGAGGCCTCTGCGGGCACGGGCAAGACCTTCACGCTGGCCGTGCTTTATCTGCGGCTATTGCTCGGGCTGGGCAAGGAGGCCGCTTTTCCCCGCAGTTTGACGGTGGAAGAAATTCTGGTGGTGACCTTTACCGAGGCGGCCACTGAGGAGCTACGTGGCCGTATCCGCAGCAACATTCATGAGCTAAGAATTTCCTGCGTGCGGGGCCAGAGCGACAATCCGATGATGATGTCGCTGATGGCGCAAATCGAGGATTTAGCTTCGGCAGCCCATATTTTGCTGGCGGCAGAACGGCAGATGGATGAAGCCGCGATTTATACTATCCACGGATTTTGCCAGCGAATGCTCACTCACAACGCTTTCGAGTCAGGCATTCTGTTTGAACAGACCTTAGTTCAAGACGAGTTACCTTTGCGCCGTCAGGCCTGCGCCGACTTCTGGCGTCGCCATTGCTATCCGCTGCCACTGGACATCGCGCGCGTGATTTCGCAGGAGTGGAGCGGGCCGGAAGCCTTACTCAGCGACTTATCGCCTTATTTGCATGGTGAAATGCCCCAGCTCCGCCAGCCGCCAGCTGAGGACGAAACTATTGAGACGCGTCACCAGCAGATACTCGAACGCATTAACAGCATCAAGCAGCAATGGCTGGCGGCATCGGCTGATATCGCCGCTATCATCAATGACTCCGGGGTCGATAAACGCAGTTATAGCTCGCGATATCTGCCGGTGTGGCTCGAAAACGTCGGGTTATGGGCTGCGCAAGCTACTGAAGACTACCAGTTGCCGAAGGAACTTGAGCGCTTTAGACAGTCGGTGCTGTTGGAAAAAACCAAGAAAGGCAATGCTCCGCAGCACGGCGTTTTCGACAGCATAGACGCCATCTTCACCGAGCCTCTGACGCTGCGCGATTTGATTATTGCGCGAGCATTAAGCGAAATTCGTTTCACCATTCAGAAAGAGAAGCGCCAGCGCGCCGAGCTAGGCTTTGACGATCTCTTGAGCCGCCTTGACGCCGCGCTGCACCAGCCTGGTGGAGAGCTGTTAGCACAGGCTATTCGCAGCCGTTATCCCTTAGCGATGATCGACGAATTTCAGGATACGGACCCGCAGCAGTACCGCATCTTCCAGCGCCTTTATATCAACCAGCCCCAGTGCGGCTTGCTGCTAATCGGTGACCCTAAACAGGCGATTTATGCATTTCGCGGCGCTGATATCTTTACCTATATGCGCGCTCGTTCTGAAGTTAGTGCTCACTACACTATGGACACCAACTGGCGCTCATCAGTAAGCATGGTTAAAGGCGTTAACCACCTGTTTTCCCAGCTGAATAACCCGTTCGTATTCTCCCAAATTCCTTTTATTCAGGTCTCTCCGGCGGGGAAAAATACCCCGCTCGACTTTGAACTAAATGGGCAGAGCCAACCTGCTTTGCATTTCTGGTTGCAGCAGGGGGAAGGAGTTGGAGTAAGTGATTACCAACAGCTGATGGCGCGCCAGTGCGCGGCGCAGATTCGCGACTGGCTGACTGCCGGGCAAAATCAACAGGCGTGGCTGGTGAATGCCAAGGGTGAACGTAGTCTGGTTCAGGCGTCCGATATTACCGTTTTGGTACGCAGTCGGGCAGAGGCGGCGCTGATCCGCGATGCCCTCAGCGCGCTCGACATTCCTTCTGTGTATCTCTCCAACCGCGACAGCGTTTTCGAAACGGCTGAAGCCAAGGACATTTTGTGGCTGTTGCAGGCGGTGCTGACTCCTGAACACGAGCGCACCCTGCGCAGTGCCATGGCCACCGGCATCATCGGCCTTGATGCCCTGACGCTGGATAACTTGAGCAAAGATGAGCGGGCCTGGGATGCCTTAGTCGACGAGTTTGACGGCTACCGCCAGCGCTGGGCGCGGCGCGGCGTGCTGCCCATGCTTAAGTCATTGATTGCTCATCGTCATTTGGCCGAGAACCTGCTGGCGGCAACCGGGGGCGAGAGAAGACTGACCGATTTACTGCATCTTGGCGAGTTGTTGCAGGAAGCCGCCGCCCAGCTTGATAGTGAGCACGCACTGGTGCGCTGGTTGGCGCAGCAAATCGCCTCCCCGGATCGCCAATCGCAGAGCCAACAATTAAGGCTGGAGAGCGATAAACACTTGGTGCAGGTGGTGACCATTCATAAGTCCAAAGGTCTGGAGTATCCGCTGGTCTGGCTGCCGTTTATCAGTAATTTCCGCCAGCAGCAGCAAGGCTTGTACCACGACCGTAGCACCTTTTCAGCCATGCTAGACCTCAACAGTGATGAGCAAAGTAAAGAGTTGGCCGAAGAGGAGCGTCTGGCGGAGGATCTCCGTCTGCTCTATGTGGCGCTGACGCGTTCGGTTTACCACTGTAGCGTGGGCATTGCGCCTTTGATGCAAGGCAACCGCAAAAAGCAGGGCGATACCGATTTACACCTCGGGGCGATGGGCTATTTGGTACAGAAAGCTCAGGCTGCCGACGCCGCAGGGTTAGTCGCCTGCCTCAGTAGCCTTAGCAATGAGGATGTGGTGTTCTCCGCTATTGAATCGCCAGAGCAAACGCCGTGGGCCGCACCAAGCGATGAGCTAAAAACACTTTCCGCACGCCAAATGAAACGCCAAATTCAAGACAGCTGGCGCATCACCAGTTACTCCGGCCTACAGCAGCACGGCACGGCGTTGGCGCAAGACCTGCTGCCGAAGCTAGATGTTGAAGCTGCGGGTGAGCAGCAAGAGGCCGTCGAGCCACAAATGAATGCCCACACGTTTCCGCGCGGTGCTTCGCCCGGGACCTTCCTGCACAGCATTTTCGAGGAAATCGCCTTTGACGCAGAGGTTGATGACCAATGGCTGACGGAAAAGCTAACAGCTCAGGGCCTTGATGCTGAGTGGCTACCCGTGCTTAAAGCCTGGATTGAAGCCATTTTAAACACGCCGCTCGGTGAGCCGCAGATGAAACTCAGCGCGATTGACCAAGGCAAATTGCAGTCTGAATTGCAGTTCTACTTGCCTATCGACAGCTTGCTTCAGGCTTCGCAACTCAACGCCGTGGTGAAACATTTCGACAGTTTATCCGCCCGCTGCCCGTCGCTTAACTTCCAGCAGGTGCAGGGCATGCTCAAAGGCTTTATCGACTTAGTATTCTTCTGGGAAGGGCGTTTTTACTTGCTCGATTACAAGTCCAACTGGCTGGGTGATGACAGTAGTGCTTATACCGAAGAAGCGATGGAAAGCGCGATGGCTGAGCACCGCTATGACCTGCAATACCAGCTCTATACGCTGGCGCTCCATCGCTATTTAGGCCATCGGCTGGCCGATTATGACTATGAGCGCCATTTTGGTGGTGTGATTTATCTGTTCCTGCGCGGCGTGGATCCGGAGCATCCGGGTAATGGCGTTTTCCGCCGTCGCCCGTCGCAGGAGTTCGTCGAATGCCTCGACCAACTATTTAGAGGTGAGTTTGTCCCTGATGAAGCCATGCTGGAACAGGCCAGAATGCTGGAGGGGCAGCTATGAACACCTCGGTGACAGTGAAAAATGGTTCAGCAGTAGATGCTCTGTTTGAGCAAGCCTTGCTGCAAGGCGCGCTCAGGTCACTGGACGTGCAGTTTGCCCGCATGATAGCTGGCGGGACGCAGGCAGAGACTGAATATGCCGCGTTAATGCTGGCGGCCGCCTGCCTGAGCAGCGAGGCGGGGAGTGGCCACGTGTGCCTGCATTTGGACCAGCTCAGCCCAGATTCCCTGTTTAACAGTCGTTATCCGCAGCTAGCTATTGAGCTTTGGAAAACAGCCGGTGAGCCGGATACCGAGCAGTGGCTGACACTATTAAACCGCCACGCAGCTGTCAGCGACGGCAGCCAGCCAACGCCGATGGTCTTGCAGGAAAACCGTCTTTATCTTCAGCGAATGTGGCAGAGCGAGGGCGAGGTTGCCGATTTCTTCAGTGCTGAAAAACGGCTGGATGCCTCGCTCATTTCACCACTGACCGTGGATGAAACGCGGCTTAAAACGATTCTGGATGACCTGTTTGGTCACTCAGACTCAGCCGAGATTGATTGGCAGAAAGTCGCGGCGGCGGTGGCGGCCACGCGGCGGATTTCAATCATTTCCGGCGGGCCCGGTACCGGCAAAACCACCACGGTTGCCAAGCTATTAGCCGCGCTGGTTCAGCTCTATCCGCAGCAGAAACTGCGCATTCAACTCGCCGCGCCCACCGGCAAGGCGGCAGCGCGTTTGACCGACTCTCTGGGGCAGGCCAGTCTGCGTTTACCTCTTAGCGAAGCCGAGCGCGCCGCTTTCCCGGCTGAAGCCTCGACATTACACCGATTGCTGGGCGCACAGCCCGGCAGCCAGCGCATGCGTTACCACCGTGGGAATCCGCTGCACCTTGACGTGCTGGTGGTGGATGAAGCCTCAATGGTTGACCTGCCGATGATGGCGCGGCTGATTGAAGCACTGCCCGCGCAGGCGCGAGTGATTTTCCTTGGCGACCGTGACCAGTTGGCTTCGGTAGAAGCAGGGGCGGTGTTGGGAGATATCTGCCGCTTTGCAGAGCAGGGGTATAGCGCAGAACGCGCCACCCAACTGAGTTATTTGACCGGCTGCCCTGTCGCGCCAACCGAAGTGGCTAACGCCGCCAGCGTGCGCGATAGCTTGTGCCTGCTGCGCCGCAGCTATCGGTTTGATTCGGCGTCGGGTATTGGTCAGTTGGCGAAAGCCGTCAATGCAGGGGAGAGCGCCGCCGCGTCTGCCGTGCTGGCGCAAGGCTTGCCGGACGTGACGGGATATCCGCTCAATGAAACTGAGGATTTCCAGCCGCTGCTCGATGCCTGCTTGGCGGGCTATCTTCCTTATCTCCAAGGCGTCAGACACAGCGCATCGCCGGATAGCATTTTGCAGGACTTTGGCCGTTTTCAGGTGCTATGCGCGCTGCGCGAAGGACCGTTTGGCGTAAAAGGGCTGAATGAGCGCATCGAACAACTGCTAAATCGCAAAGGGCTGATCCGCCGACCTGCCGTGCTGGCGGGGAAATGGTATGCCGGCAGGCCGGTGATGATCAGCCGAAATGACAGCGCGCTGGGGTTATTCAACGGTGATATCGGTATCGCCTTGCAAAGCGAAAGTGGCGAGCTGAGGGTCTACTTCCAGCTTCCGGGCGGTGAAGTGAAATCCGTGCAGCCGAGCCGCTTGCCAGCCCATGAAACGGCTTACGCCATGACGGTGCATAAGTCTCAAGGCTCTGAGTTTGACCACACGCTGCTGGTGCTGCCTAACCATTTCCTGCCGGTGCTAACCCGGGAGTTGGTCTATACCGCCATTACCCGAGCTAAAAAGCAGTTGTCGCTTTATGCCAGTGAGAAGGTGTTCAACATTGCGACCCGCACGCGAACTCGCCGCCGCAGCGGGCTGGCGGAACGGCTGAGCGAACAGGTCGAGTCGTCCTCTCTCAACCCTGAGTAGTAAAAACAAAACGGGGCTTCTCTACGCGTGAGAAGCCCCGTTATTTTTTATCACTAACCTAGTGTAAGCCCTGCTTTAAAGCTCGGTCAGCAGAATTTTGGAGCGGCGCTGATAGTTGTACATTTCCTGTTTCTGGATTGGCAGGACGTCTACTTCAGCCGGCTGGAAACCGCGCTCCTGGAACCAGTGGATGCTGCGAGTGGTTAACACAAACAGGCGATCCAGCCCCATTTGCTTCGCCTGGCTGGCGACGCGTTTCAGCAGCATTTCGCCGCGTGACGAGCTGCGATAGTCGGGATGCACCGCCACGCAGGCCATTTCGCCAATACGCTCTTCCGGGAACGGATAGAGCGCGGCGCAGGCGATGGTCAGGTTATCGCGTTCAATAATAGTGAATTTATCGATTTCCATCTCTAGCTGCTCGCGGGAGCGGCGCACCAAAATACCCTGCTGCTCCAGCGGGCGAATCAGCTCAAGAATGCCGCCGATATCGTTAATTGTCGCACGGCGCACCTGTTCGGCACTTTCCATCACGATTTGCGTACCGATACCGTCGCGGGAGAACAGCTCCTGAACCAGGGCGCCGTCTTCCTGATAGCTGATCAGATGGCTACGGCGCACGCCGCTGCGGCAGGCTTTGACTGCCCCACGCAGGAAGCGCACGGTGCCGGACTGATAATCGCCACTGGCTTCCATGGTGTCGATTCGAGCCTGCGCATCGTTCGGGAACAGTTCCGAAATAATATTATCGTCTTCGTCGATCACGCCCTGAGACGAGCAGAAGCCAATCATTTTTTCTGCTTTCAATTTGATTGCAAGCTGGGTCGCCACCTCTTCGGAGGTCAGGTTGAAGCTTTCACCCGTAACGGAAACGGCAACCGGCCCAAGCAGCACAATGGCGTTGCTGTCGAGTTGGCGGTGGATCGCTTCTTCATCAATACGGCGAATACGGCCGGTATGGCAGTAGTCGATACCGTCGTCGACCCCCAAAGGCTGGGCGATGATGAAGTTACCGCTGACCACATTAATATGCGCGCCCTGAAGTGGCGTATTATTCAGGCTCATGGAGAGGCGAGCGGTGATGTCGAGCTGCAATAAGCCCGCCGCTTGCTTGACTAATTCGAGGGTGCGGGCGTCGGTGACGCGGGTATTTTTGTGGTAGATAGGTTCATAATTATGCTCCGCCAGATTCTCATCTATCTGCGGGCGAGCACCATAAACCACCACCAAACGGATGCCCAGACTGTGTAAAAGCCCGATATCATTGACGATATTGGTAAAGTTCTCATGCTCAATAGCTTCGCCGCCCAGCATGACAACGAACGTTTTGCCACGGTGTGCATTAATGTAGGGAACCGAGTGGCGAAAACCCTGAACCAATTCAGTACTACGTTCCTTCACGGCAAAACCTCATTTGAATTTTTATTCGTAATTTCTGTATTTTTATTCTTTTATGCCGATGTGGCAAGTAAGAAATCTCTCTTTTTGTTCACAAAGCATCAACAAGCTTAAAATTTAGCCAATCCCGTTTATGAATGACAGGGCAGAGTCGATTCGTTAGAATTTTCCTATTGAGCCTTTTTGGCTGTTTTGTTTTTTGCTCATTTTGAGCCCTTACCTTTGAGACTGCATGACTGACGATAATCACAATTTTGGCCGAAGACGCCTGTTACAAAGCGTAGCTGCTTCGTGGATGCTCAGCGTCAGCCGGGTGGGTTTTGCCGCCAGTTCACAAGTGGTTGCCGTGCGCGTCTGGCCCGCTTCTTCCTATACTCGCCTGACGCTAGAGTCCAGTACCCCGCTGAAATATAAGCATTTCACTCTCACCAATCCTCATCGGCTGGTTATCGATATTGAAGGTGTCCACCTCAATAGCGTGCTTAAGGGCGTAGGTAAGCAGATCCAGCAAAATGATCCTTTTATCAAACAGGCCAGAGTAGGCCAGTTTGATAAAACGACGATCAGGCTGGTGATGGAGCTGAAAAAGCAGATTAACCCGCACGTTTTCACTCTTAAGCCGGTTGCCGGAATTCACAACCGCTTGGTGGTGGATCTCTACCCGCAAGAGGGGGCAGTGAGCGCGGAGGATGATCCGCTATTGGCATTGCTGGAAGATTACAACAGGGGCGATGTGGCGCGAACCCTGCCGCCGGAGACGGCCAAAGATGGCAAAGCGGGGCGCGAGCGACCGTTGATCATCATGCTCGATCCGGGGCACGGCGGGGAAGACCCCGGTGCCATCGGCAAATATAAGACCCGTGAGAAAGATATCGTTCTGCTGATTGCCCGCAAGTTGCAGAAACTGATTCAGCGCGAGCCGAACATGAAGGTGCACATGACGCGCAACGAAGACGTCTTCATCCCTTTGAAAGTCCGGGTCGCTAAGGCGAGAAAGCTGCGGGCAGATCTTTTTGTGTCGATTCACGCCGATGCCTTCACCAACCGTGCCGCCCGTGGATCTTCGGTTTTCGCCTTATCGACCAAAGGGGCGACCAGCGCCGCTGCGCGTTTTCTGGCGCAGACGCAGAATGAGTCCGATCAAATCGGCGGCGTGAGTAAAAGCGGCGACCGCTATCTCGACCACACCATGTTCGATTTGGTGCAGACCGCCACCATCAGCGACAGCCTGAAGTTTGGTAAAGAGGTGCTGACGCGCATGGGCAAAATCAATCATCTGCATAAGAACAAGGTCGATCAGGCCGGATTTGCAGTGCTGAAAGCGCCAGACATTCCTTCCATTCTGGTGGAAACGGCGTTTATCAGTAATGTGGAAGAGGAGCGCAAGCTGAAGACCAGCCACTTCCAGCAGAAGGTGGCGGAGTCCATACTGGCGGGCATCAAGGCCTATTTTGCCGATGGCGGCATGTCGGTCAGAAGGTGATGGGCTAAGGCTTTACAAATAAGAAGGTCAGTGGAGAACATCGCTGGCCTTTTTTGATCGGCTGAAAGAATTTCCAGACGCCAGAAACAAAAAAACACCCGTTAAGGTGTCTGTTGTTCTTTCTTTTATGCTGATTTGTAGTTGGTTGCGGAGGCCGGATTTGAACCGACGACCTTCGGGTTATGAGCCCGACGAGCTACCAGGCTGCTCCACCCCGCGTCCGTCACTACAATGTACTGCTTTTTTTACTTCCCATCCATACTGCAATTGGTTGCGGAGGCCGGATTTGAACCGACGACCTTCGGGTTATGAGCCCGACGAGCTACCAGGCTGCTCCACCCCGCGTCCGTCATTGCTGTACTGCTTCATCGGTAAGTCTTTCATTCCACTTAAGCTTTTACATCTGCATTAAGTTGGTTGCGGAGGCCGGATTTGAACCGACGACCTTCGGGTTATGAGCCCGACGAGCTACCAGGCTGCTCCACCCCGCGTCCGATGAGGGCGAACTATACGCTGCGTGAGATTTCGTGCAACCCTTTTTTCCAAATTAATGTGATAAACCGCCTGTTTAACTGCTTTTTATACACTCTGATGGCTTTTTAAACAGCCCGATCGAATTCATTTTTTTCGATGGTGGCAATTCCTTTCTGATAGGGCCTTTGTTATCGTTTTGGCGGTAGTTTCCCCCCTGAAAGCAAGAGAGCGCGGCAATAATGAAAGGACGTTGGAGTAAATATCTGCTGAGTGGTCTGGTCATCGCGATATTGGCGGGCTGTTCATCCAGACCGACCGATCGCGGGCAGCAGTATAAAGATGGTCGACTGGAAAATGCGCTCGAGTATGTTAATGAGCCGAACGCCACGGGCAAACCGGTGAATGCCAAAGATTACGCTAGTCAGGTGATGGAAGTGCAATACGCCTCTTCCACGCTATACGGTAGAAATAATACGACTTTTCAGGCCGTGGAGCAGTGGCTCCGCGCCGGTGCTGATACCCGCACGCTGAGCCAATACGGCATCAGCGCTTATCAGATGGAAGGCGCTGACAACTTCGGTAACGTGCAATTGACCGGCTACTACACGCCGGTGCTGCAGGCACGCTACACCCGTCAGGGTGAGTTCCAATATCCTTTATATCGCATGCCGCCAAAACGCGGTCGCCTGCCGGATCGCGCTTCAATTTACTCCGGCGCGCTGAGCGATAACTACGTCATTGCCTATACCAACTCGCTGATGGACAACTTCATGATGGAAGTTCAGGGCAGTGGTTATGTCGATTATGGCGATGGTCGCCCATTGACCTTCTTTGGCTATGCCGGCAAAAACGGTCATGCTTACCGCAGTATCGGCAAAGTGCTGATTGACCGTGGCGAAGTGGCGCGTGAAAACATGTCGATGCAGGCGATTCGTCAATGGGCCGATACTCATAGCGAAGCGCAAGTTCGCGAGCTGCTTGAGCAGAATCCTTCTTTCGTTTTCTTCAAACCAGAACCTTTCACGCCAGTTCGCGGTGCGAGCGGTATCCCGTTGATTGCTAAGGCTTCGGTGGCTTCTGACCGTTCGCTGATCCCGGCAGGTTCCACCTTGTTGGCGGAAGTGCCTGAGTTGGACAACAAAGGCAAATTCACCGGCAAATACCATATGCGCTTGATGGTGGCGCTGGATGTCGGCGGGGCAATTAAAGGCCAGCATTTCGATATGTATCAAGGGATTGGCCCGGATGCAGGCCACTCGGCGGGCTTCTACAATCACTATGGTCGCGTGTGGGTGCTGAAATCAGCACAGAGCGGACAGCCGCTATTTACTGCTTATAACGCCGCAGGCGCGTCATCCGGCCCGGCGACCACCTTGGCTCCGGCTCCGGCGGCGAGCAGCAACGGTGGTTCCTTCTTGTTGAAGTAGCATTATTTCGGCTTCGCGCCTAATTGAGTTAAAATAGTCCATCAAAAGCAGCCTCCGGGCTGCTTTGTTTTTCTGATTCAGAAGCCATTCCCTTGAATTTTAAAGCAAGTACAGAGGTTAATCCGTCATGACAGCAGCTTACTCCGATGCCTATTTACAGCGTTTTGGCGGCACTGCGCGCCTTTACGGCCAGCAGGCATTGACGCTGTTCTCCCAGGCTCACGTCTGTGTGATTGGGATCGGCGGGGTGGGTTCGTGGGCCGCTGAAGCATTGGCGCGTACCGGCATTGGCACTATCACCTTGATTGATATGGACGATGTCTGCGTGACCAACACCAACCGCCAAATTCACGCGCTGCGTGAGAATGTCGGGAAGGCGAAAACCGAAGTCATGGCTGAGCGCATTTTGGCGATTAACCCTGAGTGCAAAGTCACCTGCATTGATGATTTCATTACGCCAGAAAATGTGGCGGAAATGCTGAATCGCGATTTCAGCTATGTCATTGATGCGATTGACAGTGTGCGCCCCAAAGCTGCGCTTTTGGCTTACTGCCGCCGCTACAAAATCCCGGTGGTAACCACCGGCGGGGCGGGCGGACAAATCGACCCAACCCAAATCGCGGTCGTGGATTTAGCGAAAACCATTCAAGACCCGCTGGCGGCAAAACTGCGCGAGCGCCTGAAGAACGATTTTGGCGTGGTGAAAAACAGCAAAGGTAAGCTGGGGATTGACTGCGTGTTCTCTAGTGAGCCGCTGATGTACCCGCAGGCCGACGGCAGCGTGTGTGCATCACGGGCCACGGCAGAAGGGCCGAAGCGGATGGACTGTGCGTCCGGATTTGGTGCCGCCACCATGGTGACCGCCACCTTCGGTTTTGTCGCCGTGTCGCACGTGTTGAAGAAGATGATGGCCAAAGCGCAGCGCCAGCAGGCCGCCGCTTAAGGCTGTGTGATGGCGTAAAGCCGGTCAGTCAGGCGTGTTGGCGAGCCAGTGCCAAGACGCCTTCGGCCAGAGCGGAAAGGCCACTGGCCCGGCTAGTGCTTAACTGTTCGCGCAGCCCCAAGGTGTCGAACAGCGCCAGAGGGTCACTCGCCAGGATCTCCTTTGGCGTCTTGCCTTCCACCGTGGTCAGTATTACCGCCAGCAGGCCTTTGACAATGCGGCCTTCGCTGTCACCGTAGAAATGCATCCCGCCGTTTTCCGCCAGTTCGCCCCCCAGCCATACCCGATTTTCACAACCCGAAAGCTCTATGTCGGCAGTTTTGAGCTGGGGATCCAGCGCGGGGACTCTTTTCGCTAATAAGATCAGCTGGCGATAACGATCCTCCCACTGGCGCAGGCCGGAGAATGTCTCGGACAGCGACTGGGGGGTGATCTCATGTCCAAAAGGATGGGGCGCTAACATGTTAATTCTCTTTATTCGGCTTAATATCAATGGGTTAATCGGCGAGTAGCTCCAAGGCGTACTTCACCGCAGCGATCAGGCGTTCGACATCATTTTGCGTATTATAAGGCGCGAAAGAGACGCGTAATGTGCCACTGACCCCCATCGCATCCATTAAAGGCTGTGCGCAGTGCTGCCCGGCGCGCAGCGCAATACCCTGCTCGGCCAGCAGCGCCACCAAATCACTGTGGTGCACGCCGGCAATATCAAAAGCCAATATAGACGCGTTTTGGCAGCGGAAACTGCGAAAACCCGGCAATAGCGCCAATTGCTGTTCAGCCAGCGTAGCCAAGTGCTGCGCGTACTTTTCGCCGCCAGCCGTATCAATAGTTTCTAGCCATTCAAGCGCGGCGTCAAAGCCGATAACGCCCGCGATATTCGGCGTGCCTGCTTCGAAACGCTGGGGAACCTTCTGCGGCGTAAAGCCCTGCATGGAGGCCTGAGTGAGCATTTTCCCGCCGCCGTGCCAGGGCTGCATCGCCTCGAGCAGCTCGGTTTTACCATACAGCACGCCAATGCCGGTCGGGCCGTAGAGCTTATGGGCGGAGAAAGCATAGAAGTCGATGTCCATAGCCTGCACGTCCGCCGCGCTGTGAACCACGCCCTGCGCGCCGTCCACCACCACCAGAGCGCCGTTGGCATGGGCCAAACTGATAATGCGCTCGAGCTGGGGCATGCCTCCGGTCACGTTGGACATCTGCCCAATCGCCACCAGACGCGTTTTGCTGTTGAGCAGCGCGGGCAGGGCTTCGGCATCGGGCATAAATTGGGCGTTAAGAGGTAATGTCACCACCTTGGCCTGACAGCGTTCTGCTAGCATCAGCCAGGGGATCAGGTTGGCGTGATGCTCGGCCTGACTGACAATAATCTCATCGCCGGGCTGTAGGCGCGGAGCAAAATAGCTCTGCGCCAGCAGATTAATTGACTCGGTGGTGCCTCGGGTCCAGACGATATTTTCTGCTGTCGGCGCATTGATCAGACGCGCGACGCGCGACCGCGCCTTTTCATATTTTTCGGTTAAAGACTGAGCAGCGCGGTGCTGACTGCGATGAACCGTCGCGCCTTCTTGAGAATAAAATTCCAAAGTTGCATTTATTACATTTTGCGGCTTCAGCGCGGTTGCGGCGCTATCCAGATAGCATTCTCCGTGCGTAAGTGACGGAAAATTCTCACGAAAAGCGGAAAAGTCGAAATCAGTCATAGTGAAGTAAATCTCTTAAATCGGCTGAAAAACATGAAAATTATCCCCGCTGGTACTCCGCATTTATTCATTTTAGGAATGGTTACCGTGGAAATATACCAGAAGCTTGTTATGCTGAATTACGAAGGCTAGAAGAATTAGTCAGATGACTTATCTGGCAACTAAAGCATTTTAATCTATCCCCTTCGTACTTGGCGCTGTAACGTTGTTTTCAGCAGTGCCAAAAACTTTGGGTATAACAAGGAGTCTATGATGAAAAAGATCGCCGCCGTAGTTTCAGCCGTACTGCTGACTTGTACTCTTGCTGCGTGTTCAAGCAACTATGTTATGCATACCAATGATGGTCGTACAATCGTTGCAGAAGGGAAGCCAAGTACCGATGACGATACAGGTATGATCAGCTATACCGATGCGTATGGCAACAAACAGCAGATCAACAAAGCTGAAGTGAAAGAGATGGCTAAAGGTAACTAATCCTTAGTCGAGTCTTTCCAATACGGGAAGCGCTCTTGCTGAAAGTGGCATGAAAATGCCCATCGACAAAACCGGCCATCTTAGGATGCTGCCGGTTTTGTTATTTTATAGTGTCGGTACTTTTAAAAGGCTAAAACGCAAGGGATCTGTAAAGGTTGCGCGTTGGCGCAGAATGCTATCGACAGGCAAAAAAAAGCACCGCAAAATGCGGTGCTAAAAAATCACTTTGGACAGACAGGGTAATGTACAGGAAGTGAAAATTTGTAGCATTTAAGCTACGCGTCTGGATTGCCAGACAATTGCAAACACAACATCACAACCACAAGCCAAAAGTATTTCAGCATCCTCATACCAATCTACTTTTCGTTCCGGCCTAGGAAGTGGCGCCACTATAGGTTTTTGCCTGTACATCCTCAACGGACAATTTATAATGTCTCGGATTAAAAAAACTAATAGTAAAATCCACGGTGAAGCGCTTTGCTGACCGGCGAATAATAAGTATCCACTCAATGTCAAAACGTTTACCACCTCTCAACTCTCTGCGCGTTTTTGACGCAGCGGCACGCCACCTTAGTTTTACTAAAGCGGCGGAAGAGCTATTTGTGACGCAAGCGGCAGTAAGCCACCAGATCAAGTCACTTGAGGACTTTTTAGGCTTAAAACTGTTTCGCCGCCGCAATCGTTCGCTGCTCTTGACCGAAGAAGGGCAGAGTTATTATCTGGATATCAAAGAGATATTCTCTGCTCTTAACGAAGCTACCCGTAAGCTTCAGGCACGAAGTGCTAAAGGCGCGTTGACCGTCAGTTTGCCGCCAAGTTTTGCTATTCAGTGGCTGGTTCCGCGTTTGTCTGGCTTTAACTCAGCTTATCCGGGAATTGACGTTCGTATTCAAGCCGTTGACCGTGAAGAGGATAAACTGGCCGACGACGTGGATGTGGCGATTTTCCACGGTCGGGGAAACTGGCCGGGGCTGCGCGCCGAACGTTTGTATGCCGAATATCTGCTGCCGGTCTGTGCGCCTTCGCTGCTGCTCGGCGATAAACCGCTGAAGCTGCCGGAAGATTTGGCGCACCACACGCTGCTGCATGATGCTTCTCGTCGCGACTGGCTGGCTTACACCAAACAGCTTGGTTTGCAGCATATTAATGTGCAGCAAGGGCCGATTTTCAGCCATAGCGCCATGGTAGTGCAGGCCGCCGTTCACGGGCAGGGCATTGCGCTGGCTAACAACGTGATGGCGCAAACCGAGATTGAAGCTGGGCGTCTGGTTTGCCCCTTCAACGAGGTGTTAATCAGTAAAAATGCTTTTTATCTGGTTTGTCATGACAGTCAGGCAGAACTGGGTAAAATAGCCGCCTTTCGTCAGTGGATACTGGCGCGGGCGGCCAGTGAACAAGAAAAACTACGCTTTCGATACGATCAGGCTTGAACGTGAATCACCCACTAACAACGAGAACAGGTAACGTCCCATGACCAGTCGTTCAATGTTGATTTTTGCCGCCATCAGCGGCTTTGTCTATGTTGCCTTTGGTGCGTTTGGCGCACATATATTGAGTAAATCTCTCGGACCGGCCGAAATGGCCTGGATTCAAACCGGTTTAACCTACCAGAGTGTGCACACGCTGGCCGTGTTGGTGCTTGGTGTTGCAATGCAGCGCCAGCGCAACCTGTGGTTTTACTGGAGCAGCGCCTGCCTGGCGCTAGGAACAGTGCTGTTTAGTGGCAGTCTCTACTGTCTGGCGCTGTCGCATTTAAGGTTATTTGTGTTTGTCACTCCGATCGGTGGAACCTTCTTCCTGATCGGCTGGATACTGATGTTGATCGGCGCTTTGCGTCTGAATAATAAGGCAAAACGCCATGAATAAAGTTGCTCTCTACTGCCGCTCTGGTTTCGAAAAAGAGTGTGCGGCCGAAATTACCGCCAAAGCCGCCCAGATGGAAATCTTCGGCTTTGCCCGCGTGAAAGAAGACAGTGGTTATGTGCTGTTCGAATGCTATCAGCCGGAAGACGCCGACCGTCTGGCGCGCGACTTGCCTTTCCGCGAGCTGATTTTCGCTCGCCAGCTGATCGTCGTGGGTGAGCTGCTGAAAGACCTGCCGCCGGAAGATCGCGTATCGCCTATCGTCGGTATGCTGCACGGGGTTATCACTAACGGCGGCGAACTGCGTGTCGAAGTGCCTGACACCAATGAAAGCAAAGAGCTGACCAAGTTCTGCCGTAAGCTTACCGTGCCGCTGCGTTCCGCCATGCGCGAACAGCGCATTTTGGGCAAAAAGGAGAACCCTCTGCGCCCGGTAGTCCACGTGTTCTTTATTGCGTCGGGCTGCTGCTACGTCGGCTATTCCTACAGTAATAACAACTCGCCATTCTATATGGGCATTCCGCGTCTGAAATTCCCATCCGAGGCACCAAGCCGTTCAACCCTCAAACTGGAGGAGGCGTTCCACGTCTTTATTCCTGCGGATGAGTGGGATGAGCGTCTCGCCAGCGGCATGTACGCGGTAGACCTCGGAGCTTGTCCCGGCGGTTGGACTTACCAGTTAGTGCAGCGCAGCATGATGGTGACGGCGATTGATAACGGCCCGATGGCGCCTAGCCTGATGGACACCGGGCAGGTTATTCACCTGCGTGAAGACGGTTTCCGCTACAAATCGACCAGTACCAAAAACTACTGGCTGGTGTGTGACATGGTTGAGAAGCCAGCGAAAGTCGCGGCTTTGATGTGTGACTGGCTGATTAACGGCTGGTGCCGCGAAACTATTTTCAACCTGAAGCTGCCAATGAAAAAGCGTTATGAGGAAGTGTCAAACATTCTCGAACGTATCAAAGAGCGTCTGGAAGAAAACGGCATCAACGCTGAGATCCACGCCAAGCAGCTCTACCACGACCGTGAAGAAGTGACGGTGCACGTGCGCCGCTTCTGGTCCGCCGTGGGTGGGCGTCGCGATGAGCGCGACCATTAATTAGCTCTCTGGCCTGAGGCCGTTTTCAGGCAATAGTGCGCAAAACGCCGGTGCTGGTGCAGCCCGGCGTTTTTTATTGGCGCGGCATCAGCCAGGCAAACGCAGCTGTTGCAGGTTGCCGCTGAGAGCTAAATCAGTTTGCAGCGTGGAGACGCGCTTACAGGCATAGGCTAAATCGCGATGCTCGAGCAGTTTGGTCCGCCACTTCTCTGGTACAGCCTCGAGATTGTCATACAGCGCGTCTAAGCTTCCGGCCTGCGATAGCAGCGTGACCGCTGCCTTGGGGCCGATACCGGGAACGCCGGGGATCTTACTGCTGCTAATGCCCGCCAGCCCCCAATAGTCGGTGAGCTGTTGCGGCAATACGCCAAACGTCTCTTGCACGAAAGGCATATCAAGCCAGCGCTTTTGGAAGTAATCGCGGATTTGCACATTAGGCGCCAGCAGCTGGCAGTAGCCTTTGTCGGTCGACACGATGGTCACCTGATGCCCACTCCCCGCCACCTTGGCGGTTAGCGTGGCGGCCAAATCATCGGCTTCATTCCCCGCGGAGTGCCAGCAGGCCACGCCGCGCGCGGCAAAGCCTTCTTTCAGGCTCGGCATCTCGGCAAACAGGTTCTCCGGCATGGGGGAGCGGCCCGCCTTGTAATCGGGAAGGCACTGGTGACGCCAGCTGTCGTTGCGATCGTCTTCATCAAACACGGCCACGGCGTGGGTGGGCTGCACGTGTTGAATTAGCTGACCCACGGCGTTTTGGCAGGTCAGTAAGCAAGGGGAGCCTTGAACGGCATGGATGCGTCGAATGAGATTCAGCGCGTCAATAATTAGCAGATGTATAGCCATAGTCAGATTGATTCCATCAATAAGTAGGGCGACTCGCGCCGCCCTACGTTTCCCTTAAATCTGCGCGTCACTTAGCGTCAGGCGCAGATTTCATAGCAAGGAATATAGGCGCTGCCCGGCAGCTTCATACGGTGCTGGGCGACGAAACCTTGCAGCAGGCTGTCCATTTTCTTCATTAATGCCGGGTCGCCGTGCAGCTTGAAACGACCATGTTTCTCGATTTCACGGATGCCGAACTCTTTCACGTTACCTGCCACAATCCCCGAGAAGGCTCGGCGCAGCGCGGCGGCCAGCTCTTCGGGTGGCTGGTCCGGGTAGAGATTCAGCGCGGCCATGTTTTCGTGGTTCGGCTCAAACGGCATTTGCAGGTCCGGCGCGATACGAATCGACCAGTTGAAACTGTAAGCATCGCCACTGTTGCGACGATTCTCTTTCACCAATGGCATCGCGCGCTTCATTTGGCGCGCCACTTCCACCGGATCATCAATGATGATGGTGTAGTGTTTGCGGGCTTCTTCACCCAGCGTGTCTTTGATGAAGGCGTCCAGCACGTTGAAGTAGTCGGCGCTCTCTTTCGGCCCGGTCAGAATCAGTGGCAGCACTTGGTCGCTGTTTTCCGGATTCATCAGAATACCCAGCAGATACAGCAACTCTTCGGCCGTGCCCACGCCGCCAGGGAAGATGATGATGCCATGCGCTATACGCACGAACGCCTCAAGGCGTTTTTCGATATCTGGCATGATAATCAGTTCATTAACCAACGGGTTAGGTGGCTCTGCCGCGATGATTGATGGCTCGGTCATGCCGATAAAGCGGCCGAGTTTATAACGCTGCTGCGCGTGGCCTACCGCCGCGCCTTTCATTGGGGCTTCCATCGCGCCCGGCCCACAGCCGGTGCAGATATTCAGTTCGCGCAGGCCTAATTGGCTGCCGACGTTGCGCGCATACTGGTATTCCACTTCATTAATAGAGTGACCGCCCCAGCAAACCACCATGTTAGGGTCTTCATCCAGATGCAGCGCCCGGGCGTTACGCAGGATAGAAAACACCATGTTGGTCAGGTGGACGGAGTTCTCTTTGTCGAAGTTTTCGAAACGATTATTGTTGGCGATCTGCGCGTTTACAAACAGGATATCGCGCAGCACGGCGAACAGGTTGGCTTGCAGAGAACGAATAATTCGGCCATCGACAAAGGCATCTTCTGGCGGATTTACCAGCTCCAGCTTCACGCCGCGCTCGCGCCGTAACACGTTGATATCGAAGCTTTCGTAGCGATCGAGCAGCTCTTTACTGCTGTCAGTCTGGCTGCCGCTGTTGAGCACGGCGAGTGAGCAATTGCGGAACAGGCGGTACAGGTCGCTGCTCGCAGTGCGTTTGAGCATGTCGACTTCCAACTGCGACAACAAATCCATTGAGCCCAACGGGCTGATATGTGTGATCAAAGTTGCTCCTTTACGCCCGATGGGCGGTATTCACTTCTGCCGGCAGAAAGGCTGCACATGATTTTTGGGATCTCGCTTTTTGCGGCGTGCCGGATCCTGATGGCAGGAATATTTAGCTGATTCCGAAGGCGCCGTGGCGATGAGATACGCCGCGTAACGCCTTCAGAATTAACAGTAACCTCGTCCTCCGGCTTTTACCAACTCAAGCTGACTGTTAGGTTAGTTCTTGAGCGGCATCTCGCATTATTGTCTGACAAGGCGAGCCGTTGCAGGAGTGAACGGGAAGTTGGATCGCCACGGGTTAATGTCTAAACCGCCGCGACGCGTGTAACGAGCATAAACCGCTAATGTTTCAGGCGTGCAGAAATGCATGATGTCGTTGAAGATGCGTTCAACACACTGCTCATGAAATTCATTGTGATTGCGGAAAGAAACCAGATAGCGCAGCAAGGCTTCGCGATTGATTTTCGGCCCGCGATACTGAATTTGCACCGAGCCCCAGTCGGGCTGATGGGTGATCAGGCAGTTGGATTTCAGCAAGTGGCTGACCAGCGACTCTTCGACCATCTCATCACCGGCGGCTTGTGCCAGATAATCGGTGCTGAATTCGTAGCTGTTGATGGTGATGTCTTGATTGTCGATGCACTCACCGGCAAAACGGCCAACCGGACTGCCTTCCACGTCTTCAAGGCGAGTGAGGGTGACGCTGACGTCTCCTTCGGCGCAGGCGCTGAGATCACGAGTTAATGTCTCTAACACCACGTCCCAGCTGGCGAATTTGGTCTGGTTGAAGCTGTTCAGGTACAGCTTAAAGCTTTTGGATTCGATCAGATTAATGCTGTTGGCATTCAGGCTAATCTCACCTACCGCCACCTGCGGCAAGCCTTTGTCGTTGAGCCAGGACAATTCGTAGAGTGTCCAGATATCCGAGCCGTGAAACGGCAAATTGTCGGGGAACAGCCCCAAAGGCTCGCGGTTCATGCTGCGCGGAACGGCTTGCAGCAGCGACGCGTCATACTGGTCGCGATAAGGCGTTGATTTGCCCAATGTCAGCTGCGAGAGGGCGGGATTATCCTGATATAAGGACATGCTGTCACCTTAGTCTAAGTTCTGGTTACAATAGAATATGAGAAAACCTTTCACGCTAGTTTAACTTAGCCCGGTATGAAGATGAGAGAATTTATGGCTTCAGATGTTTCTGTAGCATTACGTGAGTTTACCCAGCGTTATGTGGATTTTTGGCAGCAAGAGACAGGTTTCCCGCCGTCGAGCGAGGATCTGCTGGGCGTTGACTCCCCCTGCGTAGTGAAAAGCAGCGACACCGCCGTCTACTGGCTGACCCAGGTTTTCAGCCCTGAAGAGACCTTAGCTAACGTCGAGCGCGCGCTGGAATTACAGCTGCGCCCCGAAGCTCACGCGTTTTATACCACCCAGTTCGCCGGGGATATGTCGGCTAAATGGCAGGACCAGCGCCTGACTCTGCTGCAGGTTTGGAGCCCGGAAGACTTCACTCGTCTGCAAGAAAACCTGATTGGCCATCTGGTGACCCAGAAGCGGCTAAAACTCACACCGACCATTTTCTTGGCTACCACTGACTCCGAAATGAGCATGGTTTCGCTGTGCAATGTTAGCGGCGAGGTGGTGCTGGAACAGTTTGGTAGCAAGAAGCGAACTCTGCTGGCACCTACGTTGTCAGAGTTTTTAGCAGGGCTTTCTCCTGCTTTTCCGGATTAAGTCAGACAGTTGATTCAAGCCAATTGGCTCACAAGCGTGTGAGAGATCTCTCACACGGCCTGTAAGATATGTCGTTTAATCGTTCGCGCTATTTCTCCAGTCCATTAGCACAACCTTTAAATAACAATTAGTTAGGTTGTGGTTGCCCATGAGTGATAGTTACTTAGCTATCATTTGTCTCACAAGCTACCTTGTTCGGCGTCACAAAATAGACGATTCTAACTGTGTCGAAGGATGACATGAGACAGAACATTAGGATGATGGCTGTTTCATAAAGTAGGGGATAGGCTCAGGAAGAGTCAGGACAGCATCGGAGCATGCTAGGATGTTTCAGGACGAAACAAGGGACACCTCCAGGACGGAGATTGAGAGCTCGGAAAGGATAACGAGTGGGTCAGGAAGACTAAAGGATCAATATCAGGAAGATATTAGGAAGACTCGTCAGGATGAAAGTTGGACGATGCAAAGGATGGCTGGTTAGGATAACCAAAGGAAAAGTTTTCAGGGATTGAGCAGGGAGCACTTAGGTAGCTGGATTGCTATAAAACGAACCGGGGGCACTGTGCAAACAGTGCCCCCAACTTTTTGTCTCTATCTTCTGCTTTCAACATCTTCTCGTTTTAACCGCGCATTTCTCTGCCCAAGCCCTGTTCAGCGGCTCAGGCAGTTGCCTTCTCAGTGCCTATTTGCCAATAACTTACCCAATAGCGCCCAGCGCATCTTCTTTACCTTGGCGTTTTGGCAGCAAGAATAAAGTCGCATAGATATCCAACAGGTAGATGGCTGCCAGCAAGCTGATGGCGGCGGTGAAGGAGACTTGCGACACCAGCATGCCTATCACCAGTGGCCCGAAACCGCCCACGCCCCGCCCGACGTTAAACAAGATATTTTGTGCCGTAGCGCGAACATTTACCGGATAAGTGTCTGATATCAAACCGCCATATCCCCCAATCATGCCATTGACGAACATCCCCATCACGGCACCGGCGAACAGCATCGCCGTAGGATCGGTGAGCTGGGCGTAGCACACTACCATCAGCACCGCGCCGATTTGGTAAATCAGGAAGATTTTCCAGCGCGGGAAACGATCCGCCAGCACGCCGAACAGCCAAATGCCGAACGTCATGCCAATCACCGTCACGGCGGTCCACAGGCCCGATTTGGTCAGCGAGAAGCCGAAGTTCTTCGACAGGTAGCTTGGCATCCAGATCATCAGCCCGTAATAGCCAAAATTCTGCACCGAGCAGAGGATCAGAATGCCGATGCTGGCTTTGGTGGTAGGCAGATCTTTGAACAGCAATTTGATCCGGCTGAACAGCGATTCCGTCGGCGCGCTGCTGGCGTGTTTGACGAACTCCTCTGGCTCACCCATGGTGCGGCGAATCAGGAAGGAGGCGAGGGCAGGCAGTAAGCCAACCAGGAACATGCCGCGCCAGCCGATGACACCTAGCAGCAGCGGCGTCAGGAATGCCGCAAGCAAGACGCCAAGCTGCCAGCCCATGCCGACGTAAGCCGAAGCACGGTTGCGCTTCTCTGCGGGCCACGCCTCGGCGATTAACGCCATGCCAATGCCAAACTCTCCGCCCAGACCAACGCCCGCCAAGGTGCGGTAGGCCAGCAAATCCCAGTACCCCTGAGCGATAGCGCACAGGCCGGTAAACAGGGAAAACATCAAAATTGTGAAGGTCAGAACGCGAATGCGGCCAAAGCGATCGCTGATTGGCCCGAAGATCACGCCGCCGAGCACGGCACCTATTAGCGTCCAGGTGACCAGTGAACCGCTTTGAGATGAGGTCAGGCCCAGCTCTGTGGCGATGGCGGGCAGCATGAATCCGAGAATTAATAGGTCGAAACCATCCATGGCGTAGCCAGTGACGGAGGCAATCATCGCTTTAGCCGGGGTGGCGTGGGCTTTTTTAGAGTGTTGGGCAGGCATAGTCAGCGTCAAGTTATGTAAAGTTGGATTATTTTGCCCGCAGACCACGCTAAGTACCAGTATGAAAAACCTATAGATAAGAATTAGCGATAAGCTTAGAAGGGGCATAGCTGGCAGTTGGGGCCTTACGGCTTCAATGCTATGCTTTGCCACTTTGTGAGAGCCTTTGACGCCCACGAATAATGAATGCAGAGAGAGTGCGATGAGTTCAGAAAGTACAGAAAATCAGGTTCGCCAAATTTTACATGATATTGAACAGGCTATGCGTCAGCTCGACCTGTGGAGCGAAGTGCCACCCGAGGCGGAAGCCTTTGAAAGCGTTGAACCTTTCTCCGTTGACACCATGAATGCCGAGCAGTGGCTGCAATGGGTGCTGGTGCCAAGAATGTTTGCGTTATTGGCCGCAGAAGCTGATTTGCCGACGCGTTTTGCCATTACGCCTTATTTTGAAGTTGCCCTGCCTGATGCTTCCCGCTTGCTGGCCGAACTGCAACGTTTAGACGATTTGCTGAATATAGAAGACTGACATGCTGGAAATTTTGTACCGGGACGAGCATCTGGTGGCGGTGAACAAGCCCGCTGGCATGTTGGTTCATCGTAGTTGGCTGGACAAACATGAAACCGTTTTTGCGATGCAAACGTTGCGCGATCAAATTGGTCAGCATGTGTTTACCGTGCATCGACTGGATAAGCCGACCTCGGGCGTGCTGCTGTTCGCACTCTCCAGCGAGGTCGCCCGACTGCTGTCGCAGCAGCTCGAAACGCGCCAAATGAATAAGACTTACCACGCGGTGGTGCGCGGCTACGTGGCTGAAGACGCCACGCTGGATTATCCTTTGACCGAAGAGCTGGACAAGATTGCCGATAAGTTCGCCAACCCTGACAAAGCCCCTCAGCCTGCCGTGACGCACTATCGCGTGCTGGCTCAGGTGGAGATGCCCGTGCCGGTTGGGCGTTACGACACGGCGCGCTACAGCTTGGTTGAGCTTAAACCGGAGACCGGCCGCAAGCACCAGCTGCGTCGCCATATGACCCACCTCCGCCATCCGATTTTGGGCGACAGCGCCCACGGCGACTTGAAGCAAAATCGTGGCATGGTGGAGCACTTTGGCTGTCCGGGCTTAATGCTGCACGCCAGCCATCTGCAATTGCCTCACCCGGTGACTGGCGACATGCTGGAGATCACCGCCAAGTGGGATAATCGCTGGCAAAGTTTGGTGGAGCGTTTCGGCTGGCTGGCGCGTGTCCCTGCACTTGAAAGGGTTGAGTTTGCTGCCGACTGCGGTCAGGATAGCTAACCATTTTTCAATGACTTTTAGATTAACGAGGGAATTACACCATGGCTGAGATTGGTATTTTTGTCGGCACCGTTTACGGCAATGCGCTGCTGGTAGCAGAAGAGGCTGAAACTGTTCTTAAGAAGCAGGGGCATCAGGTGAAACTGTTCGAAGAAGGCACATTGGAAGCCTGGCAATATTATCGTCACCATTTTGCCTTGGTCATTACCTCTACCACCGGTCAGGGCGACCTGCCAGACAGCATTGCGCCGCTGTTTGCGGCTATCCGCGACACCGTCGGTTATCAGCCAGAATTGCGCTATGGCGTGATTGCACTGGGTGACAGCAGCTACGACCACTTCTGCGGCGGCGGCCATAAAATGGATGATTTGCTGCAAGAGCAGGGCGCATCGCGTCTTGGCGATTTGCTGGAAATTGACGCAATGGAAACCGCCGAGCCGGAAACCGTGGCGGTTCCTTGGGCTGAAAAATGGGGCCAGCTGCTTAAATAAGCTTTCATGTCGCAGCGGCAATAAAAAAGGTCAGGTTATTCACCTGACCTTTTTTTATATCAACCGAACGCGGCGGGAGTCGAAACTTATCGGCCGCTGGTCAGTTTTTCCAGATCAGATTCGATCTCGGTGATCTTGTTTGCCACCACGGATTCCAAATGACGCAGGTCATCAAGAATTTTACGTTTCAGATCGACTTCAACCTGATCGCGCTGACAGATTTGATCTAACTCATCAATGACATAGCGAAGATTCGGGCTGATTTCGTGAATTTCTTTATAGCCTTGGCCCGCATTGTCGGCCACGATCGTTTTACGCTGGCGTGGGTACTTAAACTTCACGCTTTTAGCAAAAAACTCGCCTTTATCTTTGCGGAAGTAGATCTTCAGAATGTCGTTATTGGCCTCCTGACGCAGGCTGTAACGATCGATGTCGTCAGGATTCGTAATACCCAAGCTTTTCAGGTTGTCATACATAGCGCCACCTTTATTAGATTCTACTAGGAAGTTGTCATAATGAGCGAAACGACGGCCATTATCATTGATTTAAGGCACAGTTTCCCATGATAAAAACGGCCGTCATAAAAGGGAATCACATCAATAAAATAGCGGGTAAATTCACCCGCCAAATTGAGTTTAGTCGATGGAACGCAATAACTCATTAAGACCGGTTTTGCCCAAGGTTTTGGCATCCACTTTCTTAACGATCACCGCACAGTACAGGCTGTATTTGCCATCTTTAGAAGGCAGGTTGCCGGAAACCACGACTGAGCCTGCTGGCACACGGCCGTAATGCACTTCGCCGGTTTCACGGTCATAAATCTTGGTGCTTTGACCGATGTAAACGCCCATGGAAATCACTGAGCCTTCTTCAACGATCACACCTTCCACGATTTCTGAACGCGCGCCGATGAAGCAGTTATCTTCGATGATCGTTGGGTTTGCCTGCAGTGGCTCGAGAACGCCGCCGATGCCCACGCCGCCAGACAGGTGAACGTTTTTACCGATCTGCGCACAAGAGCCTACGGTCGCCCAAGTATCAACCATGGTGCCTTCATCAACGAACGCGCCGATGTTGACGTAAGAAGGCATCAGCACCACGTTACGGGCGATAAATGCACCTTTGCGCACAGCGGCTGGTGGCACGACGCGGAAGCCTTCACGCTTGAAGCGCGCTTCGTCGTATTCGGCGAATTTCATTGGGACTTTGTCGTAGAAGCGGTTTTCCGCGCCTTCCATCACTTCGTTGTCATTGATTCTGAAAGAGAGCAGCACTGCCTTCTTTAGCCACTGATGCGTTACCCACTGACCATCAATTTTTTCTGCAACGCGCAGTTCGCCGCTGTCGATCTTATTGATCACTTGAGTCACGGCATCACGGGTTACGCTGTCTACGTTTGTCGGCGTAATGTCTGCGCGACGTTCGAAGGCTTCTTCAATTAGGGTTTGTAGTTGCTGCATCCTGTTCTCTTTCCTGATAGTGGTGTTAAAAAGTTAATATTCTTTGTATCACATTTTATCGTTAGGGTTGAGCGCCTCGGTAAGACGACGCTGAATTTCCTGACGGGTTTTTTTGTCCAGCGCGCGGCGTTCGCCATTCGCCAGAATGAATAAATCCTCAACGCGCTCGCCGATGGTGGAGATGCGCGCGCCGTGCAGTGACAGCCCCAAATCAGAGAACACTTCCCCCACCCGCGCCAGCAGGCCGGGCTGATCGAGCGCGACCAGTTCCATGTAGCTGCGTCTGTCGGTGTGAGTCGGCAGGAAGCTGACCTCGGTCGGCACGCTGAAGTGGCGCAATTTTGGCGAAGGGCGGCGCGCACGCGGCGGCTGATAAGCCTGCGTCATGGACTGCTCTAAGGCGTGACGGATCACCTCGTGGCGGTCCAGCGCCAGCGGGCTGCCGTCCGGCTCAAGCACGATAAAGGTGTCCATCGCCATGCCGTCGCGGTTAGTGAAAATCTGCGCGTCGTGGATGCTCAGGTTGCGGCGATCCAGCTCCCCGGCCACGGTGGCAAACAGGTAAGGGCGGTCCGGGCTCCAGATGAAAATCTCCGTGCCGCCGCGCGTCGCCTGCCGACTGACCAGCACCAGTGGCTTGGTGGAGTCATGCTCCAGCAGGTGGCGGGCGTGCCAGGCCAGCTGGTTCGGCGAGTGGCGCAGGAAGTAGTCAGCACGGCAGCGGCTCCAGATGCGGTGCAGCGCCTCTTCGTCGATATTGTCCATGCGCAGCAGGGCCAGAGCCTGAAGACGGTGGTGACGGACCCGTTCGCGCAGGTCCGGCGTGTTCTGCATCCCACGGCGCAGCTGCTTCTCGGTAGCAAAATAGAGCTCGCGTATCAGGCTCTGCTTCCAGCTGTTCCACAGGGTTTCGTTGGTGGCGCAAATATCCGCCACGGTCAGGTTTACCAGATAGCGCAGGCGATTTTCGCTCTGCACTTCGGCGGCAAACTGCTGAATTTCAGCCGGATCTTGAATGTCGCGGCGCTGCGCGGTAACCGACATCAGCAGGTGACAGCGCACCAACCAGGCGACCAGCTGGGTTTCGCGCGAATTCAGCCCGTGTAGCTCGGCGAACTCCAAGACATCCTGCGCGCCCAGAATCGAGTGGTCGCCGCCACGGCCCTTGGCGATGTCATGGAACAGCGCCGCCATCAGCAGTAATTCCGGCTGCGGCAGGCGCGGGTAAAGCTCGACGCACAGCGGGTGGCGCGGGCGAGTGGCCTCATCGGCGAAGCTTTCCAGCTTTTGCAGCACGCGGATCGTGTGTTCGTCCACGGTGTAGGCGTGGAACAGGTCAAACTGCATTTGGCCGACAATCAGCCCCCACTGCGGCATGTAGGCCCACAGCACGCTGTGGCGATGCATCGGCACCAGCGCGCGGGAGACGGCTCCCGGATGGCGCAGAATCGACATAAAGATGCTGCGCGCTTCGGGGATCATGCACAGCGGCGTTTTCAGATGGCGACGCGCGTGGCGCAGGAGGCGAACGGTGGTGGAGTAAATCCCCTTAATTTCGCGGTGGCGCACCATCAGGTAGAACATGCTGATGATGGTTTCCGGGCGCTGAGTAAACAGCGACTCGTCGCGCAGGTCAATCAGGTCGCCGCGTAATTGGAAATGCTCGTCCAGCGGGCGTGGTTTCTCATTCGGCCCGATAGCCAAAATAGCTTCGTCAAACAGCTGAAGCAGCATCTGGTTAAGCTCGCCGACCCGGCGGGTCATGCGGTAGAAATCCTTCATCATCCGCTCTACCGGCTCGTTGCCTTCCCCCTGATATTGCAGCAGTTGGGCGACATTTAGCTGGCGGTCGAACAGCAGACGGTTGTCATAGCGCGGCAGCACCAGATGCAGCGCAAAGCGAATGCGCCACAGGAAGCTCTGGCATTCAATCAGCTCATTGCGCTCGGCTTTGGTGAGGAAGCCGAAGGCCACCATTTCGTCCAGAGAGGTGGCGCCAAAGTGGCGGCGGGCTACCCATAAAATGGTGTGGATATCACGCAGGCCGCCGGGGCTACTTTTGATGTCCGGCTCGAGGTTGTAGCTGGTACCGTGGTAGCGTTGGTGGCGCTCGTTCTGCTCGTCAATCTTGGCGCGGAAGAAGGTTGGCGAAGGCCAGAAACCGTCGCTGAAAACGTGTTTTTGCATGCTGAGGAACAGCGCGACGTCGCCGCAAATCAGCCGCGATTCAATCATGTTAGTGGCGACGGTGAGATCGGCCAAGCCTTCCAGCAGGCACTCCTCGAGGGTGCGAACGCTGTGGCCAACTTCCAGCTTTAAGTCCCACAGCAGGGTGATAAGCTCACCGATGCGCTGCGCCTGCTCGTCATTGAGGCGGCGCTGGCTGAGGACTAAAACGTCAATGTCGGAAAGTGGGTGCAGCTCACCGCGCCCATAGCCGCCGACGGCCACCATGGCGGTTTCCGGCACATCGTCGAAGCCGTAAAAGGTCCACAGGCGTTGTAATAGATGGTCGATGAACAGGGATCGCGCGTCGACCAGCTCTTCCGCGCGCTGCCCGGCATTAAAGGCATCGGCCAGCCACAGCTGGAACTGCTCCATGTGCTGCTTCAGGCTCTGGCGAGTTAAATCATCGTCAGGATAGGTAATAGGGGAGGCGGGCTGCGGGGGGATCGCGGGAAGAGATTCCGAAGATGGCGGAGTGGGAAGATCTTGTTCAGCAGGTGAATGTTCAATCATTTTTGCGCAGCCCATTCTTACAGTAAGAGACAAAAAAGCCGACTTGCGTCGGCTTGATCACCAGATTTAAACCGCCTTCTTCAGAAGGGGATCACTGCTGGTCGTGCGTAATGATATTCGGGATGGTGTCATCCTTACGCAGCGTCATAATTTCACAACCGTTCTCGGTGACCACAATAGTATGCTCGTATTGCGCCGACAAGCTGCGATCTTTAGTTTTTACTGTCCAGCCATCTTTCATGGTGCGAATGCGGTAATCACCGGCATTAACCATAGGTTCGATAGTGAATGCCATGCCGGCTTGCAGCACCACGCCGCCGTCATCGGCATCATAGTGAAGTACCTGCGGCTCTTCGTGGAAGACTTCACCAATCCCGTGGCCGCAGTACTCGCGAACCACGGAGAAGTTTTCAGCTTCGACGAATTTCTGGATCTCTTTACCCAGCGTGCGCAGGCGAATGCCCGGCTTAACCATTTTCAGCGCCAGATAGAGGCTTTCCTGAGTGATACGGCACAGGCGCTCGCCCAGAATGGTCGGTTTACCGGCGATGAACATCTTGGAGGTGTCACCGTGGAAGCCATCTTTAATAACGGTCACGTCGATATTCACGATATCGCCGTCTTTCAGAATCTTATCTTCGCTTGGAATTCCGTGGCAAACCACTTCATTAATCGAGATGCAGACAGATTTCGGGAAGCCGTGATAATTCAGACAGGCGGAAACGGCCTGCTGCTTATTATTAATGTGATCAGCACAAATGCGGTCTAATTCGCCAGTGCTCACGCCGGGCTTAACGTAAGGTTCGATCATTTCCAGCACTTCAGCAGCCAGACGGCCAGCAACGCGCATTTTTTCGATGTCTTGAGGGGTTTTGATTGAAATTGCCATGGGTGATCCTGCGGGTATCCTGTGTTGACGCCTTTCATTCTGCTAAAACGTCGTCAATAATTAGCTTAGACTTATGGTATCAGCCCTGATATTGCCTGCCAAACTATCATTTTCCGCGAACTAAAGTTCCCAACAAAAGTTGCCGTCAGGTCGTGAATTATGGTATAAAGCGCGCCGGCAATCCGCGACAGCCCTTCGGAGCTTGAGCGTGATTAAAGCCGAACACTCACTCATATGTGTACTTATTAACGTAAGTAATAACACACACGTATCGACACATTCGCCGGGGTGCTCTGGGAATTCGTTCTGCAGGGTCGGCGTTATGGGATACGTGGAGGCATAACCCCAGCATCTACTTATAGAGGTTTTATCATGGCAACTGTTTCCATGCGCGACATGCTCAAGGCCGGTGTTCACTTCGGTCACCAGACCCGTTACTGGAACCCGAAAATGAAGCCATTCATCTTCGGCGCTCGTAACAAGGTTCACATCATCAACCTTGAGAAAACTGTTCCAATGTTCAACGAAGCTCTGGCTGAGTTGCAGAAGATCTCCTCCCGTAAAGGAAAGATCCTGTTCGTTGGTACTAAACGCGCTGCAAGCGAAGCGGTAAAAGAAGCTGCACACAACTGCGACCAGTTCTTCGTGAACCATCGCTGGTTGGGCGGCATGCTGACTAACTGGAAAACCGTTCGTCAGTCAATCAAACGTTTGAAAGACCTGGAAATTCAGTCTCAAGACGGCACTTTCGAAAAGCTGACCAAGAAAGAAGCGCTGATGCGCACTCGTGAGCTTGCGAAGCTGGAAAATAGCCTGGGTGGTATCAAGGATATGGGTGGTCTTCCTGATGCTCTGTTCGTCATCGACGCCGATCACGAACACATTGCAATCAAAGAAGCTAACAACCTGGGTATCCCGGTATTCTCCATTGTTGATACCAACTCCGATCCGGATGGCGTTGACTTTGTTATCCCAGGTAACGATGACGCAATCCGTGCAGTTAATCTGTACCTGAGCGCTGTTGCTGCCACTGTCCGTGAAGGCCGTTCGCAAGATCTGGCTGTTCAGGCAGAAGAAAGCTTCGTAGAAGCTGAATAATAAGACAGGCTCCCATATATACCCTAAATAGTTCGAGTTGTAGGAAGGCGGCAAGAGAGAGAATCCCTGGGAGCATAGATAACTATGTGACTAGGGTGAACGAACGTAGCCAACGCACAAACAATTCGAACTATGACGGGTATAGAGCCCTTATTAACCAGGTATTGAATATGTTGGTTAGGGGGCCTTTATTGGCCCCCTTTGCTTATCTTAAATGCGAGAAATATCTCACCGCAAAAGTCCCTTTTGCAGCGAGATAATCGAGGAAAATACAATGGCTGATATTACCGCTGCCCTGGTAAAAGAACTGCGCGAACGTACTGGCGCTGGCATGATGGATTGTAAGAAAGCTCTGGTTGAAGCTAACGGCGACATCGAGCTGGCAATCGAAAACATGCGTAAATCTGGCGCGATCAAAGCTGCTAAGAAAGCAGGCAACGTAGCTGCTGACGGCGTGATCAAAACCAAGATCGAAGGCAACTACGGTGTGATTCTGGAAGTTAACTGCCAGACTGACTTCGTTGCTAAAGATGCTGGTTTCCAAGCGTTTGCTGACAAAGTGCTGGACGCCGCTGTTGCTGGCAAAATCACTGACGTTGACGTTCTGAAAGCTCAGTTCGAAGAAGAGCGTATCGCTCTGGTTGCTAAAATCGGTGAAAACATCAATATTCGCCGTGTTTCTACTCTGGAAGGCGAAGTTCTGGGTAGCTACCTGCACGGTGCTCGCATCGGTGTTCTGGTTGCTGCTAAAGGCGCTGACGAAGAGCTGGTTAAGCAAGTTGCTATGCACATCGCTGCAAGCAAGCCAGAATTCGTTAAACCAGAAGACGTGTCTGCTGAAGTGGTAGAGAAAGAGTACCAAGTTCAGCTCGACATCGCGATGCAGTCTGGCAAGCCGAAAGAAATCGCAGAGAAAATGGTTGAAGGCCGCATGAAGAAATTCACCGGCGAAGTTTCTCTGACTGGTCAGCCTTTCGTTATCGACCCAAGCAAATCTGTTGGCGAAGTGCTGAAAGAGCACAAAGCTGACGTTATCAACTTCATCCGTTTCGAAGTTGGTGAAGGTATCGCTAAAGTTGAGACTGACTTTGCTGCTGAAGTTGCAGCAATGACTAAACAGTCTTAATTCGTAGTTGATGCTCTAAAATGGAACCGCTGAAGATTGGCGGTTCCGTTTTATCCAGCCCCAAATTCCAATAACATTGTGCGCTGTCTCTTTTTAACAACGCTATGATGTATAGATTGATTCCCATTACGACACATTGCTTCTTAGGACAGACACCATGGCTACCAATGCGAAACCCGTTTATCAGCGTATTCTGCTAAAACTCAGTGGCGAAGCCCTGCAGGGCAGCGAAGGTTTTGGTATCGATGCAAGCGTTTTGGATCGCATGGCTCAGGAAGTCAAAGAGCTGGTTGAGCTCGGCATTCAGGTCGGTGTGGTCATTGGCGGTGGGAACCTGTTCCGTGGTGCAGGCCTGGCACAAGCCGGTATGAACCGTGTTGTGGGCGACCACATGGGTATGCTGGCTACAGTGATGAATGGTCTGGCAATGCGGGATGCATTACACCGTGCCTATGTGAACGCTCGCCTGATGTCCGCTATTCCGCTTAACGGCGTGTGTGACAACTACAGCTGGGCCGAGGCTATCAGCCTGCTGCGTCACAACCGCGTGGTCATTTTCTCTGCGGGTACCGGTAATCCTTTCTTCACTACTGACTCAGCAGCATGCCTGCGCGGTATCGAAATCGAAGCCGACGTGGTGTTAAAAGCGACCAAAGTTGATGGCGTTTACTCTGCTGATCCAGTGAAAAACCCAGACGCCACGCTGTACGAACAACTGACTTACCAAGAAGTGCTTGAGCAAGAACTGAAAGTGATGGATTTGGCGGCCTTTACGCTGGCTCGCGATCACAACTTGCCAATTCGCGTCTTCAATATGAATAAGCCGGGCGCACTGCGCCGCGTAGTGATGGGTGAAAACGAAGGTACGCTGATTTCTCGCGGTGAATAATCTTCCCCCTGCCACTGCTGGCAAGAAATCATAAGCAAGTTTGCCAGCCTTGGCTGGCATGAGTATTCACGGACTATACTAATGCTATGGTCTGCCAAGTAACCAGTTCTTAAGGGTTCGCAACGTGATTAACGACATTAAAAAAGATGCTGAAATCCGCATGGAAAAATGCGTCGAAGCATTCAAAAACCATATCAGCAAAATCCGTACTGGCCGTGCTTCACCGGGTATCCTCGACGGCATCATGGTCGACTACTACGGTTCTGCCACGCCACTGCGTCAGTTAGCGCAGGTAACGGTTGAAGATTCCCGTACTCTGGCTATCTCCGTGTTTGACCGTTCAATCAGCGCCGCTGTTGAAAAGGCCATCATGACCTCTGATTTGGGTCTTAACCCATCTTCTGCTGGCGCCACTATCCGCGTTCCACTGCCAGCGTTGACAGAAGAGCGTCGTAAAGACCTGATCAAAGTTGTGCGTTCTGAAGCCGAGCAGGGCCGCGTTTCCGTGCGTAACGTACGCCGCGACGCTAACGATAAGACCAAAGCTTTGCTGAAAGATAAAGAAATCAGTGAAGATGAAGATCGTCGTTCTCAGGATGATATCCAGAAAATGACGGATATGTTCATCAAGAAAATTGACGTCGCACTAGCCGAGAAAGAAACCGAGTTGATGGAGTTCTAATCCACAACTTGTCTTCCTCCAAGCGCCGCCTTTGCGGCGCTTTATTTTTTGTGGTCGCTCTCTTTTTCCACCTGCTGCTTAAATCTCATAGACAAGCCGTCAAAGAGGTTTCAGACTAATGCGCATTGCGATCATGCACTGGTTCTACCGGGTATTTTCATGAAACAACTTACCATCCTTGGTTCGACAGGCTCTGTCGGCAGCAGCACCCTCGCGGTCGTTCGCGCTAACCCACAAGATTTCAAGGTAACTGCACTGGTTGCCGGTAAAAACGTGGACGTCATGGCGCAGCAATGTATTGAATTCCAACCTCGTTTTGCCTCTATGGCCGATGAAACTTCTGCCAAAGCATTGCGAACCATACTTGCTGAGCAGGGGATAAAAACAGAGGTACTCTCTGGCGAAAAGGCGTCCTGTGAGTTGTCGGCGCTGGATGAAGTTGATCAGGTGATGTCCTCCATCGTTGGCGCCGCCGGGCTGTTACCCACGCTTGCGGCGGTAAAAGCGCGCAAGCAGGTATTACTGGCGAATAAAGAGTCGCTGATCACCTGCGGACGCATCTTCATGGATGCCGTTCGCCAAAGCCGCAGCCAGCTTCTGCCAATCGATAGTGAACACAATGCAATTTTCCAGAGCCTGCCTGAGCGCATTCAGCAGCAGCTTGGCTATGCCTCTTTGGAAGAAAATGGCGTATCGCGCATTATCCTTACCGGCTCTGGTGGCCCATTCCGCGAGTTACCTTTGGCAGACTTTGCCCACGTCACCCCAGACCAGGCCTGTGCGCACCCGAACTGGTCTATGGGGCGCAAAATTTCTGTCGACTCCGCCACCATGATGAACAAAGGCCTCGAATATATCGAAGCCCGCTGGCTGTTCAATGCCTCTGCCGAGCAGATGGAAGTCATTATCCATCCGCAATCGGTGATTCACTCTATGGTTCGCTACCACGATGGCAGCGTCTTGGCGCAGCTCGGCTCGCCGGACATGCGCACGCCAATCTCCCACGCGATGGCTTATCCGCATCGTGTCGATTCCGGCGTTGAAGCGTTAGATTTCTGCCGAATCGGTGCGTTGACCTTCTGCGAGCCTGATTTTGACCGCTATCCGTGTTTACAATTGGCCATCGAAGCCAGCCGGACGGGGCAGGCAGCCACCACGGCATTGAACGCTGCTAATGAAGTTTCGGTCGCCGCATTCTTGGCGGGGCACATTCGCTTTACCGACATTGCCAACATAAATCGCGAAGTTATGGAGCAATCTGTCGCGAACGAACCGCAATCTGTTGATGAAGTATTGGAAATTGACCGTGCGGCGCGTGCGTCAGCTCACCAGAAATTACAGACTTTTGCGTTATGATGTTGCGGATAGCGGATTGCGGTAATTTGTTCGCATCACATTGAAATGATATAGTCTGCGCCACCTGACTGCGCCTTCAGTGCCGATACCTGAATGCGATTACTCTATAAAAACGGTAAACAGTCAGGGCAAGCCGTGCCTGAACAGGAACACGGCTTTTTTGCGCACAGAAATACGCTGGCGGTCAGTTAACATAGTTCTGCCCTAATAAGGAAATGAGTACGCGTTATGTCCCTCGAAAAGCAACAGATATCTGACGCGCCTTGCGCAATGCCACGCCATGTTGCCATTATTATGGATGGCAATGGTCGCTGGGCGAAACTTCAGGGGAAAATGCGCGTTTTTGGCCATAAAGCCGGTGTGAAATCCGTCCGTAAAGCAGTCAGTTTTGCGGCCAACCATCAGCTTAATGCGTTGACGCTTTATGCCTTTAGTAGTGAGAACTGGAACCGACCTGCTCAGGAAGTTTCAGCATTGATGGAGCTGTTCGTCCGTGCACTGGACAGCGAAGTTAAAAGTCTGCACAAACATAACGTCAGGCTAAAAATCATCGGTGATGTCAGCCGCTTTAGTGCGCGTCTGCAAGAAAGGATCCGTCGTTCAGAAACACTTACAGAAAATAACGACGGCCTTACGCTTAACATCGCTGCTAATTACGGCGGTCGGTGGGATATTATCCAGGGCGTAAAAAAACTGGCGAGTCAAGTTGAAGCTGGTTCTTTGCAGGTTGAGCAAATTACAGAAGAAGCATTAAATAGCACTATCTGTATGAGCGAGTTGGCACCCGTCGATTTGGTGATCAGAACCGGTGGGGAACACCGTATTAGTAACTTTCTGCTGTGGCAAATCGCCTATGCAGAACTTTACTTTACCGATGTCCTCTGGCCTGATTTTGATGAAAACACCTTTGAAGGCGCGCTGAATGCTTTTGCACAACGCGAGCGTCGCTTCGGGGGCACTACACCTATTGGCGCCAATGCGTCCTAGGGAGAACTTTTGCTGAAGTATCGCATCGCCACAGCGTTGATTTTGATCCCCATTGTTATCGCTGCACTGTTTATGCTGCCGCCTCTTGGTTTTGCCATTGTTGCGTTAGTCATCTGTATGTTGGCCGCGTGGGAGTGGGGGCAACTTTCAGGATTTAAGACTCGCAGTCAGCGCATTTGGTTGGCCGTGCTCTGTGGCTTTGTCCTTATTGCAATGATGCTGAGCATGCCGGCTTATCGTCAGCCAATTAACCTCCCTCAAGTGAGTGGCTCATTATGGGCTTCCCTTATATGGTGGATTGCGGCCTTTGTTCTGGTTATTTTCTACCCTAAATCTGCCTCATTTTGGCGCGGATCGCGCATATTACGTTTAGCCTTCGGTTTATTGACCATTGTTCCTTTCTTTTGGGGTATGGTGGCGCTGCGCCAGTACGGTTACGCTGAAAATCACCACACTGGAGCATGGTGGCTACTGTATGTCATGCTGCTGGTCTGGGGCGCTGACTCTGGCGCTTACCTGTTTGGCAAACTGTTCGGCAAGCACAAGTTGGCGCCGAAAGTTTCCCCTGGTAAGACATGGGAAGGCGTCATCGGTGGTCTGGTCACTTCGGCCCTGATTTCCTGGTTGTTCGGGCGTTATGCGCCATTAAATGTTGTTCCTGCTACGCTGTTGGTGTGTTCAGTCATTGCTGCTCTGGCTTCGGTGCTGGGGGATTTAACTGAAAGCATGTTTAAACGTGAAGCGGGTATAAAAGACAGTGGTAACTTGATACCGGGTCATGGTGGGATACTGGATCGTATCGATAGCCTGACTGCGGCTGTGCCGGTGTTTGCATGCTTAATGCTGCTGGTTTATTAATCCGTCCGAGACGGGATGTCTTCTAAGGGATCGTTAGGAATATGATGAACATACTCTGGAGTTTGGCCGCCTTTATCGTTGCACTGGGGGTGCTAATCACCGTGCACGAATTTGGCCATTTCTGGGTTGCTCGTCGTTGTGGCGTTTATGTTCAGCGTTTCTCCGTGGGTTTTGGGCGCACTCTGTGGCGCCGCACGGATAAACACGGGACCGAGTACGTTCTCGCCGTCATTCCCCTTGGCGGTTACGTTAAGATGCTCGACGAGCGTAACGAAACCGTTCCTGACGAAATGCGCCACCAGTCTTTCAATAGTAAAACCGTTTGGCAGCGCGCCGCTATCATCAGCGCTGGGCCAATCGCTAACTTCATTTTCGCCGTTTTTGCCTATTGGCTGGTGTTCATTATCGGCGTCCCAGCCGTGCGTCCGGTTGTTGGTGAAGTCACCCCACAATCCATCGCAGCGCAATCGAATATTTCTCCCGGCATGGAACTTAAGTCAATCGATGGCATCGAAACGCCTGATTGGGATTCAGTTCGTTTGTCTTTAATCGGTGAGATCGGAAACAATCAGACAACTTTAGGTGTCTCACAATTCGGTGGTTCTGAAGTTGTTGAGAAAAAGTTAGATTTAACACAATGGCGGTTTGACCCCGAAAAGCAAGATCCCGTTGTCGCGCTGGGTATTATTCCTCGCGGCCCACAGATAGAATCTGTGCTCGCAGAAGTGCAAACCGATTCGGCAGCTCAGAAAGCCGGTTTGCAAGCTGGTGACAGGATCGTTAAAGTCGATGGTCAAGTTTTGGCGAATTGGCGTACTTTTGCCATGCAGGTTCGTGATAACCCGGGCAAACCTATCGCGTTAGAAGTTGAGCGCGCAGGTTCATCGGTTGATCTCACACTGACACCGGACTCCAAGTCGGTAGGCAAAGGGAAGGAACAGGGATTTGCCGGAGTGGTGCCCAAAGTTATACCACTGCCTGATGAGTACAAAACTATCCGTCAGTATGGGCCGTTTGTTGCATTCTATGAGGCCGGGGATAAAACCTGGCAGCTGATGAAGCTCACGGTAAACATGCTGGGTAAGTTAATAACTGGCGACGTTAAGCTGAATAACCTGAGTGGTCCAATTTCAATCGCACAGGGAGCAGGAATGTCGGCGGAATATGGTTTAGTGTACTACCTGATGTTTTTGGCACTTATCAGTGTCAATCTCGGTATCGTGAACCTTTTTCCGTTGCCAGTGTTAGATGGTGGACACCTGGTGTTTTTAGCTATCGAGAAGCTAAAGGGTGGGCCAGTTTCCGAGCGAGTTCAAAACTTCAGTTACCGTATCGGCGCGATAGTGCTGGTGATGGTAATGGGGCTTGCACTTTTCAATGATTTCTCCCGTCTTTAAGGCTGGGGATTAGGTTAGGAAGAACGCATAACAACGATGGCGATCAAAAAGTTGCTCATAGCGTCGCTGCTGTTTGGCAGCGCCACCGTATACGGTGCAGATGGTTTCGTGGTGAAAGACATTCATTTCGAAGGCCTGCAGCGAGTTGCCGTCGGTGCGGCGTTACTCAATATGCCGGTTCGCGTTGGTGATACCATCACCGACGACGACATCAGTAATACTATTCGCGCATTGTTTGCCACTGGCAACTTTGAGGACGTTCGCGTTCTGCGTGATGGTGATACCTTGATTGTTCAGGTCAAAGAGCGTCCTACAATCGCCAGCATCACTTTCTCAGGTAATAAATCTGTGAAAGACGACATGCTGAAAGAAAACCTGGAGGCCTCTGGTGTCCGGGTTGGCGAAGCGCTTGATCGAACAACATTAACCAGCATCGAGAAAGGTCTCGAAGATTTCTACTACAGCGTCGGTAAATACAGCGCGTCCGTGAAGGCTGTTGTTACGCCTTTGCCGCGTAACCGCGTTGATTTGAAATTGGTCTTCACCGAAGGTGTTTCTGCAAAAATTCAGCAGATCAACATCGTGGGTAACCACGCGTTCAGTACGGATGAGCTTATTGCTCGCTTCCAGCTGCGTGACGAGGTGCCATGGTGGAACGTGGTGGGCGATCGCAAATACCAGAAACAAAAATTGGCGGGTGACCTCGAAACCCTGCGCAGCTTCTATCTGGATCGCGGTTACGCCCGTTTCAACATCGATTCAACTCAGGTCAGCCTGACGCCAGATAAAAAAGGCATTTATATTACCCTTAACATCACTGAAGGCGATCAGTACAAGCTTTCAGGCGTTGAAGTTAACGGCAATATGGCCGGCCACTCTGCCGAAGTTGAAAGCCTGACCAAGATCGACAAAGGCGAGCTGTATAACGGCGCGAAAGTCACCAAAATGGAAAACGACATCAAGCAGATGTTGGGCCGTTATGGTTACGCTTATCCGCGCGTACAGACTCAGCCTGAAATCAATGATGCCGACAAAACCGTTAAGCTGCACGTTAGCGTAGACGCGGGTAACCGTTTCTATGTGCGTCACATTCGCTTCGAAGGCAACGACACCAGTAAAGACAGCGTCTTGCGCCGTGAAATGCGTCAGATGGAAGGTGCGTGGCTTGGTAATGATCTGGTTGATAAAGGCAAAGAGCGTCTTAACCGTCTAGGCTATTTCGATACCGTTGATGTTGATACTCAGCGCGTACCGGGTACCCCAGATCAGGTCGACGTGGTCTATAAAGTTAAAGAGCGTAACACCGGTACCTTTAACTTTGGCGTAGGTTACGGCACCGAGAGTGGCGTGAGCTTCCAGGTCGGTGTTCAACAAGATAACTGGTTAGGTTCTGGTTATTCTGTTGGGATCAGCGGAACTAAAAACGATTATCAGACGTATACAGAATTCACTGTTACCGACCCTTACTTCACCGTAGACGGTGTGAGCTTGGGCGGTCGTATCTTCTATAACGACTTTAAAGCTGATAACGCCGACCTGTCTGACTATACCAACAAGAGTTATGGCATAGGCAGTACGCTCGGCTTCCCAATCAATGAAAATAACTCATTGCGCTTGGGCCTGGATTACGTACATAACGACCTGTCCAATATGGAACCGCAGGTAAGTATGTTCCGCTATCTGAACTCTGTGGGTATCAACCCGCCAGTCACCGTGGGTACAGATACCACGTCTGATGCAGACTTCAGCGCGAACGACTTCTTTGCGAACCTGGGTTGGGGTTATAACGACCTTGACCGTGGGTACTTCCCGACTTCAGGTACCAAAGCTAGCCTGAACGGCAAAGTGACAGTGCCTGGCTCGGATAACGAGTACTACAAGATTACGTTCGACTCAACGACGTACTTCCCTCTGAGCGAAAACCGTCAGTGGGTATTACTGGGTCGTGCTCGCGCGGGTTATGCAGATGGTATCGGCGGGAAAGAAGTACCGTTCTACGATAACTTCTACGCGGGTGGCTCAAGCAGCGTCCGTGGTTTCCGCTCGAATACTATCGGTCCTAAAGCGGCATACTATAACTGTGCTGCGGGTAGCACCTCTTACAGCAACTGTGCTGTAAACAACTCTGACGATGCTGTCGGCGGTAACGCCATGGCCGTGTTAAGTGCTGAGTTGGTCGTGCCTACACCGTTTATCAGTGAGAAATATTCAAACTCAGTGCGTACTTCTGTGTTTGTTGATGGCGGTACTGTTTGGGATACCAATTGGAAGAACACTGCGCAAACTGAAGCTGCAGGCGTTCCTGATTACAGTGATCCGAACAACTTCCGTGTTTCTACAGGTCTGGCGTTGCAATGGCAGTCTCCATTAGGGCCATTGGTGTTCTCTTACGCACGACCTATCAAAGATTACGATGGTGATAAAGCGGAACAGTTCCAATTTAACATCGGTAAAACGTGGTAACACATTCGTGGCTCTCAATGCTATGAGGGCTACAATGTTTGAGTTTTTATCAGCTCACGGGCAAAACGCCCGTGAAGTTGTTTTATAAACTCATTCTTATTGTGTAATTATCGTGCCATATGGCACAACGGGTGATGGAAGGAGTTTATAGTGAAAAAGTGGTTATATGCCGCCGGCCTCGGTTTAGTTATGGCTTCTTCAGTAAGCGTCCAAGCTGCTGACAAAATTGCTGTTGTTAACGTTCAGAGCATCTTCCAACAAATGCCAGCACGTGATGCTGTTGCAAAACAGTTGGAAAACGAGTTCAAAGGCCGTGCAACTCAGTTGCAAGCTCAAGAACGTGATCTGCAGACTAAAATGCAGAGACTACAGCGTGACGGCTCTACCATGAAAGCCAGCGATCGCAGCAAGCTAGAAAAAGACGTTATGGCTCAGCGCGAAGATTTCTCTACAAAAGCTCAGGCTTTTGAACAAGATAACCGTCGCCGCCAGGCTGAAGAACGTAACAAAATCCTGAGCCGTATCCAGGATGCAGTGAAGTCTGTTGCTAGCAAACAAGGTTATGACATCGTTGTTGATGCTAACGCTGTTGCTTACGCAAGCAATGAAAAAGACATTACTGCTGATGTGCTGAAACAGGTTAAATAAACATGTCTTCAATTCGACTGGCTGATCTCGCACAGCAGTTGGATGCACAATTGCACGGTGATGGCGATATCGTCATCACCGGCATTGCTTCAATGCATTCCGCGCACTCTGAGCAAATCACGTTTTTATCAAACAGCCGTTACCGTGAACAGTTAGCTACCTGCGCCGCAGGGGCTGTAGTGTTGACGGAAGCGGATCTGCCGTTTTGCCGCACTGCGGCATTAGTGGTTAAAAACCCATACCTGACTTATGCCCGTATGGCGCAATTGTTAGATACCACGCCAGCGCCGGCCAAAGATATTGCCGCCAGTGCGGTAATCTCCGACACCGCCATCTTGGGCAACAACGTTTCCGTTGGCGCCAATGCGGTGATCGAGTCAGGTGTTGTGCTTGGTGACAATGTTGTCATTGGGGCTGGCTGTTTCATTGGTAAGAATGCAAAATTAGGCGCTGGCACCAAAATTTGGGCCAATGTCTCTATTTACCATCGTGTGGAAATTGGCGAATCGTGCTTGATTCAGTCTGGTACCGTGATTGGTGCTGACGGCTTCGGCTATGCTAACGACCGTGGTAACTGGGTCAAAATTCCTCAGCTGGGTACCGTGCTGATTGGCGATCGCGTAGAGATCGGTGCTTGCACCACGATTGACCGCGGAGCCCTGGACGACACCATCATCGGCAATGGCGTTATCATTGATAACCAATGTCAGATTGCGCACAACGTCGTGATTGGAGACAATACGGCGGTTGCAGGTGGAGTGATTATGGCCGGTAGTCTGAAAATTGGCCGTTACTGCCAAATCGGCGGCGCCAGTGTTATCAACGGCCATATGGAAATTTGTGATAAGGCTGTAGTGACTGGAATGGGAATGGTGATGCGACCAATCACCGAACCTGGGGTATACTCCTCCGGTATTCCGTTACAGCCCAATAAAGTGTGGCGTAAAACCGCTGCGTTGGTAATGAATATCGATGAGATGAATAAGCGCTTAAAAGCTGTCGAGCGTAAAATCGAAGAAGACTAAATTACCGACTACTGTGTTGCTGGAAATTGGCAGTGGATGCCACCTTCCGGCGGCACTCGTTTCTATTTGCGGCCTGCCTAATGATCTTCTTTGGGGATCAAGCAGGCCGTGTTATTGATGCCATCAGTTTTTTAGACAGGAAGAGTATTTTGACAACTGACACTCATACTCTGCGTATTGAAGAGATATTGGATCTGCTGCCGCACCGTTACCCGTTTTTGCTGGTTGATCGCGTGCTGGATTTTGAAAAAGGGAAGTTTTTACGTGCAGTGAAAAACGTTTCTTTCAACGAACCGTTCTTCCAGGGCCACTTCCCGGGTAAGCCTATCTTCCCAGGCGTATTGATTCTTGAAGCGATGGCGCAGGCCACCGGCATTCTTGCCTTCAAAAGCGTAGGTAAATTAGAGCCAGGCGAGCTGTATTATTTTGCTGCTATTGATGACGCACGATTCAAACGTCCTGTGTTGCCAGGCGACCAGATGATTCTGGAAGTTGAATTCATTAAAGAGCGTCGTGGCGTTGCTCGTTTTAAAGGTGTCGCAAAGGTAGATGGCGAGATTGCTTGCGAGGCATCAATGATGTGCGCCCGTCGCCGGGAGTCTTAATTAATGATTGATAAAACCGCCTTTATTCACCCAAGCTCTGTTGTCGAAGACGGTGCCATTATTGGTGCTGGTGTTCGAATCGGTCCTTTTTGTTATGTCGGATCTGACGTTGAGATTGGCGAAGGTACTGAGCTTAAATCACACGTTGTTCTTAATGGCGTGACCAAAATTGGTCGCGACAACCGCATTTTTCAGTTCGTTACTATTGGTGAAATTAACCAAGATTTGAAATATGCGGGAGAACCGACACGCGTTGAAGTTGGCGATCGCAACAGTATTCGTGAGAGCGTGACCATTCACCGTGGTACCGTTCAGGGCGGTGGATTAACAAAAGTGGGTAGCGATAACCTGTTGATGGTTAACGCGCATATTGCCCACGATTGTGTTATCGGCAATCGCGTTATTCTGGCAAATAACGCGACCCTTGGTGGTCACGTTGAGATTGACGACCACGCCATCATTGGCGGTATGACTGCCATTCATCAGTTCTGCGTTATTGGTGCTCACGTGATGGTTGGCGGCTGCTCTGGCGTTGCTCAGGACGTTCCACCTTTCGTGATTGCTCAGGGAAACCACGCCACGCCATTTGGTATTAATATCGAAGGCTTGAAGCGTCGTGGTTTTGACAAATCTTCATTGCACGCTATCCGTAATGCCTACAAGTTATTGTATCGCAGCGGAAAAACGCTGGAAGAAGCGCAACCTGAAATCGCCGAAATTGCAGCAGAGTTCCCGGCGGTTAAACCGTTCAGCGATTTCTTCGCGCGCTCCACGCGCGGCATCATTCGCTGAGGGGCTAACTCTCTGGTAAACCTGTAATTTGGCAAATAAGCGGTAAAAAATGCAAAAGCCTGTTCTGACTATTGGCCTGGTGGCCGGTGAAACATCCGGCGATATTCTTGGTGCTGGTTTAATTCGCGCTCTAAGAAAACACCATCCTGATGCGCGCTTCGTGGGAGTTGCTGGCCCACTGATGCAAGCTGAGGGATGCGAAGCCTGGTACGAAATGGAAGAGCTGGCTGTCATGGGCGTGGTGGAAGTTCTCGAACGTCTGCCACGCCTGTTGAAAATCCGCAAAGACCTGACTCAGCGCTTTAGCGAGTTAAAGCCCGACGTCTTTGTGGGCATTGATGCGCCTGACTTCAACATCACCCTCGAAGGTCGTCTCAAGCAGCGCGGTATTCGCACCATTCACTATGTCAGCCCTTCAGTCTGGGCCTGGCGTCAAAAGCGTGTTTTCAAAATAGGTAAAGCGACCGATATGGTGCTGGCTTTCCTGCCTTTTGAAAAAGCGTTTTACGATAAATTCAACGTTCCTTGTCGGTTTATCGGCCACACCATGGCGGATTCCATGCCGCTGCATCCGGACAAACCGGCGGCGCGCGCCCGCTTGGGCATTCCCGATGGCGTTCATTGTCTGGCTTTGCTGCCGGGCAGTCGCCATGCGGAAGTCGAAATGCTGAGTGCCGATTTCCTGAAAACCGCACTCCAACTGCGACAGACGTACCCTGATTTGCACATCGTGGTTCCCTTGGTCAATGCCAAGCGCCGTGAGCAGTTCGAACGCATCAAGGCGGAGATTGCCCCTGACTTGCCGGCGCACCTGCTCGACGGTCAGGCGCGAGACGCCATGATCGCCAGCGACGCGGCATTGCTGGCTTCAGGCACGGCGGCGCTGGAATGCATGTTGGCGAAATGCCCGATGGTTGTCGGTTATCGCATGAAGCCTTTCACCTACTGGCTGGCTGAGCGTCTGGTTAAAACGCCTTACGTTTCATTGCCAAACCTGCTGGCGGGGCGCGAAATCGTCAAAGAACTGCTGCAGACCGAATGTGTGCCGGAAAAACTCTCTGCCGCTCTCTTGCCTTTATTGGCTGGTGGAGAAGAGAGCCATCAGTTGCAGGAAACTTTCCTGGCGCTGCACGAAAGCATTCGCTGGGATGCCGATGAGCAGGCCGCGCAGGCCGTGATGGAGTTGGCAAATCGATGAGTGATATCTTCGTTTATCCTCAGGCATTGTGTATCGCCGGGGTGGATGAGGTAGGGCGCGGGCCTTTAGTGGGCGCCGTGGTCACTGCCGCCGTGATCCTCGATCCGGCCAAGCCGATTCTCGGGCTGGCGGACTCTAAAAAACTCACTGAAAAACGTCGCGAAGCTCTTTATATTGAGATTAAAGAGAAAGCGCTGTCGTGGAGCCTTGGACGCGCTGAGCCAGACGAAATCGACGAATTAAACATTCTGCACGCCACCATGCTGGCGATGCAGCGCGCGGTGGCCGGGCTACACATCACGCCAGATATGGTGCTGATAGATGGCAATCGCTGCCCCAAATTGCCTATGGCCTCTCAGGCCGTGGTGAAGGGCGACAGCAAAGTCGCGGAAATCAGCGCCGCGTCGATATTAGCCAAAGTGACGCGCGACCGTGAAATGGTTGAGCTGGATCTTCAGTTCCCTGATTATGGCTTTGCCAAACACAAAGGCTACCCGACGCCGGTGCATCTCGAAAGCCTGGCTAAGCTGGGTGCCACGCCGCACCACAGGCGCAGCTTCGCACCCGTCAGGCGGGCGCTGGGGCAGTAAGTCTGTTAGCGTTTTAAGTCAGTTTGTCATTCCGACAAGCGTTCATTCAATCTTCATCTCTGGACTCTGGATATGGCCGAACCTCGTTTTATTCATCTTCGCACTCACAGTGACTACTCCATGGTGGATGGATTAGCCAAGGTGGGGCCGTTGGTGAAGTGCGCGGCGTCCCTCGGCATGCCAGCCTTAGCCATTACCGATTTCACCAACCTATGCGGTCTGGTGAAGTTCTACGGCTCGGCGCACGGTGCCGGTATTAAGCCGATCATTGGCGCCGACTTTAACGTGCAGAGTGAAATTCTGGGTGACGAACTGGCACAGCTCACCGTACTGGCGATGAATAATCAGGGCTACCAGAATCTGACGCTACTGATCTCCCGCGCTTATCAGCGAGGCTACGGCGCCGCTGGCCCCATCATCGACCGCGACTGGCTGGCCGAGCTGAATGAAGGGCTGATTTTGCTCTCCGGCGCGAAAATGGGCGATGTAGGTAAGTTCCTGTTACGCGGCAATCAGCTGCAGGTCGAGCAGTGTCTGGAGTTCTACCAGCAGTATTTCCCTGATCGATACTACCTAGAGCTGATCCGCACCGGGCGCGCCGAAGAGGAGAACTACCTTCACGCCGCCGTGGCGCTGGCGGCAGAGCGTGATTTGCCCGTGGTGGCCACCAACGATGTGCGTTTTTTGGTGCAGGGCGACTTCGACGCGCATGAAATCCGCGTGGCTATCCACGACGGTTTCACCCTCGATGACCCGAAACGTCCGCGAAATTACACCGCGCAGCAGTACATGCGCAGCGAAGATGAGATGTGCGAGCTGTTCGAAGATATCCCCGAAGCCCTGCTCAACACGGTGGAAATCGCCAAACGCTGTAACGTGACCATTCGCCTCGGCGAATACTTCCTGCCGCAATTCCCGACCGGCGACATGACCACCGAGGACTTTCTGGTGGCGAAATCGAAGGAAGGGCTTGAGGAGCGTCTGGAGTTCTTATTCCCCGATCCTGAAGTAAGAGCGCAGAAACGCCCGGAATACGACGAGCGTCTTGACGTAGAACTTCGGGTTATCAACCAGATGGGCTTCCCCGGCTACTTCTTGATCGTGATGGAATTTATCCAATGGTCGAAAGATAACGACGTGCCGGTAGGACCAGGGCGTGGTTCCGGTGCTGGCTCATTGGTCGCCTACGCCTTAAAAATTACCGATTTGGATCCATTGGAGTTCGACCTGCTGTTCGAACGCTTCTTGAACCCAGAACGTGTCTCCATGCCCGACTTCGACGTCGACTTCTGCATGGAAAAACGCGACCTGGTTATCGACCACGTGGCCGAAATGTATGGCCGTGAAGCAGTTTCGCAGATCATCACCTTCGGTACCATGGCGGCCAAAGCGGTTATCCGCGACGTGGGCCGCGTGCTCGGCCACCCTTACGGATTCGTCGATCGTATCTCCAAACTGGTGCCACCCGATCCGGGCATGACGCTCGAAAAAGCCTTTGCTGCTGAACCTCAGCTGCCAGAAATTTATGAAGCAGATGAAGAGGTTAAAGCGCTGATCGACATGGCGCGTAAGCTCGAAGGTGTCACCCGTAACGCCGGTAAACATGCCGGGGGCGTGGTGATCGCGCCGACCAAAATTACTGATTTTGCGCCTTTGTACTGCGACGCCGAGGGTAATCATCCGGTCACCCAATTCGACAAAAACGACGTCGAATATGCCGGTCTGGTGAAGTTTGACTTCCTCGGCCTGCGTACGCTGACCATCATCGACTGGGCGCTGGGCATGATTAACGCCCGTCGCGCGAAATCCGGACTCGAACCTATTGATATCGCTGCCATCCCGCTCGAAGATAAGAAAAGCTTCGACATGCTGCAGCGCTCAGAAACCACGGCGGTATTCCAGCTCGAATCCCGTGGTATGAAAGATTTGATTAAACGCCTGAAGCCCGACTGTTTCGAAGATATGATCGCATTAGTGGCCCTGTTCCGTCCGGGGCCGTTGCAGTCAGGCATGGTAGATAACTTTATCGACCGTAAACACGGCCGCGAAGAGCTGTCTTACCCCGACATTCAGTGGCAGCATGAGTCTCTGAAGCCGGTGCTGGAGCCGACCTATGGCATCATCCTGTACCAAGAACAGGTGATGCAGATTGCACAGGTGCTGGCGGGTTACTCGCTGGGCGGTGCGGACATGCTGCGTCGCGCCATGGGTAAAAAGAACCCGGTCGAAATGGCCAAGCAGCGCGGCGGTTTTGAAGATGGTGCAAAATCTCGTGGCATTGACGGCGAACTGGCAGTTAAAATCTTCGACCTGGTAGAGAAGTTTGCTGGTTATGGTTTCAACAAGTCCCACTCCGCAGCTTATGCGCTGGTTTCCTATCAGACCTTATGGCTGAAAGCGCACTATCCGGCGGAGTTCATGGCGGCGGTAATGACTGCCGATATGGACAACACTGAGAAGGTGGTGGGTCTGGTTGACGAATGCTGGCGCATGGGGTTGAAAATCCTGCCACCAGATATCAACAGCGGCTTGTACCATTTCCACGTCAATGACGAAGGTGAGATTGTTTACGGCATTGGCGCAATAAAAGGCGTGGGCGAAGGCCCAATCGAAGCCATTATCGAAGCGCGAAACGAGGGCGGCTACTTCAAAGAGCTGTTTGACCTGTGCGCCCGCGCCGATGTGAAAAAGCTCAATAAACGCATTCTTGAAAAGCTGATCATGTCCGGTGCCTTTGACCGTCTCGGCCCGCACCGCGCCGCATTGATGAGCTCTTTGGGCGATGCGTTGAAGGCTGCCGACCAGCACGCGAAAGCCGAGGCTATCGGGCAGGTGGACATGTTCGGCGTACTGGCCGAGGCCCCTGAACAGGTCGAAAAGTCTTATGCCAATGTCACGCCGTGGCCAGAACAGACGGTGCTGGACGGCGAACGCGAAACGCTCGGGCTGTACCTCACCGGTCACCCGATAACGCAATATCTGAAAGAGATTGAGCGTTACGGCGGCGGCCAGCGCCTAAAAGATATGCACCCGACCGACCGGGGCAAAATGACTATCGCAGTGGGCTTGGTTATCGCTGCGAGGGTAATGGTTACCAAACGGGGAAACCGTATTGGTATCTGTACGTTGGACGACCGTTCCGGGCGTCTGGAAGTAATGTTGTTCACCGAAGCGCTAGAAAAATTCCAGCATTTATTGGAAAAAGACCGTATCCTTATCGCCACTGGACAGGTCAGCTTTGATGACTTCAGCGGCGGGCTTAAAATGATGGCCCGCGACGTTATGGACATCAGTGAAGCACGTGAAAAATATGCTCGCGGTCTTGCTATCTCGCTGACTGACAGGCAAATTGATGACCAGCTTTTAAACCGTCTCCGTCAATCGTTGGAACCTCACCGATCGGGGACGATACCAGTACATCTGTACTACCAACGAGAAAATGCGCGTGCCCGGCTACGATTCGGTGCAACGTGGCGTGTAACGCCGACCGATAAACTGTTGCTGGATCTGCGAACGCTTGTAGGTACCGAGCAGGTGGAACTGGAATTTGACTAAAATAGGAATGCTATGAGTCTGAATTTTCTGGATTTTGAACAGCCGATTGCGGAGCTGGAAGCGAAAATTGACTCGCTGACTGCAGTCAGCCGTCAAGACGAAAAATTGGATATTAATCTGGACGAAGAAGTTGAGCGCCTGCGTGAAAAAAGCGTTGAACTGACTCGCAAGATTTTCTCTGATCTGGGTGCCTGGCAGATTGCCCAACTGGCGCGCCACCCGCGTCGCCCTTACACCCTGGATTACATCAAACATATCTTCACCGATTTTGATGAACTGGCCGGTGACCGTGCTTATGCTGACGATAAAGCTATCGTTGGTGGTATCGCGCGTTTAGGCGAGCGTCCTGTGATGATCATTGGTCATCAAAAAGGTCGTGAAACCAAAGAAAAAATCCGCCGTAACTTCGGTATGCCAGCACCAGAAGGCTATCGCAAAGCATTACGTCTGATGGAAATGGCCGAGCGCTTCAAGCTGCCGATCATCACCTTCATCGACACCCCGGGTGCTTACCCAGGCGTGGGCGCTGAAGAGCGTGGTCAGTCCGAAGCTATCGCCCGCAACCTGCGCGAGATGTCCCGTCTGAACGTGCCGGTTATCTGTACCGTTATTGGTGAAGGCGGCTCTGGTGGTGCATTGGCCATTGGCGTTGGCGACAAAGTTAATATGCTGCAATACAGCACCTACTCAGTGATTTCACCGGAAGGCTGTGCGTCTATCCTGTGGAAAAGCGCCGATAAAGCGCCACTGGCTGCGGAAGCAATGGGTATCATTGCGCCACGCCTGAAAGAGCTGAAGCTGATTGACTCTGTTATCCCTGAGCCTCTGGGCGGCGCGCATCGCGACGTTCCTGCCATGGCAGCGTCCCTGCGTGCCCAGTTGGAAGCTGATCTGAGCGATCTGGATGTTCTGAATAATGAAGAACTGCGCAACCGTCGCTACCAGCGTCTGATGACTTACGGCTACTGCTAAGTCCTAACGCTCAATTTGTTTTCAAAGGCCGTGCTTGCACGGCCTTTTTCGTTTCTGCCATCCCGCCTCCGCCGCGAACGCCATCATTCTGATTTTTCATTTCTTATTCGCGAAAAGGTACACATGCGAAGTTAACCATGTTTCTATAATTATCTGAGATATAAAAACCAGAAGGATTTGTCAGATGAATATTATCGCCATCCTGCGCCCCGAAGGCGTCTATTACAAAGATGAGCCGATCCGCGAATTGGATCTCGCCCTGACGAACCTGGGCTTCAAAATCATTTATCCACGGGATCCGAGCGATCTCCTTAAACTGATCGAGCACAATGCGCGGATCTGCGGCGCGATTTTCGATTGGGACCAGCATAGCGAAGCGCTCTGCTTAGAAATCAACGAATTAAACGAATACCTGCCGCTGTACGGCTTCATTAACACCCACTCGTCGCTCGACGTCACCGTCAACGACATGCGCATGGTGATCTACTTCTTCGAATATGCCCTGAACGCCGCTGAAGACATTGCCAATCGCATTCGCCAATATACCGACGAATACATTGATGCCATCACGCCGCCGCTGACCAAGGCGCTGTTCCGCTATGTCGAAGAGGGGAAATACACCTTCTGTACACCGGGCCATATGGCCGGGACGGCATTTCTGAAAAGCCCGGTGGGAACGCTGTTTTATGACTTCTTTGGGGCGAAAACCCTGAAGGCGGACGTTTCCATTTCAGTGACCGAGCTAGGCTCGCTGCTCGACCACACCGGCCCGCACCTTGAGGCGGAAGAGTACATCGCCCGCACCTTTGGCTCCGAGCAGAGCTACATCGTGACTAACGGCACCTCAACGGCGAATAAAATCGTTGGTATGTACGCCGCCCCGGCGGGAAGCACCGTACTTATTGACCGCAACTGCCATAAGTCGCTGGCCCATCTGATGATGATGACCAACGTGATCCCCATTTATCTGCGGCCGAACCGCAATGCCTATGGGATCCTGGGCGGCATTCCGCAACGCGAGTTCACGCGTGAGAACATTGAGCAGAAGGTCGCTGCTACCCAGAATGCAACCTGGCCGGTTCACGCGGTGATCACCAATTCGACCTATGACGGTCTGCTTTACAATACTGATTATATTAAGAAAACCTTAGATGTGCCGTCCATTCACTTCGACTCTGCATGGGTGCCATACACCAATTTTCATCCGATTTACGACGGTAAAAGCGGCATGAGCGGCGAACGCATTGCGGGGAAAGTGATTTATGAAACTCAGTCGACGCACAAACTCTTGGCGGCATTTTCTCAGGCTTCGATGATCCACATTAAAGGGGATTATGATGAAAACACCTTTAATGAAGCCTACATGATGCACACCACCACCTCGCCGAATTACGGCATTGTGGCCTCGGCAGAAACCGCCGCCGCCATGCTGCGCGGCAATCCGGGACGGCGATTGATCAACCGTTCGGTGGAAAGGGCGCTGCACTTTCGCAAAGAGATCCAGCGTCTGCGCGAAGAGACTGAGGGTTGGTTCTACGATATTTGGCAGCCTGAAGAGATTGATGAGGCCGAGTGCTGGCCGCTCAATCCAGACCAAAACTGGCACGGCTTTGCCAATGCCGACAGCGACCACATGTATCTGGATCCGATTAAGGTGACTATCCTGACGCCGGGGATGGATGAGCAGGGGCAGCTGGCTGAAGAGGGGATCCCGGCCGCGCTGGTGGCTAAGTTCCTCGACGAGCGCGGCGTGGTGGTAGAGAAGACCGGCCCTTATAATCTGCTATTCCTGTTCAGCATTGGCATCGACAAAACCAAGGCGATGAGCCTGATGCGCGGGCTGACGGACTTCAAACGCTCTTACGATCTCAACCTGCGGGTGAAGAATATGCTGCCGGATCTTTATGCTGAGGATCCGGATTTTTACCGCCATATGCGCATTCAGGATCTGGCTCAGGGCATTCATAAAATGATTCGCCACCACGATCTGCCGAGCTTGATGATCAGAGCCTTTGATGTGTTGCCAGAGATGATGCTGACGCCGTATGAGATGTTCCAGCATCAGGTACGCGGCCATATTGAAGAGTGCGAGATAGAAGAGTTGATCGGCAAAGTCTCGGCCAATATGATCTTGCCTTATCCGCCGGGCGTCCCGGTGGTGATGCCCGGCGAGATGATCACCCAGGAGAGCCGCGCGGTGCTGGATTTCCTGATCATGCTCTGCTCGATTGGTGAACATTATCCGGGCTTTGAAACCGATATTCACGGCGCGAAACTGACGGAAGACGGCCGCTATCTGGTGAAAGTGCTGAAGCTGCCGGCGGAATAATTGCCTTGCCTGGCCCTCATTTGAGGGCTTTTATTGACGAAGCAGGGCAGCCTGAGTAACGTGCTCCCAAAATTTTACAGGACAGTTTTATGCTCAACCTACGCCAGATCCACCATATTGCGATCATCGCTTCCGACTACGCGCGCAGCAAAGCCTTCTATTGCGACGTGCTGGGATTCAGCCTGATGTCCGAGGTTTATCGTGAAGAGCGTGATTCATGGAAAGCGGATTTGGCGCTTAACGGCCACTACACCATCGAGCTATTTAGCTTCCCGAACCCGCCGGCGCGCGGCAGCCGCCCCGAATCCTGCGGATTGCGCCATTTAGCCTTCGCGGTGGATGACATTGAGGTGGCGATCGCCGAGCTTAACCGCGCCGGAGTAGAGTGTGAGCCGGTGCGGGTCGATCCTTATACCGATAAGCGATTCACCTTCTTCAGCGATCCAGACGATTTGCCACTGGAGCTTTACGAACTCAGTTGAGTACTCTAATGAACTCTCCCACGCCAAACCCGGTTCTCGCTGAGCTAATCAAGCACATCGGCGGCGAGCGCAGGCTCTGCGTCGCCTTTAGCGGCGGGCTGGACTCATCGGTGCTGCTGGACGCGCTGGTCAAACTGCGCGACAGCCACTGGCCGGAGATGGCGCTGCGGGCGATTCATGTTCATCATGGCTTAAGCCAGTTTGCCGATAACTGGGTGAGCCACTGTGAGGCATTTTGCCAGCAGCGGGGCGTGCCGCTGGAGGTCATTCGGGTCAGGGTGGATAGCCAACAAGACGGCATTGAGGCCGCGGCCCGCAAAGCGCGCTATCAGGCTTTCGCCAGCAGCCTTGCGGGCGATGAATGCCTGCTGACGGCTCAGCATCTAAATGATCAGTGCGAAACCTTTATGCTGGCGTTAAAGCGCGGCAGCGGGCCTGCGGGGTTGTCATCCATGGCGGCGAGCGCGTCCCGGCAGCACTATCGCTTATTGCGGCCCTTGCTCTCACTTTCGCGCCAGCAGCTGGAAGACTTTGCTTCGGCGGCCAATCTTAGTTGGATTGAAGATGACAGCAATGGCGATGCGCGATTCGACCGCAACTTCCTGCGGCTGGAAGTGCTTCCCGCACTCTATCAGCGCTGGCCGCATTTTCCCGAGGCCGTAGCGCGAAGCGCCGCGCTCTGCGCCGAGCAAGAGTCACTGCTGGATGAACTTTTGGCCGAGTCATTGCAAACTTTGCAGGCCAGCGACGGCAGTTTGCAGATTGAACCCATGCTGGTGATGTCCTCCCCGCGCCGTCAGGCTCTGCTGCGCCGCTGGCTGGCGCAGCTGGGGGCGAAAATGCCGTCACGGGAGCAGCTCCAGCGTATTTGGGATGAGGTGGCAATCTGCCGCGACGACGCCGAGCCACAGTTTAGGCTCAACACCTCAAGTATCAGGCGTTTTCGCCAGCGGCTCTACTTGCTGCCCGCCTCGCTGCCTTCCCTGCGCGAGGTGGTTGTGCCTTGGAATATCGCCACAGAGCTGAGTCTGCCCGAGGGGCTTGGCTGTTTAACTGTCGAAATGCTTACTGACTCTTCGCTAGAAGGTTTGCGGCTTCCCGCTTCTGACGAAGCCGTCACCATTCGTTTTGCGGCTCAGGGGAGGGTGGAGAAAGTCGGGCGGCAGGGCGGGCGCAGTTTGAAAAAGCTGTGGCCAGAGCTTGGCGTTGCGCCGTGGGAGCGAGAGCGCACCCCGCTGATGTTCTACAATGAGCAGTTGGTGGCAGCGCCGGGCCTGTTTATCACCCAGCAGGGGCGAGCAGAGCAGGGCCAGCAGGCATACCAGGTCGTGTGGCGCAAAGCCGTTGCTGGCCGCTGAAATACAAACGGGCAATCCGAAGATTGCCCGTTAAGCGTTTAACTAGATGATAGTAAACGTTATTCGATGCTAACAGTCACAGTGCCGATTTTTGGATGGCTGAAGCTTTCGATATAATCGAGACGTAAATCGCGTTGCTCACCGGCCACGTCGATAATCAGATATTCTACTTTTTTACGCATCAATAGATCGCGAGCTTTACCTTCAATAGTCTCTCCGCTACGCAACTTCAACGTCAAAACGAGGCTTTCCTGGCAGGCGATCTCGAGATTATCGTAATCATCGCAATTGATGGCTTGGTACTCATCATTCATCGACATAATCGCTCACCAATAAGTTAGCGGCGGCATAGGCCGCCTGTTCCCGGATAGAAGACGGCAGTTCGGCATTCGCCGCGACATCGTCCAATGCTTTCAACACACAGCCCAACGCGTCGGGCACATAGCCAAGGTCGCCACTGGCAATCTCAGCATATTTACGGCGTATAGACTCACAGTACTCTTGCATAGGTCCTCCTTCAAAAGCGTATCCCGCTGGGGTATTAACCCTAATGAAAGCCCAGAAAGATAAACTCTCAGTATTAAACGACTATAGCACAGGAGAATGCCAGTTATTAACGAGCAGATGCAGCTTTCTCTTTAGCTGGGAGAGAGTTAATCCAGCGTTAAACTGGTCGCTAAGGCCCGCTTTACAGTACACTGTGCGTCTAATATCAAGGGGTTTTCAATGGCATTAAAAGCGACGATCTACAAAGCGGCGATCAACATTGCAGATATGGACCGCAATTTCTTCTACGATGCCAACCTGACCTTGGCTCAGCATCCCTCCGAAACAGAACAACGCATGATGCTGCGCCTGCTGGCCTGGATTTGCCACGCCGATGAGCGTTTGAGCTTTACCCGTGGCCTGAGCGCCGAAGATGAGCCGGAAATCTGGCGGAAAAACGATCACAACGGCATTGAGCTGTGGGTTGAGCTGGGCCTGCCCGATGAGAAACGCCTGAAGAAAGGCTGCAACCAGTCGCGTGAGGTGGTGCTGTATGTATATAGCGAGCGCGCGGCAAAAGTCTGGTGGTCGGCGATTGAGAGTAAAATCAGCGGCTTCGGCAATTTAAGCGTGCGCTTCATTGATGACGAGCTGTTAGCCAAGCTCACCGCCTTTGCCAATCGCAACATGAACTTGCAAGCCACGTTGCAGGACGGAACTATTTGGCTTTCTGACGCTCAGAATAATTTGGAAATACAATTCTCTGAATGGAAAACGCCCGCAGAGTAAGATGTAAGGTAGCAGACGTGCAAATTCTTTCCGGAAAGCTTGAACTCCCAGACAGTGAAATAGAATTAACCGCCATCCGCGCCCAAGGGGCGGGTGGTCAAAATGTGAATAAAACTTCCACCGCTATTCACTTACGCTTTGATATTAAAGCCTCAAGTTTGCCTGATTATTACAAACAGCGGCTTTTGGCCTTTAATCACCACCTAATCACCGCAGAAGGGGTGGTAGTGATTAAAGCGCAGGAGTATCGCAGTCAGGAGATGAATCGCGAAGCCGCGTTGGCTCGTCTCAATAGCCTGATTTCGCAGGCGATGGTGGTTGAAAAGATTAGAAAAGCGACGAAACCCACCAGAGGGTCTAAAATTCGTCGTGTTGAAGGAAAAGTTAAAAAAGGCGCAACCAAAGCATTGCGTGGGAAGATTCGGCAGCCGTGATCGGCTCAACTGTGGAATGGGTCCTTTTTTGCCACAGTGACATGGGATGTAAAGGGAGATAAGGGTGAAGAAATTAATTATTGGCGCAGTGCTGGCGCTGGGTTCGTTGTCATTGTTTGGCTGTCATACCTTGGCCAGCAATCACGAACAGCCTTTCGAGGCAATGCAGCAGAGCTTCAGCGGCGTAGTGCCGTGCGCTGACTGTAGCGGAATTCAAACCTCCCTGTTCTTACAACAGGATGGGACGTACATTTTGCAGGAAACTTACCAAGGCGCGCGGGATGGCGATCTGGCCTTGGCCAGCTATGGTAAGTGGGCGCGTACCGCCGACAAGCTGGTGCTGACTGACGGCAAAGGGGAGAAACGCTATTTCCGCCCGCAAGGGGAAAATCTGGAGATGCTGGATATCCACGGCGAGCCGATTGTCTCCCAGTTTAATTATCAGCTGACCCCGACGAAGCAAGACATGCCGAAAACGCCAATGGCGCTGACCGGTATGGTGCAGTTTAGCGAAGATATCGCCACCTTCAGCGATTGCGCGACGGGCAAGGTTTTCCCAGTGTCGAATGACAAAACCTTGGAGCAGGGCTATCTTGCGGCGCGTAAAAAGCCGAATGAGCTGGTGTTTGTTTCAATGGACGGTCACTTCATCGTTGAGCCATCCACTGAGCAAGGCGTGATGCAGAAGTCCGTCGTGGCTGATAACAAAGTTAAATTCGACGCCGGCAAAGGCTGTCCGTAATTTCACTGCTCAGTTCTCACGGCTAAATGCCTGTTAGACGCAAAGCATAAAAAAACGCCCGTTTTAGACGGGCGTTTTTATTGCTGCTAACGGCTTAAACTGCGCGGATTAACGCGCGATTTGGTTCAGCAGGTGCTCGACGATGTCGCTTTGCTTAATCATCAGCTTCTCACCGGTACGGCGGTTTTTGTATTCCAGCTCTTCCGCATCCAGATTACGATCGCCGATAACCACTTGATAAGGCACGCCAATCAGCTCCATATCAGCAAACATCACGCCCGGACGCTCTTTACGGTCATCCAGAATCACATCAATGCCTTTGGCACGCAGCGTTTCGTACAGGGTTTCTGCAGCTTCTTTCACGCGGAAAGATTTCTGCATGTTCATTGGCAGGATGGCGACCTGGAAAGGCGCGATAGCGTCTGGCCAGATGATCCCGCGGTCGTCGTGATTCTGCTCGATAGCCGCCGCCACCACGCGAGTTACCCCGATACCGTAACAACCCATGGTCATCACTTGGTTACGGCCGTCTTCGCCCTGCACGGTGGCATTCATCGCCTGAGAATACTTGGTGCCGAGTTGGAAGATGTGACCCACTTCGATCCCGCGTTTAATCAGCAGAGTGCCTTTGCCGTCTGGGCTGATATCGCCTTCAACCACGTTACGGATATCCGCAACCTGTGGCAGCGGCAGATCGCGCTCCCAGTTGATGCCGAACAGGTGCTGACCGTCGATATTTGCGCCAGCGCTGAAGTCGCTCATCACGGCTACGGTGCGGTCTACCACGATTGGCATTGGCAGATTAACTGGACCTAAAGAGCCTGGGCCAGCACTGACTACTGCGCGGATCTCAGCTTCGGTGGCGAAAGTCAGCGGCGAAGCAACCTGTGGCAACTTCTCGGCTTTCACTTCATTCAGCTCGTGGTCGCCGCGAACCAGCAGGGCAACCAGCTTGTGGCCGCTCTCTTCGGTGGCATGAACCATCAGCGTTTTAACGGTTTTCTCAACCGGCAGTTGGAATTGCTCAACCAGCTCGGCGATAGTTTTGGCGTTTGGCGTAGCAACCTGACGCATCTCTTCGGTTGCAGCCGCGCGCGGAGTGGCCGGAGCCACGGCTTCTGCCAGCTCGATGTTAGCCGCGAAGTCAGAGTCTGTAGAGAAGATGATGTCATCTTCGCCGCTTGACGCCAGCACCTGGAACTCGTGAGAGGCGCTACCGCCGATTGATCCGGTATCAGCCTGCACAGCACGGAAATCCAGACCCATACGGCTGAAGATTTTGCTGTAAGCGGCATACATCGCGTCGTAGGTTTCCTGCAAGGATTCCTGCGTGGTGTGGAAGGAGTAAGCATCCTTCATGATGAATTCGCGAGAACGCATCACACCAAAGCGCGGACGAACTTCGTCACGGAATTTGGTCTGGATCTGGAAGAAGTTCAGCGGCAGTTGCTTATAAGAGCTGAGCTCGTTACGGATCAAGTCGGTGATGACTTCCTCATGCGTTGGGCCGAGCACGAATGAGCGATCGCCACGATCGACGAAACGCAGCAACTCAGGGCCATACTGCTCCCAGCGACCACTCTCCTGCCACAAGTCTGCGGGCTGAACCACCGGCATTGATACTTCGATGGCGTGTGCGTTATTCATCTCTTCGCGCACGATATTTTCAACTTTACGCAGAACGCGCAGACCGGTCGGCAACCAGGTGTATAAACCTGAAGCCAATTTGCGGATCATCCCAGCGCGCAGCATCAGCTGGTGGCTGATCACTTCGGCGTCGGCTGGCGTCTCTTTTAATGTGGAGAGCAGATATTGAGTTGTACGCATGTTGTGTTGATTCCGTTAGCACTGCTAATTGCAATCGAGCTGCCAGTGGGCAGCCAAAACGTGAAAAAGTGGTTTAGTTTACCAGCGACTGCGGGTTGTCAAAAGAGAAGGGATGGAAATTTAGTTTTTGTCCAGAGACAAGACGTGGTTCACATCGTCAATCACCCGCCAGCGCACGTTAAATTCCAGCAGATGGACGGCGTAATCTCGTTCAACTTCCTCACCTTTACGGTAAGCAGGGCGGGGATCCTGACCTAAAACCTGCGTGATAAAACGGCGCAGGTGAGGGTACTTGACACTATTAAGCAGCAGTTGCTGCTCTGAGCTGGCAGAGAAAGTAACCGGCATAGTGGCGACAGGCGCCGACTGGGCAAAACCGGCGCGTGCTTCAGGATGGCTCTCGGCGAAAGGCAGATAAGGTTTGATGTCGACAATGGGTGTGCCGTCGACCAAGTCCAGACTGCCCAACTCGAGCACTACATTTTGCCCCTGACGGCGAATGCCTTTCAGCTCAACCAGCGACATCCCCAAGGGGTTTGGCCGAAAGGTTGAGCGAGTCGCAAACACGCCGACTCGCGCATTACCCCCCAAACGAGGCGGGCGCACGGTTGGACGCCAGCCGCCTTCCATCGTTTGGTGGAAAATGAACATCACCCAAATATGGCTAAAATCTTCCAGCCCTCTTACGGCTTCAGCCTGATTGTAAGGAGGCAGCAAGTGCAGTTCTCCGCCGCCATCTTCAATCAAGCCAGGCTGACGCGGCACCGCGAATTTCTCTTTATAGGGAGAGTGAATGGTCCCTATTTGGGCGAACGAAAATGATGTCATTTAAAGGTAACGTTTAACGCCGAACCTTGGCAAACAGCTTGCTGGTGGCAACCTGGGACGCCGGTAATAATCTGGCACTGGTGCAGCAATACGGCATTGGCTTTCATATAGGACGCGCGAGTAAGCATGCGCTTACGGGCGGTCGCTAAGCTTGGCGGTGAATCCTGAGTATCGGCCTGACATGATTCGCCAGAGACTTCACCCAGATCGCGGAACGGTGTGCCTACCAAAGCTTCAGCATCTTTATACAGTTTCACCGGTGCAGGGCGAACGGGCGCTGGTTTTGGTTTTACAGGTTTTGGTTCTACCGGAGTTGGCTTTTCAGGCGTGGGTGGCAGCGGTTTGTGAGTCGCAGAACAACCAGCTAGCAAGAGAGCTAACAAACAGAGAGGTAAAGCACGCATGGTATATCCTCTGCTTTGTACTATGTAGTGGGGAATAATGTGGCGTTATTGAAGCAAGGTATTAGGAAAATAACAAGGCGAGCATAAGCCCGCCTTGTTATTTATTTAGAAAAGAGTTTGCCTCATCAGGGGCAATTTAGCCTCTGATGAAACTTACCAACCCTTAACTGCGCCGCCGTTGAAGATTTTATTCGCCGCAGCGTTAACTTCGTCAGACTGGTACGCCTGAACAAATTTCTTAACGTTCTCAGCGTCTTTGTTGTCTTCACGAGAAACGATCAGGTTAACGTATGGAGACTCTTTGTCTTCTACGAAGATGCCGTCTTTCTCAGGGGTTAGACCAATTTGGCTGGCGTAAGTGGTGTTGATCACTGCCAGAGCAATTTTGTCATCATCCAGTGAACGTGGCAGCTGTGGTGCTTCCAGCTCAACCAGTTTCAAGTTTTTAGGGTTCTCAGTCACATCAAGAACGGTAGGCAGCAGACCAACGCCGTCTTTAAGTTTGATCAAACCTTCTTTCTGCAACAGCAACAGTGAACGGCCAAGGTTAGTTGGGTCATTCGGCAGAGCAATCTGGTCGCCTGCTTTCAGCTCAGAGATGGATTTAATTTTTTTAGAGTAACCAGCAATTGGGTACACGAAGGTGTTACCGACTGGCACCAGTTTGTAGCCGCGATCTTTAATCTGCTGATCCAAATAAGGCTTGTGCTGGAAGGCGTTAACGTCGATATCGCCTTTGCTCAAGGCTTCGTTCGGCAGAACATAGTCATTGAAAGTTACCAGCTCAACGTCCAGACCATATTTCTCTTTAGCCACTTTCTGTGCGACTTCAGCTACTTGCTGCTCAGAACCCACGATCACACCCACTTTGATATGGTTTGGATCTTGTTCTTTCGGCCCGCATCCTACCAGAGCCAGCGTTCCCAAAAGCGCGCCGACAACTGCAATCGATTTGAATTTTGTAGACATATCCTTTCCTCTATAAGGGAGATAAATTATTCGCAATGTTTTTAAGGTAGAACCGTGCTGCTTTACTTGTGGGTTACCGCTTTCACAATGCGGTCGCCACAAAACTGAATCAGATAAACCAATACGACTAACAAAATCAATACGGTATTCATGACGGTGGCATCATATCCGATGTAACCATACTGATAACCAATCTGGCCCAGACCGCCAGCACCCACTGCGCCACCCATGGCTGAATAACCAACCAGCGTGATGAGCGTGATAGTCGCTGCATTGACTAAGCCCGGCAGTGCTTCTGGCAGCAAGACTTTGCGGATGATTTGCATCGGTGTTGCACCCATAGCGCGAGCCGCTTCCACCAAACCGCTAGGAATTTCCAACAGCGCATTCTCAACCATACGCGCGATAAACGGCGCAGCGCCCACGGTTAAAGGCACGATGGCCGCTTGCAGACCGATTGATGTCCCAACAATCATTCGCGTGAATGGAATCATCCACACTAAGAGAATAATGAAAGGAATCGAACGGAAAATATTCACCACCGCAGACATGACGCGATAGACCTTCTTATTCTCAGCGATTTGACCAGGGCGAGTGACATACAGAAGCACGCCAAAAGGCAAACCAAGTACAAAACCAAAGAAGCCGGAGGTCAGCGTCATTACAACGGTTTCCCAGATGCCTCGGCCCATTAACCACATCATTGCCTCAGACATAACCGAGCACCTCTACTTTCACTTGATTCTGCTGCAAGAACTCAATCGCAGCCTGCGTACTCGCTTCTTCACCGTGCATTTCGGTCAACATGATGCCGAATTTGACGCCACCGGCGTAATCCATCTGAGCGCTAATAATATTGTTGTTAATGTTGAAGCGACGAACCACTTCAGATAATAGCGGAGCATCTACCGACTGGCCGGTAAATTCCAGACGCAATAAAGGAACCAGATCGGCAGCGGGCTGAGCAACCAGCCGATCGGCGTAGTCATCAGGAATATCCAGATGCAGCGTGGATTGAATAAACTGCTGTGCCAGCGGCGTTTTCGGATGAGAGAACATCTCGCTAACTTTATCTTGTTCGATAAGCTGGCCGTTGCTGATCACCGCCACCTGATCACAGATACGTTTTACCACGTCCATCTCATGGGTGATCAACAAGATAGTCAGGCCCAGACGGCGGTTGATGTCTTTCAGCAATTCCAGAATAGAACGCGTGGTTGCCGGGTCCAGCGCGCTGGTGGCTTCATCGCACAACAGCACCTTAGGATTGCTGGCCAAAGCACGTGCGATAGCCACACGCTGTTTCTGGCCGCCAGACAGGTTGGCTGGGTAAGCATCATGCTTATCTTCCAGACCGACCAATTTCAGCAATTCGCTAACGCGCTTTTGAATCTCGCCAGAGGAGAGGTTATCCAGCTCCAACGGCAAAGCCACGTTGCCGAAGACAGTACGAGAAGAGAGCAGGTTAAAGTGCTGAAAAATCATGCCAATCTGCCGGCGAGCGCGAGTCAGCGCTTTCTCAGAAAATGCCATCAGATCTTGGCCATCAACGATAACCTGACCCTTAGTTGGGCGTTCCAGCAAATTAACACAGCGGATTAGGGTGCTTTTCCCTGCACCAGAAGCTCCAATCACGCCGTAAATCTGCCCAGCAGGAACGTGAAGATTCACGTCCGACAGCGCCACGATTGAACGCGTGCCTTGCTGGAACACCTTGGTGATATTAGAAAGTTTAATCATATTCTTCTTATTCTATCTTTTGTGCCGTGACTTTAATGAGTAACTCTCTGGTTAAACCAGAAGTATGCGGTGGATGCTAAGGCGTCTAGACGTCTAAGTCAACCAGCGGAGCACTCTCACTGTGGGCTAAAACATGCGATACTGCACCTATATATGTTGTTATCAGGAGCAAACACGTGGCACAGACAGTCCCAGCAATTTTTTTAGACCGAGATGGCACTATTAATGTCGATCATGGTTATGTTCATGAAATAGACCAATTCCAGTTTATAGACGGTGTAATAGAAGCCTGCCTGCAATTAAAGGAAATGGGGTTTGCTCTGGTGCTGGTAACGAATCAGTCTGGTATTGCCCGTGGCAAATTCACCGAAGCTCAGTTTATGACGCTGACCGAGTGGATGGATTGGTCTCTCGCCGATCGCGGCGTGGATTTGGACGGCATCTATTTCTGTCCTCATCACCCAGAAGGTTCAGTAAAAGAGTTCGCTCAAGTTTGTGATTGCCGCAAACCGATGCCCGGCATGTTTCTGACCGCCAAAGACGAGTTAAACATCGATATGGCCGCTTCTTATATAGTAGGGGACAAAATCGAAGACCTGCAGGCCGGTATTGCTGCGGGCGTCGGGCATAAAATTCTGGTGAGAAGCGGCAAACCTGTCACGGCTGAAGGCGAAAACTTGGCGGATGCCGTGCTCGATACCCTTGCTGATCTGCCTGTTTTCATCAAAAAAGCTCAGAAATAAGGCTTTGTGAATAAAAAAACGGCAAGCAGAATAAAAGTGATTTTATTTGCTTGCCATTCCATCTCAACTCCCTATAATGCCGCTCCATCGACAGGGAACAACGTGAACAACATCACGAAGTGAACGAGTCGGAAAGATTAAAAACAGCGGCGACCGG
>NZ_JBQSVB010000004.1:0-403957 GCF_052376015.1 Ewingella sp. AOP8-B2-18
TGGACGGGAAAACGCTGGGCTTATCTGGCTGTTGTACTCGATTTGTTTTCCCGTAAACCGGTTGGCTGGGCGATGTCATTTTTCCCTGATTCAGCACTGACAGGTAAAGCCCTGTCGATGGCGTGGGAAGCACGGGGAAAGCCGGCTAATTTACTGTATCACTCGGATCAAGGAAGTCACTATACCAGCAGGTATTTCAGGCAGTTACTGTGGAGATATCAGATAAAGCAAAGCCTGAGTCGCCGGGGAAATTGCTGGGATAACAGCCCAATGGAACGGTTATTCAGAAGCCTGAAAACAGAGTGGGTGCCTGATAATGGATACGTAAATTTTAGCGAAGCCAGCATGGCGATAACAAATTACATCACAGGATATTACAGCCAGATCAGACCTCATCAATATAATGGAGGTCTGACGCCGAATGAATCAGAACGATTGTTCTGGAAAAACTCTAAAGCCGTGGCCAGTTTTTGTTGACCACTACAGATCAACAAGGCCGTTAACTCTGGCCACAAGGTGATTGTGGCATGTCCGAGCATGTTTTACGGTCAGGCGCAGTCAGGTGGCGGGGGGCAGGACACGCGACGAGCAGATCAGGGAAAGTATCACCGAACAGGAATTCGGCGTATGTGTGCTGATAAAGGAGTTAAATTCATTGAGATAAACCAGATTATTGGGCCGGTTTTCAGTGATTTCATAACCAACGCAGCACTTAGCAATAAAGACTCAACAGTTGGAGATAATATTCATCCAACAGCAAACACGAACTATCTGATGGCTAGAGCTTTCTACAATGCACTCCGAGGCGTGTATTCGCCATTGGCTACTATGAATATGCGACCCAAGCCAATGCAGGGAGCGGCTGGTGCATCAGTAACTCTAGGAACAGGCACCGACACGCCGACCTGGTCAAGAGATTCAGACGGAAATATTCAGCTTTCAGGGCTACTTAACTGGACTGGAGGGGTAGCTCCGGCTAACGGAACTGTGTTCTATACACTCCAACCCAGCGCAAGACCAGTAAAGTCGCTAAGGCTTGTGGGGGAATTTGTAGAATTATTGTTGATACTGGCGGGGCTATTTCTGTATTCGGAATGACAGGCGGGGCATGGCTTGCTCTTGATAGCATAGCGTTTAAGGGCATTGTGTGAAATTAAAAAGGCCACCATTGCGTGGCCTTTATTTTAAATTAAACCCTTTGAAAGGTTTATATATATGTCAGGAATGAGATATGTAAGTAGTATCACAGAAGCTATAGCAATAAAAACTCTGATCTTAAAATCAATTCGACTAAGCAAAAAACCTATTGGTATAAGGTTGACAATTAATGACATGTTTAGTGCCCGCGGTGGGAAATATGGAGACATAAACATAATTAAAGCCATTGAAAAGGATATTATCACTGGAATAGTGACATATTTTAAATAATCAACCTTGCTGATGTTTGATTTAGTCATCATGCTTATGGCTATAAGAATGGCGATTACTACCAATGAGTATGAAACTGGAAAGCTAGTATCAGGGAGTCGCTCAAATAGGTGCAGCTTGAGATGACCGAAGAAGTTCATTTCTCTCCAACTAGCGAAATCAGGGGCTGTCATTCTAGCCTGATTTCCCGGAGCAAGTATTAGTACTGCAGCACCAATGCAGAAGGCAACAAACATACTAGATAATCGGTAGAAATAATGCCTTTCTTTAAACCATGCATAAAGTACTGCTAGTGCACTAAATCCAACAAGCGTCGCACTAGAGCTTTCATTGGTACACCCTGCTATCAGCGAAAGAATTAAAGCGAAAATAATATTGTCTTTTTTTCCTTCAAATACTCTGTAGGAAAGCAGGATATATCCAAGACACAACATAGAAGTCCAAAGATAGTTTGCTGATCCAACAATCCAAAAAGTAGTTTGCCCAAGAGCCGGATTTAGAACGATATATGCAACAAACGTAGATGCTAGAGCCGAAGAGCTAATTGACTTAACATCATTTTTATACACCAAAGACGCTAGCCATATAATAGCAACAACCGGAATCGCATTCACAAAAGACATTAAGTTTCTATCTGGTGCCTGCAGGATTGCTGAACTGATAAAATCAGCTACAACTCGACCGCTCCATCCAAGGTAATGGTTGAATTTTACCGCAAGGTTTAGACCAAGTTTTTGATACGTGAAGTCATCAGAAAGAAGTGGCATAACTAAATTGCACGAAAGTGCAACTAGATATATCACTAATAATACTATGATGTTCCTGTCTTTATTGTTTATCACTATTTAATCCCTTCTTTAAAACAAATCTCGGACGTTCCTTTGTTTCTATATAAATCCTGCCTATGTATTCACCTAGCACACCAATCCCAATCAACTGCACCCCACCCAAAAACAAAATAGACACAATTATAGAAGGGTATCCACGAACTGCATTGCCCCAAACTAATGTATCTATAACCATCCACGCACCATAAATAAACGAAATGGCTGAAATAAAAAGGCCAATGTACGTCCATACTCTAAGTGGGAATGTCGAGAAAGAAGTGATACCCTCAAGTGCCAGATTCCAAAGTTTCCACCCATTGAACTTTGTTGTGCCAGCGACTCGCTCAGCCCTTGCATATTCGACAATCTCTACATTTCCACCAACCCAACTAAGAACTCCTTTCATGAACAGGTTTCTTTCCGGTAGCTGCTTTATGTTATCTACTGTGCCACGTGACATAAGCCTAAAATCGCCGACGTTCTCCTCGATCTTTGGGTTGCTTATTTTATTGTGCAACTTATAGAACATCTCAGCTGATTTTCGCTTAAGATGACCATCACTTGTTCGATCTATTCTTTTCGCCAGAACGACATCAGCACCGTTATTCCATCTATCAATCATCTGAGGAATAACTTCTATAGGGTCCTGCAAGTCAACGTCAATGGGGATTACCGCATCCCCTGTCGCATATTCAAGTCCAGCAAAAAGTGCAGGTTCTTTACCAAAATTACGGGTAAAGCTTATAGACTTAACAAGAGGATCGGAAATCGAAATTGCATTGATAATAGATTCCGTCGCGTCCTTGCTTCCATCATTGATGAAGATTATCTCAACCTCATGTTGCTTAACCCCTTCAAACTCTCTTACTGATTTGTAAAAAATGGGTATAGCGTCCTCTTCATTGAAGACAGGAACTACCAGAGAAATTTTCATTTATCTTCCCTAAAGACAACGTATTTTGAATAAATAAAACCTAAAACCAGGCTAACAACTGAAAACTCTATAAGCGTTATAATTGGCTCAATATGATAATAATCAGAAATCTTGCCCACAAGAATGCTCAAAACGCCCATGAAAGACACAAAAAGAAGGTAGCGTGTTGGTTTAGGCTTGGCATTGAAAGTAAAACTAGCATTGGCAAAGAATGAGAAGGTGACAGCAGTTGCAAACGCAATAAAGTTAGCCGCGGCCTGATTAACCGAAAAAAGATAAACAGCAATTGAGAAAGCAGCCCAGTGTATTGCGGTGTTTATAACGCCAACAGTTAGGTATTTAGTGAATAGATTAAACATATGAAAAATTTCGAAGATTTTGTGTTTGGCAGAGTTTAACACCTAACTCCATGTAGATCATTACTTGATCATTTTAAAAAAACAAATGCTGTATATATAAACAGTATTTTGGAGGACATTATGGGTGAAAAAGTAGATCACTACATCATTGTCTATCGCGGGGAGTATGAGCCATACATCGCTCCGGGCCAGTATGTCTTCTTTCAGCGAGAAAAGTGCTATGGAGGCGGCTACTGGTTCGGCGAGGTTATGGTTGGATTCTACAAGTTCGCGCTTGAGTATCCCGTATCATTGAGCCAAGGGATTCAGTATTGGCTTTCAATTCAGAGCGCTGCCGAGGGGAGGGATGTGTTTGATGATAGCCTGGATGATTTCAAGCTGGTGAGTGAGTGATAGGTATGGGGGCATATACGGGGCAAAAAATTACCGCAAACCGGCGTTACTACGTCAATCGTAGGTGCCATGTTTACGGTAATACTCTGATTTAACCTTGATTCAACCTTACTTCATGACACTTCGTTAATTCGCCGCCGCCTATTATGAATAAGCCTAGCTGGGCGAAGTAAGAACCATATTTTCCAGCCTCAAAGCCATTATGCAAAACCCGCCCATAAAGCGGGTTTTCTGTTTATCAAACTAAACATTCTTAATAGCAGATACCACCTTTATGGTGAGAACCCGTGCCATCGTGCGGGTGCGTGCCTTTAGGACATGCCATTGCTGAAGCTGAAGTAAGAGGATTCAAAGGGGAGGGAAACCCAAAAAGAAAAGGCCCCGAGTGTTCGAAAACAGCTCAGGGCCCTACCAATCATTGCTACATGAAGTGGACGGCGATTATGTCTAAAGCTAATCAATTAGTAAACAACTAAAACGCTGAGTGATAGGTGTTTTTTTTGTAGGTATCGTTAAAATAATGCTTGCTCAAGAAATCGGCGATTGGCGCTTTTTCTGGCAGAATTTTGTGAAAAAGCGGTGATCCGCGTTTGATACATTGCCTTCGCTCTCCTCGCTGCTATGATTCGACTATCAATTTTTTGTATATCAATTGGTTCGTCAATTCAGGAAAACCAAAATGAATAAAACCTTTATCGCATTGGCCGTGCTGATGCTCGCCGGTTGTGCGAAAAATCCCTACCAGGCAGCGCCGCAGGTGATTCAATCCGATGTGATCACCCAGACTGACCCGAGACTCAAAGCAGAAGTTGATCCGCAAGCGGACAAGGGCAAAACGCGGGTGAGACTGCACCGTGCCGACCAGTGGACGCTGGTGCCTTTCGAGAGAACCTGTCCGCTGTACGTGCGCGTGGACAATAAAGTGGTAGCGGCTTTGCAGTTTAACGAATACGTCGACCTTAACCTGATCAACGGCAAAAGAGATGTGAAGGTGAGCCTGGCTTGTACTCTGACCGGTCGTTCGGCTGAAGCCGTGATTCAGGCTGATGGTACTCCGCAGGAGTATGAAACTGACAGCGGCTGGTACGGCCAACTGCGTTTGTGGCGCACCAAGTAAACTTTCGCGTCATATCGCATGCAATAAAAAAGGCGCCTTAGGCGCCTTTTTCGTTAATGCAGAATGGGGTTATTAGCGAGTGAACAGGTCACGGCGTTTTGGTTTAACGAACTGCGCGATTAATACCAGCAGAGCGATAACCATAAACACGCTGAACACCACCACTAACCACTGTGGCATACCCAGCGTCAGGAATTCCCACTGTTTCTCTGCACAGTCGCCGGTAGCAACGAACACGGACGGCAACCATTTGTCGAGAGGCAACCAGCTTGGGAAGCGGGCGGCGAAGTCACAGGTGGCGAACGGAGAAGGATGAAGCTGAATCATGGTGTGTTCCCATGACAGGCGGATCCCTTCGTAGGCGCTGTAAATCCAAATCAAAATACCGGCATAGCGCAACCAGGTCGAAGGTGCGATAGCACCAACAATTCCGGCACCCAATACGCCAAACAGTGCGCAACGCTCATAAATACACATTACGCAAGGTTGTAATAACATGACGTGTTGGAAATAAAGAGCAACCAGTTCTAACACCAGCGCAGTTAACGCTAACAGCAGCCATGCACCGCGCCCTTGGGAGCAGCGGTTTAGATATTGCAACATAGTTTTGTTTCCATGCAGTAAGCAACTGCCAAGCAGTGTAAACGAATTCACATTTGCTGCCAGCCTGCCGAATTAAAATTCATGTAAAAAATAGCAGTAAAAACACACACTTTTTCATTCTGTCAGAGTGTTTACATTTCACAGAATGCCTGAACATTTTTACCGCCGATATCTTTTCTTTATCCCCGCACGCTTAAGGCAGAATTTCTTTGATATTAGGCAGAGTTATCCAATGCATATCGATAAACCACTGGGTTAAATCCGGTAACAGATATTGCACACAAAGCCAGCCGACCAGGGTCATCACCACAGTATAAGGCAGTGCCATCCACACCATCCGCCCGTAAGACAGGCGAATCAGCGGGGCTAAAGCTGACGTGAGCAGGAACAGGAAGGCGGCCTGACCGTTGGGTGTCGCCACCGACGGCAAATTGGTGCCGGTATTAATGGCGACCGCCAGCAGTTGGAACTGCTCCAGTGAGATGACGCCATTCTCCAACGCCGTTTTGGCTTCATTGATATAGACCGTGCCGACAAACACGTTATCGGACACCGATGAGAGCAGGCCGTTAAATAGATAGAACAGCGACAGCTGGTTGGCTGGCTCGGCGCGTAACACAAAGTGGATGATCGGGCTAAAGAGATGCTGCTCGATGATCACCGCCACCACCGCGAAAAAGACCGTCAGCAAGGCGGTGAAGGGCAGCGCATCCTGAAAAGCTTTGCCGATGGCATGTTCATCGGTCACGCCGCACAGGGCGGTCGCGAAGATAATCACCGACAGGCCAATCAGGCCCACTTCCGCCAGATGAAAGGCCAGGGCGATAATCAGCCAGACGCCAATCACCGCCTGTACCGCGAGTTTAATCCGCTCCTGCTTATCCCTTTTGGCGGCGTTTTGCAGATCGTACTTTTTCAGAATATCAAACACGTTGGCGGGAAGGGCCGCGCCATAGCCAAACACCTTGAAGCGCTCCACCATAAAACAGACCAGCAGCCCGCAGAAGAACACCGGGACCGACACCGGCGAGACGCGCAGGGCGAAGTCGGCGAACTGCCAGCCCGCCGATTTAGCAATAATCAGGTTTTGCGGCTCGCCAACCATGGTCATCACGCCGCCCAGCGCGGTGCCGACGCCCGCGTGCATCATCAGGCTGCGCAAGAAGGCGCGGAACTGTTCCAGCGTCTGCTGATGCTGCTGGGAGTCAGTGAAGCCAGTGTCATCGTTGACATCTGCCTGATCCCCGGCGTTGGAGGCGACGCGGTGGTAAATAGAGTAGAACCCGACTGAGACGCTGATCACCACCGCCACCACGGTTAAGGCGTCGAGGAAGGCGGAGAGAAAGGCCGCCGCCAGGCAGAAGGAGAGAGAAAGGGCGGTTTTGCTGCGAATGTTGAGCAGCAGCTTGGTGAACACGAAGAGCAGCAACTGCTTCATAAAGTAGATGCCTGCGACCATAAAGATCAGCAGCAAAATTACTTCCAGATTGGAAAATACCTGCTCTTTAATTCTCTCCGCACTGGTCATGCCGATCATCACGGCTTCAATCGCCAGCAGGCCGCCGGGCTGTAATGGGTAGCACTTTAACGCCATGCCAAGCGTGAAAATAAACTCAACGACTAACAGCCAGCCGGCAAGAAAAGGACTCACCAGAAAATAAATAATAGGGTTAAGAATTAGGAAGCCAATAATGGTTAATTTATACCAATCGGGGGACTGGCCGAGGAAGTTTTTGACGAACGCGCGTCGAAAAGTCATGTCCATGGTAAGGACGTCTCCATTTTTGTAATGCAGCAAAATCAACTGACTAGGCTAGGTAATTCCACTCAGCAATGCGAGTCAAATTGCATAAATAAGGTGATTACTGCTTAAATATCGGAAAATTTTGACGGCCTATGCACAGTTTCACTATAAGTTCGGAAAGGCCGCTATAACATGCCATTTACGTCTGGTATGATGAGCAGAATTATATCGCCAATAAAAGTCCTAAACGGAATGTAAACACCATGGTTATTAAGGCGCAGAGTCCTGCCGGTTTCGCCGAAGAGTACATTATAGAAAGTATCTGGAACAGCCGCTTCCCGCCGGGATCAATTCTTCCCGCCGAACGCGAACTTTCAGAGTTAATTGGCGTGACGCGCACCACATTGCGTGAGGTTTTACAACGGCTTGCGCGTGACGGCTGGCTGACCATTCAGCACGGCAAACCGACCAAAGTGAATAACTTCTGGGAAACGTCAGGGCTGAATATCCTAGAAACGCTAGCCCGTTTGGACCACGCCAGCGTCCCGCAGTTGATTGATAACCTGTTGTCGGTTCGCACCAACATTGCGACGATTTTTATCCGCCGCGCGATGCGCAAAAACCCGGAAGAGACTCAGCAAGTTCTGGCTAAGGCGCATGAAGTTTCTGACAATGCTGAAGCCTTTATGGAGCTGGATTACGGCATTTTCCGTGGTTTGGCTTTCGCTTCCGGCAACCCGATTTATGGTTTGATTATTAATGGTTTACGCGGTTTATACACCCGAGTTGGCCGTTATTACTTCTCCAACTCTGAAGCCCGTAAACTGGCGATTGCCTTTTATCAGCGCCTGTCGCGCATTTGCGAAGAGAAGAGCTACGATCAGGTGGTTGACTGCGTGCGCGAATATGGCCGCCAAAGTGGTGAAATTTGGCACAGCATGCAAAGCACCATGCCGGGCGATTTGACCGACAAGAAACGCTAATCTCGCTGTAGACAGCAGTTAGTCGCAGTAAAAGAAAAGGGCGCCTAGGCGCCCTTTTTGCTGGCTGAGAGCCAGTGGTGGATGAGATGAACCGTTAAAGCGGCGCTGGCCTTGGCGGGCAGCGTTCAAGAAGCTCGACGCTGCCGTCCTCATTTAACTGCTCCATAAACACGTCAAAGCCCCATAGGCGATGAATGTGCTTCATCACTTCGCGACGGCTTTTATCCAGCGGGGCGCGATCCTGCGGAATATAGCGCAGGGTCAGCGAGCGGTCGCCGCGCAAATCCACGTTCCACACTTGAATATTCGGCTCATGATGGCTCAGGTTATACTGCGCTGATAACTCCTCGCGTATCGCCCGATATCCCTCTTCATTGTGAATAGCGGCGATTTCCAGATAATTATTTCGGTCATCGTCGAGCACGGTAAACAGCTTGAAGTCGCGCATCACTTTTGGCGACAAGAACTGGCTAATAAAGCTTTCGTCTTTAAAATCGCGCATCGCAAAATGCAGCGTGTCGAGCCAGTCTGAACCGGCGATGTCCGGGAACCAATACCTGTCCTCTTCCGTTGGCGACTGACAGATTCGCTTGAGGTCCTGGAACATGGCGAAGCCCAGCGCGTAAGGGTTTATGCCGCTGTAGTACGGGCTATTATACGGCGGCTGGAACACCACGTTGGTGTGGCTGTGCAGGAATTCCAGAATGAATTTGTCCGACACTTTACCTTCGTCATACAGATGATTGAGGATGGTGTAGTGCCAGAAGGTCGCCCAGCCCTCGTTCATCACCTGAGTCTGTTTCTGCGGATAGAAATATTGGCTGATTTTACGCACGATGCGCAGGATCTCGCGCTGCCACGGTTCGAGTAGCGGGGCATTTTTCTCCATGAAATAGAGAATGTTTTCCTGCGGCTCGGAAGGGAAACGGCGGGCCTGCTCGGGCGCGTCCACGCTGTCTTTACGCGGCAGCGTCTTCCACAGCGAGTTAACCTGACTTTGCAGGTAAGCCTCGCGACTTTCCTGACGCGCTTTCTCTTCTTGCAGTGAGATTTTCTGTGGGCGCTTGTAGCGATCGACGCCGTAATTCATCAACGCGTGGCAAGAGTCGAGCAGGCGCTCAACTTCCTCTACGCCGTAACGCTCCTCGCACTGGCTGATGTAACGGCGTGCAAACAGCAGGTAATCGACAATTGAGCTGGCGTCGGTCCAGCTGCGGAACAGGTAGTTATTTTTGAAGAACGAGTTGTGCCCATAGCAGGCATGCGCCATCACCAGCGCTTGCATGGTCATGGTGTTCTCTTCCATCAAATAGGCGATACAAGGGTTGGAGTTGATGACGATTTCGTAAGCCAGACCCTGCTGCCCCTGCTTATAGCGCTGCTCGGTTTCGATAAATTTCTTACCAAACGACCAGTGTGTATAGTTGATAGGCATGCCAATGCTTGAATACGCATCCATCATTTGTTCGGAGGTGATGACTTCAATTTGATGCGGATAAGTATCAAGTCGGTAAGACTTCGCGACCCGGTCAATCTCTTCGAGATAGGTCTGCAATAGATCAAACGTCCAGTCCGGTCCATCGCTCAGACGCTGGTCTGCCATTTTAAAATCTTGGGTCTTTGTCGTCATAAGCCGCACCCTCATTCAGTTACGGACGCAACAGAGTGTTTGATTCAGAACTGTTTATTACGAAATTTGTGCGCCCATAGATAATCGTAGCTCAATCTGTTGGTTATGCAGATAGCGCTGGTTTAATAAGCATGAATTATTGCTATCAAGCCGACAGCTTCATCAAACGCTTATGGCATAAAACAGTCAATCGCTACGATGAATTCAGACAATATTTCCCATAACTCAATCTTTAGAGGATTGTTCTGCAAAATTGCCTTTTGTTTGGTTTTAAATAACAAAAAGAATCTCGGGTTAACTGCTCGTGCTGAAAGTGATGGTTTATCGCGACTGCCGCAATATGCCGCTGCTTTGAACAGCATAGGGCGCGGGGTTGGGGGATATTGTTATTTTTATGTGACTGTTGAAAAATAGAGGTAGATACAGGATAAATAATTGTGAAATCCATCGCGGTTTTCGCCGCAGGTGTTGGCAATTGGCCGCTGTCAGGTTAGTTTCCGTCTCACAGAATATTATGCTTTATATTGCCTTTGATTGGAGTCGAGTATGCGCGTGGTTATTTTGGGCAGTGGAGTGGTTGGTGTTGCCAGTGCCTGGTATTTGGCAAAGGCCGGACATCAGGTGACGGTCATTGACAGACAAGCCGGACCGGCGGAAGAGACTAGCGCGGGGAATGCCGGGCAAATCTCTCCCGGTTATGCTGCCCCTTGGGCTGCGCCAGGCGTGCCATTAAAGGCGATTAAGTGGATGTTCCAGCGCCACGCGCCGCTGGCGATCCGCCTCGACGGCAGTAGCTTCCAGCTGAAATGGATGTGGCAGATGCTGCGTAACTGCAACATGGACCACTACCAGACCAATAAAAGCCGCATGGTAAGACTGGCAGAGTATAGCCGTGACTGCCTGAAAGCACTGCGCGAAGAGACCGGTATTCAGTACGAAGGCCGTCAGGGCGGGACATTACAGCTGTTCCGCACCGCCCAGCAGTTCGAAAGTGCGTCGAAAGACATTGCCGTGCTGGAAGAGGCGGGCGTGCCTTACCAACTGCTGGAATCCAGCCAGCTGGCGACGGTTGAACCTGCTTTGGCTCAGGTGGCGCATAAGCTTACCGGCGGCCTGCGCTTGCCGAATGATGAAACCGGTGACTGCCAGCTGTTTACTCGTCAACTGGCTGAAATGGCGCGTCAGGCGGGCGTAGTATTTGAATTTAACCGCAGCGTCGACAAGCTGCTGGTGGAAAATGGTCAGGTCACTGGCGTGCAGTGCGGCGCGGAAGTGGTCAAAGGCGACGCCTATGTAGTGGCTTTCGGCTCCTACTCGACGGCCCTGTTGCAAGATTTAGTCTCGATCCCGGTCTATCCGTTGAAGGGCTACTCGCTGACTATTCCAATCACTGACCCGGCCTCCGCGCCATTCTCCACCGTGCTGGATGAAACCTACAAAATCGCTATCACCCGTTTTGACGACCGTATTCGCGTCGGCGGCATGGCGGAAATCGTCGGCTTCAACACCCAGCTGGCGAAGGCTCGCCGCGAAACGCTGGAGATGGTGGTGCGCGACCTCTACCCGAACGGCGGCAACGTCGAGCAAGCTTCCTTCTGGACCGGCCTGCGCCCAATGACCCCAGACGGCACGCCGATCGTCGGTAAAACGCGCCTGAAAAATCTCTACCTGAATACCGGCCACGGTACGCTCGGGTGGACCATGGCCTGTGGCTCCGGCCAGCTGCTGTCGGACATTATCACCGGCGTGACCCCGGCTATTCCGGCCGACGATTTAGCCGTAGAGCGTTACAGCCCGGACTTCGCCGCGACGCATCCAAACATTCATAAAATGCATCCTATCGGCTAATAGCCCATTCAATGTTGAGCCGGTCAGCAGGCGTTATTGGAAGACCGGCTCATTGATTCGCCTCTGGAGACTGTATGCCACGTCCGATTTCCGCTACGTTGTCACTTTCTGCGTTATCCAATAATTTGCAGGTTATCCGCCGTTTCGCGCCACGCAGTAAAGTCTGGTCGGTGGTCAAAGCCAATGCTTATGGCCACGGCGTTGAGCATGTACTGAAAGGCCTATCGGCCACTGACGGCTTTGGTTTGCTCGATTTTAAAGAAGCCGTTTTGCTGCGCGAGTCGGGCTGGCAGGGGCCGATTCTGCTGCTGGAAGGCTTCTTCTCACCGGCCGATCTCGAGGCGATTGACCAATATTGCCTGACCACCGCTGTGCACAGCGACTGGCAGATTGACGCCATCAAGCGGGCCAAGCCTGGCGCGCCAATCAATGTTTATTTGAAGATTAACAGCGGCATGAACCGACTGGGCTTCATGCCGGAAAAGGTTGAGGCCGCGTGGCACGCGCTGAAGGCTTTGCCGCAGGTCGGCGAAATTACCCTGATGAGCCACTTTGCTCACGCCGACGGCCCGGAAGGCGTCGAGGGGCAGATGACACAGATCCTTGCCGCCGGGGAGAACATCTCAGGCCCAAGATCGCTGGCTAACTCGGCGGCGACGCTGTGGTACCCCGAAACCCATTATGACTGGGTCCGTCCGGGCATTATTCTCTACGGCGCGTCGCCGAGTGGCAAATGGCGGGATATCGCCGACAGCGGGCTGAAACCGGTGATGACCCTGAGCACCGAAATTATCGCCACCCAGCAGTTGCGGGCGGGCGACCGCGTGGGCTACAGCGGCCGCTATCGCGCGGCGAGCGAGCAGCGCATTGGCATCATCGCCTGTGGCTATGCCGACGGTTATCCGCGCCACGCGCCGAGCGGCACGCCGGTATGGGTGGATGGGGTGATGACGCAAACCGTTGGCACAGTGTCGATGGATATGATTATGGTCGACCTAACGCCATGCCCGCATGCCGCCATAGGGTCGAAGGTGGAGCTGTGGGGAGCCAACCTGCCGGTTGACGATGTGGCGACCGTGGCCGGAACCCTGGGCTATGAGCTGTTGTCAGCCTTAGCGCCAAGAGTCCCGGTCAGGTTAGTTGACTGAATCGAGTGACATAAGTTTCTTATTAACCAAGGCGGGTCAAGCGGCCCGCTGATTTCTTACTGGCGCGACGTGCTAACAGCGCCAGACAGCCTCCCGCCAGCATCACCAGTGCCAAACTCAGTTTCGGCTGCAGCGGCAACGCCATGGCGATAAAGCCAAACAGCGCGCCTCCCGCCATCTGTACAGAACCCACCAATGCCGAGGCCACGCCCGCTTCATTGGAAAACGGCTCCAGCGCGTAGCTGGTGGCTGGCCCAATCAGGAAAGCTAAACCGGCGCAGGCGCTGGCGACGGGCAGCATATACAGCCAAGTGGCGTGCTGCTGTTCCGGGGCGATAAGGGTTAAGCCCGCCAGTAATCCCGCACAGCCGAGGAACATCAATAACGCGCCGGAAGCCAGACAGACCGGGCGTCCCACCTTCTGAATAATACGGTTAGCGATAAAGCTGACCGCCATGATCCAAAATCCGTTTGCGCCGAAGACCAGCGAAAACTCGAACGGCGTCAGTCCCGCCTGGCTCATCAGCACCGTCGGAGCCAGAGAGACGTAGGTCAGGGCCATGCCCATCGCTCCGGCGTTGACCGCGGCGAAGGTGATGAAGCGTTTGTTGAACAAGATCCGGGCGTACTGTTTGAACGGCAGGCCGCCTGACTGGGTGTCGGCAGGGCGCGTCTCCGGTAGCTTAAACAGCACCAGAACCAGAATCAGCAGGCTATAGCCACACAACGCCCAGAACGGTGCGCGCCAGCCAAAGAACTGGGCAATCAGGCCGCCAATCAGCGGCGCCAGCGCCGGAATGATGTTCAGCGTGCCGTTGAGGAAGCCGTAGGCGCGGGCCGCGTCATCGCCACTCATTCGGTCGCGCACGCTGCTAAACACCACCACCGAGGTACAGCAGACCGCCAGCCCCTGAATCACGCGGGAGAACATAAACATAAACGCCGTCTCCGCCGTGGCGGCGACAATGGCGCCAACCAAATAGACGATCACGCCAATAATGGCGATCGGGCGGCGGCCGTAGCGGTCAACCAATGGCCCGGCAATCAGTTGCCCCAGCCCCATCACTAAAATAAACAGCGAAATAGAAGATTGGATAATGGTTTCTGCGCTGTTCAATCCCTTGGCAATCGCCGGGATAGCAGGGAGATAGAGATCAATCCCCAGTGGTCCAAGCAGGACCAGCGTTAACAGCAGGAAAAGGAATTTTTGCATATAAAACATCACAGTCCGTGTTCGAAGGGAGGCTAAGGGTAATGATTTCATCCCGCGATGGAAAGGAATTGTTAAACAATTATAGAGGGATTGCTGGATAAAAAAACGGACACCCCAGGGTGTCCGTCAGAGAGTTGGTCGTAATAGAAGTCTTATTTCTTTTTCCAGAAATCATCAAACACGGTAACCGGCGGCTGGCGTTTATGCTCGGTGCGCAGATACCAGCCCTCGATGGTTGACGCGGCTTTCTGGTCAATGGTTTTGCCTTCCAGATAGTCGTCAATCAGCTCATAGGTGACGCCCAGCGCGACTTCGTCCGGCAGCGAAGGGCGGTTCTCTTCCAAATCGGCGGTCGGGGCTTTGGTATAAAGATGCTCTGGGCAGCCGAGATGCTTGAGCAGGGCTTTGCCCTGACGCTTGTTCAGGCGGAAGATAGGGTTGATGTCAGTGCCGCCGTCGCCGTACTTGGTGAAGAAGCCGGTCACGGCCTCTGCCGCGTGGTCGGTGCCGACCACCACGCCTTTTTTCATCCCGGCGATGCTGTATTGCGCCTTCATACGTTCACGCGCCTTCTCATTCCCTTTGATGAAATCGCTTAATTCGATACCGATTTCGCGCAAAGTCGCTTCGCTGGCTAATACCGCATTTTTGATATTTACCGTCAATACCTGATCGGGTTTGATAAAATCGATGGCGTCAATGCAGTCTGATTCATCGGCCTGCACGCCATAAGGCAGACGCACGGCGATGAACTGATAGCTCTCATCTGAGGTTTCCGCACGTAATTCACTAATTGCCGTTTGGCAAAGTTTACCGGTAAGAGTAGAATCCTGCCCGCCGCTGATGCCCAGTACCAAAGATTTAATAAAGGGATGGGCCAGCAAATAACTTTTTAGAAAATCGACGCTGGTGCGAACTTCTTGTGCCGCGTCTATTTGCGGTTTGACGTGCAAAGCCTGAATGATTTCTTGTTGTAAAGCCATGACCACTCCTCCTGAAGGCAGCCGTCGAGGAACTCGCGGCGCAATAAGATATTTTCAACAGGTCTAAAGCTAACTCGCCTCGTTCAAAAGGACAAGACAGCGCATTCGGTTCGGCCGAAATCTGTGCATTCTTGTAGTAGGAAAAATTGAACGCCCGAAAAGGGAAGCGAGTTAAAACAGATTTCAAGGGCGCAAGCCCGGAATATGGAAACAAATTGTAATGATTACGTTTGGTTCTATTTCAGGAAATATTTGTCACTCGGAACAGTCTAAAAAGTCCCGCTAAAAAAGGATATCAGCACTTTTGTGCTGTATATTCATTGCGGGTTTTGTCCAAGTATGTATCAGTTCGTGCGCTATTGAAGGGATTTGCCAGCTTTGCTTAAAGGACCTAAATGAACGGCAAAGTTATTTCGATATGCAGTTATCTCTATGTGTAGGGGTTCCAAAGGCAAATTACCTTGGGCCACCTGGCACTATTTGCCTTAAGTCGATTGGGGAAGCAAAATGTTTTTTCGGGTTGTTCGTCGTTTACCAGCTTGCGCGGTAGTTTGCGGAGCTGCGCTGTTCAGTATTTCAAGTCTGGCAGACACCACTATTTTCACCGCGCTGGATGATCCTGCTACGGCGAAAAAGCCGTTTGAAGGCAATATTCAGGCGGGTTATACCGCGCAAACCGGTAACACTACTAACTCATCTCTGAGCGCTGACACCACCATGACGTGGTTCAACACCAATACGGCTAACAGTATCTGGGGTTCAGCTCGCAACACCTCTTCTTCCGGTGTGCGTTCATCCGAGAAATATCAGGCTGGCGCACGTAGCCGCTACAACCTGGATGACAATAATTATGTGTTCGGTCAGGGCAGCTGGCTGAGTGACCGCTATAACGGCTATCGCGCGCGCGATGTCGGTGCAGTCGGTTACGGTCGTCAGATCTGGAGTGGTCCGGTACACACGCTGAACCTGGAAGCCGGTCCGGGTGTTCGTCACGATGAGTTCGAGCAGGGCGGTAACTCTACCCGTGCATTGGCTTACGCCTCTGGCGCTTACAGCTACAAAATTAGCGACACGGCTAAGTTCACTCAGGGCCTGTCAGTGTTAGCGAACGACGAAACCACCTATAACTCAGAGACGGCGTTGACGGTTGCTATCAACAATCATTTTTCTCTGAAACTGGCTTACGACGTGACTTACAACACCAAACCACCAGCCAGTGCGCCGGATAAAACCGACACTGTGACCTCAATCAATTTGGTTTACGGCTTATAAGTTCGCTATTAATAAGCTACCCCAGTTTATTAAGTCGTTAATAGTTTGAGTTTTAAAAGCCAGCGGAGCAATCGACTGGCTTTTTTATTATCTGCAATCAGGCTAACTGCCAATAATAGCCGCAAATACCCATGTAATAACTGGGTTTATTTGATTGCGAGTGCGGCTTATCTCAGAAAACAACAGCTGGTTTAATTACTGTTTAAACTCATTAGGAACTGTACCTAAAAGGCACAAATAGCATAAAATTGTAACTACAAATTTAGAATAAATCTGATTTATAATATGGTCATATTTATAATTCGTAGAGGATGGACCCTATGACGGCCATTATTATTCTTACCATTTTTGTGATTAGCTTTATTTATGCGCATTCGCGCGGCAAGGTTAAACAGAAGTTTTCGCGCCAACTACTCGATCACTCGACTTTTATGGGGCCGGTAAATATGTTTATGACCGGCTTTTCTGCACTGCCATCGAAACCTTATTTCCCGGCGGAAGATTTCCCGGAATTACAGCGTTTAACCGATAACTGGCAAACTATTCGTGATGAGGCCGTGCGCCTGCAAGACCATATTAAAGCAGCACAGACCAATAACGACGCAGGCTTTAATACTTTCTTTAAACGCGGCTGGAAACGCTTCTATTTGAAGTGGTACGGCGACAGCCATCCGTCGGCGGAAAACCTCTGCCCGAAGACGGTGGAACTGTTAAACAGCATTCCTTCTGTTAAAGCCGCGATGTTCGCCGAGTTGCCGTCGGGCAGCTATTTGGGTAAACACCGTGACCCCTATGCCGGTTCCGTGCGTTATCACCTTGGCCTGATGACGCCAAATGATGACCGCTGCTTTATCGAGGTGGACGGCATCAAGCACAGCTGGCGCGACGGCAAACCGGTGATTTTCGATGAAACCTTTGTTCACTGGGCGGAAAACAAGACTGACGAAACGCGCATTATTCTTTTCTGCGACGTAGAGCGCAAAATGAAGTGGCCGTGGGCGCAGCGCGTTAACCATTGGGTTGGCAGCACGCTGATGTCAGCCGCCAGTTCGCCTAACGATGAGCAGGACCGCACCGGTTTTATTAATAAGATATTCAAGTATGTCTATGCATTGCGTAACGGCGGGCAGGCCTTAAAAGCGCGTAGCCGTAAAACCTATTATTCGTTGAAATGGTTGGTGATGATTGGCATTTTGGCCGCTATTATTCTGCCAAGTATCAGTTAAGTCATTATATTCTTTAACGGTTAGGCGAAATAGAAAACGGCCAGTTAAATCAATTAACTGGCCGTTTTATTAGGCAGCTTAAGTATAACGCGCTTAATTTTCTTGAACTTGCTTATGGAACAGCTCGCGGAATACCGGGTAAATATCCTCCGGCTCGCGAATATGTTGCATGGCGAAATTACCAAACTTCTGCTGCAATACTTCATATTCGCGCCACAGCGTTTGATGAGCCCGCCGGGTTATCTCGATATAGCTATAATAACGCACCATAGGTAGCAGCTTCTGTGCCAATATTTGGTGGCACAGCGGTGAGTCATCGGCCCAGTTATCGCCGTCAGACGCCTGCGCTGCGTAAATATTCCACGCCGCCGGGTCGTAACGCTCCTGAATAACTTCGTCCATTAACTTCAACGCGCTGGATACAATAGTCCCGCCAGTCTCCTGCGAGTAGAAAAACTCCTGTTCATCCACTTCTTTGGCCTGAGTATGGTGGCGGATATAGACTACATCGACGTTTTTATAGGTTCTGCTCAGGAACAGATAGAGCAGAATATAGAAACGCTTGGCCATATCTTTGGTCGCCTGATCCATGGAGCCGGAGACGTCCATCAAGCAGAACATCACCGCCTGGCTGGAAGGCTCAGGGCGCCGCTCGTAGTTCTTGTAGCGTAAATCAAAGGTATCGATGAACGGCGTTCTGGCGATTTTCTGCCGTAGCTCCGCAATCTCCTTGCGCAGCCGTTCTTCTTCTAACAGTTGCGCGGGCTCGCTGTTTTCGACTTCCGTCAGCGTGGACTCCAGCTCGCGCAACTCCCGTTTTTTCCCTGCGGTCATCGCCGTGCGGCGGGCGAGGGAGTTCTGCAAAGAGCGAACAACACTGATATTGGCCGGGACACCGTTTGAGGTAAAACCCGCGCGGTGCGTTTTGTACTCGGTCATCTGCCGGAACTGGTTTTTCTGCAAATTCGGCAGGGCTAAGTCTTCGAACAACAGGTCAAGATACTCGTCTTTCGAAATCTGGAAGGAGAACTCATCCTGGCCTTCACCGTCCTTGCTGGCGTCACCTTGGCCGCTGCCGCCGCCACCGCCCCCTTGCGGTCGTTCGATGCGGTCATTCTGCACAAAGTGATCGTTGCCGGGGTGAACGCGGTGGCGCAAGCCGCCGCGACCCTGATGAAACATAGGCTCGTTGATATCTTCATTGGGGATCGAAACGGACTCCCCGCTGTTTACGTCGGTAACCGAACGCTTGTTGATGGCCTCGGCAATCGACTGTTTGATTTGCGACTTATAGCGGCGTAAAAAGCGCTGGCGGTTAACCGCGCTTTTATTCTTGCCATTCAGTCGACGGTCAATAAAGTACGTCATATTTCCCCCAAACGACGTTGCCAACGATCCTCTGTTACGAAGATTTTCTCACGCGCAGATACCATTCACACAACAGGCGAACCTGCTTGCGTGTATATCCTTTCTCCATCATTCGGTCGACAAAGTCATCGTGTTTTTTCTGTTCATCGGTCGACGTTTTGGCATTGAATGAGATAACCGGCAGTAATTCCTCAGTATTCGAGAACATTTTTTTCTCGATAACCGTGCGCAGTTTCTCGTAGCTGGTCCAGTTCGGATTACGGCCGCTGTTCTGTGCTCTGGCGCGCAACACGAAGTTGACTATCTCGTTACGGAAGTCTTTCGGGTTACTGATCCCGGCTGGTTTTTCGATTTTCTCCAGTTCGGCATTCAGTGACTCGCGGTCAAACAGTTGGCCGGTATCCGGGTCGCGATACTCCTGATCTTGGATCCAGAAGTCGGCATAGGTGACATAACGGTCGAAAATGTTCTGTCCGTATTCCGAGTAGGACTCAAGGTAAGCCGTCTGTATCTCTTTGCCGATAAACTCAGCGTATTTCGGGATCAAGTAGCCTTTCAGGTGCTCGAGGTATTTTTCCGCCACGTCCTGCGGGAACTGCTCGCGCTCAATCTGCTGCTCAAGGACATAGAACAGGTGGACTGGGTTAGCGGCGACTTCCGCGTGGTCGAAGTTAAAGACGCGCGACAGGATTTTAAACGCAAAGCGTGTCGACAGGCCGTTCATCCCTTCATCCACACCGGCGTAGTCACGGTATTCCTGATAAGACTTGGCTTTCGGGTCGGTATCTTTCAGGCTTTCGCCATCATAGACGCGCATTTTCGAGTAACTGCTCGAGTTTTCAGGCACTTTCAGGCGAGAGAGGATCGAGAAGCGCGCCAGCGTTTCCAGCGTTCCCGGCGCGCAAGGGGCGTGCACCAGCTCACTGTTGCTCAACAGCTTGTCGTAAATCTTGATCTCTTCGGACACCCGCAGGCAATAAGGTACTTTGACAATATAAACGCGGTCGAGGAACGCCTCATTGTTCTTATTGTTGCGGAATGTCACCCATTCTGACTCGTTGGAGTGAGCCAAAATGATGCCGTTGAACGGCAGGGCGGAGATGCCTTCGGTGCCGTTATAGTTACCTTCCTGCGTGGCAGTCAGTAACGGGTGCAGCACTTTGATTGGCGCTTTGAACATCTCTACGAATTCCATCACACCCTGGTTAGCGCGGCACAAAGCACCGGAATAGCCATAGGCGTCGGGGTCGTTTTGCGCGTGGTTTTCCAGCTTACGGATGTCCACTTTACCCACCAGCGCGGAGATGTCCTGGTTGTTCTCATCGCCAGGTTCAGTTTTGGCGATAGCAATTTGTTCGAGAATGGATGGCCAGACTTTGACCACTCTGAATTTGGTGATATCACCGCCGAATTCGTGCAGGCGTTTGGCGGCCCACGGCGACATGATGGTGCCGAGATAGCGAGTCGGGATGTTGTATTCTTTTTCAAGAATGGTCGCATCTTCTTGCGGATTAAACAGGCACAGCGGGTGATCATTCACCGGGCTGCGCTCGCCGTTGGCACTCAGAACGTAGATAGGCACGCGCTGCATCAGCGCTTTCAGCCGTTCTGCGAGGGAGGATTTACCACCCCCCACCGGGCCTAATAAATAGAGGATTTGTTTCTTTTCTTCCAAACCTTGAGCGGCATGTTTTAGGTAGGAAACGATCTGTTCGATAGCTTCTTCCATACCGTAAAACTCTTCGAACGCGGGGTAACGAGCAACAACCCGGTTGGAGAATAAACGCGACAGGCGTGGTTCTAGCGCGGTGTCTACCATCACTGGTTCACCGATCGCCATCAACAGGCGTTCCGCGGCATTGACGTAAGCACTTTTGTCTTGCTTCGCAATGGTAAGGAATTCCTGAAGTGTGAACTCTTCGTCCTTGGCAGCTTCATAACGCTGGCGATAATGGTCAAATATGTTCATACGTTGCCCGTCCTTCGTTAATTTATCCGCGGCAATTGAAACCGAGACTTCAATGACGTTGGATATAGCACAGGTTAATGAGAGCGTTGGAAATCAAAAACAGCTCCCGGAAAAAAGCTCTCCATCTCAGTGCAGCAACCCTTATGCCAACTTGCAGAAACCCATTTTTCACACGAACAGATTTAAATTATTGCGACTGCCGTGAACCAGCGGGTCGGGAAGTGCCTCAGATGAAGTCTTTCATCTATAAATAAGCGTAGTTTGGCATTACAAAAATTTCCTCTCCTCAGATCCCATTTTTTAAGACATATCAATGACTCACTTCAGGGCATTCTACTTTGAAGCCTTGTAGGACGTGGGCTGCGCGGGTAATGCCTCGCGTTTAGTCATTTTTATTTCATACTTTGCATATAAATTATGCGATCGCCTTGGTTTTTCTGCGTAAGTTATTCACGACAACTGTAAATGCTAAGCGAAGCGATTATTCTTCGCTTACACTACTGGCGGTTTTTAAATTAAGGGAATTAATAACAATGAAAATTTCGCATTTCAAAACATTGTCCATCGCAACCGCAGCCGTCCTGTTTAGCCACGCCGCTGCGGCGGGGACATGGTCGCTGGGTGCATCAGCATTAGTCGACGTAAATCCGTATAAAGGGTATGACACTAAAGTTCTCCCAGTTCCGATCATCAGTTATGAAGGCGATGATTTTTATTTCCACACGCTGACTGCCGGTTATTACCTGTGGAAAGACGATCAGAACAAATTCAGCCTGACCGCGACTTACATTCCGTTCGGCTTTAAGCCTGACGATTCTGATGATTCCCAGATGAAGCGTTTAGATAAACGCCGTGGGACATTGATGGCGGGTCTGGCTTATTCACATATCGAAGACTGGGGTACTATCCGTACCACCTTCAACGGCGACGTGCTGGATAACAGTGATGGCATGGTGGCTGATCTGGCTTACCTCTACACCTTCCACCAGGACAATTGGGCGCTGGTACCGGGTATTGGTGTGCAGTGGAGCAGCAGTAACGAAAACCAATACTACTACGGTATTAACAGCAACGAATCACGCCGTAGCGGCCTGAGCAGCTACTCGCCGGATGACAGCTTCAGCCCGTATTTGGAGTTGTCTGCCAAATATAACTTCAACAAAGACTGGCAGGCCTTCTTCATGGGCCGTTACATCCGTCTGGATAGCGAAGTGAAAGACAGCCCGATGGTGGATAAATCCTACTCAGGGATGTTGTGGACCGGTGTGACTTACAGCTTCTAAAAACAGACACGCCCCAAAATGGGGCGTAGTTTGCTACAAAATGGGGCGATTCGCCCCATTTGCACATCTGCAGTGCGACAAAAAGTCAGGGCACTATTTTTTACTAATAGTTACAGCCAGTTTGGCTGGTTTAGACGCGGTGCTCTTCTGCGCCTGCGTGACGCAGCCGGTTTCCACACACACCATGGTCTTGTAGCTGTCATCCGCCATATCTTTCATGCTGGTGGACAATTCCACACCCGGGTTCCAGGCAATCACGTCGCTATTGTGGTGATGTTCTACCACCAGCGTGCGGTTGAATGCTGAATCCACGATCAGGCTGGTGGCCTGTGGCTGGGTGAAGATGCGGTCAACCTGGCCGTTGAAGGTCAAATCGCCCTGCAGCTCAGATTCTTTCCCGCCATTCACTTTGTCGATGAAAGGCTGGCCGAGGCCGGTCACTTTTACTTTGTCGATGTCGCCAATGTTGAAGTAGGCGTGCAGGGCGCTGGTGGTTTCGAAATCACCGGTGGACTCCAGCTCAATGTGACAGGTCTCGCCGAGGGTGAATTTGGCGGTCAGCTGGAACTCGTGTGGCCAGAGTTCGCGGGTTTCTGCGCTGTCTTTCAACGTCAGAGCCAGCTCGACGCCTTGCTCATTTTCACTATGAGAAGTCAGTTCCCACGCCAAATTGCGCGCAAAGCCGTGCGAAGGTTTACCCGCCGGGCCGAACCAAGGCCAGCAGATTGGCACGCCGCCGCGAATAGCCACGCCAGGCTTGAACGCGGTTTCTTTGCTCAGCCAGATAATAGGTTCTTCGCCTTCAGGCTGCCACGCCACCAAATGAGCACCTTGTAAGGTGATGGCTGCGCGTAATTTAGGATGGGTGATAACCAGAACCGGTAATTCATCAATCTGACGCTGGCTGATTGCCGGCGTGATTTGTTTTAAGACGGGTAGAGTAAAGAGTTTTGCGGTCATGAGTTGAATCCTTGATCGGCAGAAAGCAAAAGGGCGACTTAGCGTCGCCCTTCAATCATTTCTTCACATCAGCCAATTATTTGGAGATATGAGAAATCAGGTCCAGAACTTTGTTTGAGTAGCCAGTTTCGTTATCGTACCAAGAAACCAGTTTCACAAAGTTGTCGTTCAGAGCGATACCTGCTTTAGCATCGAATACTGAAGTCAGTTTTTCGCCGTTGAAATCGGTAGAAACCACTTCATCTTCGGTGTAGCCCAGAACGCCTTTCAGCTCGCCTTCAGCAGCGGCTTTGATCGCTTCACAAATTTCTTTGTAAGAAGCTGGTTTTTCCAGACGTGCAGTCAGGTCAACAACAGAAACGTTGGTGGTTGGAACGCGGAACGCCATACCAGTCAGTTTGCCGTTCAGAGCAGGGATAACTTTACCTACAGCTTTAGCTGCACCGGTAGAAGAAGGGATGATGTTCTGAGATGCGCCGCGGCCGCCGCGCCAGTCTTTGTGAGACGGGCCATCAACGGTTTTCTGAGTAGCGGTAGTTGCGTGAACAGTGGTCATCAGCGCTTCAACGATACCGAACTTGTCGTTGATAACTTTAGCCAGTGGTGCCAGGCAGTTAGTAGTACAAGAAGCGTTAGAAACGATTTCCTGACCTGCGTATTCTTTATGGTTAACGCCCATAACGAACATTGGGGTGTCATCTTTAGATGGACCAGTCAGAACAACTTTCTTAGCGCCAGCTGCGATGTGTTTACGTGCAGTTTCGTCGGTCAGGAACAGACCGGTTGCTTCAGCAACAACGTCAACGTTAACTTCGTTCCATTTCAGGTTAGCTGGATCACGCTCAGCAGTAACACGGATGGTTTTGCCATTTACAACCAGATGACCGTCTTTAACTTCAACGGTACCGTCGAAACGGCCGTGGGTTGAGTCGTACTTCAGCATGTATGCCATGTAGTCAGCGTCTAACAGATCGTTGATTGCTACGATCTCGATGTCAGAACGTTCTTGAGCAGCACGAAAAACAATGCGACCGATACGGCCAAAACCGTTGATACCTACTTTGATAGTCATATATTCCACCAGCTATTATTTAGTGAATAAAAGGTTGGTTGTAAAATTACAAAAACCTTCCTAAGCGTCAAGCGGAATCGTGTCAATACTTGCTGTAAGTCAAAGCTGAGACTCACTTTTGCTCGGATATTGCACATTCCGTTTTCTAATCGGCTAGAAAAGACATGGGGGCCATTTCGCCGAATATAAAGTGCATCGAGTACAAATATGTGATCTGCATCACATTGCCCTTTGGCCCAACGCCGATGGCATACAGTTTAAGCCAAAACGTGCAGACTCGTTGTTAATTTATTGTTATAATAAGCTGTTATTTTAGTTGATTTTCCTATCTGGCAGAGAATGACAACCATGGCCAATGAATCCAAAGATCCATCTTCTTCAGTACAACTCACTGAAATCCAGCATTATGTGACGCAAGAGCGCGGTACCGAACGCCCGTATACCGGTAAATTACTGCACAATAAACGTGATGGGATCTATCACTGTCTGGTGTGCAATTCGCCGCTTTTCTACTCCGATACCAAATATGACTCCGGCTGCGGCTGGCCGAGTTTCTATCAGCCAGTGACCCACGACGCCATCACGTATCTGACTGATAATTCTCACAATATGGAAAGGGTGGAAATCCGCTGCTCCAACTGCGACGCCCATTTGGGGCACGTTTTTCCAGACGGCCCAGAGCCAACCGGTGACCGTTACTGTGTAAACTCGGCCTCGATGAGCTTTATCGATGGTGAAAACGGCGACAAAACAGCGGGCTAAATGGTGGGATAAACACCCGTTAAAGCTGCGGTGTAATTTAAACGACAAAATCGATTCAGCCATTATTCACCACCCGATGAATAATTAGCCAAGACGAGAGAGCGGTTGATGGAAATTAATGATTTGGTCGGCGTGATGACGCCGGAGATTTACCAGCGACTGGCGCAAGCCGTGGAATTGGGGAAGTGGCCGGACGGCGTGAAGCTGACGCCGGAGCAGAAAGAGAACAGTCTGCAAATGGTGATGCTCTATCAGGCCCGCCACAACACCGATGCCCAGCACATGAGCATTGGCACTGACGGCCAAATCGTCACCAAGAGCAAGCAGGAGCTGAAGCAGCAGTTTGCTCAGGAAGCCTTAATCCGCATCAAACCGGAATAAGCGCGCAGCACTATGAGCAATAAGAAAAGGGCGCAAATGTGCCCTTTGTCATGTCTGGTGGTCAGAGGTATTAGCTCAGATCAGCGAGGGTAATAAGCTCAGCCCCGGCCTGCTGCATCTCATCAATCGCCTGCTGGCTATCCTGCGGGTTAAGATTCACCCCTCGGCAGCCTTCGGCCAACAAAGCCACTTCATAGCCCAGCTGTAGCGCGTCCAGCACGGTAAATTTGACGCAGTAATCCGTCGCTAGTCCCATGACAATCAGGCGTTGCACCTGCTTTTCTTGCAACCATTGGTGTAATCCGGTGGCGGCGCGATGAGCATTATCGAAAAACGCGCTATAGCTATCGATAGCGACGTTTTGACCTTTGCGCACCACGTGATCGAATTGCTGGCTATCAAGCTGCGGGTGGAATTCCGCGCCGCGCTGGCCCTGGACGCAGTGTACCGGCCACCACACCTGCGGCAGGCCGTCGAGTTCACCCAGCGTCCACGGCTCTTCATTGGCGTTTATGGCAAAGCTGCCGTGGGCCTGCGGGTGCCAGTCCTGCGACGCCACCACGGCAATGCCCTGTGACTTACAGGTCTCAATAGCCTGATTCGCCACGCTAATCGTGGCATCGCCTTCCTGCACCGCCAGCGCGCCGCCGGGGCAGAAATCATTTTGCAGGTCGATCAACAATAATGCGGTTTTCATCGGGCACTCCTGTTATTCGGTCAGTTCACCGCGCAGGTTTTGCTGCATCAAGACACGGATTTCCTCAGCCGACAGCGGCTGGCTCAGCAGGTAATGCAGTTTGGTCAGCGTGGCTTCCACGGTCATATCAAAGCCGCTGATCACGCCGGAGTGCGCCAGCGCGTTGCCGGTGGCATAGCCACCCATATCCACACGGCCGGAGATACACTGGGTGAGGTTAACCACCACGATGCCGCGCTCGGAGGCGTCTTTCAGCACTTTCAGCAAGTCGCCTTTCTGCGGCGCATTACCCACGCCGTAGGAGCGCAGGATCAAGGCCTTCACCGGCTGCATCAGGAAGTTTTCTACCACTTCGGCAGAGATCCCCGGATAAATCGTCACCACGCCAATCGGCTGCGGTGTGATGTCATGCACCTTCAGCGGGCCAGTGGCGGGCGGGATAGAAGGCGTAGACAGACGGCGAATGTGGATCCCGGCCTCCAGTAGCGGCGCAAGATTTGGCGACGCAAAGGCGTCGAAGCCGTCGGCATGGGCCTTGGTGCTGCGGTTGCCGCGATAGAGGCGATTGTTGAAGAACAGCGAGACTTCATTTACCGGGTGGTTCGCCGCGATATACAGCGAATTCAGCAGGTTAATTTGGCCATCAGAGCGCAGAGCCTCCAGCGGAATTTGTGACCCTGTCACAATGACCGGCTTGCCGAGGTTCTCCAGCATAAAGGAGAGCGCCGAGGCGGTGAACGCCATGGTATCCGTGCCGTGCAGGATAACGAACCCGTCGTACTCATCGTAATGGGCTAGAATATCGTCGGCGATGTGCTGCCAGTCTTCCGGCGTCATGTCGGAGGAGTCCATCAGCGGCGCGTATTCTTGAATAGTGAACTCAGGCATCTCCGGGCGGTGGAACTCAGGCATCAGCGCCAGCTGGCGCTGCAGGTGGCCGGAGACCGGGATATAGCCGTTTTCAGAGCGTTGCATACCGATGGTACCGCCGGTGTAGGCGACATAAATTGATTTTTTGGTCATGACAGGATTCTTTGTTTTTTTAGAAAGATTGCTTTCGGAATATAGAGCTTTTCAGAAATACAAAACGCGATGGCTGGAAGTATAAGGGCAACAAGGTGTTTGTCTCAAAAATAAAAAAGCCCGGCGGTTAAGCACGGGCTTTTGGCAGGGCGAGGAGAAACTTATTTCACGTCGCCGCAGGTCAGGCACAGCGCGTAGCGGTTTTGCGGATCGTTCATGTTATTGAACAAATCAGCCTGAGATTTCAACTCCAGCGCCATTTTGGTCACCGGCGCAGGCAGGTAAGCCTGAACCGCCGCTGGCAGCATGGCGTGCGCCGAGGCGCTCACCTGTGAGAACACCAGATCGGTGAAGCTTGGCTCGTTGACGTACCAGTTCAGCTGCCATTTTGGCAGTTTCGCCAGCTCGGCGGCTTTCTTCACGGCATCATCGAAATCACCCAGTTGGTCCACCAGACCGTCATTTTTGGCATCAGAACCAATCCAGACGTGGCCTTGGGCAATCTGGTCGATCTGCTCAGGGGTTTTATTACGCGCTTTTGCCACTAAACCGATGAAGGTTTTGTAGCCGTTCTCGATGTTCAACTGCATCATCTGCGAGAACTCCGGCGGCAGGGCTTTGGTCGCGGCAACGTCGGCCAGCGGCGATGTCGCCACGCCGTCGGTATGCACGCCAAAGTTGTCGAGGGTATTTTGGTAGGTGTTAATTACCCCGAAAATACCGATCGAGCCGGTCAGCGTGCTTGGGCTGGCAATAATGTAGTTCGCTGGCGTTGAGATCCAGTAGCCTCCCGATGCCGCCATGCCACCCATGGAAACCACTACAGGTTTGCCCGCCGCGCGCGCTGCTGCCAGTTCAGAGCGGATCACTTCAGAGGCGCTGACGCTGCCGCCCGGGCTGTTTACGCGGAACACGATGGCTTTGATTTTTGGATCAAGGCGCGCATCGCGAATTTGCTGAGCGGTGGTGTCGCCACCCACTGCACCGGCTTGCTCTTCACCATCGTTAATTGCACCGTTAGCGAAGATAACCGCGATTTGCGGATCGTTATTATCCGGCTTCGACTTGGTGGAGTAGTCGTAGATGCTGGTGTAGTTAAAGTCTTTGGCCTGCTTGTTCCAGCCGAAGGCTTTCACCATGTCGTTGTCCGCTTCATTGCGCGAAGCCAGAGTATCAACCAGCTTAGCTTTCAGCGCGTACTGCGCCATATCGCCGCCGGTCTGCTGCATACCGGCCAGAACGCCAGCCGCGCCAGGGAACAGCTGCTCAGGGGTGATTTGGCGGTTAGCCGACACGGTATTGAGGTAGTTGTTCCACAGTGCGCCAATCCAACGGCTGTCGGCTTCACGCGCGGCAGGGGACATGTCATCGCGAATCAACGGCTCAACCGCCGACTTGTAGGTCCCCACGCGGAAGATATTGGTGGTGACCTTCAGCTTGTCGAGCAGCGACTTGTAGTAGAGGTTATTGGTGGCGAAACCGTGTAAATCCACCGCGCCCTGTGGCGACAGGTAGATCTTGTTGGCATAGCTCGCCAGATAGTATTGCGACTGGTCATAGCTGTCATTGATGGCGTAAATCGGCTTGCCGCTGTCGCGGAATTCGCGCAGGGCTTTACCGATATAGTTCAGCGACGTCTGGTCCGTGCCGGTGAAATCACTCAGTTGCAGCACCATGCCGGTGATGTTTTTGTCATCTTTGGCCTGACGAATGGTGTCGACCAAATCAAACAGTGAGTTTTCCTGTAGGCGGTTGCTGGAAGTACCCAGCAGCTCGCGTCCCCACTGGCGAACCTTGTTGTTCACCGACGGCTTATCCACCACGGTTCCACTTAAATCAACCAGCAGGGCACCCTTAGTGGTGGTATCCGCAGGTTTGGATTGGAATGAGAAATAGACTCCGACACACAGCAAAATGAGCAGGATGAGGAATACGTTGAGGATGAACTCTCTGACGAAATTAAGAAGACGCCAGGTCCACTTAAAAAAACCGGCGATTATTCGCCACAATGTGCGCATGGTCTCTCCAACAAGACGGGAAAAGTATCGCTATCCTAATGACCCGCCGGAGAAATGTCAGCTTTAAATCATGTCAGAATTTGGCAAAGGGGCAGTAATCACGCGGTGCTATGGCGAAATCTGTGGTTAGCAAAAGGCTGACTGCTTATGTTAACGTTAGGTAAATGCCTATCATTATCAAAAGCGCTTAGGGAGATTTAAATGGACGCTCTAGACTTATTGTTGAATCGCCGTTCGGCTTCACGCTTGGCGGCTCCAGCCCCGGCGGGCGAGGCACTGCAAAACATCATTAATGCGGGTATGCGCGCCCCTGACCACGGAGCCTTGCAGCCGTGGAAGTTTGTTATCGCCGAAAACGACGGCCTAACGCGCTTTAGCGAACTGCTGCGCGCCGCCGCCATCAAAGACGGTGCCGATGAGAAGGCGATTGAAAAAGCCACTCAGGCACCGCTGCGTGCGCCGCAAATCATCACCATTATCGCCAACTGCAAAGAGAGCGCCAAAGTGCCAGAGTGGGAGCAGGTGGTTTCTGCCGGCTGTGCGGTGCAGGCGATGCAAATGGCCGCGCTGGCTCAGGGCTTTAACGGCATCTGGCGCACCGGCGCGTGGACCGATCACCCAGACGTTCGCGCCGCGTTCAAATGTGGACCAACCGACAAAATCGTCGGCTTCCTCTACCTCGGCACGCCGCAGCTGAAGTCCAGCACTCAGGTGATCCCGGCCGACAGCAGCGCTTTCGTCTCTTATCTGTAATGGGCTGCAGTGGCAGATAAACCGCCATTCGCTGCTCTGAAATTCGCCGGTTTAGCGGGCATTATTCCGATAAACCGGTATTTCGCTGACTTTGTGAGCGACCATTCTACTCTCGACCCCTTCGTGACTTACCAATTCCTCCGCCAACGGCTAACATAGTCCTACCTGCACCCCCAACGATGCTGTGAACAAAGGATGGACGATGAGACTCAGGGCGATAAAAACGGTTTTACCCAATCCGACAGTTAAGGATGCTGCCTGATGCGTTTATTTATTGCCGAAAAGCCCAGCCTGGCTCGCGCTATCGCTGACGTTTTGCCAAAACCTCATCGTCGCGGCGACGGTTTTATCGCCTGCGGCAACGATCAGGTCGTTACCTGGTGCGTCGGCCACTTGCTGGAGCAGGCGCAGCCCGATGCCTACGACAGCCGCTATGCGCGCTGGAACCTCAACGACTTGCCGATCATCCCCGAAAAATGGCAGCTTCAGCCGCGCTCTTCGGTCGCTAAGCAGCTGAATGTGATTAAAAAACTGCTGCTGGAAGCCACTCAGGTTATCCACGCGGGTGACCCGGATCGCGAAGGGCAACTGCTGGTGGACGAGGTGCTGGACTACCTCGAACTGACGCCGGAAAAACGCCAAAGCGTGCAACGCTGCCTGATAAACGACCTCAACCCGCAGGCCGTCGAACGCGCCGTTGAGCGCCTGCGCGATAATCGCGACTTTATTCCGCTCTGCGTCTCGGCTCTGGCGCGCTCCCGCGCCGACTGGCTTTATGGCATCAATATGACCCGCGCCTATACCATTTTGGGGCGCAACGCAGGCTATAACGGCGTGCTCTCCGTCGGACGGGTGCAGACGCCGGTGCTCGGGCTGGTGGTGCGCCGCGACGAAGAGATTGAGAACTTCGTTCCCAAAGATTATTTCGAAGTCAAAGCCCACATCGTGACGCCGCTGGATGAGCGTTTTGTGGCGCTGTGGCAGCCGAGCGAGTCCTGCGAGCCTTATCAGGATGAAGAGGGCCGCCTGCTGCACCGCCCGCTGGCCGACCACGTGGTGGCGCGCATTGCGGGCCAGCCCGCACTGGTCACCGGGTACAACGATAAGCGCGAAAACGACACCGCGCCGCTGCCGTTTTCTCTCTCCTCATTACAGATTGAGGGTTCGAAAGCCTTTGGTCTCAGCGCCCAGCAAATCCTCGATATTTGCCAGCGGCTGTATGAAACGCACAAATTGATTACGTATCCGCGCTCGGATAGCCGATACCTGCCTGAAGAGCATTTTGCCGGACGACACGCGGTACTCAACGCCATCAGCATCCACCAACCCGATTTACTGCCGCAGCCGGTGGTAGATGTCGACAAACGCAATCGCTGCTGGGATGACAAAAAGGTCGATGCTCACCACGCGATTATTCCGACGGCGCGCAGCAGCAAGGTGAATCTCACCGACGACGAGCAGAAAATCTATAATTTGGTGGCGCGGCAATACTTGATGCAGTTCTGCCCGGACGCCGTATTCCGCAAATGCGTGATTGATTTGGATATCGCCGGCGGCAAGTTTATCGCCAAGGCGCGTTTTCTGGCTGAGGCGGGCTGGCGCACCCTGTTGGGCAGCAAAGAGCGTGACGAAGAGAACGAGGGCACGCCGCTGCCAGTGGTCGCCAAGGGCGATGAGCTATTGTGCGAACGGGGTGAAGTGGTCGAGCGGCAAACCCAGCCGCCACGGCCTTTTACCGACGCCACGCTGCTCTCGGCCATGACCGGGATCGCCCGTTTCGTGCAGGACAAGGCATTGAAGAAAATCCTGCGCGCTACCGACGGCTTGGGCACTGAAGCCACCCGCGCGGGGATTATCGAGCTGCTGTTCCGCCGCGAGTTTCTCTACAAGAAGGGGCGCTATATTCACTCTAGCGACACTGGCCGGGCGCTGATCCACTCGCTGCCGGACATCGCCGGGCGCCCGGATATGACCGCCGACTGGGAGTCGACGCTGACTCGCATCAGTGAGAAAAATTGCCGCTACCAGGACTTTATGCAACCTCTGGTAGCGACCTTACAGAACCTGATTATTCAGGCGAAAACCACAAGGGTATCCTCGGCGTTTCGCAGTATTCCGTCCAAACCGGCGGGAACGGGCAAGGCGGCGACAGGTGCCAAAGGCGCGAAGAGCGCCCCTAAACGCCGTAAGGCACCGCCAAAAGGTAAGGAAGCGACCCATGATGAATAAACTGATAATGGCCGTGTTGGGCAGTTCGCTGCTGCTGGCCGCGCCCGCGATGGCCAATCGTCCTGGCATCGGCAATGGTGCAGATATCGTGGTACCCCTGCCGCCGCAGGTGTGGGAGAACAGCGCCAATGCCAATCAAAACAGCGCGCCGACCTGTCATAACTGCTGCATTTACAATAACAAAAGCTACACCGAAGGGGCGGTGGTAACAGCAGACAGCATTGTATTGCAGTGCGTGCGCGACCCGCAGGTGGTGGGCACTAACGATTTGAAATGGGAACGGATGAAGAAGTAATGCAGGCCGCTTCGCAAGCCATAAGTCAAAGCAAAAGGGCGCCGAGAGGGCGCCCTTCGTTTTATTCATCTAGCCTGACAGCGTAGCGCAGTAGACTTCCAGCAAGGGAACATCGGCCGGAGCCAGCGCGTAGCTAAACGCCTGTTGCGGCGTCACCCAAACATATTCCGAGTGACAACGTAACGTAATGTCACCATGGAAAGCCGAAACGCGCCAGGCGTGCAGGCGTATGATCCGCGCCGACTGGGGAGTGTCGTGGCTGGCAACCCATGCTTCCACCTGTACATCGATGGCCATCTCTTCCTGCAACTCACGAATCAACGCCTGTGGCTGAGTTTCCCCGGCTTCCACTTTGCCACCGGGGAACTCCCACAGGCCTGCCTGATCGCTGGACCCGTCGCGGCGAGCCAGCAGAATGTTGCCATCCCGCTCAATGATCGCCGCCACCACGTCCACTATCGGCAAAGCCGTCTTGTCGGTCATTTCAGGTCGAATTCGGCCCACACCGGCGCGTGGTCGGAAGGCTTCTCCATCCCACGAATGTCGTAATCGATGCCTGTGGCGATGCAGCGCGCCGCCAGCGGGGTGCTGGCTAACAGCAGGTCAATGCGCAGGCCGCGATTTTCGTCAAAGCCTTTTGAGCGATAGTCGAACCACGAGAACCGATCGTTCACCTCTGGGTTGGCGAAGCGGAAAGTATCCACCAAGCCCCAGCCTTTCAGGCGATCCATCCACTCGCGCTCTTCTGGCAAGAAGGAGCACTTGCCGGTGCGCAGCCAGCGTTTGCGGCTGTCTTCACCAATGCCGATATCTAAATCGGTTGGGCTGATATTCACGTCGCCCATCACCAGCACCGGATTTTGCACCGACAGGTGATTCGTCAGGTAATCCTGCAAGTCCTGATAGAAACGCGCTTTGGCGGGGAATTTGGTCGGGTGGTCACGGCTCTCACCCTGCGGGAAGTAGCCGTTGATCACGGTCAGCAGACCTTGCGGGGTTTCGATATCCGCCATGATGATGCGGCGCTGGGCGTCCTCTTCGTCGCCCGGGAAGCCGCGGCGCACGGCAACCGGCTCCTGCTTGGTGAGCATCGCCACGCCGTAGTGACCTTTTTGGCCGTGATAGAAAACGTGGTAGCCGTGCTGGCTAACCTCTTCCAGCGGGAACATATCGTCATGCACTTTGGTTTCTTGCAGGCCGATAACGTCTGGCTGATGTTGCTCGATAAGGGCGGCGAGTTGGTGCGGACGTGCGCGCAATCCGTTGATATTAAAGGAGACGAACTTCATAGTCGGGAACCATTTTAGACGGTGAAATCAGCAGCCGATGTTAGCAGATAATTTTTGCCAATGGTACGAGGGCGGTGCTGCTCGACTTTTGAACATATTTTCAAAATTTGAAGGTTATTGACCCTTGGCATAAGATTTTTCTGCTAATTATTACATTTTTCTGTCAACATTTTGTGACAGTCTCTTCTTCCGCTGTACTTGAGAGAGTATTATTCTCACCAGCGATTTCCGCACCGGCAGAAAAAGGTCAACACTGATGCGTCTGGAAGTTTTTTGCGAAGACCGCTTGGGTCTTGCCCGAGAGTTACTCGATTTATTGGTTCTGCGTAGCATTGATCTGCGCGGCATTGAGATTGCGGCCAGTGGTCGTATTTACCTTAATTTCTCCCAACTGGATTTTGACACTTTCCGTGCGCTGATGGCCGAAATTCGGCGCATCGACGGTGTGACGGATGTCCGCACCGTGGCGTTTATGCCCTCCGAGCGCGAGCACCGTGCGCTGCGCGCCTTGCTGGTTTCCATGCCAGAACCTGTGTTCTCCATCGATATGAAAGGCAAGGTTGATCTTGCCAACCCGGCCGCGCTGGCGCTGTTTGAAATGGACGAAGATAAAATTCGCCAACAGCCCGCCGCCAGCCTGATCACCGGCTATAACATTACCCGCTGGCTGGAGAATGAATCCAGCCGCCCGCACTCCGAGCGCGTGGTTATCCGCAGTCAGGATTTCCTGATGGACCTGACGCCGATTGAGCTGAACGACGAGCAGCAGGCCAGCGAAATGGTCGGCGCGGTGGTGATGCTCAAATCCACGGCGCGCATGGGCCGCCAGCTGCAAGACTTAACCGTTAACGATGACAGCGAGTTTGACCACATTGTGGCGGTGAGCAGCAAAATGCGTCAGGTGTTGGAGCAGGCGCGCAAGCTGGCGATGCTCGATGCGCCGCTGCTGATTGTTGGCGATACCGGCACCGGCAAGGATTTACTGGCCCACGCCTGCCATCTGCGCAGCGCACGCGGCAAGAAGCCGTTCCTGGGCCTGAACTGCGCCTCGCTGCCGGACGAAGTGGTGGAGAGTGAGCTATTTGGCTACGCCGCCGGGGCTTACCCAAACGCGGTAGAAGGCAAAAAAGGCTTCTTCGAGCAGGCTAACGGCGGCTCGGTGTTGCTGGATGAAATCGGCGAAATGTCGCCAAGAATGCAGATCAAGCTGCTGCGCTTCCTCAATGACGGCACTTTCCGTCGCGTGGGTGAAGAGCATGAGGTGAAAGTGGATGTGCGCGTGATGTGCGCCACCCAGAAGAATCTGGTGGAGCTGGTACAGCGCGGCGAATTCCGCGAGGATCTCTATTATCGCCTCAACGTGCTGACCGTGACGCTGCCGCCGCTGCGCGAACGTCAGGCCGACGTGATGCCGCTCACCGAGCTGTTCGTGGCGCGTTTCTCCGACGAGCAGGGGATGCCGCGTCCGAAGCTCTCTTCCCAACTGGCCAATTACCTCACGCACTACGGCTGGCCGGGCAACGTTCGCCAACTGAAAAACGCCATTTACCGGGCGTTAACCCAGTTAGAAGGCGGCGAGCTGCGCCCGCAGGACGTGGTTCTGCCTGACTTTGATGCCGAAGTGGCGCTGGGGGAAGAGGCGCTGAACGGCTCGCTGGACGACATCAGTAAGCGTTTTGAGCGTTCGGTGTTAACCCGGCTTTATCGCACTTATCCAAGTACACGTAAGCTGGCGAAACGCCTTGGCGTCTCCCACACCGCGATTGCCAACAAGCTGCGCGAGTACGGTCTGAGCAGCCGCAAGCCCGACGGCAGCGACGAATAATCGCCGTATTCAGCTTTAACAAAACCATAAAAAAGCCCTGCAAACGCAGGGCTTTGTCTTGTAAGCCTTAGGCCAGGGCGGACTATTTCAGTACGGCCAGGGCAGCTTCGTAATTAGGTTCAGTGGTGATTTCGTTAACCAGCTCACTGTGCAGCACGTTGTCCTGACCATCCAGAACGATAACGGCACGGGCAGTCAGACCCGCCAATGGGCCATCGGTGATCGCCACGCCGTAGTCATTCTTGAACTCGCCGCCACGCAGGGTGGAGAGGGTCACGACGTTAGACAGGCCTTCCGCGCCGCAGAAGCGTGACTGCGCGAACGGCAGGTCGGAAGAAATACACAGCACCACGGTGTTGTCTACTTCGCCCGCCAACTGGTTGAATTTACGCACGGAAGCCGCACAAACGCCGGTATCAATGCTTGGGAAGATGTTCAGCACCTTGCGTTTACCTACAAAACTGCTCAGGCTGACATCAGAGAGATCTTTTGCGACTAAAGTAAAAGGCTTAACGTTATCGCCGACCTGTGGGATTTGGCCAGCAACGCTAACCGGGTTGCTCTGAAAATGTACTGTCTGGGTCATAATATTTTCCTTTGTACAGATGAGACAAACGGCCCTCAGTTTAGGATAACAATTGTGAATTGGATATATAAAGTTTGCTAAATAATTGTTTTCCCGTCGAAGTTTTGGGCGAAGCCGCGCGGGCTGTGCGCGATATCCCAAGTTACTGATCCAAATTAACTTCAGGTCATTTTGTGACTTGCTGAAAAGCGCCAATTTCAACTACTTTGGAAAAAGAGACGCGGTGTTAAACCTTTGAGCATGGGCCGAAGGTGGCAGAGGAAAATTGGGAGCCGTTATGAGAAGTGTGCGCTTTTATCCAGAAGCCTGGCCGTTACACACGGCCTTTGTCATTTCACGCGGGAGTCGAACCGAGGCGAGAGTGGTCACGGTAGAAATTGAACACAATGGCGTGCGCGGCGTCGGCGAATGCACCCCTTATCCGCGCTATGGCGAAAGCGAAACCAGCGTCATGGAGCAGATAGCCAGCGTGCTGCCCGCTATCGAGCAGGGCGCCAGCCGCGACGAGCTACAGCGCCTGCTGCCCGCCGGAGCGGCGCGCAACGCCCTCGACTGCGCGCTGTGGAATTTGGAGAGTCAGCAGACCGGGCGCAGCCTTTGGGATCTCACCGGCATTGAGCCGCTTTCCTCCATCAGCATGGCCCAGACCCTAAGCGTGGATACGCCCGAGGCGATGGCCGCCGCGGCGCTGACTCACCAGAAGAATGGCGCAACCCTGCTGAAGGTGAAACTCGACGATCGCATGATTGCCGAGCGCATGGTGGCGATCCGCAGCGCCGTGCCGCACGCGACGTTAATCGTTGATGCCAATGAGTCGTGGCAGAGCGAAGGGCTGGCGTCGCGTTGCCAGCTGCTGGCGGATTTAGGCGTCATGATGCTTGAGCAGCCACTTCCCGCCGGGCAGGACTCCGCGCTGGAGAACTTCATCCATCCGCTGCCAATTTGTGCCGATGAAAGCTGTCACACGCTGGAAGGGCTGGAGGCGCTGCAAGGTCGCTATGAGATGGTCAACATCAAGCTGGATAAAACCGGCGGCTTGACCGAGGCGCTAAGGCTGGCGTCAGGGGCCCATGCGCTAGGTTTTGACATCATGCTGGGCTGCATGTTGTGTACGTCACGGGCGGTGCGCGCCGCGCTGCCGCTGGCCGCCGGGGCGAAGTTTGTTGACCTCGACGGCCCAACCTGGCTCGCGCAGGACGTCGATCCGCCGCTGGCTTTCCACTGCGGAGTGATTGACCTCGCAGGCTCCGCCCAGTAAAAAAGTTAAGGCTCGTCCGCCGCGCCGGTGAGCAGGTCGATCAGCGCCTGTAGGTAGACTTCACTGGCGTGGTCCGCCGACACCGGCGGGTATTCCGCCGTAATACAGTGCAACCCCAGGTCCTCGCACCAGCTGCCGAAAGAGCCGGGCGTGGCGTAACCCACGCTGGTCACCAGCGGCAGGCTGAAGGCGTTAGCCAGCCAAGCCCCCAGCGGCGAAGTGTGCGGGTCTTCAATGCAGGCCAGCGGCTCGTGAAACGTCACTACCCACTTCGGAGCAAGCTGGTGGATCAAATGGCACAGCGCCTGCGTTTCCAGCTCTGAGCCAGCCTTTTCTCCAGTCGACAACACTACGTCACGCTCCTGCACCGCGCTGTTCCAGCGATAAACCGTGTCGCCGCTTTTCCAGTTAGCGCTGGGGAAGTTGCGATTGAGATCTACCCCGTTGGCATTGGCGCGCAGCCCCAGCTGGCAGCCGTCAGGGTTCACCGCCAACACCACGTGATGGCGCAGCTGCTCGGGTTTAATCGAGCGCAGCGCGCAGGAGAGCGAGACCACGGCGGCGGTTTCATCGCCGTGAGTCCCCGCCAGAATCAGCCCGGTACTGGCATCGGGCTGGGCCGCTGGAAAATAGATCAGCGGCGCGCCAAGCAGCGACTTGCCGTAGGGCAATCCAAGATTACTGAGTTTTCCGCGCAGGGGACGGGGAATTAAGGCGCTCATAACAGTTCCGTTATTAGAGGTTTGAATAACTTTTTTTACCGCAGTTTGCCCGTTGAATGTAGTTTTATTGTCGACAGCAGGGCGCGAATCACCTTTTTTCTGCAAACTGCGCCGGCTTGCCGAAGTTTTGTGCGCCAAGACAAATCTGTAACGAATTTTTATAGGGTATGAATTCAATGAATGGTACAACTCAGTAACATCATTAAATCAATTGCTTGTCGGGAGTCGACCATGCCTCAGGGAAAACAGTCTCATCTCTTCGCTTATTCGCTTTGCGCCGGTTTAGTGGCGCTGTCACTAGGAACCGCAAGCGCCGCGCAGGTTCCGGCCGGGACCCAGTTGACCGATAAGCAAGAAATTGTCCGCCATATCAAAGATGAACCCGCCTCGCTTGACCCGACCAAGGTCATTGGCCTGCCTGAAGCTCAGGTGGTGCGCGACCTGTTCGAAGGGTTAGTCAATCAGGATGCCAATGGCAAAAGCGTGCCGGGCGTCGCCGAAAGCTGGCACACGCAGGACAACCAAACCTTCGTCTTCAATCTGCGCAAAGACGCGCGCTGGTCAAACGGTGACCCTGTCACTGCGAAAGATTTCGTTTATAGCTGGCGTCGACTGGTGGACCCGAAAGGGCTGTCCACCGGCGCATGGTTTGCTGGCCTCGCCGGGATTCAAAACGCTGACGCCATTATTGCGGGCAAAATGCCGGTGGATAAGCTCGGCGTGACCGCTGTCAGCGACACCCAGCTGAAAGTGCAGCTTGACCGCCCGGTGCCTTACTTCGTCAGCCTGCTGGCGAATTTCAGCCTGTTCCCGGTACATCAGGCCACAGTTGAGAAATATGGTGAAGACTGGACCAAGCCCGGCAATATGGTGGGTAACGGCGCTTTCGTGCTGAAAGACCGCGTGGTGAATGAAAAGCTGGTGCTCGAGCCGAATCCGCACTACTGGGATCACGCCCATACGGTGCTGACCAAAGTGACCTTTGTGCCGATTAACAAAGAGTCCAATGCCACCAAACGCTATCTGGCCGATGATATCGACATCACCGAATCTTTCCCGAAAGACCAGTATCAGAAGCTGCTGAAGGACATTCCGGGGCAGGTTTACACGCCATTCCAGCTGGGGACTTACTACTACGCGTTTAACACCAAGCGCGCGCCGACCGATGACCCGCGCGTGCGTCAGGCCCTGTCCTACAGCATCGACCGTAAAATTATTGCAGAGAAAGTCTTGGGCACCGGCGAGATCCCGGCCTATCACTTCACGCCAGACGTCACTAACGGCTTCAAGCCGAGCAAAAGTATTCTCCAGCAATACTCGCAGGCAGAGCTGGACTCGCAGGCTAAAGGGCTGCTGGCGGCGGCGGGCTATGGCCCTAACAAGCCGCTAAAGCTTACCCTGCTGTACAACACCTCTGAGAGCCACCAGAAGATTGCTATCGCCGTGGCCTCAATGTGGAAGAAAACCCTGGGGGCCGACGTCAAGCTGGTCAATCAGGAGTGGAAAACCTACATCGACAGCCGCAATACCGGCAACTTCGACGTGATCCGCGCCTCTTGGGTCGGCGACTACAATGAAGCCTCCACCTTCCTGTCGCTGCTGACCTCTACCCACAACAGTAACATCAGCAAATTCAGTAACGCCGATTACGACAAAGCCGTGAGTGACGCCAGCCGTGAAACCAACGACGCGCGCCGCAACGACGACTACAACCGGGCCGAGCAGATCATCGCCGAGCAGGCTCCGATCGCGCCGATCTACCAGTACACCAACGGCCGCCTGATCAAACCTTGGGTGAAAGGCTATCCGATCACCAACCCGGAAGACGTGGCTTACAGTCAAGAGATGTACATTATTAAGCACTGATATTTGGCTCATAGCGGCTAACGCAGCAAAGAAGAGCACCCTGTCATGATGGTGCTCTTTTCTCTTTATGGTGATGAACGAGAACATAATAAAACGGAGTTAGAAAATGGAAGAAGTGAGTAAAGCCAAGCGCCCGATACTAGCGATGGTTTTGGCGGTATTCTTGGTTTTAAAAATGCTTTCTGGCTGGGATTTTGTCATGAAGGCATCGGGGCCGACGGTGTATATCGTGGCGCTACAGCTGCTGATCGTGGCGTACGTGGTATTTAAAATGAACACGCGCGGCGGGGGCGTGAAAGCGATTAACCTGCTGATGGGGCTGGTGGCGATAGTCATCCTGCTCGATATGTCGATTATTGGCATCATCTTCAGCGGCAAGGCGATCCCCAAAGAGTTCTACCCGCAAATGCTGGGCGCCGAGCTGATCTATATTCTGACCATTATTTATCTCTATTTCTCGAAAAAGCTCAAAGCTTTCAAAGCTGCGTAGTCGAGAATTCAGCACGGATTTTCCCCGCTATTTTCACCCCCGTAAAACCATGCATTTACGGGGGATTCTTCTAAGCAATTCAGTGACTAAGCTTAGCAATTCAAATCACTTGTGGTTTCCCCCTCGCTGATTAATCTCTGGCTGATTAATTCATCACATTTGCCAGTGGATCATCATGAGTGGAAGGGCATCGGTTTATATAAATGAGCAGCAGCGCGAGGCGGTGCAGGCGCTGCATCGCAGCTGGTTGTGGCGCACGGAGCTGCCAACCTGGCTGCTGATCATCACCATTTATAGCGGCTGGTTTGTTACCGTGGCCTACTGGCAGACACTGGGGCGGCTACCCGCGACCCTGCTGCTTATCTGGTTCAGCACCTGGTATATGTCTCTACAGCACGAGCTGCTGCACGGCCATCCGACCCGTTTCCCCCGGCTTAACCAGCTGTTCGGCCTGCTGCCATTTTCCATCTGGTACCCTTACGGCACCTATCGCGACCTGCACCTTAAGCACCATTTTGATGAAGATCTCACCGTGCCGGAAACCGACCCCGAGAGTTACTATTTTACCGAGCGCCGATGGCACCATTTTAACGGCCTACAGCGCCAGCTGGTGCGACTGCGCAATACCTTTCCGGGGCGACTGCTGTTAACGCCGTTGCTAACCATGCGTTTTACCTTCGTCAATATTTGGCACTCTTTTCGCTATCGCCGCCCGGCATCGATGGCGATGTGGTCGGTGCATCTGCTGTTACTGATTCCGGTGCTGGGCTGGCTGGTGAAGCACGACTTTGGGGTGATCTACTATCTGCTGGCAGTGACGTGGCCGATGCTGGCGATGACCAAAGTGCGATCTTTCTTCGAGCACCGCGCGGCGGAGGATCCCGAAGCCCGCACGGTGATCAACGAGGCGGGCTGGTTTTGGCGGCTGCTGTTCCTTAATCTCAACTACCACTCGGTGCATCACGACCTGCCGCGCGTGCCGTGGTACGGCTTGCCGCAGGTCTACCGCGCCAATAAAGCTGACTATCTGGCGCGTAATCAGGGTTTTCTGGTCAACGGCTATGGCGAGCTGATGCGTGAACACCTGATTAAACCCATCAAGGTGGAAATCAATACCTATTTCCCTCACGGACGGGTTGAGCAGCAGGAACAGGCGCAGGAGGAGTGAACTACACTCTGGTGATAAAAAAGGCCCATGTCGGGCCTTTTTGCTTTCTATTCGAAGACTTACTGAGGTTTAGCGAACTGATTAACCACCGGCGGCAGTCCCAGCTTTTCACGCAGGGTTCCGGGCTGGTAGGCCTGTTTCATCACGCCACGGGCTTTCAGCAGGGGCGCGACCTGCTCGATAAAGTTGTCAAGATCCACCGGCAGGAAGGGGAACATCAGGTTATAGCCGTCGACGGCACCGGCGTGGAAGGCCTCGGTCAGTTTGTCGGCTACCTCTTCGGCAGTTCCCAGCACTAGCCAGCTGTCGGAGCTTTGCAGCAGCAGGCGGCCCAGCTCCAGCACCGTCAGCTTCTTGTCGTAGCCGCGAATGATGCTCAGCGCGGTGCGCAGGCCATCGAAGTCCTGCTCATCCGGCAACGGCGGCAGCGGGGCGTGAGGATCGTACACGCTCAGATCCATACGCAGATAGGTGCTGAGCAGGTCGAGCGCCATCTGGTCGTTCATTAGCGATTCGATCAGCCCCTGGCGCTGCTGTTTCTCTTCTTCACTGTTGACCACCACCGGCAGCACGCCGCCGAGGATTTTGAAATGCGCCGGATCGCGGCCGTTTTCGCGCAGGCGGCGGTCCATGTCGGCGCGGTAAATCAGCCCCTTTTCGATATCACGCATAAACACAAAGTGAATATCAGCCTGCGCAGCGGCCAGCTGTTTGCCGGATTCCGAAGAGCCCGCCTGTACCACAATAGGGTGGCCCTGCGGCGGGCGCGGCAGGTTGAGCGGGCCGCGCACCCTGAAGAATTCTCCTTCATGGTTCAACTGATGCACTTTTTGCGGGTCAGTGAAATAGCCGCTCTGCTTGTCAATCAGCACCGCGTCATCCTGCCACGAGTCCCAGAGTTTGCGTACGACATCGATAAATTCGGCGGCGCGCTGATAGCGCGTGTCATGCTTCGGCAGCTGCTCTAAGCCGTAGTTAGCGGCTTCTTCTGGCAGCCACGAGGTGACCACGTTCCAGCTGGCGCGGCCCTCGCTGAGAAAGTCCAGCGAGGCAAAATAGCGGGCCAGATTGTAAGGCTCGTTGTAGGAGGTGGACGCGGTGGCCATCAGGCCAATGTGCTCGGTGACGGCCGAGAGCGCGGCGAGCAGGGTGATCGGCTCCAGGCGCGGATTGGCGTAGTGGGCCATGCCGCTTGGCACGGTGTCCCAGACGGCCACGTGGTCGGCGATGAAAATGTTGTCCAGCGTCGCCGCCTCGGCTTTGCGAGCCAGATCGGCGAAATATTTCAGCGTGAAGATCTCTTTTCCCGGCGCGTCGGGGTGGCGCCATGAGAAACGATAATCCCCCTGAGGATTGAAGAAAAACAGATTGAATATGGCGGTTTGTTGCGACATGTCGGCTACTCGCTGTGAAGATGAGGGCCGTCCCTGGCCCGCGGACGGCGCTATTTCGCCGCCAGTTTGTCTTTAACCCACTGCTCGGCGACCTTGGCCGGATCTTTATGATCCACGTCCACCTGCTTGTTCAGTTGGATAATGTCTTGGGTGGTCAGGTGCGCAGAAACGTTGTTCAGCACCTCTTCCACTTTTGGCGACACCGCGCCTTTATGGATCAGCGGCACCAGATTCTGCGCGGGCTGCTCGTGCTTATCGTCCTCCAGCACCACCCAGTTCTCTTTCGCCAAATCGCCTTGAGTGGAGATGATGGTCGCCACGTCAATTTTGCGCGAATTAAGCGCCAGACGGCTCAGAGGCCCGGCGATATCCAGCGATTTGAAAGATTTAAATTTGATGCCATACACCCGCTCCAGACCCGGCAGACCAAGGGCGCGGGTGGCCACTTCTGGCGGGCCGCCGACCACCAGCTCAGGGGCGACTTTTGCCAAATCAGACAGGGTTTTCAGGTTGTATTTCTTGGCGGTTTCCGCGCGCACCGCCCAAGCCGTAATAGAACTGGCCGGAGAGGCGTTGAGCAGCTGCAAGTCGGCGGGCAGCGTCTGCTTCAGCTCGTCAGAGACTTCCTGCTCGGTGGTGGCCTTGCTGCCGCCGTGGTAGTAGTTGAGCAGCGCGCCGAGATACTCCGGCACCACGTCCAGCTCGCCAGATTTCAGCGCCGGAATAATGATTTCGCGGTTACCCAAGTTCAGGCGCGTTTTCACCTCAATCCCTTGCTGTTTTAGGGCGCTGGCATAGATGTTAGCCAGAATGGTTTGCTCGGAGTAGTTGGCGCCGCCGATAGTTACCGTCTCGGCGTGGGCCGCGAAGGCTGCGCTTGCCATCCCAGCGGCTAACAGACTCAGCCGGAAACCTTTACCTGTTGCGGACAACCAATTTTTTATCATCATCATTGTCTTCTCTTTTATGGGTGGATGTTGTTGTGAATGCTTTTGTGGAACTAGGTGCAGGCGGCTAACCCGCGTTTGAAACCGAAAAGTGCAGCCAGCGTTTCGCCACCAGAGACATCAGCAGCTCGCAGATAATCGCCAGCAGTGAAATCACCAGAGAACCCGCCACGACCTGAGGAAAGTCGCGCTGGCCCAGCCCGTCGATCAGAAAACGCCCCAGCCCGTCCAGCCCGGCGTAGGCGGCGACCACCGCCGTAGCGATCAGCTGCAACAGCGAAGTGCGAATACCGGCGAAAATTAGCGGCATCGCCAGCGGGATGCGCACTTGCAGCAGGCTCTGTAACGGCGTCATGCCCATGGCTTTGGCGGCGTCGCACAGGGTTTGGTCGGCATTGCTGATGCCCACATAGGTGTTGGTCAGCATCGGCGGAATAGCCAGCGCCACCAGCGCGATAAACACCGGCACGTCGGTAAAGCCAAACAGCATGATGCACAGCAGAATAATGCCCAGCGAGGGGAAGGCCTGGCCGATGTTAAACAGGTTGATAACCAGAAAACCGCCGCGCTTCCAGTAACCAAACAGAATACCCAGCGGCTGGGCGATCAGCACGGCAATCACCAGACTGACCAGCACGTAATAGAGGTGCTGCCCAAAGCGTTGCCAGATACCCAAATCGCCGGACCAGTGGTCAGCCTGCAAGAACCAGTGCCAGGTTTCAGTAATGATGTTCATCAGCGCGTCCACCCTGTCAGGCGATAGCCGAGGTGGGTTATCGCAAAATCGAGAGTCAGCGACAGCACTAGACTGAGCAACAGGCTGACCAGAATGGGCGTCAGGAAGTTTTGGTTGAAGCCGAGGATCATTAGCTGCCCCAGACCGCCTTGCCCAATCAGCGCGGTGACGATCACCAGCCCGACCAGCGTCACCGAGGCCACGCGCAGCCCGGCAAACAGAGAAGGCAGGATCAGGAAGATTTCGATGTCGATAAAGCGACCAAAGCGCGTATAGCCAAGGGCGCGGGCCGACTCCAGCACTTCAGCGGGGAGCTTCTGCATGCCCGCCAGCACGTTACGCAGCAGGATCAGCAGTGAATAGAGGGTCAGGCCAATCACCGAGGTGGTCATCGACAGCCCGGTCCACGGCAGCAGCAGGATAAACAGCGCCAGCGAGGGAATGGTAAACAGCACGCCGCTGACTGAAATCAGCGGGCCAGCCACCGCGGGCCAGGCAATAGAAACCAGCAGCATGAGCGCGGTGATGCCGGTGCCGAGCGCCAAAGAGAGCAGCACCATTTGCAGATGTTGCAGCGTCAGTTCGCCAATCATCGCCGAATTATCGGATATCCACTGCCATTCAATCATGGGTGTGCAGCTCCTGATGATGGCTTAACGCCTGACTCAGCAAACTGGTGTCGATGGCTCCGGCGTAGGTGCCGTCGGCCGCCACGCGCACCAGCACGCCCTGCGGCACCTCCAGCAAATCGCTGTAGGCTTTGCGCAATGAGTGGTGCTCCTCCGCGACCTGTACCGCAACTTGCTGGCCATTCTCCTGCCAGTAGAGTGGTCGGCGCTTGTTATCCAGCACCAGAGCACGTGGCTGGCCGAGCAGGGGATATTCCCCGGTCAGCGGCTGCCCGTTCTGGGTTAACAGAGAGACGCCGTGGTGCGGCAAGTCGCCGACGCGCATCATGCCGAGGCGTTTGAGATTCGGCTCCGGGCCGATGAAATCGCGGACAAAATCGCTGGCCGGGAAGGAGAGAATATTGTCCGGCGTGTCGAACTGCGCCAGACGCCCACCCTGTTGGAAGATGGCAATGCGGTCCCCCAAACGAATGGCTTCATTAATGTCATGGGTGACCAGAATAATGGTTTTACGCAGCCGCCCCTGAAGCTCGAGCAGCTCGCCTTGCAGCTTATCTCTGACCACGGGATCGATGGCGGCGAAAGGCTCATCCATCAACAGCACCGGCGGGTCGGCGGCCAGCGCGCGGGCGATTGACACCCGGCTCTGCTGCCCGCCAGAGAGCTGGTGGGGGTAGCGTTTGAGCACAAAAGGGTCGAGGGACATCAGCGCCACCAGCTCGTCGATACGGCGGGCGATAGTGCGCTTGTCCCAGCCGAGCAGGCGCGGCACGGTGGCAATGTTCTCCGCCACGGTGCGATGGGGGAACAGCGCCGGGCTTTGCATCACAAAACCGATTTTGCGCCGTACTTGAATAATATCGGCAGTCGACAGCGGCTGGCCCTGAACATAGACCTCGCCGCTGTCGGGAATATCCAGACGATTTATCATGCGCAGCGTGGTGGTTTTGCCACAGCCGCTGGGACCGACAAAGGTGCAGAACTCGCCATCATTAATGGTGATACTCAGCGAGTGAATGGCGTGCTGGGCGTTGCCCGGATAGGTCTTATTGATATTTTCGAGTTGGATCATAATGCGTTTTCACTTCCCATACTGCCCTGCCGGTGCTTGAAAACTCAGGGATTTCCCTTAAGTTTCAGTGCGCTATTCGGGGCAGTATTACAGAGTCGATCGCATTCACAAATCCATCATGGTTCTAAGAATTGCCAAAAAAAGGCTATATACCGAAATATATAGCCTTGGGAGGTTTTGCGCATAAAAGCGCTGTTTTTTGAAGATTTAGTTATGCAGGTGATGGCTTCTCAATCGCACCCAAAGACTGGCAGCGGCGGCGAGGGTGGCGACCAGCACCACGGCTGACCAACCGCCGCTTTGCAGCGCAATACTGCCCAGCGAAGATCCCACCGCCATGCCGATAAACATGATGGTGAACAGCACGGCGTTGAGCCTGCCGCGCGCCGCCGGTTCCAGCCCAAACACAATACTTTGGTGGGAAACCAGCGTGGCCTGTACGCCCAAGTCAAAGCCGATCGCACTGAGAACGATCAGCACCAGTTGGGCATTTGTCGACAGCAGCGGCAGTAGGAACATCGCCGCGAACGACAGCATCACAATTCCAGAACCCAGCTGCGTGACCCGCGACGGACCCGATTTATCCGCAATGGCGCCGGCCAGCGGCGCGGCCAATGCGCCTGCTGCTCCGGCTAAGCCGAAGGCTCCGGCTACCGCACTGCCAAGGTGATAAGTGTCATGCAGCATGATCGCCAGCGTTGACCAGAAGGCGCTGAACGCCATCGACAGCAACCCCTGAGCAATCGCCGCGCGGCGCAGCGTCGGGTAGCGATGCCACAGGTGATACATGGATAACAGCAAGGTGCCATAGCCCAGACGCGCGCCCGGCGTGAAGCGCGGCAGGATCCGCCATAGCGCAATGCCAATCAGCGCAATGCTGAAAGCCGCCAGTTGGTACATCACTCGCCAACCGTAATATTCCGCCACAAAGCCGCTGACTACTCTCGATAGCAAAATCCCAATCAAGATGCCGGACATCACGGTGCCCACGGTTTTCCCTCGCTGGGCCTCTGGAGCCAGCGCCGCCGTGGCCGGGACAATGTCCTGCGTCATGGTGGCCGCAACCCCGGTCACCAGACTGGCAAACAGCAGGCCGTGAATGGAGGGCACGAGACTACACAGCAGCAAAGCCAAGGTTAAAAACAGGCTTTTCAGCAGGATAATCGCACGACGGTCATAACGATCGCCCAGCGGCAGCAGCAATAAAATCCCCAGGGCGTAGCCCGCCTGAGTCAACATCGGCACCATGCCGATGCTGGCTTCCGACGCGCCAACGCCGTTACCCATCAGACCCAGCATAGGCTGGCTGTAATAAATCGAGGCCACCGACAGGCCACCGGCCGTGGCTAGGGTGAAGATCATTTTGGCCGAAAGTGGCAAAGATTCGGCACTCGGCGAGGACGCGATAAGCGAAGTATCAGACATGCTATTTTCTCAACGGTGAATTTGATCGGCATTCTTAATGATTAGAAAGGCAAGTGGTAGCCAGCTAACAGGTAAAACTGTTATACACTTAACGTATGAACATGATGAATTCTTCCGGAACAGACCGTATAGACCTGATGCGAACTTTTGTTCGTATCGTCGAGAGTGGAAACTTATCCGCGGCGGCCTTACAGCTTAATACCAGCCAACCCACGGTGAGCCGCCGGTTGCAGACGCTGGAGCGCATGCTTGGGGTGACGTTAATCCTGCGCAGCACCCACGCCATGAAACTCACCGACGATGGCGAACGCTGCTACGAGCAGGCCAAACAGCTGCTTGAGCGCTGGGCGGCGCTGGAGGACGAACTGCGGGTGGGCGACGCCGAGCCGGTGGGCAGGCTGCGGGTGCGCGCGCCCCACGCGTTTGGACAAAACCAGCTGATTGAGCCTCTGACGCGCTATCTGCAACGCTATCCGCACGTCACCGTTGACTGGATCCTGAATGACACCCGACCAGATTTCATCGCCGAGGACGTGGATTGTGTTATTCAGGTCGGGCATGACAATGATCCTGCGACCATCAAAGTGCTGTTAGCGGAAATCCCGCGCATTGTGGTAGCCGCGCCGTCGCTGCTGGAGAAGCATCCGGTGAGCCAGCTCGAGGAGTTGGCTCAGGCACCTTGGGTGGCCTTGAGCCTGTTTTACCGCAATGAAGTGGTGCTGCGCCACGGCGCGGACGGCTCGATGCAGCATCTGAATATCCGGCCAAGAATGGCGACAGATAGCCTCAACGCCTTGCGCATGTCGGCGCTTTCGGGGCTGGGCGTGGCGATGGTGTCGTCGTGGATTGTGGCCGACGATTTGGCCTGCGGCGAACTGGTGCATGTCCTGCCGGAGTGGGAAGCCGTGGCGCTGCCGGTGTATCTGGTTTATCCCTATTCCAGCTACTATCCCGCCAGGCTGCGCACTTTCATCGCCATGATCCGTGAGGTGGTGCCAAAGTTTGCAGAAATAGCCATCCCCAGCGGCGAGCGTTAGAATTAACAGCATAAAAGTCAATAAAGACAACAGCGAGGAATGTCGTGGAAGTGATTAAGGGTAAAGAACTCCAGGTTTCTGATGCGGTGTACGCCTACCAGCTCGACGGCAAAGGCGGTGTAAGTGAAATCAATACCCAATGTGTCGCCAGTGACCAACAGCCTTGCTGGCTGCATCTGGATTACACACTCCCGGCCAGCGAACAGTGGATTAACAGCACGCCCGTCTTGCCTGATAACGTGCGTGAAGCGCTGGCGGGGGAAAGCATTCGCCCGAAAGTGGTGCGCATGGGCGAGGGGACGCTGATCACCCTGCGCGGCATCAATCTTAACGCCAATTCCAGACCCGACCAGCTGGTGACCATTCGCGTTTACCTCACTGACAAAATGATTGTCTCCACTCGCCATCGCAAAATCTTGTCGATGGATGAGCTGATTAACGACATGCAGCACGGCACGGGGCCGACCGACACCGGCAGCTGGCTGGTGGAGATGTGCGATGCGATGACCGATCACACCAGTGATTTCATTGAAGATCTGCATGACAAAATTATCGATATCGAAGATGACCTGATGGACCAGCAGGTGCCAGAGCGTGGGCAGATGGCACTCTTGCGTAAACAGCTGATTGTGCTGCGCCGCTACATGTCTCCGCAGCGCGACGTTTTCGCCCGGTTAGCCAGTGAGCGCCTGCCGTGGATGAATGACGACGAGCGCCGCCGCATGCAGGAGATTGCCGACCGACTGGGGCGCGGATTGGACGATTTAGACGCCAACATCGCCCGTACCGCCGTGCTGGCGGATGAAATTGGCTCGCTGATGGCCGACGCGCTGAATCGCCGCACCTATACCATGTCGATGCTGGCGATGGTGTTTCTGCCTACCACTTTCCTCACCGGGCTGTTTGGGGTCAACCTCGGCGGCATCCCGGGTAATACCTCGCCTTACGGCTTCGGTATCTTCTGCCTGTCGCTGCTGATTCTGGTACTTGGCGTGGCCTGGTGGCTTAAGAAGAGTAAGTGGTTATAGCGGGAAGTGGCTGAAAAAAGACAAAAAAAAGCCGGTCATAAGACCGGCGCTGTTCGAATTAAAGTGTACTCGCTTAATTCTAAAATAAGTAAATAAGACAATATGGAGCACAACGCCCATCGCTTGACGTTGCATTCACCTGCGAAATAGATACTGAACCTGTTGAGCGGGCCTTATGTTGATTTCGCTCAACCTTTTGGGGATTTTTGCCAGCGTTTGATGATTTGTTAGTCGGACGGTGGGTTATGCGACGCCTGTCGTGCAAGAAAAACGATTACTGTGCAGGAAAATACCATGCAGTCGAAGGATGCTATTCATCAGGCATATGAGAAGGTCACTAATAACTCGCTGGCATTGTGGGAAACCTCGGCTGGCCGCGGCACTCCCATCGAGACCCCTTTTTACCATCCGACCAGGCTGGCGGTGTCCAGCGGCAACCGGCCGCATCTGTGTGATTCACTGTTAGAGCTGCTGATGGCGCTCAATCAGGTGGCGCAGAGTGACCCGCTGGTGGACGTCAATCCGCCGCAGGGGGTGCATTTTAGCTTCTTCCCCATCACCCGCGATATTTACGATAGCCCGCAAGAGGTCGAGAGCATTGAGCAGCTTCAGGCGATTTTCACCCAGTGCTGTGCCGACCACGTGATGCATATCAGCCAACTGCGGCTGGTGGCGCTGCCCAATCAGATTCTGCTGGCGGGCATCCCCGATGAGAAAAGCCTGCGAGTGCGCCAGCGTCTGGCCGATGTTTTGCTGGACTCCCCGTGGCGCGAGAAGGTCAGGGCGCGTTATCCCTCTGGCGATATCCCGCAGCTGTTTTGGCACAGTACCCTGATGCGCTACAGCGCCGACGTGGTGTCGCCGGAGATCCGCGAAACCTTTAAACGCTTCCAGCACCTGGATTTTGGCCAAGTCCAGCTTCCAGTGCGACTGGTGCTGTGCAGCTATAACTGGCAGCGGCTGTTCACGCTGGCCTAGCGGCAGCGATAAAAAAGCCCGCATCAAGATGAGGCGGGCGAATTCGAGTTACGGCTATTTTTATGGCTTAGAATGACTTAATTTCCAGCACCTGCAGGCGCTCCATCGGCGCAGCATTGTCATCTTCTTCCGGCTGCCAGCCAACCGGCTGCATCGGAATATCTTCACGGTCAAAGGCTAAATCTCCGCCATCCACCACGGCGTCACCATGCTTAATGCCTTTAAAATCAAACAGGCTGGTGTCGTTAAGGTGGGAGGGCACCACGTTTTGCATCGCGCTAAACATGGTTTCGATACGGCCTGGATACTTCTTGTCCCAGTCTTTGAGCATGTCGCCAATCACCTGACGTTGCAGGTTCGGCTGCGATCCGCACAGGTTACAAGGGATGATTGGGTACTCGCGCGCAATGGCAAAACGCTCAATATCCTTTTCGCGGCAGTAGGCCAGCGGGCGAATAACGATGTGTTTGCCGTCGTCGCTCATCAGTTTTGGTGGCATACCTTTCAGCTTGCCGCCGTAGAACATATTGAGGAACAGGGTCTGTAAGATGTCATCGCGGTGGTGGCCAAGGGCAATCTTGGTACAGCCCAGCTCGGTGGCGGTGCGATACAAAATTCCGCGACGCAGACGCGAGCAGAGTGAGCAGGTGGTTTTGCCCTCTGGGATCTTATCCTTAACGATGGAGTAGGTGTCTTCGGTGACAATCTTATATTCCACACCCTGCTGCTCAAGGTACTCAGGCAGAATGTGCGCCGGGAAGCCCGGTTGTTTCTGGTCAAGGTTCACCGCGATCAGTTCAAAATTCACCGGCGCGCTCTGCTGCAAATTGCGCAGAATATCCAGCATGGTGTAGCTGTCCTTGCCGCCGGACAGGCAAACCATAATGCGATCGCCTTCCTCAATCATACCGAAATCCGCAATCGCCTTACCGACATCGCGGCGCAGACGCTTTTGCAGCTTGTTGAGGTTGTACTGTTCTTTCTTGTTGGCAGTTGCGTTATCTAACATTTTATTTTGTGACCGATTCGTTCATGGGCAGCACAGGCCAAACGCCTATCCCGCGAGATTCTGGTTATGCATCACGCATAAGTGTGCCGCGTATAATACGGATTACCTCGACGAATGTCAGCGCGTTTTGTAGCAGCAGGGCCCAAGAGCGGGAGCGGGGCGGGATTTTGTCTTCGTGTTTAAAGGGCTATCCACATCAATCTTAGGGGCAAATCCTTGGGTTAGGTTGGGATGAGTGCTCGAGAGTTAATGCGCACGCTGGGCATCCAGTTGGATAAAGATCTGAAAATGAGGGAGCAGGCTTCTCCCGCAAAATAGGAAGAAGCCCTTTTTAAAGCTGAATTGCCTTACCGCGCGTCTTTCGAGCCTTCCACCGCCATCGGTGCCCGGAAGCCTTTCAGCCGCAGGGCGTTGCCGAGTACAAACACGCTGGAAAGCGCCATCGCGGCAGCGGCAAAGATAGGCGACAGCAGGGTGCCATTGACGGGATAGAGCGCGCCTGCCGCGACCGGAATCAGCACCACGTTATAGGCAAATGCCCAGAACAGGTTCTGCTTGATGTTGCGAATGGTGGCTTGACTGAGCGCGATAGCATTCGGCACGCCGCGCAGGTCGCCTGACATCAACACCACGTCGGCTGCCTCAATGGCGACGTCGGTGCCGGTGCCAATTGCCAGACCGACGTCGGCCTCGGCCAGCGCCGGGGCGTCATTGATACCATCGCCGACAAAGGCCACGCGCGCGCCGCCGGTGCGGAATTGCTTCAGGGCGGCGACTTTGCCGTCCGGCAGGACTTCGGCGGCCACTTCATCAATCCCCAGTTGTTTGGCAATGGCCGCTGCCGTTGCCGCATTATCCCCGGTGATCATCGCCACTTTCAGACCCAGCGCGTGCAGAGCTTTTATGGCCTCCGGGGTGCTCTCCTTGATAGGGTCAGCCACGGCAATCACTGCCGCTAAACGCCCATCGATGGCGGCGTACAGCGGACTTTTTCCCTGCTCGCCAAGGCGTTTTGCGGTGGACTGGAAGCCCGCCACGTCCAGCCCCAGTTGGGTCATAAACCGGTCGGCACCGACCGAAATGGTGCGGCCATCTACTTTGGCGGAGACACCAAAGCCCGGCGTCGCCTCGAAGCTCTCTATGGCGGCAAGTTTGATATCACGCTGCTTGGCGGCGGCGACGATAGCCTCGGCGATAGGGTGCTCGGAGCGCGTTTCCACGGCGGCGACCAGTGACAGAACTTCGTCATACTCAAAACCTGCGGCTGGCTCGAGGTCGGTCAGCTCAGGGCGGCCTTTGGTCAGGGTGCCGGTTTTGTCGAGGGCGATCACGCTCACGTCGCGCAATGCCTGCAAGGCTTCCCCTTTGCGGAACAGTACGCCCAGTTCGGCCGCCCGGCCAGTGCCGACCATGATGGAGGTCGGCGTTGCCAATCCCATGGCGCAAGGGCAGGCGATGATCAGCACCGCCACGGCGTTAACCAGCGCGAAGGTCAGGGCAGGCGTCGGGCCGAGGAACAGCCAGAGCAGGAAGGTGACCAGCGCCGCCGCCATGACAGCCGGAACGAACCACATGGTGACTTTATCAACCAGCGCCTGGATCGGCAGTTTCGAGCCTTGAGCTTCCTCTACCAGACGAATAATTTGCGCCAGCACGGTGTTGGAACCGACCTTGGTGACGCGGAAACTAAAGGCACCCGTTTTGTTAATTGTGCCGCCAACCACCTCGGCTCCGGCATTTTTCGAGACCGGTACGGGCTCGCCGGTGATCATGCTTTCATCTACGTAGGAGGAGCCTTCCACCACTTCGCCATCGACCGGGATCTTCTCGCCGGGACGCACCAGCACGATGTCGCCGGTGGTGACCCGATCGAGAGGGATTTCAAGGGTTTCGCCCTGACGCTCGACGCGTGCCGTTTTGGCCTGCAGGCCAACTAAACGTTTAATCGCTTGTGAAGTGCGGCCCTTAGCGCGGGCCTCTAGCGTGCGGCCAAGCAGGATCAGCGTGACGATAACCGTGGCGGCTTCGAAATAGACGTTCGCCGTGCCCTGCGGCAGAATTTGTGGCACAAAGGTCGCAATCACCGAGTAGCCGTAAGCCGCCGCCGTCCCCACCGAAACCAGCGAGTTCATATCAGGGCCAGCGCGCAACAGCGCCGGGATCCCTTTGCGAAAGAAGCGCAGGCCGGGGCCAAACAGCACCAGCGTGGCGAGTACAAACTGCAGATACCAGCTGTTCTGCTCGCCAATAGTGGTCATCACCCAGTGATGCATTGGCGGGATCAGGTGCGACCCCATCTCAAGGATAAATACCGGCAGGGTGAGCACGAAGGCAATCAGCAGCGAACGACGCAGCGACTTGGCCTCGTTTTCCCGGCGTTCGCTGTCCTGGTCAGCCGAATCGGCCGTTTTCTCCGATAAGCGATGTGATTTATAACCCGCCTGTTCGACGGCATTTTCAAGGTCGCGGATGGTCACCACGCCCGCCAGATGGCGTACCTGCGCGCGTTCGGTCGCCAGATTGACACTCGCTTCCAGCACTCCCGGCAGTTTGCGGAAAGCCTTTTCCACCCGACCGACGCAGGACGCGCAGGTCATCTCTTCGATAGCCAGTTCGGTGGTTTCTTCGCGAACCTCATACCCCGCATTTTCAATCGCTTTAATCGCCGCCTGCGGGTCAGCCTGTTCGCTGAAGGTAATATCGGCACGTTCAGTGGCAAGATTTACTGCCGCAGTCTCCACGCCGGGCACGGCTTTTAATGCCCGCTCAACGCGGCCAACGCAGGAGGCGCAGGTCATCCCTTCGACCGGCAAACTCAGACGCGTGGATAGGGTGGAGCTAGATGGAAGAGCCATGATGTTACTCCTTGAACATGATGTGTTGCAGGAAGCTTAGACCTTCCAGTCAGGGGAAGGTCAAGAGAATATTATGTTGATGTAAAAGGATTTTTATCAACGCTGTCCACAACGCGACCACACTTCGATATAAGGCCCGCATTTCGCGGGCTTTTCTCTTTTGACGTGCAGGCGAAAATCATCACGGATTACAGCCAAATGACCACGGATAACGAAATATTCATAACGGTTAGTGAGATCGGTAACGGATCCAAACGCGCGATATTTTGCAAAACCCACTGCACTGTGAAAATCCCCGCCAGCCCTTGCGCCGCAAGGCTTCCCGTAATCCCTCAGTAATTTTTGAAACCTGCTCTGATACCGATGCGATCCAAACGGAAAGCACCGGAGATCCTTTTAAAACATCAACTTAAACAATCGGTTAGTTTTTGCGTTGCCCCTGATTTTTGCAAACGGCTGCAAAAGTTGGCGACGTGTGCAAAACCTTACCGAAGCCACAACCCCAGACGCTGCGCGGGCTGGCGGTAGGGTTTGCGCAAAAATTCCTTTGCAAAATTTTTATGATCCAAATAGTGCAGGCGGGTGCGGTGTAGCGCCGTTTCCGTCTGGTATGCGCTTCCGTCTGCGCGTTTCTGTGAGCGCTGCGGGCCGTGGTAAGACGAACGCAAAAAAGGCCGAACGGTGTCGGCCTTGGGGTGTTGCGTTCAATGGTGGGCGTTACAGATCGTTTTACGCGAACCGGAACCCATACTTACCACCGGTACCGACTATCACAACATCTGGTACGACAACGACTATGACCACTGGCGGCAACCTATTGACCGTTTGGCGCTGGCGCAGTTGCCGAACCTCAACGGCCAGCACGGCGGCGTGCTGTACGCTCGACGCAATATGGTGGCCGGTGGCTACCTGGGCGGCGGGCTGACAACGGATCAGGTTGAGCAAATGGCGTTTGATTATCTGCTGTTTGGCGACGTGGCCGTCTTGAAAATTCGTAACGCCTTCGGGCAGGTTATCGACCTTCTGCCGTTGCCGTCGCTCTATCTGCGTTGTCGAAAGGATGGGGATTTCGTGGTGTTGCAGGAAGGGCCTGCGCTGATTTATGACCCGCGCGACGTGGTGTTTTTTAAAATGTATGACCCACGCCAACAGGTTTACGGCCTGCCGGATTATATTGGCGGCATCCACTCGGTGTTGCTTAACAGCGAATCAACCATTTTCCGTCGTCGCTATTACCACAACGGCGCACACATGGGCTTCATCCTGTATGCCAACGACGCCAACATCACCGGCGAGGTGGAAGCGGAAATTAAAGAAAAGATTGAGCAGTCAAAAGGGTTGGGTAACTTCCGCAATATGTTTGTGAATATTCCTAACGGTAGCGCGGAGGGGTTAAAGCTTTTGCCGGTTGGTGAGGTCAGTGCAAAGGATGAGTTTGCCAACGTGAAAGGCATTACCGCACAGGATATTTTCACCGCGCACCGCTTCCCGGCTGGGCTGGCGGGAATTATTCCCGCCAACGGCGCGGTCATGGGCAATCCCGAAACGGCCCGTAATACCTACCGCAAAGATGAAGTTATCCCGCTCCAGCGCAAATTTATGAACGGGATTAACAGCGACAAGGAGATCCCCGCGCACCTGCATCTAAATTTTGACGTTGAAATCCCAGTAATTGACGCTGAAAAGGGCGAGAAATGAGCACAAATGAGCTAAAATCATCCCCATTGTTGGCGCTGGCGTGCGGGGTAGTAAACATGCGCATTTTTAAAATTAATTGTCCAGAATGCGGGTCACCGGCCATCATTCGTAAATCTGACTGGAAAGACAAGAAACTGGCCGATTTATACTGTGCCTGTTCAGAGGTTGAGTGCGGCCACACCTTCGTTTTTAACGCGACGTTCTCACACTCACTCAGCCCCAGCGGGCTGACCGGCAACAAACTGGTAAAATTCTTAATCGACCAGTTGAAGCCAGACGAGCGGCAATTCGCGCTTAACCTGCTAAATGGGCAGGCTATATAATTTTAAAAACCGCTTAGGCGGTTTTTCTATATAATCTACTATTTAAATTTAAGTTTGATTGTTAAATCAATAAACTATTAAAAGGAGGAGGCATGAACTGGAAATATTTGGCACAAACAGCAGTCTATAACGGCAAAAAGGACGAGTCAGTAAATATATGGGAGCGAGTTGAGAATGTTGATTTAGAGTTTATCGGTGCATTCCTTACTGCTCATTTAAGTCTTGAAAGATATGTCGATGATTACTTGAAGTTGAGATATGAAACTCTAAGCTGGGATGAGGCAAGATTAACCTTCTCACAAAAAATATCGCTTATACAAAACGAACCGGCAATTCCGCCATACAATGACATATATGTAAGGATAAAAGATTTCAACAGTATTAGAAATAAGATAAGTCACAATTTAAACTATAAACTCAGCGATAAGGATAAGTCCAAATTCAAGGATTTTTATATGAAGTTAAGAAGTGATTATCATGATGGCACATCAATAGATTTAAATAATGATGTTGATTTGATGAGTTTTTTTGTCGCAATAGCGAAAACTTATTTTGCAGCTCGCATCCATTATTACCATTCAAAAAAATTGTGATATGCACTCCAAGCGAACTACAGTTATGGTTGATGGTAATGTTTTTTTAATTTCGTGCCGTACCGATTTCTGAGCTTTTTTTGCCCTGTATTTTCAGGGCAACTAGTGATTTAGTGTAGAATGGTTGTGAAAAAATGCTTTAAGATCTTTAAATTTATTTAATTCAGCCCTCACTCACCACCCGAAGCAAGAGTTCAGAGTCGATGATTTTAGGGTTTCTGTATTTGGGGTTTTTTAATAAAACTCTCAAAACAAATCTTAGATAGTTTACTGCAAGGGAGTGGGTTGTGGTCTCTTTATTGTCGTCAAGCTTGATTATTCTTTTTTTATCTAGTTTTTTACTCCCATGCACAATGGCTGAACGATATGCATAAATGTTTTTAATATCATTAAAAGCTTGCTGGGATGACTTCTTAAAATTTTTGTCTAAAGTAACCAATGCTCCAACTCTCATTGCTAATTTATAAGTCATTTCTTGATGACTATCATCTGAAAGTAAAGCTTCCAAGGCTATAGTCGCATCTAACATAGAATCTTCCTCACTATCTCTCATAAGACACTGATTGAGTCTGGAAATTGATAAGTGAATCGAGTTTTCCTCTGAGTTACAGAGTAAATTGAAAATTTCGTAAATATCATTAATTTCCGTATCTGTTACAAATGGTAGAGGATCTATATTCCAGTAAAAATTTTCCAAACTAGCATGGTAGGAGCGAGTGGTAGTGCCATTAATACAAGGTAAGTTAGCTTTGTAATTATTTGCCCAATGCTCGGATAAAGACAAAACCTGTGCATATCCAGTATTTGTATCTTTAACTAACCGGATAGCAGCAAAGAAATTATTAATGAGGGTGGTTGGGTAAACTCTTATATCTTCAAGTGTGTTGAAATTCATAATGCATGGTGCGTTATCCACTACCCACCCTTTTAAAACTAACGCATGAGTAGCAGACGAGAGGACTAATTCATGAACGCTGATGTTATAGGCTTTTACGCTATAACGTGCCAGATGTTCTTTCTCTGTTAGTCGTCTGATTTCAAATCCGTTCGAAAGCGTGAATGATTCAAAAGGAAAGCCTACGAAAAGAATTGGAATGACTATGTCGATAGGTAGTTTTTCCCAAAAAAAGAAATTTTGTCTTTTTATAATTATACTATCCGCTAGATCTTCATGGTAATCGAAGCAATTATTTTCATGTATATATCTATCAATCACCTCTATTATTAATGAGTGGATAAATATATATTTTAAATTCTCTAGTTCACTGTCTCTCATGCCCATCCATTCTGGGATAATTAACCGAGATTCAAGATGTGGATTAGATTGGATGAATTTAGTGAATTTTTTAAATGACGGTAGGTCTAGGCTTTTTATCTCAGAATTTGCCCCGAAGAGATTTCTATAGTCTTTTTCTCCTTGTAGGTTAGATGATGATAACATTGGTAGTCCATTACTCCTAAATGAAACTGAAGGCCATTGATAATAGCTTCCAATGAATTTTTTTTCAGATACTGCGGCAGAAACTTTTTCTAACCCTTCCTTTAAAGCTTCTTTTAAAAGAAAGGTGAATTCATCCTTGTGCTTGTTTATTTGTGAAAACACTGTATCTTTTGATTCCATTTCAATAGCCCCAGTTAGTGATTTTATTGGTTATTTGAAGGTGGTTCGCTTTGTTCGGCATGAAGCATATAGCAATGATTAATTTGACGCTGTCATGATACAAAAATATAACTATCCTAAAGTTATCTTAAAAAATCAAACTGCCTTTACGTTAACATGTCTTCTCAACTCATGCAGATGAAGAGTGTAGGCATAGCTAACATAAAAAAGTGCAACCAATGGATAATTTAGGCACGTTCTGTAAACATAGTAGGTCGCGCTTGCTAAAGATGTTATGTCGTTGACATGCTAAGAATAGAAATAAATCGCCTCAAAGTTGTTGTTCTGTCTTTTATGCTCCACCCCAGTGCAGACAAATCCCCATTTTTCAGGGCAATATAACGGCGATTTTTGAACATGACTTCGCCACCCAGTGCTAAAGACATTGCTGTAAGCTCATCAATGTAAATTCCCGCCGTATAAGCTGAGTCGAGAATTTTCGCCGCTTTATCCTTGGCATTAGATATTTTTGACTCACGCACTCGCGCCATTTCCTGAGCTCGTGCCTCAGCGTTCGCCCATGCCTCATGCATCGGATTGCCTTCCGGGAACGGATTTTCATGCTTTTTAGGTGCTGCCGGTTCGCTTCTCAGTCTTCGCACCAGTGCGCGGCGGTCTTTGTCGGTTAACTGGTCAAAATCTAGGGCAATATCATCGACATTTCTGTCTTCAACTCCCGTAATAGTGTTTAAATTTTCCTCTCCCGTAGAGTTATTGACAGAACTCGAACTCCAAGGGACGGCGGGGCCGTCCGGTAAGGTCAAAACCTCCCTGGCTTCGTGCTGTTCTGCGGCGGGCTGCGTCTTTTGTTTGGCGACAATCGTCCATGTTTTTAACCGCGTGCAGACGCGGGAATCCTCGCCCAGTCGCGGCGAGAAAATGCCAAAAATCTTCTCGGTGATCTCGCCGTAGGCGTTGGGCTTCTCGCCGTCTTCATAGGCCAGACGCACGACGTAGCTGTCGCGGGGGATTAGGACGCCGCCCTGGCGCATGATGTAGGTAGCAAAACAACCGGCGTCGGCTGCCGACATCACCGCATCCATCGCAGTATCGGGTAACAGCTTTTGCCCGCGCTTATAACTTTCGGCTTTAATCAGGTTGCCGACCAGCTGGTTATTCAGCTTGCGCAGCTCACGCCAGACCGTCACCGGTGGTGTGCCAATCGGCTGGTACTGACGGATGCGATGACGGGATGCCCACGCCATTGCCAGACGGGCGGTTTCTTTTAGCGGCTTGCCGGTGTCGTGGTCTTTTTCACCGTCCAGCGCGTAGCCGTCGATGTTCTTCGAAATGTATTTCGCGATGTAGGCCGTGGCGCTGCCCTTCTTCGGGTCTAAGCGTTTGGCCGTGAAGCGTGCGCTGGTGCGCTTGCCCAGTTCTGCTCGGTCTTCTTTAATGGCATAGCCGCGCATAATTGAGGTGATCGCTTGGCGTTCTTCTGGCTGCATGAATAACAACAGGTGCCAGTGGGGCGTTTCGTCATGATGCGGTTCGGCAACGCGGAACCCATAAACGCGCAAGCCTTCGCGGTTTAGCTTCGAGCCAATACGCGCCCAAAGGTTAGTAAGGTATTTTTGGGCCTGTTTTATATCGCTGTGGTTCCACTTTGGGTTGCCGTGGCCGCTGGCGTTCGTGGCGTGGTATTTCGACGGGCAGGTGATGGTATAGAAAACGCCAACGTCGCCGCGTGACTGGGCGACAAACTCAATGCCTTTCATGCGGGCCATGAGTTCATGGCGGCGAATGCTTGGGTTGCTGATGCTGGCATCGACCATGGATTCGAGCGACATACGGTTGCCTTCGCCGTCGTCCAGTTCGTGCGACTTGAAAAACTCGCGGTTCTTTCGGAGCTGTTCCAGCCAGTCGGCCAGCGCGTCGCGGCTAATGTACGGCGTCGCACGTTTGTGGATGCTGCCGATCGCGCGGAGTTGGTTTTCGCGCCAGTCACAGCGCAGCCGCCATAACTGATGCTCCCACCAATCAGCATTAATCAGGCGGGACAATGCCGACACAAAGACGGCACGGTCGAGCGGTTCCGGTGGCAGTTCGTCAGGGGCAAACAGAGGCTTAAGCTTTTTCCAGTGCGGTGGACGCACGCGCAGCGCGTGAACCTCAACGGCCATGTGACGATAAATAAACAGCAGTTCTTCATCTGGCAATGCGGCTGCATCGCCTCCGCGTTCCTCAATGGCCGTGGTAAACATTTCGTTCAGACGGCCGGCGACTTCGTTCGCCAGCGTTTTGACTCTCGGCTTGGTGAACTCGGCCAAATGACAGTATGACGGGCGGTAATAGGCGATGAACTCAGAGTCATGGCCGGTGCTTACGCCGTGGTATTTGCGAACGGCATCAAGGCGCAACAATGCATGCTTAATGGTACCCATCAAAAATGCATTGGTGTGCTTAGTCCCGCGATTGGCGCGAAGCCATGTAATTTTATTCTGATACGGTGATCGGATGAAAAACGGTTCTTTCTGGAAACGTTCTTCTACACCAGCCGGTGACTCTGACCATGTCGCTTGTTCACGTTCGTAGTTGCTGCGCTCGATAGCGGTACTGTTCCACGTTGGGCTGAACCTGTGCCAACTGCTGTTCTTTACCTATCCGGTGCTGCAACACATTAAAGCGGCATAAAAGCAAAAGCCTCTGTTTTTACAGAGGCTTTATTGCACTACTTGCTTCTACTGATAAGGCTTAGCGACCAAACAGGCCACTGAAGAAACCTTTCACCATAGAAGTCGTGGTCTGAGCCACGTTGTAGGTCAGGTTCTGGGTGCAGTTGATTACGTCGTTAACCATTTTGCCAGCGTCGTGTCCAACATCATAACCTGGTTTATCGCTACCCGCGGTCAGTGCACCTTTCAAAGCATCAAACAGGAATCCGCCTTGTACTGATTCCATTTCTTGAGTTGTCAGTTGTTTCATTATCTTTTCCTTGATAAGGCTGATGGGCTAATAAGGTTAGGGCAGCGCCATCAGCGTTCATGTAGTTGCCCCGGTGAGGAAATCTAAATAAGTGATCGGTTAAATACCACTGAAGTATTTATTTAACGCCGTATGTCATTTGTCTGTATTGACATGAAAACCATATTAAATGTATGTCTTTATGGCATAATCCTCTGGCTGCAAATTTGTACTCAGATCACCTTTGCGACGCCGAAAGTCGCTGTCTGGCCGCCAGCGCCGCGCCGCGTTCTGCACTGCGATGCAACACCCAGCCAAAAATCAAAATGCTCAGGGCGCATAAGAGGAATAAGCCCCGGCCCCACAGCGGGTTAGGCACCAGCACCATCAGCAGCAGCCCAGCCCCCATGTACATGGAAATCTTACCAATCTTGTCTCGTTGTAGGCGGTCAAACTCGTCTTGCTCATCATCGGCATACACCGGACGCTGCATGTCGCGGAAGAAGGCGTCGCGAATGGCCGAGCGTTCGCTGGTTTGCTCCCGATAGAACAGGGTGGTCAGGCAGAAGAAGCCGCCGGTGAACACCAGATGGGAGAAGATATTCCACATGATGGCGATATCCAGCATCTCGCGGTTGGTGAAAGTTAACCCGAGCAGTTTCACCAGATCTGGCGCGGTAAACACGTTCGCCACCACGTAAGACACGAGCAGGCCGAACAGCACCGTGGCCCAGCCCGCCCAGTCAGGGGTTTTGCGAATAAATACCCCAAGAAACAGCGGCACGACGATCGGCGCCTGCATCAGCGTGCCGACTTTCATCATCAAATCAAACAGGCTAACGGTGTGCATGGTGTGCATGTATTGCGCCACCAGAATGACCAACACGCCGTTGACCACGCAGGCCGCCTGGCCCACGCGCAGCTGGTATTTATCGCTGCGCTCGCTGTGGCGGTTGACGATAGGCGTCCAGAAGCTGCGCACGAAAATTCCCGAATTGCGATTCAGCGCGCAGTCCATTGAAGACATCGTCGCGGCGAACAGCCCCGCCATTAGCAGCCCGACCGTGCCCAGCGGCATGGCGCGCTCGGCGAAAATTAAATACACCGCGTCAGTGGCGTTTTTGCCCAATTCTGGGTGAGCCGTGGCGGCGTCGGGGTAAAGCACCGCCACGGCCCACGGCGGAATAAACCAAATCAGCGTGCCGATAAACATCAGCACCAGCGCAAACAGCGCGGCTTTTTTGGCATTAAAACTGTCTTTGGCATTAAGAAATCGGTAGGAATCTTGCAGGTTATTAATGCTTTGCACGTTTTTAATGAAGAAGAACAGGAAGCAGGCCACCAGCAGCGTGATGTAGTGCGGGCCGACGTCCGGCCCGGTGAAGAACCCCGAGGGGAACTCGGTAACTAAATTCACCGGCCCGCCCACCTTGATCAAGGCCACCACGGCGCAGGCAATAGAAATAATCGCCACCACCAGCGTCTGCACAAAGTCACTGGCGACCACGCCCCACGCCCCGCTCAGCAGGGAGATCACCAGCACCACCAGCCCGGTAACCCACAGCGTCAGGGTGACATCATGGTGGAACACCGCGCTGGCAAACACTGCCAGGCTGTTTAGCCACACCCCGGCGCTTAGGATACTTAGCGGGATGATCATCCAAGTGAAGAACTGCTCATTGCCTTTGCCGAAGCGATGATTGATCGCTTCGGTGGCGGTATCGACGCGCAGTTGGCGAAAACGGGTGGCGAACCACCACCATGCCACCAGATAACCAAACACGTTACCGGCGAACACGCTGACCACGTTGAACCCGTAGCGATAGGCCTGCCCGGCGGCGCCGGTGAAGGTCCAGGCGCTAAACTGAATCATGAAGGCCGTCGCGCCGACCATCCACCACAGCATACGGCCGCCGCCGCGAAAGTAGTGGCTGGACGAGCCGGAGGCCATCTTCTTGAACGCGTAACTGATCGCAATCATTAACACGAAGTAACCGATCATCACTAGAACGTTAATATCCATCGTCGTTAATCTCTTCGGTGTTGGGTGAGTGTTTGTCGAGAAGCTGCTTTTGGTTATCTTTTGCGCATGCTCAGTGAGCAATAGTAGGAGAGGGATTTGAAATTAAAAGTCGGACAAATAAGAAAGGCGGTATTTGTTGCTAAGTTGTGAAGAGCGTCACTTTGTCAGCCTTTTATCGCATTAATGAAGTGAAAAGGCGGAACGAAACGTGGCAAATTCGAAAATAGTCTGCTTTATTTGTATTACTAAAAGAAAGGTAGACCAGCGCGAACAAGGGAAGGACATGACATTATTCAGCTCCATTTTTCGGCCATCTGCCCGACTGGCGGTGGCTATTAGCCTTGGGTTTAGCGGATCGCTATTAGCGGCTGAACCGGCATTTTTACAACCCGCGCAGTTGGCCGTGGTGAAACAGCAGCTGGCGCAACATCAGGCGGCGCAGCAGACCCAAGAGGCTTACCGCCAACTGCTCGCGGCGGCTGACAAGGCGCTGGAGAAGCCGAACCTCAGCGTGACGGACAAAGGTATGACGCCGCCGAGCGGCTCCAAGCATGACTATCTCAGCCTGAGCGCCTACTGGTGGGCGGACAGCAGCAAGCCGGACGGCCTGCCGTGGGTGCGCAAAGACGGCAAGGTGAATCCGGCCAGTAAAAATGACCAGAGCGACGGCGTGCGCCTGGCCGACTTTACCGCGCGAGTGCAGAACCTGACGCTGGCGTGGTACTTCTCCGGCGAGCAGAAATATGCCGATAAGGCCGCCAGTCTGCTAAGGACGTGGTTCATCAACCCAGAAACCCGCATGAACCCGAACCTGAATTTTGCCCAAGGCGTGCCGGGGATTGCGGCGGGTCGTAACGCGGGCGTGCTCGACGGGCGCTACTTCTCGACTCGAATTGTCGACTCGCTGGTGCTGCTTGACGGCAACGCAGCGTGGAAAAAGCCAGACCAGGAGGCGATGCGCCACTGGATGTCCGAATATCTCGACTGGCTGCAAACCAACAAGCTGGCGCTCAAAGAGAGCCGTACCAAGAACAACCACGGCAACTGGTATGCCACGCAGGTGGCGGGCATCGCCTGGTATCTCGACCAGCCCGAGGTGGTGAAAAAGATGATCAAGCTGATGAAGAGTAAGCTCGACGTGCAACTGATGCCTGACGGTACCCAGCCCGCCGAACTGGTCCGCACGCGCTCTTTCCATTACAGCTATTTTGATATGCAGGCCATTAGCCTGATGGCGGTGCTGGCGCAGAAAGAGGGCATTGACCTGTGGCATTACCAGACACCGAGGGGCGGCGGCATTCTCAAGTCGCTGGATTTCATGGCGAAATATACCGACGACGGCCAGCCGTGGCCTTACAAATCCCTCGACCGGATCAGCGTGCGCCCGGTGACTTTGCTCTCCTGGGCGGACAACGCCACCGGCCAGCCGCGCTACCAGCAGCAGATCCGCAGCGCCAGCTTCACCTTGCCCGCTGCCGCCAAGTCGCAGAAATCGGGCTATCACGAGGATGTGTCTCGTGGTGCGATCCTTGAAGCGCAGCGCGAAATCTGGCTATTGACGCTGCCGACCTGGGCCAAGGGCTTTGTTGCGCCGACGCCCGCCTTAAAGTCTTCAGAAGGATAAAACATGAATCACTGGCAGCCGCTGTTTATCACCCCGGACGACGCCGAGCAGTTACGCGAAGAGCTAACGGCGGAGAGCTTGATGGGCCGCGTGCTGCGCAGGCAAATAGCCGAGTTGGATGAATTTATGGCGCAGCCCGTGGCGATCCCCGGCCAAGGTGAGGCGGGCGGCCCAGAACATGCGCAGCACAAACAGAATTACCGTTTCATCAATCTGGCGGGGCGGATGTCGCTGATTTTCCAGCGGCAGGATTATCGCGATTTCGCTCTGCAACTGCTCAACGGCTACGCCGAGATTTATCCCGGTTTGGGCAGTGCGGTAAGTAAAGACAGCAATGCGCCGGGGCGGCTGTTTCATCAAACCCTCAATGAGAATATGTGGCTGCTTTACGCCGTCGAGGGGTACCACTGTATTCAGCCCAGCCTGAGCGCCGCCGAGTGCCAGAAGATTGAAAGCCAGCTGTTTCGCGTGATGGTGGACGACGCGCTGACGCTGCACGCCAAGGATTTCGATATCGTGCATAACCACGGCATCTGGTCGGTGGCGGCGGCGGGGATTTGCGGCTACGTGCTGGGCGACCCGTCGCTGGTGGATAAAGCTCTGTACGGGCTAAAGGGGGATAGCGAGAGCGGCGGCTTCTTTGCCCAGTTGTCGCAGCTGTTCTCACCGGACGGCTACTACATTGAAGGGCCGTACTATCAGCGATTTGCGCTGCGCCCGCTGTTGCTGCTGGCCGAGGCGATTCACCATCGCCAGCCGGAATTAGCCATTTATCAATTTCGCAATCAGGTGGTGCGCAAAACCTGCGAAGCCCTGATGCAGGTGGCTTTCCCCGACGGCACTTTACCGGCGCTGAATGATTCCTCGAAAACCATCAGTCTGCGCGATGACGGCGCGGTGGTGGCGGCCAGCGTCTGTTTCTATCGCTACGACGGCAACCCGCAGTGGATCGCCGCCGCCCACTGGCAGGATTCCCTGTGGGTGAGCGCCGCTGGGTTAGCTCTCTCCAACGCGGCCCAGCAGACGCCCGCCCAGCCGATGAACTGGGGCAGTTTGACCCTTACCGACGGGCCGCAGGGCCAGCAAGGGGAAGTGGCTATCCTTCGCCAGCCGCGAAACGGCCAGCTGACCATGGCGCTGCTGTGGTACGGCCAGCACGGCAGCATTCCGCGCCTGCACTCGGCGCTGAACCACGGCCACTTTGACGGGCTGCACCTGAGCCTGTTTAGCCACGGCCGCGAGACTTTGCGGGATTACGGTTTTGGCCGCTGGGTGAATGTCGAACCCAAATTCGGCGGGCGCTACATCGCGGAAAATAACAGTTACTGCAAGCAGACCGTGGCGCACAACACGCTGGTGGTGGATCATCAGAGTCAGAACCTTGGCCAAAGCGCCGAGGCGGAAAAGCGTCACGGCGAGCGCCACTTCTTTGTCAGCGAGCATCCCGCCGGACAGGGAATGAGTGCGCGATTGCGCGACTACTACCCCGGCGTCACCCTCCAGCGCACGGTGCTGATGCTCAATTTGGCCGAATTCGAAAACCCGCTGCTGGTGGACGTGCTGCGCATCAGCAGCCAGCAGCTGCACCAGTATGACTACTGCCTGCATCATCTCGGGCAGTTTGTGCGCAGCGACAGCCCGCTGCGGGTGGCGGAGCAGCTCAGGCCGCTGGGTGCGGAACACGGCTATCAACACCTGTGGGACTGCGCGCGGGCGGAGGTCACTCCTCAGCACTCTATCCTTTATAGCTGGCTCGACGGCCACGGCTACACCTCGCTTATTAGCGCATTAGCCCTCGGCGGCGAGCTTATCGTGGCACGAACCGGCGCGGGCGATCCGCATTTCAACCTGCGCAATGAGCCCGCGCTGCTGCTGCGCCAGCAGGGGGACGACGCAATATTTGCCAGCGTGATTGAGAGCCACGGCTATTTTGACGAAGCCACTGAAACCTCGCGCGACGCGCGGGGCAAGGTGAGCCGGGTAGAAGTGCTCTCCCAAGACGCCACCGGCAGCGAGTTGCTGATCCACTGTGTGGATGGCCGCCGCCTGCGCGTTTCCATTAATAATCAGGATCGGCCTGCGCATGGCGCGGCGTTTAGCGCCACGTGGCAAGGCTGACCTATTTTCCGAGCCTGTACCCTAGCAACTTACCGAGGAGCTTTTATGTTCAATGACTTGAAAGACAAACGCGTGCTAATCACCGGTTCCACCAAAGGCATTGGTTTGGCGACGGCGCAGGCTTTTGCCCGCGCTGGCGCGAAAGTGGGGCTGAACGGGCATCGCGATGACCCGAGCCTGCAAAGCTTGGCCCAAGAGGTGGCGGCGCTGGGGGGCGAAGTGGCGTATTTCGCCGCCGACCTGACCGACACCGCCCAGTGCCAGCAGCTGGTGGCAGTCTTCGTGGAGCGCTTCGGCGGGCTGGACGTGCTCATCAATAACGCCGGCGGGCTGGTGGGGCGCAAACCTCTACAAGAGATTGACGATGAGTTCTACCAGCAGGTGATGGATCTCAATGCCCGCTCGGCGCTCATGGTTACCAAGTTCGCCGTTCCGCACTTGCGCAGCGCGGCCAAGCAGACCGGCGAAACCACCTCGGTTATCAGCACCGGTTCTATTGCCGGGCGCGAAGGCGGCGGGCCGGGAGCCTCGATTTACGCGGCGTCCAAGGCGTGGCTGCACAATATGAACCGCCACTGGGTGAAGGAGTTCACCAAGGACAATATTCGCTTCAACGTGGTGTCGCCGGGCACCATCGACACGGTTTTCCATGCGGATAAAACTCAGGAAGTGCGCGATAAGATTTCCAGCGGCATTGCCATGGGGCGTTTTGGCACCAGCGAGGAGCTGGCACCGAGCTATCTGTTCTTCGCCTCTCACGCCTGTAGCGGCTACATCACCGGGCAGATCCTTGATGTCAACGGCGGCCAAATGGCGCCGTAACCGGTGATTGAGCACATTCGGGGCGACGAGGACATGCGTCGCTCCGCTTCCTGAACTATCATGACGGCCATCTGCACCAATAAAAGGGAATAGCATGACGATGCAGTTTGAAACAGCCGCCGGGTTAACCCGTGGTTTGAACACCCACATCGCTCGCGACATCGCCCGAAAAATTCTCTCCGGCGAGCTGGCCTCTGGCGCCATTTTGCCGAGCGAAATCGAGTTGGGCGAGCAGTTTGGTGTCAGCCGCACCGCGCTGCGCGAAGCCTTGAAGCTGCTGACCTCAAAGGGACTGTTGGAATCACGGCCGAAAGTAGGTACCCGAGTGAAAGATCGCGCCCAGTGGAACATGCTAGACCCGCAGCTACTGGAGTGGATGCAGGGGATGGAAGCCACCGAAGAGATTTATCAGCAGTTTCTTGAGTTTCGCAAAGCTATTGAGCCGCACGCCACCGCGCTGGCGGCGGTCAACGCCAGCAAGGAGCAGCGCATCGAGCTGTCGCGCATTTACCGGCAGATGTGTCAGGTCGCCGAGCAGTTTGACCAGGCGCAGTGGGTGGAAATAGACACCCAGTTTCACCGCATGATTTTTATCTCCTCCGGCAACTGTTTTTACGTGCCTTTCGGCAACGTGCTGACCACCATTTTTAAATGGTTCTTTGAGTATTCCTCAAAGGAAGGCGGCATGTGTTTGCAAGAGCATAAACTGATTTATGAGGCCATTATGGCCGGGGATGAGGGCGCAGCTTATTCGGCATCGCTGAGTCTGATGAAAGGGCATAAACATCGACTTGGGGGGTGATTTTTGGGCTGGCAGCCCAAGCCCGCTTTTAAATTCAACGTCAAGGTCGGGGGCTCGCCGCCCACACGTAGGTCTTTAAATTCAAAACCGTGGGCTCGCCGCCCACACTGGCCCAAAGGGTTTTAAACGAAACCCTTTGGAATCCTGCGTTTTTTGTTGCTGGGAGATCGAGGCTTCGCAGGGTTGGAATGGACATGTTTCAGAGGCTGAGGTTATCGCCGCGAAAAGCCGCCGCTAAGGCGGTCCCCTCGCTGCGGGATTCCAACCCGCGTAAAGAGACACGCGGTTTTTCACCTCTTGCTCGGCGTCATTTCTGAACGCGGCCTACTGGCTTCTCAGCCGTGCCTTTTCAGTGGGTTTGGTTTTGCTCCTCCCCCTGGCAAGGGGGAGGAGCAAACAACGTCTTTAACTTTACTCCGACTCCCCATTCGTTCTCTTACCCGCCAGCAGCTCCAAGAACTCATATTTCTCCTGTAACTCCTTCTCTGCCGCCGCATACAGCTGAGTGGCGACTTCCGGCTGCTGGGCGTTGAGCCTTCTGAAGCGCTGTTCGTTGTTCAGCGTCTCCGTCAGGTTGCTGTTTGGCGGGCGGGAATCCAGCGCCAGCGCGGCTTTACCTTCCTCTACACGGCGCGGGTCGAAGCGATACAGCGGCCAGAAACCGGTGGCGGTGAGCTGCTTCATCTGGTCGTGACTCAGGGCCAGATCGTAGCCGTGCTCCTCGCATGGGCTGTAGGCGATGATCAGCGACGGGCCGGGATAGGCTTCGGCTTCCTGAATGGCTTTCACCGTCTGGTTCAGCTGCGCGCCAAGGGAAATCTGGGCCACGTAGACATGGCCATACATCATCATGCTGACACCCAAATCTTTGCGCGACTTGCGCTTGCCCTGTTCGGCAAATTTGGTGACGGCGCCCAGCGGGGTGGCTTTCGACTGCTGGCCGCCGGTGTTGGAATAACACTGGGTGTCGAGCACCAGCACATTGACGTTCTCCGTCAGGCTCAGCACGTGGTCCAAGCCGCCGAAACCAATATCATAGGCCCAGCCGTCGCCGCCAATCAGCCAGATGGATTTATCCACCAGATAATCGGCGTCGGTGGCTAACTGGCGGGCGTCTGGAGAATCAATCTCGGCCAAAATCTTACGCAGCTCGGTGACGTGCTGGCGCTTCACTTCTGGCGTTGAGGTTTCATCGCGCAGGCCGCCCAACAGCTCGGCGGGAATATGCTCGGAAAGCGAGTCAATCAGGCGCGTGACGCGGCGGCGGTGCTGGTCTACCGTCAGACGGAAGCCCAGACCGAACTCGGCGTTATCTTCAAACAGCGAGTTGGCCCACGCCGGCCCGCGCCCTTCGGCGTTAGTGGTGTAAGGCGTGGAAGGCAGGTTGCCGCCGTAAATAGATGAACAGCCGGTGGCGTTGGCAATCAGCAGGCGGTCGCCATACAGCTGGGTTAACAGCTTAATGTAAGGCGTTTCGCCACAGCCGGAGCAGGCACCGGAGTACTCAAACAGCGGGGTGATCAGCTGCGAAGTGCGAATGTCGATACGCTCAAGCTGGCTGGCCTCGATTTCCGGCAGTTTAAGGAAGAAGTCGTAATTGGCCTTCTCCTCTTCTAAATGCTCAATGCGATCCGCCATGTTGATGGCTTTGATTTCTGGATTCTGGCGATCTTTCGCCGGGCAGACTTCCACACACAAATTACAGCCGGTGCAGTCTTCCGGGGCCACTTGCAGCACGTATTTCTGGCCGCGCATATCGCGAGATTTCACATCCAGAGATTGCAGGGCGGACGGCGCGCCTTCCATGGCTTCGGGTTGCACCACTTTGGCCCGAATCGCCGAGTGCGGGCAGGCGGCGACGCAGTGGTTGCACTGGGTACACAAATCTGGCTGCCAGATGGGCACTTCTTCGGCAATATTGCGCTTTTCCCATTGTGTGGTGCCGGTCGGCCAAGTGCCGTCCGGCGGGAAGGCGGAAACTGGCAGGGCGTCCCCCAGACCGGCGAGCATCGCGGCGGTGACGGTTTTGACGAAATCAGGCGCGGCGTCAGACACAATCGGCGGACGCTTGCGCGGCTGCTGTGGAATGGCCTGCAACGGCACCTCAATGAGCTGTTCAAGAGTCGCGCCCAGCGCCTGCCAGTTGCGCATCACCAGCTCTTCGCCTTTGCTGCTGTAGCTGCGGGCAATCGCCCCCTGCAGCTCTTTCAGGGCCTGATCGCCCGGCAGAATTTGAGTCAGGTGGAAGAAGGCCATCTGCATCACGGTATTGATGCGCGCGCCTAGCTGGCATTCGCGGGCAATTTTTGCGGCGTTGATAATGTAGAAACGGGCATTGTTCTTATGCAGCGAAGACTGCACTTCCAGCGGCAGGCGTTCCCACACTTCTTGCGGCGAGAAAGGGGTGTTGAGCAGGAAAATGCCGCCGGGGCGCAGGCGCTCGGCCATCTGGTACAGGTCGATAAACTGCCACTGGTGGCAGGCAACGAAGTGCGCGTGGCTGACCAAGTAGGCCGATTTAATCGGCTGCGGGCTAACGCGCAGGTGAGACACCGTCAGGCCACCGGCCTTCTTGGAGTCATAGACAAAATAGCCCTGCGCAAACAGCGGCGTGCTATTGCCAATGATTTTGATGTTGTTCTTGGTGGCCGAAACCGAGCCGTCACTGCCCAGCCCGTAGAACAGGGCTTCCAGCGTGGCGTGCTGCGGCAGTTGCTCGTCATTCACCGGCAGCGACAGGCCGGTCACGTCGTCATAGATCCCCACGGTAAAGCGCGGGCGCGGCTGGCTGAGGGCCAGTTCGTCGAAAATCGACAGCACGCAGTCTGGGCCAAACTCTTTGGAAGAGAGGCCGTAGCGGCCGCCAATCACTTTCGGCAAGCTGTCGCGTTCCCCGCGGCTGTAGGCTTCGGCCAGCGCGGTCATGACGTCGAGGTACAGCGGCTCGGCAAGGGAACCCGGCTCTTTGGTGCGATCCATGACGGCAAGCGTTTTGACGCTCTGCGGCAGCACGTCCAACATATGCTTGGCGCTGAATGGGCGATAGAGGCGCACTTTCAGCACGCCGACCTTTTCGCCGCGCTCAATCAGCGTTTCGATCACCTCTTCGCACGTCCCGATCCCGGAACCCATCAGCACAATCACGCGCTCCGCCTCCGGGTGGCCGACATACTCGAAAGGCTTATAGGCGCGGCCGGTGAGGGCGGAGAAGGCCTCCATGGCGTCAATGACGTGCTGGCAGGTAGCGTCGTAATACGGGTTGGTGGCTTCGCGCGACTGGAAATAGGTGTCCGGGTTGGCCGAGGTGCCGCGGATAACCGGGCGGTCCGGCGTTAAGGCGCGAGCGCGGTGGGCGTCAATCTGGGCCTGCAGCAGCATCTGTTGCAGGGTGTCATCACTCAGCGGGGCGATTTTATTGATTTCATGGGAGGTGCGGAAGCCGTCGAAGAAATGAATAAAGGGCACGCGGCTGTTGAGGCTGGCAACTTGAGAAATCAGCGCGAAGTCCTGCGCTTCCTGCACGCTGGCGGCGCTAAGCAGCGCGCAGCCTGTCTGGCGAACGGCCATCACGTCGGAGTGATCGCCAAAAATAGACAGGGCGTGGGTCGCCACGGTGCGGGCGGCGACGTGCAGCACGAACGGCGTTAATTCACCGGCCAGCTTGTAGAGGGTGGGGATCATCAGCAGCAAACCCTGCGATGAGGTGAAAGAGGTGGAGAGTGCGCCGGTTTGCAGCGCACCGTGGACGGTAGAAATCGCCCCGGCCTCTGACTGCATTTCCATCACGGTTGGGACATCGCCCCAGAGATTTTTCTTACCTTCACCGGACCACGCGCCGGCGATTTCGGCCATGGTCGAACTTGGCGTAATAGGGTAGATAGCAATTACTTCATTGGTGCGATAGGCCACGGAAGCAACTGCGTTATTACCGTCAGTGGTGATCATGAAAACCCCTTTTTCATTTCCTAATGCTTGCCGGAAACAGCGATGCCGAACCGGTTCGAATATGAAAAAGTTTACACGCGGGGCATCGATCGATTTATCCTGATTGTGTGCAGGGTTAATAGTTGAGTGAAATGATAGGGTTACTGGAAGAGGGGAAGTCGTAGGAATTCTATTACTTCTGCGAGGGTCAATTCCCCTCGCAGCTTGAGAAAATACGCGTCAGCGCAGTAAGAGGTTAATTGATATCAATACGTTTAATACCCTGAACGGTCATGATGGCTTCATACAATTTATCAACGCTTTGTTTCGGTTTTAACACCACGTCCATCACTAATTCGCACTTACTTTCATCACCATCGTCGCGCTGATTGACTTTAATATGGCCCGGACGAATACGCATTTTCTGCAATGCTATTAATACCGAAGGCACGCTTTGCGGCGTGAGGCGTATTTCAATCAGATGGTGATGGCCGATCAGCCTATTACTAATTTGGCGGAACATTTCCAGTACAATTAAGGTCAGGAAGGCGCCGTAAATACCAATCTCATAAAGTCCGCTACCAATAACTAAACCAATCGCGGCAGTAACCCATAATCCGGCAGCGGTGGTTAAGCCTTTGACCACCTGTTTCTGGATGATGATGGTCCCGGCACCCAAGAACCCCATGCCGCTCACCACCTGCGCTGCAACGCGGCTAGGGTCAAAACTGACGTGGGTGAGGTTGAGTAAATCGGCGAAACCGTATTTCGACACAATCATAAACATCGCGCTGCCGATACCCACTAATACGTGCGTTCGCAGACCGGCTTCTTTCGCCCGCAGCTGGCGCTCAATACCAATTAGCCCGCCCAAAACGCCCGCCAGCGCAATACGAATTAAAAAATCTGTCACCATTATAAAATGCCTCCCTGTTGTGCTTATTTTAAGTAGTTGATACTTAAAAACGGTGAATGAGCCCTAAGTTTATGAGCCAAAGAAATAACGGAACGAAATAAAGTGTATCTAATCGTTTATTTTTAGGAAAAAGTTGATATTAATTCTTGCTAACACTCGACGCTGGCGGAATGGCTCGGCTATGATGATTTCCACTTAATTCCCCGACACCCCGTTATTCTTCAGGAGCAGGACTGATGATCACTGCCTTACGCGTATTATTGGCCGGAGCCGTTCTGGTGTTGGCCGCCTGTAGCAGCCACGATGATTCCAACGAGGTTCCCCAGAAGGGTAACAGCGTTAACCTTTCTAACCACAGCGTCAATATGGACAGCCCGGCCTTCGCCGCATGTTCCATGGCCGGTGGTCAGTTGCGAATGGCACCTCAGTTAGACGGCAGCCGCGTAGGCATGTGTTCAATGTCGAATGGCCGCCAGTGTTCGGAAAGCGCGTTAATGGCAGGGAGATGTACGGCGGGGTAAGGCGGGCTGCCTTTGAGCGCTTTTAAATTCAAATTCAAGACCGTGGGCTCGCCGCCCACACTGGCCCTTTAAGGTCAAAATCGTGCGCTGCCGCCCACACTGGCTAAGGTCAAAACCGTGCGCTGCCGCCACACCGGCCTCAAGGGGCGCCTATCGCCGCGCCCCTTGAGAATCCCCGGCTATTTACTCCGCGCTGTCGCTGGCTGAATGGCCGTGTTTCAGGTACTTCCGTTATCCACCGCAAAATGTCGCCGCTTAGGCGGTGCCTTCGCTTCAGGCTTCGAGCCTTGGGTCTCGAACCGTTCGCTCAGCGCCATTTTTGACTGCGGTTTTGAGGCATCTCAACCGTACCTTTTCAGTGATTTTCAGATTTTTTGTGAATGAAACGGCTCGAAGTAAATGCCAGTAAGTCGCGTTCAGAAGTGACGCCGAGGGAGTGGTTCGAGACCTATGGCTCGAAACCCGAACTGAGGGAACCGCCTAAGCGGCGGCACTTCGCGACGAACACAGTGGCCGCTGGAACACGTTCATTCCAACCCTGCGAAGCCTCGATCTACCAGCAGCAAAAAACGCAGGATTCCAAAGGGTTTCGTTTAAAACCCTTTGGGCCAGTGTGGGCGGCGAGCCCACGGTTTTGACCTTAGGCCGACGCCCACAGTCTGACCTAAAAGTTTCCTCTAGTTTCCAAAACTACAACAAATTCGGACATGGCTGCCCTTTCGCCAGCTGATCCACATTCAACAATGTTGTCTCTGAAATACTGGTCAGCGCGTCGCTGGTCAGGAAGGCTTGGTGCCCGGTGAACAACACATTGTGACAGGATGAGAGGCGGCGGAACACGTCGTCCAGCACCACTTCGTTGGAGTTGTCTTCGAAGAACAGATCCCGCTCGTTCTCATACACGTCCATCCCCAGCGCGCCGATTTTCTGCTTCTTCAATGCGTCAATGGCGGCAGTGGCGTCCAGCAGCGCGCCTCGGCTGGTGTTCACAATCATCACGCCGTCTTTCATCTTGGCGAATGACGTGGCGTTCAGCATGTGGTGGTTTTCCGGCGTTAACGGGCAGTGCAGGGAGATAACGTCCGACTGAGCGTACAGCGTATCGAGATCCACATACTCGGCACCCAGTTCAAGGGCCAATGGGCTTGGATAGGGGTCATAAGCCAGAATATGCATGCCGAAACCTTTCAGAATCCGCATCGCGGCGACGCCGATTTTACCCGTGCCGATGATCCCCGCCGTGCGCTGATGCATATTAAAACCAATCAACCCTTCCAGAGAGAAGTTCGCCTCGCGGGTGCGCTGATAGGCACGGTGAATGTGGCGGTTAAGACACATCATCATGCCCACGGCGTGCTCGGCCACAGCTTCCGGTGAATAAGCCGGAACGCGCACCACCGAAATACCCAGCTCTTTGGCGGCGTCTAAATCCACGTTATTGAAACCGGCACAGCGCAGGGCCAGCGTCTTAATGCCCAGCGATTTCAGCTCTTGCAACACTTCGCGGCTGCCATCGTCATTGACGAAGATACAGACGGCATCGGCGCCGATGGCGGTTTTCGCCGTCTGCGGGGTCAGCAGGAAGTCGAAAAACTCCAGCTCATATCCATAATGCTGATTCACCAACTCGAGGTATTTACGATCGTAATTCTTCGTGCTGTAAACGGCGAGTTTCATCCTATTTCTCCACGATAAGTTGTTATGCTAATTATGGTATCTTATAGCGGTTTCGTGAAAAACAAGGCATATCATGAGGAAAGGACTGAGATATTTTGCACTGGTGTGTCTGGGAACCGTGCTTACCTTGCTGTTTTTGGCCGGGGTGTTATGGAAAACCGTGCCTCGCTGGTTGCCTCAGGTTGCCCAACATTGGCTACCGGCAGGGACCAGTCTACGCCTTTCCGCGTCACCTAGCTGGTCTAATGGTACTCTCGAGCTGCCGGGAATGCGCTATATGGCGGGAGAATGCGAACTGGCGCAGGCCACCAATGCGCGTCTGAGCCATGCCAGTGGCCGCTGGGCGCTGGAGGCCGATAGCCTGAATGTCGATACCCTGTGTCTGAGCAACCTGCCGAAAAGCGCCGATAGCTCACCTCTTTCATTAGCTGATATCCAACAGAGCCTGCCTGCGGGCAATGTGATCATTCACCGTCTGGTGGTGACGCCGTGGCAGCGTTACGCCGGTGAACTGCGTATCGACAATCAGGGCGCGACCCAGCACCTGACGCTACAGGGCGAAGATCTCAATCTGGACGCCACGCTCGACAATCAACAACTCGCCATTAACTCCCTGCGCCTGACCCCGCCGGGCAGCCAACAGCCCATTGCGCTGAGCGGCAAATTGACGCTGCCCGCTACGCTGGACCAGTTGCCGCAAACCGGCGAACTGCGCGCCGAAATGCAAACCGCGCAGGTGCCGAATCCGCTAGATATTTTACTGCAATGGCAGCAAACCTCAGGCGTGCTGACGATTGCCGAAAAGGGCAGCCAGCAGCCTCTGGCGACCCTGCCGTGGACTCTGCACGGTAAGAATTTACAGATAACCCAGGGGCAGTGGCACTGGCCCTATGCCGCGCAGCCGCTCGCCGGTGGCATCAACCTGACGCTGAGCGATTGGGCGGATACCTTCGACCAGACCCAGCTCGCGGCGCGGCTCAACGTGCTGACTCAGGGGCATAATGGTAAAGCCAACGTGGTGCTGACCATGGGGCCGGGCAAGGTTGGGCTGCTGGACAGCGATTTGGCTTTCCAGCTCACTGGCCAAGCTAACCTGGTGGCTACCTCACTGAGTGCCTCGCTGCCGGGTACGCTGAGCGGCTCGGTGCTTAATCCGACGCTGGCGCTGCGCAGCGGCGCTCTGCTGCGCGCGTGGGGCAAACCTACTCCTGAGCTACTGTTACAGGACGCCCGCTGGCCGCTGGCGGGGGTGAAGGTTTCTGCCGAAGGGGTGAGCGGACCGCTACAGGCGATTGTTAAAGCTCGGGATACCTACTGGGGGAGCTTCGACCTGCACCTTGACGGTAAGGCCGAGAAGTTTTGGCCGGATCAGGGACTGTGGAATTTCAAATACTGGGGCAATGGCAAATTGCCGCCGCTGGCCGGACGTTGGGATATGGCTGGTAAAGGTAATTGGGATAACAATTTAATCACCCTGACGTCGCTCTCGACCGGCTTTAACAAGCTGCATTACGGCTTGATTAATGTGGACGCGCCGCGCCTGACGCTGGATAAACCGCTGACTTGGCGTCGCCCGGTACCAGAACGCTTCAAAAAACAATTCCCGGATTTGCCGCCACAGTTTATGGGCGACATCAAGCTGGTGGCGAAGAAGATTGCGCTGGATAACGGCGGCTACCTGCCACCCAGCGAGCTAATGCTGCACCTCAGTGGTAGCGACCCGCAGAGCTTCATCATGAAAGGCACGCTGGACGCCGACCCGATAGGGCCGATCAAGCTCAACGGTCGTTGGGATGGCGAACGTCTGCGCGGTGAAGCCTGGTGGCCGAAACAGCAGCTGGCGGTATTCCAGTCGCTGCTGACTCCGGAGTTGAATATTCGTCTGCGCGAGGGCACTTTCTATGCGCAGGCGGCTTTCTCCATGGCGCGCGGGCAGGGATTTATCGGCGGCGGTCACTGGGTGGTGAAGGACGGCGGCATGTGGTTGCCGGACGGCGACGTCAGTGGGATGGACTTCAGCCTCTCTTATCGGCTGCAAAATCAGATTTGGACGCTGGGTGTGAAACAGCCGGTAATGCTGCGGATCCGCGAAGTGAATAACCTCGTTAAGCTGGAGAACATTACTGCCGACCTGCAAGGGACGTATCCCTGGTCGGAGAGCACGCCGCTGACCCTGAGTAATCTCGGCGTGGATACCCTGCGCGGCCACATCAGCATGTCGGCGCTGCGCATGCCGCAACACGACGCGGCGGTGCTTAAACTGCAAAAAATCAGTCTCAGCGAACTGTTCACCGCGCTGAAACCCAAACAGTTGGCGATGTCCGGTAATATCAACGGCGAGCTGCCACTTTATGTTAATGACCCGCACTGGATTGTGCGCGACGGCTGGATACAAAATGATGGCTGGCTGACGCTGCGCCTCGACCCACAGTTTGCCGATGCCATGGCGGCTGGCAATCTGGCTAACCGGCTGGTGATTGAGTGGATCCGTTATATGGAGATCCGCGAAATGATTGCCAAGGTCAATCTGGATAACCTCGGCGAGCTGACCATGAAATCTCACGTTACCGGAGCCAATACCTCGGGTAAGCAGGACAGAGAAGTGAACCTTAATTACACCCATCAGGAAAACATTTATCAGCTGTGGCGCAGTTTGCGCTTTGGCGACAACTTGCAAGAATGGTTGCAACAGGAGATCTCGCTGCCGGCGAACTCCCTGTCTCAGCAACCGGATGCACCCTCTAAGGATAAGAATTTGAGGACTTTACCATGAAGCTGGCTATCGCTTACCGAACCACGCTCTGCACGGCGACCGCTCTGGCCGTCGTGATGCTTAACGGCTGCGTGCCGCGCATTGAACTCTCTGCACCGAAAGAGCCGATCACCATCAATATGAACGTCAAGATTGAGCATGAGATCCACATCAAGGTCGATAAAGATGTCGAAAATCTGCTGAAAAACCAGAGTGACCTGTTCTAAATTGGCGCGGCTGGCAAGCCGGTGTGGAGAGTGGATATGCGTGCGTTAACCTTCAAAATGTTTAAAACCGCCACGGTGAAGAAATCTGCGCTGCTGGTGCTGGTTTCAACCCTACTGTTTAGCAGCACGGCCTTTGCCCTGACGCTGGAAGAGGCCAAGCAGCAAGGTCGGGTGGGCGAAACCCTGTCGGGCTATCTGGCGCCGGTCAAGCAAGATGCGGAAACCCTGTCACTGGTGAAACGCATTAATCAGGGCCGCGAAGAGCAATATAAGCAAGTGGCGCAAAACAATCAGGTGACCACCGGCGACGTGGCGAAACTTGCGGGGCAGAAGCTGGTGGCTCGCGCCGGAGCCGGGGAGTATGTGCGCGGGATTAATGGTCAGTGGCTGCAAAAATAGGCAAAAAAAAGCGCGCTTTTCAGCGCGCAATGGTGTTATCACAACATCATCAGGAGAGGGGTTTAACAACCGATTCTGAGGGGAATTGACCCTTCCAGATTGTGATAATACTTGGCAATCTTAAGTCTTAAGCTGCGGCGACTTGCTTGATAGCAGCATCGATAGCTTCTTTCGCAGCGGCCTGTGCCTTGGTCGCCACTTCTGGACCGTAAGCAATACCTTCAGCGAAGATGAATTCTACGTCGCTCATTCCCAGGAAACCGAGGAACAGTGACAGGTAAGGCGCAACCAGATCGCTGCCAGTGTCTTTATGGATGCCACCACGGCTGGTCAGAACGATAACTTTCTTACCTTTAATCAGACCTTCTGGGCCTTTCTCAGTGTATTTGAACGTCACGCCAGCACGGGCTACCAGGTCAAAGTAGTTTTTCAACTGAGTCGGAATGTTGAAGTTATACATAGGTGCCGCGATAACAATCACGTCATTGGCCTGCAGCTCTTCAATCAGCGTATTTGACAGCGCCAGCGCTTCTTCCTGACGTGGAGTCAATGGTGCGTCGGAAGGGCGCAGAGCACCTACCAATTCACCATCCAGAACCGGGATTGGGTCAGCAGCCAGGTCACGAACGGTAACGTGTGAACCGCTGTGAGCAGCCTGATATTGCGCTACGAAGTAGTCTGACAGTTGGTTTGACTGAGAGAAGTTCGCCAGAATGCTTGATTTCAGAACCAGTACTTTGCTCATGAGTAAATCCTTAACTGAGTGCGTTGCAAGGGCGGGCGCCCTGGAATGAAAGTTACTTTATTCACAAAAGTTATTCAGTGATAGCGTAATATTTCGAGTGCTATGTTCAATATTACTGAACGACTTCTGTTTGGCGCTAAATTCAGCCCGCTTTCAGCATCTTCAATAGCTTGTGGTAACATATTGCTAACCAGGCATAGGTTCATCCGCTGCTACTTCAACACTAAACCTTTCAAATTCAGCCGATATCGCGGTTTATCCTCGAGTCGCCTGACGAGCAACAAGGAATGCCGAACGTGAAATCTCCGCTCGCGGCACTGTCAGCGCAGTTAGACGGGCTGATGCTTCGTGACCGCCAACGCCTGCAACGACGTTTGCACGGCGCTAAGGCGCTATTGAATAAAGCGCAGGACGACCCGAAAGCGGTCGAAGGTATTACCCAAGAGATTGAAAACGCTATCGCCCAGAGCCTGCAAAAAGTCAGCGCCCGCGAAGCCTCAAGACCTAAAATCAGCTATCCGGACAATCTGCCGGTTAGCCAAAAGAAAGACGACATCTTCAAAGCCATTCGCGACCATCAGGTGGTGATTGTGGCGGGGGAAACAGGTTCCGGTAAAACCACGCAGATCCCGAAAATCTGTATGGAGCTGGGGCGCGGCATTAAAGGCGTGATTGGGCATACTCAGCCAAGGCGTCTGGCCGCCAGAACCGTGGCGAACCGTATTGCCGACGAGCTGGAAACCTCGCTGGGCGGCACCGTCGGCTATAAAGTGCGTTTCAACGACCAGGTGGGGGATAACACGCTGGTTAAGCTGATGACGGACGGTATCTTGCTGGCGGAGATCCAACAGGATCGCAAGCTGATGCAGTACGACACGCTGATCATCGATGAAGCCCATGAACGCAGCCTGAATATCGACTTTATTCTTGGCTATCTGCGCCAGTTGCTGCCGAAGCGCCCGGACTTAAAAGTCATTATTACCTCGGCGACCATCGACCCTCAGCGCTTCTCGAAGCATTTTAATCATGCGCCGATTATCGAAGTGTCGGGCCGCACTTATCCGGTGGACGTGCGCTATCGGCCGGTGGTGGATGACGCGGAAGACACCGACCGCGACCAGCTTCAGGCGATTTTTGATGCCGTAGACGAGCTGGGCCGCGAAAGTGCCGGTGATATTCTGATCTTTATGAGCGGCGAGCGGGAGATCCGCGATACCGCCGACGCGCTGAATAAGCTGGATCTGCCGCATACCGAAATCTTGCCTTTATATGCCCGCCTTTCCAATAGCGAGCAGAACCGCGTGTTCCAGTCTCATGCCGGTCGCCGCATCGTGCTGGCCACCAACGTGGCGGAAACCTCGCTGACCGTGCCGGGGATTAAATACGTTATCGACCCGGGTACGGCGCGCATTAGTCGCTACAGCTTCCGAACTAAGGTGCAGCGCTTGCCGATTGAGCCGATTTCACAGGCTTCGGCGAATCAGCGTAAAGGCCGCTGCGGACGCGTCTCCGAAGGTATCTGTATTCGTCTCTATTCCGAGCAAGACTTCCTGTCGCGCCCGGAGTTTACCGATCCGGAGATTCTGCGTACTAACCTTGCCTCGGTCATTCTGCAAATGACCTCTCTGGGGCTGGGCGACATTGCCGCGTTTCCTTTTGTAGAAGCGCCGGATAAACGCAACATTCAGGACGGCGTGCGCCTGCTGGAAGAGCTGGGGGCTATCAATAACGCGCAAGACGGGCGTTATACCCTGACGCAGTCCGGTCGCCAGCTCGCCCAACTGCCGGTGGATCCGCGTCTGGCCCGCATGGTGCTTGAAGCGCGCAAAGACAGCTGTATGCGCGAAGTGATGATCATAACCGCCGCGCTGTCGATTCAGGACCCGCGCGAACGGCCGATGGACAAAAAACAGGCGTCGGATGAGAAACACCGCCGCTTTGCCGACAAAGACTCCGACTTCCTGGCCTTTGTGAATCTGTGGGACTACCTGAAAGAGCAGCAAAAAGAGCTGTCTTCGGCCCAGTTCCGCAAAATGTGCCGCAGCGACTACCTCAACTACCTGCGAGTGCGCGAATGGCAGGATATCTATACCCAGCTGCGCCAAGTGGTGAAAGAGCTGGGCCTGCCGGTGAACAGCGAACCTGCCGATTATCGCAGCGTTCACTGCGCCTTGCTGACCGGGCTGCTGTCGCATATCGGCATGAAAGACGCGGATAAACAAGAATATACCGGCGCGCGCAATGCCCGGTTTGCCGTCTTCCCCGGTTCCGGTCTATTCAAAAAGCCGCCGAAATGGGTGATGGTCGCCGAGCTGGTGGAAACCAGCCGCCTGTGGGGCCGTATCGCCGCGCGCATCGAGCCAGAATGGATTGAGCCGCTGGCCAAGCATCTGGTGAAGAGCAGCTTCAGCGAGCCGCACTGGGAGAAAGCGCAGGGCGCGGTGATCGCGTCTGAGAAAGTCACCCTGTTCGGCCTGCCTATCGTCGCAGCCCGCAAAGTGAACTACGGCAGCATTGACCCAGTACTATCCCGCGAGCTGTTTATTCGCCATGCGCTGGTGGAAGGTGACTGGCAGACGCGGCACGCGTTCTTCCGCGCCAACCTCAAACTGCGTGGCGAAGTGGAAGAGCTGGAGCACAAGTCCCGCCGCCGCGATATTTTGGTCGACGACGAGACGCTGTTTCTGTTCTACGAGCAGCGCATTGGTCAGGAGGTGGTGTCGTCTCGCCACTTTGATAGCTGGTGGAAGACCCAGCCCGCCGATAGCCTAAACTTCGAAAAGAGCATGTTGATCAAAGAGGGCGCGGGCAACATCAGCGCCCACGACTACCCGAACTTCTGGCATCAGGGCAATATCAAGCTGCGCGTGACCTATCAGTTTGAGCCGGGGACCGACGCCGACGGCGTGACGGTGCACATTCCGCTGCCGCTGCTCAATCAGATTGACGAGCAGGGCTTCGACTGGCAGATCCCCGGCATTCGCCGCGAGCTAATTATGGCGCTGATTAAATCACTGCCGAAGCCGATTCGCCGCAACTTCGTGCCCGCGCCGAACTACGCCGACGCGCTGCTAGGCCGCCTCAAGCCTTTCGAACAGCCTTTGCTGGATGCCATGGAGCGCGAACTGCGCAAAATGAGTGGCGTGACGGTGTCACGCGACGACTGGCAGTTGGAGCAGGTTCCAGACCATCTCAAAATGACTTTCCGTATTTTGGATGACAAAAACAAAACCCTGCGCGAAGGCAAAGACCTGACGGCGCTGAAAGCAGGTTTGAAAGAGCAGGTGCAGCAGACGCTGTCTGCCGTGGCCGATGACGGCATCGAACAGAGCGATTTGCACGTCTGGAGCTTTGGCACGCTGCCCGAGCGCTATGAACAAAAGCGCGGTGGTTACGAAGTTAAGGCTTATCCGGCGCTGGTCGATACCAAAGACAGCATCGCGATCCGCCTGTTTGACAGCGAGCTGGAGCAACAGCAGGCGATGTGGGCGGGTGTGCGCCGTTTGCTGCTGCTTAATATTCCATCGCCAATCAAATACTTGCACGAAAAGTTGCCGAACAAAGCCAAGCTGGGTCTGTACTTCAACCCTTATGGCAAAGTGCTGGACCTGATCGACGACTGTATCTCCTGCGGCATTGATAAATTGATCGCCGAAAGTGGCGGTCTGGTGTGGAAAGAGGAGGAGTTTGCCCGACTTCACGAGCATGTTCGCGCTCATCTCAATGACGCCGTGGTGCAGATTGCCGTGCAGGTGGAGCAGATCCTGACGGCGGTATTCAATATCAACAAACGCCTTAAAGGCCGTATTGATATGACCATGGCGCTGGCGCTCTCTGATATTAAGAGCCAAATGTCAGGGTTGATCTACCGTGGATTTGTTACGCAGAACGGCTGGAAACGCCTGCCAGATACGCTACGCTATCTCAACGCGATTGAAAAACGTATGGACAAGCTGGCGATGGATCCTCATCGCGATCGCGCTCAGATGTTGAAGGTCGAGCACGTCGAGAGGCTGTGGCAGCAGTGGCTAAACAAATTGCCACCGGCTCGCCAGCAGAGCGAGGAAGTCAAAGAGGTGCGCTGGATGATTGAGGAGCTGCGCGTGAGCTATTTCGCCCAGCAGCTGGGCACGCCGTACCCGATTTCCGACAAGCGTATTTTGCAAACCATGGAACAGTTAGTCACCGGTTGAGTAAGGAGTGAAGATGGCCACGTTATTCGTTTATGGCACTTTAGGCCCAGGTCGCCCAAACGCCCACGTACTCGAGGGGATTGGCGGCAGTTGGCAAGAAGGGCACGTAGGGGGAACCCTGCTGCACAAAGGCTGGGGGGCTGAAATGGGCTTTCCGGGGATTGTGCTTGATGACAGCGGCAACCGGGTCAATGGCTTTGTCTTCAGCTCTGAAAAGCTCGCTGAAAACTGGCAGATTCTGGATGATTTCGAAGGCGAGGGCTACGAGCGCGTGCCGGTCGAAGTGACCACCACCGACGGCAGTACGGTAACTTCCTGCATTTATATGTTGAAAGCTGACGCCTAACTCGCCGCAGCGTCAATAAAAAAACCTAAGCCACTTGTGTGACTTAGGTTTTTTTTTGCACCTTTTCCGGCAATTATTGCGCAGCTGGCATGGCGCTCACGGCACCTGATGAGAGCTTGTTCAGTGCGTCGCGAATTGCCGGAACGGCCAGTGCGCGGTTGTCCGCTAAATAGCGGTCTTGCGCCGCCGGGGCCGAGCTTTGAATACCAATCAGCGCCCATTTATCGCCGGTTTTTAATAACAACGGCGAGCCACTGTCGCCAGGCAGGGTGTCACATCGGTGCGACAGCACGCCAGGCTGCGCCCAGCCGGTGATCAGGCAGTTTTGATGGCTGTACAAATCATCCAGATGATCTTCCGGATAACCCGCCTGCGTTATTTTACGACCATTCTGTTTCAGCGCGGCGGTAAGCTGGTCACGGGTGCCTTCCCACAGCGGCAGCGGGGTGATCGGCAGGGCGATATTCTCATCCGTCAGGCGAACCAGCGCAAAGTCAAACGCGGCGGCTTTAGAGGGCACAATCCAACCTTCGCCATCGGCTTTCAGCTTTTTGCCTAACTTTGGGTCAACCAGCGTTTCTAACGCCGTGACCTGATAACGCCATTTTTGCTTGTGAGAAATAAAACGCAGTGCCACGACTTTATCAATCTTGCCCGGAGGAGCCAGCACGCAGTGCCCGGCGGTTAACACCAGATGCTTGGATATCAGCGTTGCCGTACACAGATTGCCACTTTCGGTTTCAATCTGTCCGATGGCTTGCCACGGCCAGTCGCTGGTATTGGCGACGGCGGTGCGATGATCGTGACCAAAGAACAGGGCAGTCTTTTCTTTCAAACTTATGGTTGGCGCATCGGAATCTGAATCGGGTTCAGGAACGTCCGCATGAACAGAGGAAATGGTGCAACAAAAAAGGCTCAAAACTAAAGGTAACGCGATGCGCATAACATTCTGACCTTGAAAGCAGGGAAATCCCTTGAATCGTATATTATGGAGTGATTATAGACGCTTGCAACTGGCGGTGTGATCACCGGAGGGATTTTGTTCAGGTGATATCACAAGTAGAAGAACAGGGTAATTAAACCGCACAGTATCAGTGCGCTAAGGGTGATTTCGAACAGGTATCGGCGCAGCATCTTCCATCAATACCTCAATCTGAAAACTGGAGAAAAAAACACCCGGCGAACCGGGTGTTAATATTCAGTCTTACTCTAAGGGAGTGGAATCACTCACCAAAAGTCTTACTTATTTAGCAGCTGGAGCAGCTTTCTTAGCGTGTTTCACGTGTTTTTTAGCAGCCTGAGCTTTCTGCGCTGGAGCAGCTTTCTTAGCGTGTTTTACGTGCTTTTTAGCAGCCTGAGCTTTCTGTGCTGGAGCGGCTTTCTTAGCATGTTTCACGTGTTTTTTAGCAGCCTGGGCTTTCTGTGCTGGGGCAGCTTTCTTAGCTTTTTTGTGTTTCTTAGCAGCTTGCGCTTTCTGAGCAGCTTTCTTGTGTGCTTTCTTATGCTTTACAGCATGCTTAGTTGGTGCTTTTGCAGCTGGAGCAGCAGCCGCTGGAGCAGCGGTAGTTGCAGCTGGAGCAGCAGCAGGAGCTGGTGCAGCAGTAGTGTCAGCAGCGAAAGCTACAGAAGACAGACCCATTGCAGCGGCAACAACCAGAGCTAATACTTTTTTCATCTTAAATTCCTCAGAATGTTCGTTTATATGTCCACCCCACTGCGGGGCCGGTAGGAGAATAGTAGGCGCGGCAGTCTGCTTTGTAAGTGAGTGATTGGTGTCGGCGTGTAACGCTTTGTACAAGCTCCATACGGCAATAAAATCAATGGGTTACTTCGGTTTTGTCAACTTCTGTACGTAGAGAAACCTGTATTTAGTTACAACATACAATGTTATTTATGTACTTGAACACTCTGTGGCACCGCAAATCCTTGAGAAATCATGGGATCTGGAAGATTTGTTGAGAGGATTCTTAGCAGGGAGGGTGGTTTTTGAATGGGGATAGCGAGAGTTATCGGAATCCGAACTGCTCCCTCCCCTAATTAGGGGAGGGTTGGGGTGGGGTATTTCTCACATAAGCCACTGAGTTTGCTGCAATACCCCCTCCCAGCCTCCCCCTTGTCAGGGGGAGGAGCAAAAGGCAACTCCAAACTGCTCTTTGAGGCAAAACTTACAAGTAACGGCTTTCCAAATGTTTGCGGAAATACGCCGGATTCAACGTCTCGCCGGTGGCATTCTGAATCAGCTGGTCGGTAGTGAAACGACTGCCGTGCTGCCAGATGTTCTGCTGCAACCACTGGAACAGGGCGGTCAGGTCGCCACGGGCGATATCATCTTGCAGAGTTGGGATCGCGTGGTTGGCGCACTGGAACAGCTGTGCTGCGTACATGGCGCCCAAAGTATAGGTTGGGAAGTAGCCGAAGCCGCCGTCGGTCCAGTGAATATCCTGCATACAGCCGTCGCGGTAGTTGCCCACGGTGTCGATGCCCAGATATTCCTTCATCTTGCTGTTCCAAAGAGCAGGGATGTCTTCGACTTCGATCTCACCTTCAATCAGCGCTTTTTCGATTTCATAACGCAGGATCACGTGCGCCGGATAGCTCACTTCGTCGGCATCAACGCGGATAAGGCCTGCCTCAACGCGCTGGTTAAGCTTGATGAAGTTGCTCTCGTCTAAGCCTTCGCGCTGACCGAACTGCTCGATAACCAGCGGATAGATAGATTTCAGGAACGGCTCGCTACAACCCAATTGCATTTCAAACAGCAGGCTTTGCGACTCGTGCACGCCCATTGAGCGCGCGTTGGATACCGGCTGGCCTAGCCACTCTTTCGGCAGGTTCTGCTCGTAGCGCGCGTGACCAGTCTCATGGATGACGCCCATCATGGCGCTGAGGAATTCGTGTTCGTTGTAGCGCGTGGTGATGCGTACGTCCTCTGGCACACCGCCGCAGAACGGGTGAGCGCTGACGTCCAGACGACCGGCGTCAAAGTTGAAGCCCAGGCGTGCCATCACTTGCAGGCCCAGCTGACGCTGTTTCTCAATATCAAACGGACCAACTGGCGTGATACGCGTTTCTGATTTCTGCTTCTCAACCACGGTTTTCAGCAGATTTGGCAGCCAGGTTTTCAGGTCGCCGAACAGCACGTCCAGTTTGGCGGAAGTCATTCCCGGCTCGTACATGTCGAGCAGGGAGTCATACAGGCCGACGCCCGTCGCTTCTGAGCGCAACTTCGCTTCCTGACGGCTCAGGCGAACGACTTCACGAAGGTTCTCTGCAAAACCTTCCCAGTCATTGCCTTTGCGCTGCACGCGCCAAGCGTGTTCGCAGCGTGCGCCCGCCAAGGATTTCTCTTCAACCAGGCTTTCAGGCAGCACGGCGGATTGCTGATATTTACGACGCATCTCGCGCAGGTCGGCACGCTCGAGATCGTTCAGGTCTTCGCTTTCGGCCTGTTCCAGCCAGTCGCCAACCTGTTTTGCGGTCAAAATCTGGTGAGACAAAACGCTCAGCTCAGCCAATGCTTCAGAGCGCGCTTTGCTACCGGCGGGCGGCATCATTGCGGCCATATCCCAGCCAGCGATGGCGGAAAGATGGTTAAAGCGGGACAGGCGGGCGAAGGTACTGCGCAGTTGTGAATAAGCTGTTGTCATTATTTACTTCCTTCGAAATTATTTTTAGCGTGGTTCTGTATTGAGATTAAAAACGGTTTTGGCAGGCCAGCTGAAACGTATGCAAGCCCCGCCGAATGATGGGCTGGACTCCACGCTGACGCGGCCTTGGTACGCCACGGCAATCGAGTGAACAATGGCCAGCCCTAAGCCACAGCCGCCGGTAGCGCGGTCGCGACTTGGGTCCAGGCGCACAAACGGCTCGAAAACGCGAATGCGCTCTTCCTCCGGGATGCCCGGTCCGTCATCTTCCACCTGCAAACTGGCGTTCTCGCCGTCCAGCCACAGGCTGATGTGGATTTTGTCGTTAGCATAGCGCAGGGCGTTGTTCACCAGGTTATCCAGCACGCGCTCCATTAAACGTAAATCAACCCCGCCGAAATCTACGCCTTCTGGCACCGACAGGGTGATGCCGCGCTCGGCGTTGATCAGGCGGAAGTCATCAACCTTATCCGCCAGCCAGTCTGCCAGATTTACTTTCTCAAGATTAAGCGCAACCTGCGGTCGGTCCAGACGCGCGTAGGTCAGCAGTTCGTCGATGAGAGATTCGAGCTGGCCGATATCGCGGTTAATGGCCTGCTGCTCGGCTTCTGGCAGGTTTTCACTGATCGCCAGACGGTAGCGCAGACGCACCAGTGGGGTACGCAATTCGTGGGCGATGCCGTCAATCAGCTGCTTCTTACTGGCGATCAGCGTGTTGATGTTGTCCGCCATCTGGTTAAAGGCAATGCCTAAACGATTCAAACTGGAGGTGGAATCAAAATTGGTTCGCTCGTCCAGATAGCCATTGCCCAGCCTTTGGGCCGACTTCTCAAGCTTAAGCAAATCCTTCCAGTGTGGGCTCATCCACAAGAAGACCGGCAGGGCGAGCGACAGGCCAATCAGCATCATGACCACCAGATCCAGAATACGCATCTCGTGCATGTAGAACAGATAGGGAATAGGGCCGACTACCAAGACGTAGTGACTGCGCGGCACGCGTTGAATAAAGGTATATTCGTCATCGAGCGCGATAATTTCACCATCTTTCAGGCGCTTATCCAGTTCAGGGCTAAGAACCCGTTTGCCCAAAGGCTCAATGTGCAGCTTAAAAGAGAGGTTAAGATCCAGCGTGTTGATGGTCTTATTCCAATCCTTAATGGGGATTTCGCGCAGTTCGCTGCGCATTAAGTACAGCGAGCTTTTCATCAAGTCGTTGAGAGACTGGCGCCCGGTTCGCTCGGCGGTGACTTTATAAACCAGACCGACCAGCATGGTCATCACCAGGAAACAGACCAGCAACAGCAGGAAAAACTGGATGAAAAGCTTTCTCATTCCTGTCCTGTCTCCCAGGCATTAGGGGCGAAAAGGTAACCTTTATTACGAATGGTTTTGATGCGGAACGGCTCGAGGGCGTTGTCGTAGAGCTTGCGGCGTAACCGAGAAATCGCCACGTCGATGCTGCGATCTAAGCCATCATAGCTGACGCCGCGCAGGTTTAGCAGCAGGGCCTCGCGGTCCATAATGCGACCGGCGTGAGTTGCCAATTCCCATAACAAGTCAAAGTCAGACGTGGAGAGAACAATCACTTCATCGACCAGCGTCACTTCGCGGTTCACAGGATCAATACAGAGTTGGCCGAAGTGCAGCGCATTGCCACCCTGCAAGGGTTTGCTGGCCGGTTTTTCTTCACCCGCCGATTGCGGCGCATGCTGGCGCAAGTGCAGGCGCAGGCGAGCCAGTAATACGGCAGGCGGCGTGGTTTTGAGGATGTAATCGTTAGCGCCCATTTCCAGCGACAGAATGTGGTTCATGTCGCTGTCAAGGGAGGTCAGCAGCACGATGGGGCCGCTGTAAGTAGGGCGCAGGTCGCGGCAGAGGGTCATGCCATCTTTGCCGGGCAGCATGATATCTAGCAAGACTAAATCGGGCTTTTCACGCGCGATGCGATCCTGCGCGGTGTCACCACGGGGTTCGACTAACACTTCAATGTCGTGTTTGCCTAAATAGGCCGCAATCAGGTTACCGACTTCTGGATCATCTTCTACAAAAACGATTTTATTCATTGGATTGCTGTTTATTATTATCCGATGGTCAGCATAGCCGCAGACACAGGCTATGGCTACAAGACATGCGTAATAGGAAGTGACAGTTTTTCAGAGTTTGCGACCCTTTTGTAGAGACAAACGTAGAAAAACTGACAATATTTTAACATTCACATTATGCGACACAGTATTGCGTTTTGCCCGCTCAACCGACTAGCGCATGCTTCGTGAAATATGCCATTATAGAGGCGAATATACTTAACGAAATATATTACGCTGCATTATATTAACTGATTCATTCTTCGTGCGTTTAACCGTCCTAACACTGGCCAGGAGAGGAATAGGGGATGAGCGATAATCGCCTGATACCCGATGTGCGCAGTGAAAAAGCTTCCTTCGATTACATGGAATACCTTTCTGCATCATGCAAAAAGCAGTGGAGCTTTATCGACGCGATTTATGGAGTGCTGCCTTTCTTCGGCATGGTACTTCGATCCCGCACCTCACAAGAAAAATCTAAGCAGGAGCGCCTGAGAAGTTTAGCGCTACAAGTGGTTTCGACGCAGGTAAGCGATGAAACCAATATTGTGCGTTTAATTGAATTGGCGGAACAGCAGGGGCTTTATAGCGTGGATATTAATTTGCCCTATGCGCTTAACGATGAGCAGTTGAATACCATAAAAAGCGAATGCAAACATAGCTTGCAGCTAGTGCAAAGTAATGACCATTTGCGCGTGGAAATTCTGCAGCCTGTGCATCAGCATTAAACGTCGTTTAGGTTGATGTTGGCCGTAACAATATAAAGATCTTGAGTAAAAGAGCGTTAGCAAAAAGGCAGCCCGCAGGCTGCCTTTTGTTATTTCTAACGCGGTTATTATTTGAACAAGTCAGCGCTAACCGTCAGGTTACCACCACTCTTGTTCTGCCACTGGCGAGTGATGTGATAGAACTTCGCGCCTTTGGCTGCAGCACGGTTCGCCACTTCTTGAGAGACGTCGGTGATGCTATTGAAGTGGCCGGTGAAAGTGATGGAATCAAACGGAGCCATCTGTGCTGCAGTCACGTTGTTCACTTCCTGAATCTTCGCGCCGTTGGTTGCCGTTACGGTATAACGCTGCCCGGTAGAAGATTGAGTTTCGAAGAAGCGACCCACGGAACGGCTTGGGCTACCAGAAGAAGCAACGCCTGGGATTTCCACTTTCTTAGCCGCGGCACCGCCAGCTGCCAGCGCGGCTTTACCTGCTTCGGAATCAGCTGGGATAGCGTCTGGATCCTGCACGACGCGTTTTGCAGCATCTTTCTTGTAGATGAAAGCCGTAATGTACTGGTTGCCACCGCTGTTGGCATCAACCTGACGCACGATGAAGAAGGAGTAAGCACCTTTCTCTTTCGCGGCTTTGGTGATGGCATCATTCACGTCTGGCTGGCTACGGTAGAAGCCGCTGACGGTCACGGTGTCATAAGGCTCAAGCAGGTAAGCCTCTTCTTTCGGTAATTCTTTTACGCCATTAATTTCACGGTAAGTGGTTTTCTTACTGACTTCGGCCGCATCTTTTTTATAGATGTCCGCGACGACGCGCCAGTTACCGCTGTTACCTGAGCTGTTTGTGTCTTGAATATAAAAATAATCTGCACCCAGTGCATCAGCACGGCGAGAAACGGCGTCAGCCGCATCCCCCAGCGTGTTGAAACGACCGGAAATTACGATGCGATCAAAGGGTTTGATGGCGGCTGCTTTTTCTGGAGCGATTTCCTGGGCTGCCTGTGCTGCTGACAAGGCGGAAATAGCCGTTAAAGATAAACACAGAGCCGATGCGATGATCGTTTTGGTCAGCTTCATAAAAAATCCTTTCACCTTGCGCAGTAATGTTGAAACGTGCTGAATTCTTGATGTGTAACAGGTTAGCGGCCGATTATTGCATGTAACAATACCGAGTGTCTCAGTAATTTATGTCATTAATGATGTTGCTAACCGCTACCTGCATCACTTTTTTTTCAGCCCATAACTTATATAAGTTTTAGGTATATTCCAAGAGGTGAAATAAATGTTAATTATTCACCTTTTGCTAACCTTAAGGCTGATTAGACGTGGAGCCGAATGTTCTTCTTTTCGGCAAACGGCGGCAGTTCTGCTGCGAAAACGTTAATTGGCTCCCTATTTTTTAGCGCTTAGCGGCAAATTTCTTGCCCATCATCATGAATTAATCATTCATTCTCTGGCTATTACTGCGATACGTAGATTATTAATCACAAATTCAGTAGGTTATAAACAGTCGGAAAAATTAACTTCGGTACGGTAACAATTCGACAGGTTCAGCAATAAAAAAGCGCTGTCGGCGTGTTAATCATCAATAAAAAGGGTGAAGGGAATAACTATGCGTATTGGTGTACCAAGAGAGCGGTTGACCAATGAGGCCCGAGTCGCAGCAACGCCGAAAACGGTGGAACAGCTGCTAAAGCTCGGCTTTACGGTTGCCATTGAACAAGACGCCGGAAAATTGGCAAGCTTTGACGACGCGGCCTACATACAGGCCGGGGCACAAATTGTCAGTTCGGCTGACGTCTGGCACAGCGACATCGTGTTGAAGGTTAATGCCCCTGAAGGCGATGAAATTACCCAACTGCAGCCCGGCTCAACGCTGGTCAGCTTTATCTGGCCTGCGCAAAACGCCGAGTTAATCCAGAAGCTGGCCGAGCGCAATGTGACCGCGCTGGCTATGGACTCCGTACCGAGAATTTCCCGCGCGCAATCCATGGATGCCCTGAGTTCCATGGCCAATATCGCCGGTTACCGCGCGATTGTTGAAGCCGCTCACGAATTCGGCCGTTTCTTCACCGGGCAGATCACCGCCGCAGGCAAAGTGCCTCCTGCCAAAGTGATGATTATCGGTGCGGGCGTCGCCGGCCTCGCGGCGATTGGCGCGGCGGGCAGCCTTGGCGCGATTGTCCGCGCTTTCGACACCCGTCCTGAAGTGAAAGAGCAAGTGCAGAGTATGGGCGCGGAGTTCCTCGAGCTGGACTTCGAAGAAGAGGCGGGCAGCGGCGACGGCTATGCCAAAGTGATGTCCGATGCCTTCATTAAAGCTGAAATGGCCCTGTTCGCGGCGCAGGCGGCGGGAGTGGATATCATCGTCACCACCGCGCTGATCCCAGGCCGTCCGGCACCTAAATTGATCACCGCCGACATGGTGGCGTCAATGAAACCGGGCAGCGTCATCGTTGACCTTGCCGCGCAAACCGGCGGTAACTGCGAGCTGACGGTCGCAGACACCATCACTACCACGCCAAACGGTGTCAAAATCATCGGCTACACCGACTTACCGAGCCGCTTACCGACTCAATCCTCCCAGCTGTATGGCACCAACCTGGTGAACCTGCTGAAGCTGCTGTGCAAAGAGAAAAACGGTGAAATCGAGATCGATTTTGAAGACACCGTGGTGCGCGGCGTGACCGTGGTGAAAGCCGGTGAAGTCACCTGGCCGGCACCGCCGATTCAGGTTTCCGCCCAGCCTCAGGCCGCCAAACAGGCTGCGCCTCAGGAGAAAGTCGAGTCCAAGCCCGCGTCGCCTTACACCAAATACATCATCATGGCCGTGGCGATCATCCTGTTCGGCTGGCTGGCGAACGTGGCGCCGAAGGAGTTCTTGTCTCACTTCACCGTGTTCGCTCTGGCCTGCGTGGTGGGTTATTACGTGGTATGGAACGTTAGCCACGCGCTGCACACGCCGTTGATGTCAGTCACCAATGCCATTTCAGGGATTATTGTCGTTGGCGCGCTGCTGCAAATTGGTCACGGGGGCTGGGTTAGCTTCCTGTCGTTTGTTGCGGTTCTGATTGCCAGTATCAATATTTTTGGCGGATTCACCGTCACTCAGCGCATGCTGAAGATGTTTCGTAAGAATTAAGGGGTAGCATATGTCTGGGGGATTAGTTACAGCAGCCTATATCGTTGCCGCTATTCTGTTTATATTCAGCCTGGCTGGATTGTCAAAACACGAAACGTCAAAACAGGGCAATATCTACGGCATCACCGGTATGGCGATCGCGCTGATTGCCACCATTCTTGGGCCTGATTCCGGCAACGTTGGCTGGATAATCGTCGCGATGGTGATTGGCGGGGGCATTGGTATCTATCTGGCGCGTAAAGTCGAAATGACCGAAATGCCGGAGCTAGTTGCCATTCTTCACAGCTTTGTGGGTCTTGCTGCGGTGCTGGTTGGCTTCAACAGCTACCTTGACCACGGCGCGGTTGCCATGGACTCGGTAATGGAAAACATCCATCTCACCGAAGTGTTCTTAGGTATCTTTATCGGGGCCGTAACCTTTACCGGCTCCATCGTCGCGTTCGGCAAACTGCGCGGGATTATCTCTTCCAAGCCACTCGCCTTGCCGCATCGCCACAAGCTGAATCTGGCCGCATTGGTGATTTCATTCCTGCTGATGGTCACTTTTGTTCGCACCGATAGCGTCGGTTTGCAGGTGTTCTCACTGCTGATCATGACGCTGATTGCCTTGGCGTTCGGCTGGCATTTGGTTTCTTCCATCGGTGGCGCGGACATGCCGGTGGTCGTCTCCATGCTCAACTCCTATTCAGGTTGGGCAGCGGCGGCGGCCGGCTTTATGCTGAGCAATGACCTTTTGATCGTCACGGGTGCCTTGGTGGGTTCTTCCGGTGCAATCCTGTCATTTATCATGTGTAAAGCGATGAACCGTTCGTTTATTAGCGTGATCGCGGGCGGCTTTGGTACGGATGGCTCTTCTACCGGCGATGCCGAAGAGATGGGCGAGTACCGCGAAACCAGTGCGGAAGACGTGGCGGAAATGCTGAAAAGCGCCAGCTCGGTGATCATCACGCCGGGCTACGGCATGGCGGTGGCGCAGGCGCAGTATCCGGTTCAGGATATCACCGCCAAACTGCGCGCCCTGGGTATCAAAGTTCGCTTTGGCATTCATCCGGTGGCAGGGCGTCTGCCGGGCCATATGAACGTGCTGCTGGCCGAGGCAAAAGTGCCGTATGACATCGTGCTGGAAATGGACGAAATCAACGACGACTTTACCGACACCGACGTGGTGCTGGTCATTGGTGCCAATGACACGGTAAACCCGGCGGCTCAGGAAGATCCGCGCAGCCCGATTGCCGGTATGCCGGTGCTGGAAGTGTGGAAAGCGCAGAACGTAATCGTGTTCAAACGCTCAATGAATACCGGCTACGCTGGCGTTCAGAACCCGCTGTTCTTCAAAGACAACACCCAAATGCTGTTTGGCGATGCGAAAGAGAGCGTAGAGAATATTCTTCGCGCACTTTGACGGTTTCCCCGCAGTAAAAGCAAAAAAGCCAGTTCGTAATGAACTGGCTTTTTCTTTGGCGTTTCCCGGTGAATAAAATCCGTTATTCGTCGTCGTGCTCTTCAACATCTTCAGAAGTAATAGGGCATTCAAAATCATCTGGCTTAATCGCCAGCAAATCGCATTTCAGATGGTCGATCACCTGTTCGGTGGTATTCCCCAAAAACGCGGCGGACAGGCCGGTGCGGCCGATAGTGCCGATAACCACCACGCCGGCTTGTAGATGCTCAGCGAGATCTGGGATCACTTCTTCCGGCAGGCCTTTTTCAACGTGGGTGAACTTCTCATCCAGTTGGAATTTCTGCCGCAGAGCTTTCATCGCAATCAGGTGCTGACCGCGAATCGCGTCGTTGTAAACGCTCGGATCAAAATCAGGCAGCTCAATGGCGATATTAATTGGCGTGACCGGATAAGCGCCCACCAGATGCACTTCGGTGTGGTTCACGTGGTCCGCCAGCTCGATGGTTTCTTTTACCAATTTGATGTTGAGCGGGTCGTGGTAAGGCTCTTCGCTGGACAGGTTGACCGCCACCAGCGCTTTGCCACTTTCTGGCCAAGGCTGGTCTTTCACCATCCATACCGGGCAAGGGCATTTTCGCAGCAGATTCCAGTCCGTCGGGGTGAAAATTACGGACTCCAGACGGTCATGCTGATGTGCCATCTTGAGCAGCAGGTCGTGCTCACCGGCAATCACTTCCTGAATAATGGCTTCGAAAGGTTTGTTATGCCACACCACTTTGATTTCAATCGGGATACCGGCTTCCACATAGTAGCGAGCCTGTTCTGCGATCCACGCCGCCCGTTCGTTAATCACGCTCTGACGCATGGCTAAACGCTCATCGGGGGAGAGCATGGTGGTCATTTCATAGGAGAAGTCATAAATCGACAGGAAGGCTTTAATTCGCCCGCCGTTTCGTTGGACCAAATAAACCGCGCGTCGCAGGGCGGGTTGGTCATCCTGATTTGGGTCAATTGCGACCAGAAGGTTCTGATACTTAGCCATGAGGAAACTCCTTAACACCTGTGATTGAACAGCGTTATAGCTCAGTGTATTAAGTACAGAGTAAACCAAGATTAAGCAATCGGACAGAGCAGAAATTGAGTCGGATCAACAAATTATTGTCTTTGCTGATCCGATCGGAGAGAGGACTTATTTATGAGTAGCTTATGAGCTACGCGGTGACGGGTACCGAGTGACCTGCCAGCTGGGAAAGCATCGCGTGATTTTCAATAGTGATATATTTACCTTTCACGCTAAGCATTTCCGATTTCTGGAAACGGCCTAATAAACGACTGATAGTTTCAACCGTTAAACCAAGGTAATTACCAATATCGCCACGAGTCATGGTCAGGCGGAATTCGCGCTGAGAAAAACCACGTTCAGCAAAACGACGAGAAAGGTTGTAAATAAATGCCGCTAAACGCTCTTCAGCATTTTTCTTCGAGAGCAGCAGGATCATATCCTGGTCACCCTTAATTTCGCCGCTCATTAAACGCATCATTTGCTGACGCAAATTAGGCATTTTGCCAGACAGGTCGTCGAGGGTTTCGAAAGGAATTTCACAGACCATGGACGTTTCTAAAGCCTGAGCGAAGCTCGGATGCTCTAAACCACCAATAGCGTCAAAACCAACCAAATCACCCGCGAGGTGGAAGCCGGTAATTTGCTCATCGCCTTGTTCTGTAATGGTGTAGCTCTTAATGGTCCCGGAACGGATGGCATACAGGGATTTCAACTCATCGCCTGCTTTGAACAGCGCCTGGCCTTTCTGGATCGGTTTCTTCCTTTCGATAATATTATCGAGTTGATCCAACTCGTGCTCATTGAGCGTGAAAGGAATGCAGAGTTGACTAATGCTGCAGTCTTGGCAGTGGATTGCACAACCACCAGATTGGATACGACGAATAATACGTTTTTCCGGGATCATAATAGATTCACTCTGGCAATATTGATATGGGTCAATTTTAACATCTTTTGCCAGAATTGATAAGTGGGGAATATAGGCCAAAAGGGCTAAATTATTAAAATACCCGATTTTTAAAGGGATTTTTTTCTTATTATTTGATCTCGACTGCTAAAAAATAAGTCAATCGAGAATCAATAAGATCTAAATTAGATTAAATGTATTAAAAAAGTGAATTTTGTTGATCAAATAAATAACCTTCATGCACCAATAACCATTTTTTTCTTTCCACCCCACCGGCATAGCCGGTCAGCGTTCCGTTGCTGCCAATCACCCGATGACAAGGCACCACGACGCTGATGGGATTGGAGCCATTTGCCAGCCCGACGGCCCTTGACGCGCCTGGGTTGCCGAGCTGTGCGGCCATCTGCCCATAAGTCATAATTTGCCCGCACGGAATTGTGCGCAGCATCTTCCACACCGTGCGTTGGAATTCAGTTCCGGCCGTTGCAACGGGCAGGGTGTCAATGGCGGCTAAGTCTCCGGCGAAATAGTCTTCGATTGGCTGGCGAATATTTTGCGCGACATTATCTTGATGGAGGGAAAAACCTGGTTTAGCGGCAGATTTTGCGGTTGAGGCTGTGGAAGGATTTAACGAATGGTCAGGCCCATAATGGCGTACTAACAGTTGCAGCAAACGCGAGTGAAAATCCGCCCACTCCAGAGCGCGCAGCTGGCCTTGGGTATCGGTGATGATCTCAAGTTCACCAAGCGGGGTGGCGATAGTCTCACTCTTTAACGTCAACATAGGTTTCTCCGACAGTTTTCCGACAGTTTCTTCAACAAAGACCAAGACGCGTCGCGAATTATTGCATGACCCATAGCATTTTTCGACTTTCAATACCCAACATCAGCACAACCGCTTACAATGCAACAATCGTTTAGCTTTTGTTTACTTATCAGGAAGTGCAATGCAGTCAGTCTCTTTGGGATTCCCGCCGGAAACCACCGCCGTTTTTGTTGTCGTCGCCGTCGCGGCGCTGCTTATTGATATTCTGGCTCATCGCAGTCACAAGCCTATCGGGCTGAAAAGTGCCTCTCTGTGGACCACCTTTTGGATCGCCGTTTCACTCTCTTTCGCCGGTTTTCTCTATTATCACCACGGTAAAGAGGTCGCCAGCCTGTTCCTCACCGGCTATGCCTTAGAGCAGGTGCTGTCGGTCGACAATCTGTTCGTTATCATGGCGATTTTTGCCTGGTTCAAAGTGCCGGACGGCTACCGCCATCGCATTCTTTACTGGGGCGTGATTGGCGCCATCGTCTTCCGTGGCATTTTCGTGGTGATTGGCACCAGCCTGCTGGCGCTAGGACCTTGGGTTGAAATGGTTTTCGCCATTGTGATTCTCTGGACCGCGATTTTGATGATGCGCGCGGGCAATGACGACGAAGAGTCTGATGACTACTCCGACCACATCGCCAACCGCCTGGTGCGTCGTTTCTTCCCGGTGTATCCGAAGTTGATTGGGCCAAAATTTTTGGTCACCAGTCAGGAAGTGGAAGCCGATCTGGCCAAGCCCGAGAACAAAGATTTTAGTTTTAAAGTGAAGCAGGGGGTGCGTTACGCCACGCCGCTGCTGCTATGTATTGCGGTGGTAGAAATCTCAGACGTAATGTTCGCCTTTGACAGCGTGCCGGCGGTAATTGCCGTTAGCCGCGAGCCGCTGATTGTCTACTCGGCCATGATGTTTGCCGTGCTGGGCCTGCGTACCATGTATTTCGTGCTGGAAGCGCTGCGTAAGTATCTGGTGCATCTGGAAAAATCGGTAATTTCACTGCTGTTCTTCGTGGCGGTGAAACTGGCGCTGAACTCCAGCGACCATCTGTGGCACCATGGCTACAATATCAGCGCCATGACCAGCCTGTACGTGGTGCTGGGCGTGTTGGCGCTGGGCATCGTCGCCAGCTTCCTGTTCCCCGGTAAAAAACAACAGGACGCCTAAGCGTCCCGTTACTTTCTTTTGTTAAATTCTTTTGAAAAGGGCGCCTGCTATGGCGCCCTGACTTTTTGGTTTACACATCACCTTCATTATCTAACTCAACCGCGTCATGCAGCCGATCGAGCATATCCGGGAAGGCCGACTGGACGCGGCTCCAGCTCGGAATAAAGGGTTTCTCACTCGGCGTATCCACAAAGGCCTGACCGGCCTCCATGATCGCTTTGGAGAACAGCTCTACGGCCGACTCTTCGTTATGGCGGTCGAAGGACAGTCCGTTCATCCGTGCGTCATTTTCAAAGCCGTCAATCATATCCAGCGCGTTGCGATAGTAGGTCGCTTTCAGAATACGGAAGGACTCGCTGGTGATATTCACCCCCAGCACCGCCATCTTGCGATACAGCGCCTTGGTGATATCAATACTCATACGCTGCAAGCCGTTGCTGGCATCTTCTTCCGACATCGGCTGATGTTTGTGGTCATAGTTGTCGGCGATATCCACCTGACAGATACGCTTGGTGGCGGTATTGCGATGCATCTCTGACAGCACGCCAATCTCCAGTCCCCAGTCGCTCGGAATGCGCAGGTCATTCAGCACGTGGGTGCGCATAGCGAACTCGCCAGAAAGCGGATAGCGGAAGGTGCGCAGATAGTCGAGGAAATCGGAGTTGCCGTAGACCTTTTGCAGCGATTTGAGCAGCGGGAAGACCAGCAGGCGGCCGACGCGACCGTTAAATTTGCCATCCGCCACGCGGGCATAATAGCCTTTGCAGAAGTCATAGTTGAAGTTCGGGTTGGCGACCGGATACATCAGGCGCGCCAGCATATCGCGATTATAAGTGACAATGTCACAATCGTGCAGCCCGACCACCGAGGTACGGCGCGAGGCGAGGGTATAACCGACGCAGAACCAGACGTTGCGGCCTTTGCCCGGCTCCATTGGCGACAGGCCTTTCTGTTGCAACTCTTCATCCAGCGCTTTTAGGCGCGGGCCGTCATTCCACAAAATGCGATGTCGCTGCGGCAGGCGCGAGAAGAATTCACGGGCAAACAAAAATTGCTCGCGGTCAGCGCGGTCAAGGCCGATGACAATCTCATCCAGATAGGGAACTTGGGTCAGTTCATCAACAATCTTGGTCAGCGCCGGACCTTCCAGCTCGGAGAACAGCGAAGGTAAAATAAGCCCCATTGAGCGACGACCGGAGAAGACCTGCAGGTCATACTCCAGCTCTTCAGTCTTGCGACGAGTCAGATTGTGGAAATTGGTAATGATGCCATCCTGATAAAAATCGCTCATAGAACACTCCCGTAAATGAGTAAAGTATTAAAATCAAAGGGATAAAAAGTGATCCAGCCCTTGTTTCCAGCCTTCCGGACCATACAAAGTGGTGCGATAAATATTGTTATCGGCCTTGTTTAGCGGCATTTTTTGGTCATGCTTTCCACGGATAACCACCGCGAAATCAACGGCTTCAAGCATGGAAATATCATTCGGGCCGTCTCCCAGACCCAGACTCACCAGCGGCTTACTTCGCTGCTGCTGATAGTGCTCAGTCAGCCACTTGACCGCCTGTCCTTTGCCCGCCTCGCGGCCCATGACATGCCAGAAACGACCGCCGCGGGTTAGCGCCAGGCCTTCCTCCGCCAGCAGTTTTTCCAAATGGGCGAAATCCGGCTGACTGCCAAACCACATTAAAGGCTCCGAGCCTTGGCGCTGCATAGCCAGCTTCGCATCGTCGAGAGACAGTCCGGTCCAGTCTGCGACTTGCTGCGGGCTGACATCGCCAAAGCCGCGAAACTCAAAATCGTACCTTTGGCGAAGTTGGACTAAAATTTCACGCACTCGCTGATAATCCGCACCAATCACCTGATGCTGCGGCCCCTCACTGGCGGGGAGATGAATATAGGCCCCGTTCTCAGCGATAAAAGGTAAGTGACCGAGCTGCAAATCACGCTGCAAGGAGGAGACTTCAGCCGAGGTCTTACTGGTGGTGATAATGACTGGCACCCCGTGCTGAGCTAATTTGTCCAGCCAGCCCTGCGCCGGTTGCCAAGAGTAGCTGTCGTGGTCGAGTAATGAGCCATCAAGGTCGGTAAAAACTACCAAGGAATCATCAAGGTACGGCATTATTTCTCCTCAATTTCATTAAGGAAACGAATACAATCACGAATGATTATTTCGCCCCCTAATCATTCAGTATATACGGAAAATTCAGATTCACTGGGCGAGGGCCCGAGACGCGAGGTCAGGGGAGAAAGGTTTCAGCAGCCCCAATCGACCTGTTGTTGGCCTGGCGCGGGTCTGTTTCTGCGGGCAAAAATAGGTAAACTAGAGGCGTAACGGGAGGGCGTTTAGATGAAAGATGATGATCAACTCTTTAGTCAGGAAATGGCCGATGTCAGGCCACTGGCAAGCGATAAACGCGTGGTTTACCTCAAAAGCGGCGGGCATCCGGCGGCAAAGAATAGCGTGGAAACCGAACCTGAGCGGCCAGAGAACACCTTCACCACCGGCTTTCTTGATATTCTGCCTTTTGATGAGCCGTTGGAGTACAAACAGAGCGGCGTGCAGCAGGGCGTGTTGGATAAACTGCGGGCGGGGAAATATCCGTTAGAAGCCAGTTTGAATCTGCTCAGAAAGCCGGTCGAAACCTGTCGTCAGGAGCTGTTTAACTTCTTCTGCGAGTCACAAACCCACAGTTTACGCACGCTGCTGATTATCCATGGCCGTGGTCGTGACGATGACAGCCACGCCAACATTGTCAGAAGTTATGTCGCCAAATGGCTGAAGCAGCTCGATGAAGTGCAGGCGTTCAGCGTCGCGCTACAGCGAGACGGCGGGGCCGGGGCCTGTTATGTCGCGCTGAAGAAAACCGCCCAGGCCAAACAAGAGAACTGGGAACGCCATGCGAAACGCAGTCGTTAATTCCTTGTTTAAGTGACATGTCGTACTGTCCCAACACTTTTACCGCTTGCTCCGCAGGCGGTTTGTTTTTTTAGCGAGCCAACTACATGTTCCAATTTAAGCGTTCCTCAATCTCGCTGGCATTAAGCCTGGCGGGGGTTATTGCCGGGGCAAGCCTGCTCTCATCCTGTGACAACGTCACTAATTCGTCGAAAGATGCGCTGGTCATCGACGGCAAAACCATGGGGACTTTCTACCGGGTTAGCCTGCAAGGCGTGGATAAGAGCCGCGAACCCGAGCTGCGTAAGCAGATTGAGGCGCAGCTGGCGGAAGATGACCACGAGATGTCGACCTACAAAGAAGACTCGGTGCTTTCACGCTTTAACCAATATCTGGGTACTGCGCCGCAGCCCATCAGCGTGGGCATGGCCGACGCCATTGTGACCTCGCTGCGTATCGGGCAGAAAACCGGTGGCGAAATGGATATCACCGTCGGCCCGTTGGTCAATTTGTGGGGCTTTGGCCCTCAAAAACAGCCAACCAAAACGCCGACCGATGAGCAAATTGCCGCCGCGCGTCAGGAGATTGGTTTACAGCATCTGAAAGTGATCCAGCAGAGTGACGGTCAGTATCTGCAAAAAGATATGCCGAACATGTATGTCGACCTGTCCACCGTGGGCGAAGGCTACGCCACCGACCATTTGGCGCGTTTGATGGAAGCTAACGGCATTAGCAACTATCTGGTGTCCGTCGGCGGCGCCGTGGTGTCTCGCGGGCACAACCCGAAGGGCAATCCTTGGCAGGTGGCGATTCAGAAGCCGACGGATAAAGATAATGAAGTGCAGGCCATTGTGGATCTACAGGGCATGGGCATCAGCACGTCGGGCAGTTATCGCAACTATTATGAGCTGGACGGCAAGCGCCTGTCGCACATCATTGACCCGGCGACCGGCCATCCGATCACCCACAAGCTGGTTTCCGCCACGGTGATTGCTTCTACCGCGCTGGAGGCCGATGGTTGGGACACCGGGCTGATGGTGCTCGGCACCAAAAAAGCCATGGCATTGGCAGAGAAAGAGCATCTGGCGGTGTACCTGATCACCAAAACCCCGGACGGCTTTGAGGTGCACATGACCCCGCAGTTTAAGGCGTATTTGCGCGATCCTGAGTAAGCTAAGGTAGTGGGACTGCAACAATCACTCTCGCCCCATCGCCTGACTTAAATAGTCGAGAAAGGCGCGCAGGGCGGAGGATTGCCCTTTCTTATTGGCATACAGCGCCGAAATATACGACGGCGCGGTGTGCCACTCTTGCATCACCACCTCGAGTTTTCCCTCTGCCAGCGCGTCCGCGCAGACGTGTTCTGAAATCAGCGCAATCCCCAGCCCCTCAATGGCGGCCTGCTTGATGACCAGCAGATTATTGCTGCGCAAACGGGACTGCACCTGCACGCTTCGGCTGCCCAATTCGGCGTGATGGAGCTGCCATTCGCTGCGCGGCGTGGTGGCATGGCGAGTCAGCACCGGCAACTGCTCAAGGGTGTCGATACTCGGCGCAACGGAGCATTGGGCGATAAATTCAGGGCTGGCGACCAACAGATTTTTCAATTGCCCCAGAGCGCGACGGTAGAGCGAGGAGCTCTCCAGCGGCGCATTGTGCGAGAGAATCGCCACATCAATGTTCTCCTCCAGCAGATCCACGGTGCGATTCATCGCCAGCACTTCACAGGTCACTTGCGGATAAAGCTTGAGAAATTGGCTAATAATCGGCGCGAGGACGATTTCTGCCATCATCACCGGGGCAGTGACGCGCAAAAAGCCTTGCGGGAACTGCCGCGATTGGTCAATCACCTGCCGGGCGGCCTGAGCCTGCTCGAGCATTTTTCGACACTCTTGGGCATAACGCAGGCCGACGTCCGTCACGGAAAAGTGCCGCGAGGTGCGATTTAACAGCCGCACGCCCAGACGAGCCTCCAGCGCCTCAATGCGTCGACTCAGTACCGATTTCGACACGCCGATCACCCGCCCCGCGGCGGTGAACCCCTGATGCTGCACCACGGCGGCGAAGTAAGCCATGTCATTCAGATCGTCTTGCACGGTGTCGTCCTTATTTCACAACGATATGTTGCCATTATGTGCATTTATCAACTTTACGACAACGACTAGACTGCGCCCATTCACCCTCCCGAATTAAGGCCGCAGCATGAAAATCTTACATATTGATTCCAGCCCCTTTGTTGAAACCTCCGTCACCCGCGAGTTATCGGCGTGGATTGTCGCTGAACTGCTGAAGATCAACCCGGACGCCGCCGTGCGTTATCGCGATGTAGGTACCACGCCGCCGCCGCACTTATCAGCAGCAGCCATGACCATTTTCCATGACGCCAAAGAGACGGCGATCACCCCTGAGCTGCAACAGGAAATCGACGGCATTTATCAATCCATCGAAGAGGTGATGGCCAGCGACGTCATTGTGATTGGCGCGCCGATGTACAACCATTCTATTTCCAGCAACCTCAAAGCCTGGATCGATCAGATTTCGCAAAAGGGCATCACTTTCACCTATACACACGGCGGGGTTAAGGGCCTAGTCACGGATAAAAAAGTGTTTATTGCTTCATCGCGTGGCGGGATTTACTCCTCAGAAGCCGGGCGGCTGCACGATTTTCAGGAACCTTATTTAGTTTCTATTCTGGCGCTGATGGGTATGAATGACGTCAGCGTGATCACCGCCGAAGGCGTCAGCATGAGCGCCATTGGCCGGGAAACCGCGCTGGAGAGGGCGCGTCAGTCGCTGCGCGAAGCTATCAGTGGCGAATGGCAGGCAAAAAATAGGGCGCGAATCGTCTGAATCGCGCCCTGATGTTGTGACGTAACGTTTTACGCCGAGTGCTTACCGGCGCTTATTAGCTCGAACAGCGCCACGGTGCGCGACGGGCAGATGTATTCCCGGCCAAAATCAAAGTTGTGCTCATTGACATCATCCGGCTGGAAGGTGTCAAAAATGTGCCGCCAGCTCTCGCCGTGAGCCACCGACGGTAAGGTGAACACCACCTCTTCATGTGAGGCGTTAAACAACAGCAGCACGGTACTTAGCGAGCCGTAGCGCAGTAACCCGGTAGGCTGTGCGCGGCCATCGAGCAGCATGGCGATGCTTTTGGCGTGAGGATCGGCCCAAGCCTCGTCGGTCATCTCCTCGCCGCGTGGCTGGAACCAGCTCACATCCTTCACATTCAGCTTTTCATGCACGGCACCCGTCAGGAAACGCCCACGGTGCAGAATGGGGAAACGCTTTCTCAGGGCAATCAGGCGATAGGTAAAGAGGATCATCGACTTGCCTTTATCCTCGATGTTCCAGTTTACCCAGGCGATGTCGGTATCCTGACAGTAGGCGTTGTTGTTGCCGTTTTGCGAGCGGGCGAATTCATCGCCCGCCAGCAGCATCGGCGTGCCCTGTGAGAACAGCAGCGTCGCCAGCATATTGCGCATTTGCCGCAGCCTTAGCTCATTAATCGCCGGATCGTCAGTCGGTCCTTCAACCCCGTAGTTGGCGGAAATATTGTTATCGCTGCCGTCCTGACCATCTTCACCATTGGCCTCATTGTGTTTGTTCTCATAAGAGACTAAATCGTTGAGGGTGAAACCGTCGTGGGCGGTAATAAAGTTCACCGAGGCGTAAGGCTTACGGCCGCGATGGTTAAATAGGTCGGCAGAACCAGAGAGCCGGGTGGCGAACTGCGCCAGCTGGCTTTCGTCGCCACGCCAGAACTTGCGCACGGAGTCGCGGAAACGGTCATTCCACTCGGTCCAGCCGGGAGGGAAGCCGCCTACCTGATAGCCGCCGGGGCCGCAGTCCCAAGGCTCTGCTATCAGTTTGCACTGGCTGAGCACCGGGTCCTGACGACAGGTGTCGAGGAAGCCGCAGCCTTCATCAAAACCATAACTTTCACGCCCCAGAATAGTTGCCAGGTCGAAGCGGAAACCGTCAACCTGCATCTCGGTCGCCCAGTAGCGCAGGGAGTCAGTCACCATTTGCAGCACGCGCGGATGGCTCAGATTCAGGGTGTTGCCGGTGCCGGTGTCATTGATGTAATAACGCTTATTGTCCGGCATCAGGCGGTAGTAGCTGGCGTTATCAATCCCTTTGAAGGAGAGGGTCGGGCCAAGCTCATTGCCTTCCGCCGTGTGGTTGTAAACCACGTCGAGGATCACTTCAATGCCCGCCGCGTGCAGGGTGGCGATCATCTGTTTGAATTCGTTCACCGTGTGGGTCGCCATGTATTGCGGGTGCGGCGCGAAGAAACTCAGGGTGTTGTAGCCCCAGAAGTTGTGCAGCCCTTTCTCCTGCAAGTGGCGATCGTCGGTAAAGGCGTGGATCGGCATCAGCTCTACCGAAGTCACGCCCAGCGACTTAATGTAATCCACGATTTGCGGGGTGCTCAGGCCTGAGAAGGTACCACGCAGATGTTCTGGCACCGCCGGATGACGCATGGTGTAGCCGCGCACGTGCGTTTCATAAATCAACGTCTCTTCCCACGGAATATGGTTCTTGCGCGATCTGGCCCAGGAGAAGGCCGGGTCAATCACGCGGCACTTCGGCAAAAATTCGGCGCTGTCGCGATTGTCGAGGTGCAGGTCCTTTTTGTCGCTCTGCATGTCATAGGCAAACAGCGCATCGTCCCATTTCAGTTCGCCGACAATCTGCTTGGCATAAGGGTCGAGCAGCAATTTGGCCGGGTTGAAACGGTGACCGTTATGCGGGTCATAAGGCCCGTGCACCCGGTAGGCATACAGCAGGCCGGGGCGGGCGTCGGGCAGATAACCGTGCCACACCTCGTCGGTGTATTCCGGCAGTTCAATCACATCATATTGCTCGCCTTCATCGTTGAACAGGCAGAGTTCGACTTTGGTGGCATTAGCAGAGAACAGGGCGAAGTTGACGCCTAAACCGTCCCAAGTGGCACCCAAAGGCACGGGTAAACCTTCCCGGACCCGCGTTTGGTGCCCCGAGTCGAAGCCTTTGACGATTTCACCATCGCTGTAGGGATGAATGATTCTGACGCCACCCTCATCCACGGCGACATTCACTTGCTTGTGAGGCGCGGTGGAGGGCTTGGCGGCTGGGGTTTCGGCGGAAGTTGTGGATTTAGGGGATGCTTTTTTTGCCATTCTTAACGTCACTCCTGAACAGGGAAATCAGAATAAAACCTGAAGGAACATTGAGCGAAGAACATCAGCGGCAGATAAAGCCGTGTGCACGAAGCCTCGATTGAGTGTAGACCTTGATGCAATTTTTTACCTTTTAAGCCTCTGATAATGCGCTTATTGGCTGTACAAGGCTGTGCCATTCGCCGATAGTCAAAACCATAATCAAAACCTCTTTAAGCCAATATTCGTTGTTTAATCAGGAGCTATCATGAATGTCCCGCTGCTAAGTCATGTCCCCCTCGAAGCCGGTTATCCAGAACGTTTTACAGCCGCAGGCTTCCAGCTGCATTACGCCATAACCCCGGAAAGCCGGGTGAATCTCGACCCTGCCGTGGCCGAGAGCATCCGCGCCGTATTGACCATTGGCACTATCGGGCTGACGGGCGAAGAGATGGATAAGCTGCCGAATCTGGCCATTATCTGTGCGCAGGGCGTGGGCTATGAGTTAGTTGACGTGGCCGCCGCCAAGCAGCGCGGCATTGTGGTGACTCACGGTCCCGGCACTAATAGCTCGTCGGTGGCAGACCATACGCTGGCGCTGATGCTGGCGATCACGCGCCAAATCCCGCAGATGGACGCCAAGGTGCGCCGCAGCGACTGGACCCGCGCCGGTACTGACGTCGGCGGCATGTTTGGCAAAAAACTCGGCATTCTCGGGCTAGGCAATATCGGCGAACAAATTGCACGCCGCTGCGCCGGTGGCTTCGACATGGCGGTCGGCTACCATAATCGCAATCCACTCACTGACAGCCTGTGGCGCTATTTTGACAGCCTGCACGCCTTGGCAGAGTGGGCCGATTATTTAGTCGTCGCGACGCCGGGCGGTCAGGGCACCGCCAAACTGGTAGATGCGTCAGTATTGCGCGCCTTGGGCGAGAAGGGCTTCTTAATCAACATCTCCCGCGGCAGCGTGGTCGACACCCAAGCCTTGGTTGCCAGCCTGTCGCAGGGTGACATCGCTGGCGCAGCGCTGGACGTCATTGACGGCGAGCCAAAAGTCCCGGAGGAGATCATCCCACTGACCAACCTGGTGATCACTCCGCACATCGGCGGGCGCTCTCCCGAGGCGATGAACAACATGATGACGTTGGTGATCGACAACCTGCTGGCCCATTTTGGCGGCGCGCCGGTGCTGACTCCCGTCCGTGCCTGACTGAGATCAGTCGCCATCTCTTAACGCCGGTTTCCGGCGTTTTTCGTTTCTTTAGTCGGAAAAAGAATAAGTAACCGTTTTTTCGTATTTGTCCTGCGCAGCAACAGGCCGTAACAATAGTGCTACGCACAAAAGATTTACGCACATTTACGAACTTCAAGAGGCAGAAAACGGTGAATTTCCAACAGCTAAAAATCATTCGCGAGTCGGCGAGATGCAACTACAACCTGACGGAAGTTTCCAACATCCTGTTTACTTCTCAGTCGGGCGTGAGCCGCCATATCCGTGAGCTGGAAGATGAGCTGGGCGTGGAGATATTCATCCGTCGCGGCAAGCGTCTGCTGGGATTGACCGAGCCGGGTAAAGAGCTGCTGGCCGTCGCCGAGCGAATTCTGAATGAGGCGCAAAATATTCGCCGTCTGGCCGATGTGTTTTCTAAGGAAGACGCCGGGGTTCTGACTATCGCCACCACCCACACTCAGGCGCGCTATAGCTTGCCGAAGGTGATCAAGGCGTTCCGCGCTATTTATCCGGGCGTGCGCCTCGAGCTGCAACAGGGTTCGCCGCAGGAAGTGCTGGCCATGCTGTTAGGCGGCCAGGCGGACATTGGTATCGCCAGCGAAAGGCTGATCAACGATCCGGCCGTCGCCGCTTTCCCTTATTACCGTTGGCATCACTCGGTGGTAGTGCCTAACGATCATCCGCTAATTAACCAGCAACCGTTAACCTTGCAACACCTGAGCGAGCAACCGTTAATCACTTATCGTCAGGGCATCACAGGCCGTTCGCGCATTGACGAAGCCTTTAACCGCGCGGGCCTCAGCCCGGACATCGTGCTGAGCGCGCAGGACTCCGACGTGATTAAAACTTACGTCGAGTTAGGTCTGGGCGTGGGTATCGTCGCCGACAAAGCCTTTGAAGCAGAGCGTGACAGCGGCCTGACGCTCATCAACGCCGAACACCTGTTCGAAGCCAACACCGTCTGGCTAGGGTTGAAAAGGGCGCAGTTACAACGTAACTATGTTTGGCGATTTATCGAGCTGTGCAACCCACGGCTGTCAGTTAATGAGATTAAAGAGAAGGCTTTCGCACAGCCACAAGAGGAAGAAGTGGTTATTGATTATCAGATCTGAGGGGCTGCATCCCTGACCCTGCGGAGCCTCGATCTTACAGCAGCAAAAAACGCAGGATTCCAAAGGGTTTCGTTTAAAACCCTTTGGGCCAGTGTGGGCGGCGAGCCCACGACCTTGAACTTGACCAGCTTTTAAAAGCGCAAATTACTGTGCTGGTGCATCCTGACTCGTCCCAGTCTTGGCACTGTCATCGATGCGATCGGAAGTCTTGGTGTAGACGATTTTCTGCGTGTCGTTTTCGCAGTGACCCACTACCTGACCGCCAGCCTGATCGGCTTGATCATTTGGCACGATATCTAACTTGAAATTGGCTTCAGGCAAGCCGTTAGCAACGATTTTTTGGGTGATATCGGCTTTCACGCTGTCGCATGATGCTTGAGCTGCTAAGGGTGCGAGGGCGAGAATGGCCAGTCCGGCTAACATGGTTTTTTTCATCATCTAATCCTTTTATGATTATTAAGTAAAAGAAGGTCTTCTACTTAAGTTTAGCAGCCTGAGCGCAAAGGGGGGCCTTTACGCTCGTTGGCTGTTAACTCTGCGTTACGGTGCTAACAGGGCGCGGCCGGTGCGGCGGTCAAGACAGCGCTCAGTGTTAGGTTCCCAGTAGGCATTCAGGTTTTGGCTGGCTTCGCAGGCATCGCGCGCATCCACGGCTTTGTCGAACTTATTGAAGCTCTTGGTCGCCCGCTGGTTGATTGAATGGCGCAGCTGCTCGGTGTCATTCCACTGCTCTTTGCTCTGGCGCGCGGCTTCGTTATTCACCGCGTCATTACCGGTACCGCTGAACACGCAGGTACCGCCGGAACAGTTGGTATTTGCGGCCTGTGCAGAAACCTGCCAACTTGCCGCTATGACCAACAGGGCAACCGGTAACAACCGGCGGGTCATTTGGGTCATAAACATTGTATTCATTAGCTCTTCCTTATAGGTTTACACATCGCTCAGGCGAATAAATAAATTATACCATTGCGACCACGAACGTCACTCTTTGACGGACGAGTGGTTTATTCCTGATTGAACTATGGACTGTAAACTTCCGCCATGCTCAAAACTACCATACTGTTTTTTGTCACCGCGCTGGCTGAAATCATCGGCTGCTTCTTGCCTTATCTGTGGTTGAGAAAGGGAGGAAGCGTTTGGCTGCTGTTTCCCGCGGCGCTGAGCCTCGCGGCGTTTGCCTGGTTGCTTACCCTGCATCCGGCAGCCAGTGGCCGTGTTTATGCGGCCTACGGCGGAGTCTATATTATGACCGCGCTTTTGTGGTTACGTTTTGTCGATGGCGTGAAATTAAGTCATACCGACTGGCTGGGAGCCTGCGTGGCTCTGGCTGGAATGCTGATCATCGTCTCTGGCTGGAAAGCGAGTTAAGCCTTATCTCATGATTCAGCCATAAAAAAAAAGCGCCCAGCGGCGCTTTTTTGCTTTCCAGCTTGCAAAATTACTCTTCGCGATGCACCTGCAAGCCCGCCAAAGACTGGCTGACTGGCATCATTTCAATGCTATTGATGTTGACGTGAGCTGGCAACGTTGACACCCAGAAGACGGACTCAGCCACGTCGGCCGCGGTCAGTGGGTTGGTGTTGTCATAGGTTTTGCTGACCTTTTCGTCATCGCCTTTGAAGCGCACATTGGAGAACTCAGTGCCGCCGCACAGGCCCGGCTCAATATTGGTCACGCGAACGTGAGTGCCGTGCAGGTCGGAACGCAGGTTGTAGCTGAACTGGCGAACGAAAGCCTTGGTCGCGCCATAAACGTTGCCGCCGGCATATGGCCAGTTACCGGCCGTTGAGCCGATGTTAATGATGTGGCCCACGTTGCGCTCAACCATGCCCGGCAGAACGGCACGGGTCATGTACACCAAGCCTTTGGCGTTGGTATCAATCATGTTTTCCCAGTCATCCAGATCGGCTTTGTCCGCTTTTTCCAGACCCAGGGCCAAGCCCGCGTTGTTGACCAGCACGTCGATATTGCGCCATTCGGCAGGCAGCGCGGCGATCGCTTCGCCAACCGATGCGCGATTGGTCACATCTAGCTGCACCACGTACAGCGCATCGCCCAGCTCAGATTTCAAATCGGCCAGACGCTCTTTTCGGCGTCCAGAGGCGATAACCTGATGACCTGCTTTAACAAATTTACGGGCAATTTCAGCGCCAAAACCAGCGGTTGCGCCTGTTACAAAAATAATCATCCCAAGAATCCTCAATAGTTATCACGCATTAAAATGTGAAGCTGCACACAGTATTAGCATAAATGAAGGCAAATCGGCAGTGTGCTTAACCCATTATTTTCCGCCCGAGGCAGCAGGGGCCGACGGGGCTTTTTTACGGCGGATTTCATCCCCGGCGGTCGGGCTAAGGGACAGGTTATTCAAGGTGCCGACCAGCGAAAACAGCCCGATAATAATGAAGGCCACGTGGAACTGCTCGAGGTGCACCGAACTTCCGGCGTCGGTCTGGAAATGCTCCGCCACGCGCAGTGAAAGGGCGCCAATGGTAATGCCCAACCCGGTGGAAAGCTGCTGCACAGTGTTTGCCAGGGTGTTCGCGCCGCCCATTTGCTCACTCGGCACCTGAGAAAATGTTAGGGTATTCAACGCGGTGAACTGCATTGAACGCGTCATGCCGCTGGCGAAGAGTAGCAATAATGTCAGTGAGGTCGGCACCTCAGGAGTCAGCAGCGCGCAGGCAAAAATAGTCAGGCTGTTAAGCACCCCGTTGACCAACATGACCGAGCGAAACTTAAAGCGATGCAGAATGGCCGAGGTAAAAGGCTTCATCGCCAGATTTCCGGCAAACACCGCCAGCACCAGCAGACCGGCATCAAAAGCACTCATGCCATAGCCCAGCTGGAACATCAAAGGCAGCAGAAAAGGCAGGGCGCCGATGGCGATACGGAACAGCGAACCGCCATAAATAGTGACGGCGTAACTTTTTATCTTCATCGCCACCATCGGCAGCAGTGGGAAAGGTGCGCGGATGGAGTGCAGCACCGTTAAGGCTCCCAGCAGGATGCTTGCCGCCACGCAGGTGATTGGCAACCAGCTCACCCCTTGCTGATTAAACAGATCCAGACCAAACATCAGGCCCAGACAGGCCGCGCCGGTCAGCACAAATCCCAGCCAGTCGAATGGCACCCCTTTTTCACCGGGCAGCGCGGGAACCAGCTTCTGGCTGAAATAAAGCGCCACCAGAGAGAGCGGCACGTTAATGATGAAAATCCAGTGCCAGGAGGCAAAAGTGGTAATAAAACCACCCAGCGGCGGGCCGATAATCGGCGCAACCAGCCCCGGCCAGGTGATAGTGGCGATGGCGCGGATCAAATCAGACTTGGAGGTATTTCTCAGCACCACCAGACGCCCAACCGGCACCATCAATGCGCCGGAAAAGCCTTGCAACATGCGGGCTGCGGTAAAGGTGGCGAGGCTGGTACTGACCGAGCAGAGGATCGACGCCAGTGCAAAAAGCACGATGGCCATCGAGAAAACTTTACGCGTGCCGAAGCGATTGGCAATCCAGCCGCTGGCCGGAATAAACACCGTGGTAGTCAGAATATAGGCCGAAACGCCGATATTCATATCGATCGGGTGTACGCCAAACGCCTGCGCCATTTGCGGCAGCGCGGTGACAATCACCGTAGCGTCTAGGTTCTCCATGAAGAATGCGCCCGCCACCAATAAAGGCAAGGCGGAGCCAGCAGGGAGGCTGAATTTGAACGACATGAACCACTCCGAAAAGGCGACTGACGATGACACTCATTTACGTTCAGACTACCTTTTCGCAAGGAGGCTGTCACAGGGAATGTTACTGAAATGTAATAAAAAGCAGCAGGATCGAGCGGGCAATCGACTTAATCCAGATGAAGTGAAAAATGGCGAGCTAAGGCGATTTTCCCCTTAGCGGTGAACGACAACTGGCGGCTGTCGAGGTGGCGTAACACCCACTCTTTTCGTTCAAAAGTAGCCAATATTGCCGCGCCTAAAGCACCGCCAAGGTGAGCTTTGCGCTCGCTCCAGTCAAGGCAGCTACAGGCAAAATGGCGACGTGAAGCGGGCTGGGAGCAATCCACGCCCACGGCGGTCAGCTTTTCACGACCTTCCTCGCTTAGCTGGTAGAGCTGATCGCCACTCAACCAGCCCGCGCGGAACAGGCCGTCATGCAGCCTCACCGCCACGTCACCGGCCATGTGGTCATAACAGGTGCGGGCAAATTGCAATGCGCCAGGAGTCGAGCTTTTCACCACCGGGCGTTCGACGCCGACCATCGCCATCAGCGATTCCAGCAGCTGGGCGACCTCTAAACCGGTCAGTCGAAAGTAGCGATAACGCCCCTGTTTGACGCAGCTAATCAGGTTCTGCTCCATCAGTTTTGCCAGATGTGCGCTGGTTGTGGATGCCGCGACATCCACCGCCGCGCTCATTTCCGTGGCAGTGTAAGCCCGACCGTCCATTAACAGGCACAGCATGCGGGTTCGGGTTTTGTCGGCCATGGCCGCCGCGAGGGCTGCCAGCCGTTCTTCAATATCAATGTTATCCATACTTCGAGGTTAAGCGAAGTATGGCGTTCGCGCCAGTCGTAAACTCGCAACCTGTAAACACATCAGGAGAATGCCCATGATTGCTGTCATTTTTGAACTACAACCCGTAGATGGCCAGCGTGAAAGTTATCTGGCGATGGCTGCCGCGCTGAAGCCCTTGCTTGAAGAAATCGACGGCTTCATTTCCATCGAGCGTTTCCAAAGCCTTGCCGATCCCAACAAGCTGCTTTCTCTCTCTTTTTGGCGCGATGAAGAGGCGGTAAAGCAGTGGCGAAACCTCGAGCCGCACCGGCTGGCGCAGACCAAAGGACGGGAGAATATTCTGGCGGATTACCGGCTGCGCGTAGCCGAGGTCGTGCGAGATTATGGCCTGAAGGAGCGCGATCAGGCTCCGGCTGATAGTCGATGCTGTCATGGTTAAAGGCTGATTGACCTGAATACGGCGTCCATGGCAAAGTCTATTAAATATTACTTCCCTCAAAAGAGGACATCATGGCGCTGCGTATCGGACTGGTAATTTTCCCCGGATTTCAAATGTTGGATCTGGCGGCTCTCTCTGTTTTTGAAATTACCAATCTGGAAATGGCCATGCGCGGCCATGAAGAGCCATATTATCAGTTCGACATTGTCTCGAGTCAGGGTGGCCTGATCAGCAGTTCGGCTGGGGTCAAAATTGATAGCCAGCCGATTGAGCAGCTCGAGTTCGACACCGTTATGGTCGGCGGCAGTACGGATATTCCACACGTCGGCCCGCTATTAATCAGCCAAATTCAACATGTTGCGTTGCAAACGCGGCGCGTTTCCAGCATCTGTAGCGGCGCATTTATCTTGGCGGAGGCGGGGCTTTTAGACGGCCACATCGCCACCACGCACTGGGGACAGGCCGCCGCGCTGCAACAAAGATTCCCCAAAGTGCGCGTCGATCAGGACAAAATCTATATTAATGAAGGCCAAATCTGGACCTCTGCGGGTATGACGGCCTGCATCGACTTGGCCCTCGCCATGGTGAAGCAGGATTTAGGCGCGGAACTGGTCAAAAGCGTGGCGCGAAAACTGGTGGTTTATCATCGCCGGATTGGCGGCCAGTCGCAGTTTTCAACCGTGGCCGAAATGGAGCCAGATTCCGATCGCGTTCGCAAAGCATTGGAATTCGCCAAAGAGAATTTGTGTGAACCCTTAAACGTTGAGCAACTCGCCGAGCAGGTTCACTGGAGCCCAAGACATTTCAGCCGCGCATTTCAGCATCAGACCGGCCATTCACCAGCCAAAGCGGTAGAAAAATTACGCCTTGAAGCCGCAAAATCGATGATTGAAGCTGGGCATTCTTCTATTGCGCAGATTGCTTTAAAAACGGGATTTGGTGATGAAGAACGCATGCGGCGCGCCTTTTTACGCACGCTCGGGCAGCCGCCGCAGGCGTTATTGCGGGAGATCCGTTCCCGCCAGCCTTATGTGGAACAGGCACCCACAGTCGAGTAACACCTGAATTTTCAAGCGGTTATAAATAGCGCGGGCCTGGGGTTTTATTAGCAAACAACCCGGAAAGCTCAACGCGCGCTGCATCATAAGCCAGCCATTTGTCACCGTCCTGCAACGGCGGGATGGTGACAACTTCGCCCTGATCAAAACCGCGCAACGACGCGTCCACCATCGCTTCGGCACTCATTACCCAGTCTTGCGGCAAGTTGGAGGCGTGAGTTCCGGCCACGTCCCAAAATTCGGTGGCCGTCGCGCCTGGAAGAACCACTTGGACTTTAATGCCTTTATCCGCCAACTGGTGATGCAGCGACTGAGTGAAGTTCAGTACATAAGCTTTGCTGGCGTTATAGACATCGTTCAGCACATTGGTACTGATCGCCACGATGGATGAGATATTGATGATGGCGCCGTTGCCGCGTGCCACAAATCCCGGTACGGCGGCGTAGGTCAGGCGGGTCAGGGCGGTAACGTTCAGGTCGATCATCTGTTCCATTTCATCGACATTGGCATTCAAAAGTGGGAACACTGAGCCAAACCCCGCGTTGTTGACCAGCAAACTTATCGGGCTATCTTCACGGCGTAACAGGGCTTCCACCTGACGTAATTGCTCAGGCTGACCGAGATCCGCGGCCACCGCGGTAACGCCAGCGCCCGTGCTTTCCTTAATAATATCAGCCACTTTCTCTAAGCGAGACTGGTTACGCGCCACCAGAATTAGGTCATAGCCACGGCGTGCTAAACGGTCTGCATAGATAGCGCCGATGCCAGTAGAAGCGCCGGTGATCAGAGCAACAGGGCGAGCAATAGATGTTGTCATTTTTAAAGTCCAATAGTGTCTCAGTAAGGAAACCCAGTATTAATCTTTAAACCACTTTAACAAATGACATGAAACCCTCTTTTTATGCCATGGTGAAATGACGCGTTCTGGCGAATTCTGCATGGGCAGAGTAGGCAGACAGTTACAATTTTGGCACAGCGTTGCCTTGATTATTTCAAGATGATCGGTCATTAATGAATTAAGGCCAATGTCTCTATGAACTGAGAAGTGTCGTGGGTTTTGGCTACACCGCGTGTCTTTTACTTAATAGCAGGATATGAAGCGATGAAAAATGTAGTCGTCGGGCTGGTTGTGACGCTTTCGACATTGGCCAGCTTGCCAAAGGCAGTGGCTGCGGATCAGGATCCCTTATCAGCACAAACCCGAGAAACCATCAGGAATGATTTTATTCATTTGGCGGATTTGGCGAACAAGCACGATATTACGGGGATTCACAATATGTTCTGGCAATCGTCGTCAGCCATGTTGGTAGCGAAAAGCGCCAATCCGGCAGTGGAGGGCAATTGGTCGGCAGTGTGGGGAAATGCGGCTATCGATCAGAAATTGTCAGACATCGCGCACTCCGGCCCGGTAGTTTTGACCCCGGATCTGAGTAAGTTAAAAGTGGTGGGATTAACCAAAGATGTGGCCCAAAGCTACGCGCCGGTGACCATTACCGTGTCCTACGCTGGGCAAGACGGTAAGCCGAAACCTTTCCTGTTGATTCATAACTGGTTGAAAGTTAACAAAGAGTGGAAGATCGCTTCAGAAATTATTCTGCCAGTTCCGCCAACGCCGCCGGTTAAGAGTTAAAGAGAATTGCGGCCGAAAGGTCGCAATTTTTATGCTAAATAAAAAGGACCGAATCATAGAGCTAAGCCATGGGAAACAACAGGGGATGAGGTAAGCCAGTCAGGCTGGTACGCCATGATATTCAATTTAACATAATATACATTATGCGCACCTAGATAAGGGTACGTAGAATCTGGGGCTTTGGCGCTGTCATTGTGCTGCTCGCGGATCTGCGGTTTTGCGCCATTTCACCTGTCTCGCTTACATTCACTCCTTCATTGCTGTTCCTTGATGAAATCTAATTTGCCAGTCATAAGGCTCTGACCTATTGGAACGTGTCGACGCATAAAAAAAGAGCTCATAAAAGATTATGAGCCCTTTTCAATAACAGCGGATCCTTCAAGTATTTCTTAAACTAATGGCATGTCATAACGCGACGTGGCATCAGAAAAGAAAAAACATATCAGCAGTGATCCGTTAGAAATTGTATTGGTAATTCATCAGAATACCTTTGTCGCTCACGCTGTCTTCTTTCCACTGGTAGGCATCGAATGCCAGACGACCCGCCTCACCGCCGTAACTAACACCCGTGGAAACCACGCCGTTAATACCGCCACCTTTCTGATCGTTGTCGACCATAAAGCGCGAGTTACCGGCACCCTGCAACGAAGCAGTCTGCGCGGACTGATTGTAACTGACGTTCGGTCCGCCTTCGGCTAAGGCATTGACAGACCAGCCGTTAGAGGTGACGAATTTCAGTTTCAAACCAACCAGCGCGTCCACCGCCGTTTCGTTACTGTCATCCATGGTCAGGTTGAAGTCACCCGCCCCGCGCTCGCTGTAGCCGTTGTTCGCCGTGTGGCGCAGTTTGAGGCCCGCACTTGGCGTCAGGCTCAGGCCTTCGGCAACGTCAAAACCTTTGCTGAAACCGCTGCGCCATTCCATATATTGCTGGCTATTGTCTGATTTCGCCGTCTGGTTAGCGCCGGAGTAACGGATGCTGCGGTTGCTTTCCAACTGGTGCACATCATAACGCAGGGCGTTGGTCAGCGTCAGGCCGCGGCCCATATCCACGCTGTGATTCAGCCCGAAGAACTGGCTGTACCCGCCGGTGATCCCGTTGTCACCTGCTTTCTGCTTGCCGTTCACGCCGTTCCCGTCCAGGCGCGCGATACCGTACTGCATCTGCATTTTCTGGCTGGCGCTCAGGTCAAAACTCTGACTTAAGGCCATCATATCGTAGCGGGTGTCGTTGCCCAGCTCCGCACGCTTATCGTTTTTGTCCACCAGATTGAAGCCGAATCCGGAAGGCATCACAATCGCGTTATCCGCCAGCATATTAAAACGCTGGCTTAGCACGCGGGCCTCTTTAAACGCGGAAGTGGCGTTCGCGCCGGATAGCTGACGCATCGCACTTTCTACGTCAGCAGACGTTTTCAGATTGAGGCTGTTGTATAAGGCGTTATTGGTGTAGTTGTTTTCCAGCTTGCTCGCCATGTTTTGCAGCCCGGCGCTGTCTTTCACTACGTCCTGATAGCTTCTTTTGGTCATGGTCACGTCGACGTTACCGTTAGTATCGGTTTGCGCGCGGGCATTCCATACTGCACTGGTTGACTTAACGTTCTGCGTGCCCTGAATGTCCTTGCCGGTGAAGACGTTATCGAAAGTTTTGGTTTTCGCATCCGTTCCTTCGGTGAATGTGGTATCCACGGAAACGTTTTTTAGGTTCGCATGAGACACGTTCATGGTACCGGCAGTGCCGTTTGCCTTGGTGCCCACGGTGTAGTTTTTGATCGTGCTGCGGTACACCGATGTGGTATCCACAACGCTGGCATTTTCCCCTCTCACCAGGCCCCATTCGGTTACGCCATCGCGGACGTTCACCGTGCCGGTATTGACCAGGTGTGCCGTCGTGGTGCCGTTACGGTCAAAGACGTAAGACTGGTTGGCGTTAATGTTCACCGTGCCCTGATTATAGGCGGTAACCTTTTCCCCCACGGCTTTAAAGGCGGTTAATCCCGTCCCGTTATCAGCAATGGAATTCTCCTTTGACCCTAAATTAATGGTGCCGTTATTGACTAAGGTGGTGTTTCCTTCACCGTATAATGCGGTAGCATCATCCCCTTTGACAGTGATCGTGCCGTTATTAATGAATGTGCTGATATTTGAATTTTTTGATCTAAACTTACTTGCCATACCCAATGAAATCGCGGCAAATAGATGATAGGGATCTGATGACGCATAACTACTAGTCAATGGCACTGTAAAATCTATTAGCCCGTTATTAACCGCATTAATCGTTACCCCGCCTTGAGTTGCTGCATTTGACAAATACCCACCATTGGAACCATCAACCCAACTCCACCTCGTATCATCTGTAATAACGTTGTAGCCGTGGTTGGCAGTGATCACGCCGTCCGCGGCATTTTCCCAATAAATAGAATTGGAAGTGCCGTTTCCTCCAAAGGTAAAGACACTTTCGTATCTCTTCTGAATGTCATTTGGAGAAGGATTTTTTATCCCGCCTGTCGCATTAATCTGACCGTGATTCACCATGGTCGAATTATCAAGCATACCTATACTTCCGCCCAAAAGGGATGAATATTGGTCACCCTGAGTCAGATCGCCAAATTTAATTTCAGCGCCTTTGGCATTGAACAGTGTACCTTTATCGGTAATGAGAATTTGAGAAATCGCATTATTGGAAGGTAATGCCGTATCTCTTGTGAATTTCATCGTGCCCGTATTTAAGAATAGAGCATTTTCTCCAACCTTTATTTGCGACATACCCCATTTCGGAACCGGGGATTCTTGCCGAGTACTGTAGAAACCCGTCAGCGTGCCCGCATTTTCAATAACCAGAGGTTCTGAGGCTGACGCATTGTAATTTAGAAATTGTCCATCAGTTAGCGCCAGCGATGTACCCTTAGGGTTCAGCAGATTGTAATTCGATGTCCACTTCTTAATACCGATTGGCGTAGTGCCATCCAGCGTCCATAATTTACGATCAACAATGCTGTAGCCTTTTATCTCGCCGGTGGTCCGATCGAGCGTCTGGGCAACATAGGTTTTCCCGGTCGCCGGGTCGGTGATCAACCACGTTCCGTCGGACTGTTTGGTGGCTTCCATCGATACACCATTTAAGGTCAGCGTGGCGGTGCTGGCCCCTTTAATCATGGTGACGGATAAGCCGTTCGGATAAGTCGTGGTTTGCGCTACCGGATCGACTGGCGGAACGGGTGTATCACCACCATCGCTTGGCGGAACGGGTGTATCACCGCCGTCGCTTGGCGGAACGGGTTTATCACCGCCGTCGCTTGGCGGAACGGGTGTATCACCGCCGTCGCTTGGCGGAACGGGTGTATCACCGCCGTCGCTTGGCGGAACGGGTGTATCATCGCCATCGCTTGGCGGAACGGGTTTATCACCGCCGTCGCTTGGCGGAACGGGTTTATCACCGCCGTCGCTTGGCGGAACGGGTTTATCACCGCCGTCGCTTGGTGGAACGGGTTTATCACCGCCGTCGCTTGGCGGAACGGGTTTATCACCGCCGTCGCTTGGCGGAACGGGTTTACCACCCTCCGAATTACCGCCGCCACCGCCACCCGCAGCCATTGCAATACCTACTACTGCTGCAACACCGGCAATCGCACCTCCAGTGATCCATAGTTGCTGATCGGTGAAACCGGTTTTCTGACAGTCTGCTGGCAGCGCACTTTTTTCAGCTTTGCTGAGTTTTGAGATGTCTTTAGGACATGTGGCCCCGGCGGCATAACTTTGGGGAATACCTAAGGCGAGAGTAATACACACGGACAATGCTTTCATTTGCATTTTCATATAAGAAATCCTTTCTTTATGACAGACAATTAATCTTAGTAATAATAGGATGATGAATAACTCAGATTTTTAACATTCACCCTGTGAATGTTATTGATTTCAATTCTGCGCTCCTAAACATTTGAGAGTGTTTTGCAGAAAATCGAATCACTGAATAAGTTCATTTGCGGTAAAAAGAAATTTACCAGGAGTGTGAATTTATCTGATAACAGAACTAAGTCAACGTGAAGTTTTGCTTTATGACAAATTAAGTAGGGCTAAGCCTGTTTTTAAATTATAACCCTGCGTTATGAATGCGTTTTAGTGATGATTTTTTCGCTGGTATTATTATTATGTATGATTTGCCTGTTTTATATGCTCTGGTGCGTTTAGGATCTTTACCCACCGCTGACAAGCGCATCTCACATATGAGGCTTTTAGCTAATTTCGTTTGCGAAGAAAAAATTGAAATAAATACTAAAAATAGAACCCACATTAATTTAAGCCGTGTCGGAATATTCTTGTATATTAAACTTTGAGGTAGCTTAAGCGGAATACGTTGGAAGTGGCGTAGTAAAAAAAGAATTAGTCTTTTTTTATCTAAACCTATTTTTCTTACATTCACTCCTTTCTTACTGTCCCTTGATGAAATCTCATCTGCCAGCCGTAAGGCTCTGACCATTGCCAAATTGAACTGCGCAATGTGCGCCGCACTATCACGTTGTCTGGCGTTAACTCGAAACTTTGATAAGTCAGAATGACCACGCCTTCGCTGATTTTGCCCAGCGCAAAGTTTTCGGCTGCTATCTTCGATTGATGGGTTTCAGCCAATAACGCCTCGACAACATCCTTCCTGCTGTACAGCTGCCCCGAACGGCCAATCTCTGCAAACTCACTATGTAGCAAATGCTCGAGTGTTTGATTATCGCGGCGTAAACTGGGTTGATGCAAACGCGTTTCTAGCTCGATGATGTGCTGCATTAAATCTGCGTCATTTGTCATGTGCTCGTCAGCCATCTCAGTGGGAAGAAATAAACTCGGTGGCCTGATGCTCAGGCGGCACGGCGAAGTTCTCTTTCATACGTTTCACTTCTTCGACCGGCGTGCGGCCAAATAAGCGTTTAAATTCACGGCTAAACTGCGAAGCACTTTCATAACCGACTTGCAGCGACGCCGTTAGCGCCGTGATCTCCTTTCTGACCATCAACAGTCTGGCTTGGTGCAGCCGCAAAGACTTCAGATATTGCATTGGCGATGTCTCAGTGATCAGCTTGAAGTGGCTGTGGAAAGTCGCCGGACTCATATTGGCCATTTGGGCTAACTGATTGATATCTAAGTTTTCGCTATACGCGCTATGAATGTGGCGAATCACGTTATAGATACGGCCAAACTGGCCTTGCAGCTGTAACGCGGTGCGGATCCCCGCGCCCTGCTCGCTGGTTAATACGCGGTAGTAGATCTCGCGAACCAGCGCCGGGCCTAGGATTTCGGCATCCCGTGGTTCACTCATCACCTGAAGAAAACGCAAAACGGAGTGCTGCATGGCATCGCCCATGGGTGTCGAAACCATGCTTTGCGGCCTTGGTGACTCTTGAGCAGAGTTTGGGTCAATCTTCATGATCAGTTCAGCGGCGACAGAAAAATCGAGATGCATATAAATGGCTAACAGCGGCTGTTCAGCGCTGGCGTCGGTTTCCATAGTAAAAGGCACCGGCAGCGCCACGGCGAGAAAATGCTGTGCGTCATAAACGTACACCCGGTCACCAAAATAGCCGCGTTTTGTCCCCTGACAGACAATCACAATGCCCGGGTCATATAGCACCGGCATGCGTTTTAATGGCCGATTGGAGCGCAAAAACCGCACATCCGGCACCCGCGACAGGTTATAGCCTTCAACCGGCGCCAGCTTTTCCAGCAGTTTCACCATCTCCTGCTGCACTGCCCCAACCTGCCCAACGTTTACGCCGTTCATGCCAATCACCTCATGGATTACTCTGATGCAGTGTAGCAAGTTGTGATGATGATAAAAACAGCGCTCATAGTTTTAGGCAATAAACTCCGAGTTTCAGGTCTCTTGCTGATGATAGATTGGCGCTACTCTAAGCTCTGTGAAAAGCCGTATTGGCTTTATCAATGCTTTTGGAGAAATAACCATGTCTGATACTAAAAACATTTTGATCACCGGCGTAAGCAGTGGCTTTGGTCGCGCTCTGGCGCAAGAGGCGCTGTCTGACGGCCATCGCGTGATAGGCACAGTGCGCAACGCCAGGGCCGCTGAAGAATTTACCGCGCTGCACCCGACTCACGCCACTGCGCGCATTTTAGATGTCACCGACTTTGCCTATATTGACGAAACCATTGTTGAAATTGAAGACAACGTCGGGCCAATTGACGTGCTGGTGAATAATGCGGGCTACGGCCATGAAGGCGTGTTCGAAGAGTCGCCGTTGGAAGAGATGCGCCGCCAGTTTGACGTCAACGTGTTCGGCGCGGTGGCCGTCACCAAGGCCGTGGTGCCCTTTATGCGCCAACGCCGCCGGGGCCATATTTTGAATATCACCTCCATGGGCGGCTTCATCACCATGCCGGGGATTGCCTACTACTGCGGCAGCAAATTTGCTTTAGAGGGCATTTCTGAAGTGCTGAGCAAAGAGCTGGCACCCTTCAACATTCTCGTCACGGCGGTTGAGCCGGGTTCATTCCGCACTGACTGGGCGGGCCGCTCGATGGTTCGCAGCCCGCGCTCGCTCACTGATTACGACGCCCTGTTCGACCCAATTCGTCAGGCGCGCGAGGCCAAAAGTGGCAAGCAGCTTGGCGATCCGCAGAAGGCCGCTCGCGCCATGTTGACGCTGATTGCCAGTGACAATCCACCCGCTCACCTGTTGTTGGGCAGCGATGCCCTGCAACTGGTACGGCAAAAACTGGCCAGCTGGAGTGAGGAAATTGATCAATGGGAAAGCCTGACTTGCTCAACTGACAGCCAATAGCCGCGCTTAATGATCGCCAGTCGTTTACATTCTCCCGGCGCTTCATACAATGGGTGTAAAACGGCTGGCGACACCTATGTGGGACTTTTCGCCACTCAGATGATCAGGCAATAATTTTCCGGCCAAATAATAGGAACAGCAATGAAAAACATCACTTTCTTCTCGCGATTCGAAACCGACATTCTGGCCGAGCGCAAAACTATTACCCTGCGCGAAGCCAGCGACGCCCAGTTCTCAGCGGGTGATAAAGTCCGGGTTTCGCGCTACGAAGATGGGGTGTTTTTCTGCAACATTGAAGTGATTGCGGTGACGCCGGTGCTGTTTTCAGAGTTAAACCAGCGCCACGCGGATCAGGAAAACATGACTTTAGAGCAGCTCAAACAGGTGATTTCAGAGATTTATCCGGGGCTAAATGAGCTGTTTATGATTGAGTTCCGCCTGCTTAAATAAAGCCTATTTGCCTGCGGCGGGGTCCTCCTGCCGCACCATTTCAATGAATTTATCCCGCGCCCTATCCTCTATTCTTGGGTCCCAGGCAATCCCCGTCTGCCAGCTTAAGCTGCGCCCTTTGAGTGGCACTATATTCAGGTCCGACGGCGCAATATGCACAATGCTTTGTGGCAGCAAAGCCACGCCCAGCCCGGCGAGCACCATAGCTAAAAGCGTATGAATATCAGCAGCATATTGTTCACTCCTCGCCTGATAATGCTGCTCATGCATAAACAGATCAATCTGCCGATTCAGCCCCTGCCCGCGCCCGGACTGCAACCGCAGCAGCGGATGTTTTGCCAGCCACTCTTCTACTGACAGGAAATGGCTCTCCGGGGTGATCAGCACCAGACGGTCCTCAAACAGCGGCAAATACGCCAGCGGGCTGGGTGGCGGAACGCGCACGAAACCAATCTGCAATTCGCCCTGCTGCAACATCTGTATCTGCTGGCTTGAAGGCAGATCCTGCAAAGTGATATTGATGGCCGGAAAACATTTGCCAAACTTAGCCACGCTTTGCGGTGCATAGACAAAGCTCGATAAGCCAAATCCTATGGCGATTTTGCCCTCCATTCCCTGAGCCACCAGCCCGGCGTGCTGCATAAACAGGGCGGACTGCTTCAAGACTTTCTGCGCTTCGGGCAGCAGCCGCGCGCCGCCGGGCGTAAGCTGCGTCCCTTGCCTGCCACGGCTAAACAGCCGCACGTTAAGCTCCGCCTCGAGCAGATTGATCTGTTTGGTCAGCGCGGGTTGGGTCATTGACAGCGCTGAGGCTGCTTCGGCGTAATTGCCCTTCTCAGCCAGCATCGCAAAGGCTTTCAGCAGCTTGATATTCATGGTTTTGCATTCCATTTGGTAATCAATATTAGAAAATACTTCATTATAAAGTTATCAGTGAAGTTGCTGTAATACCAGCCAGTGAACCGAAGTGAACGGGAGAATGACATGACTGGTAGCAATCTGATTAAAAGCGCCGTGGTGCAGTTTCAGCACCAGGCGGGCGACAAGAAATACAATTTGATGGTGATTGAAAAGTACATAGAACAAGCCGCGCTGCAGGGCATCCAGATCCTCGCCTTCCCGGAGATGTGCATTACCGGCTATTGGCACGTGCCGAAACTCAGCGCGGATGAGGTGCGGCAGCTGGCTGAGCCGCTGTCCGACAGCCCTTCTCTGGCGCTAATTCGCTCGCTGGCCATGCGCCACAATATGCTGATTGGCGTGGGGTTAATCGAGCTGGCCGACGACGGGCGTCTGTTCAATGCTTATGCGGCCTGCATGCCGGACGGCAGCTTCCACACTCATCGTAAACTCCACGCCTTCGAGCATCAGGCCATCAGCAGCGGCGATGCTTATACCGTGTTTGATACCCCTTGGGGCGTGAAGGTCGGCATATTGATCTGCTGGGATAACAATCTGGTGGAAAACGTCCGGGCGACTACCCTGTTGGGCGCTGACATTCTGCTTGCGCCGCACCAAACGGGAGGAACGAACTCCCGCAGCCCGCACGGCATGAAGCCCATTCCACTGGATTTATGGCAACAGCGGCATGAAAAGAAAGAGGAAATTACCGCCGCCTTCCTAGGCCCGAATGGCCGTGAATGGCTGATGCGCTGGTTGCCTTCACGGGCGCACGACAATGGATTGTTTATTCTGTTTAGCAATGGCGTGGGGGCTGATGACGATGAGGTGCGAACGGGCAACGCGATGATCCTCGACCCCTATGGGCGGATCATCAATGAAACTTGGGCGGCGGCGGATACCATGGTTACAGCCGAGCTGGATCTGACGCTTATCCCTCTGAGTACCGGGCGGCGTTGGATTTACGGCCGTCGCCCAGCGTTGTATCAGATTCTGGCTGAGCCGCAGGGCTACGAGCGTGACGCCATCAGCGCGCGTTTCTCCGCAGAAGAAACCGCCGTGGCCAGCCACAATATCAAACAGGATTAAGCCAAAACCCCGCGTCACAGCCTGCGGCGCGGGTCAATCCCTCTTAATTACGCCTTCCAACGTGAAGCGCGGATAACCTGGCAGAAATTACCTTTCATAAAATCTGGCTCTTTATCAGCAATGACGTCGGCTTTCACGTTACCGAAAGTGGTATCCGGCTTGTGTTTAATGCCGTCGTAAAATGCCTGAATAATGTCTTCTTTAAATTGCGCGGTGCGTGGGAAAGCCGCCACCACGTCTTCGCGAACTTTATCCTCATAGCCGCCGTAGTTAATGCCGAGCACGTCCATCTCTACCCCGGCGGTGACCAGCGCAATCACTGGGTCCATAAACTCCGGGATGCCCGGCGTGGTGTGCAGCGCGATGGCGGTCCACACCTTGTCGATATCCTGAGCCGAAACGCCGTACTGCTGCATAAATTCACGGGCGGTGTTGGCGCCATCCACTTCGAAGCGTTTGTCGCAGCTACAGTGTTCATGGGTCAGGCCCATGTCGTGGAACATACAGCCGATATACAGCAGCTCCTGGTCGACGGTCAGATTGCGCTGTTGCCCGGCTAATGCTGCCCAGTAGTACACGCGGCTGGAGTGGTTAAACAGCAATGATGACTCGGTGTCGCGCACCAGTTCTGTCGCCTCGCGGGCCATCTTGCTGTCGGGAATGCGAATACCGTTAATGTTTAGACTCATGATTGTTCCTCGTTGGTAAGCAGTGATGCAGTGAGTTGCATGAGCAGAGAATAAGGGGGATGATAAATGTCTTCAAACGTCGCAGTACGACTAAAAGCGACATTGCGTTGTTACGCGACAGGAAAACAGAGGAAAGTGCTCAGATGGTAAAACAGGTGATTATTTTGGCGGTGCCGGGGGTGCAGCTGCTCGACGTCTCAGGACCACTCGACGTCTTTGCCGAAGCCAATGCCCAACTGGGCCGCGAGCTGTATAAGCTTCGCGTGATGGCGCTGGATGACCAGCCGATCGTCTCCTCTTCCGGCGCGCGGCTGTTGCCAGACTTAAAGCTTTCTGATGAGCCAACCCAGCCTATCGATACCTTTTTACTGGCCGGAGCGCCGGTGCTCGACACCTTTGTCTCCGATGACTCGGTGCTCGCCTCGATTCGCCGTTTAGCCCTGCAAAGCAGCCGTTATGGTTCAGTGTGCAGCGGCGCGCTGCTGTTAGCCGCCAGCGGCCTCCTGGATAACCGGCGCATCACCACTCACTGGGCGGTGGCTGACCAGCTGGCGCGTGACTACCCGCAGGTGCAGGTTGATGCCGATGCCATCTTCCTCTGTGACGGCCCGCTGCGCACGGCGGCGGGTGTCACTTCAGGCTTAGATTTGGCGTTGAATATGGTCGAGGAAGACGTTGGCCGGGAGATTGCCATGCAGGTGGCTGCCCAACTGGTGATGTTCTTCAAGCGCCCCGGCGGCCAGTTGCAGTTTAGCCGCCACGGTAAAGCCTCGGTCAGCGGCCGTTCTGCGTTACAGGATGTGCAGCGCTGGGTGCTGAGTTCTCTGGCATCGCCGCACAATGTACAGACCATGGCGCAGCATATGGGGGTTAGCGTCAGGCACCTGACTCGGCTATTCAATCAGGAAATTGGCCAGACTCCGGCAGAATGGCTGGAGCAACAGCGCATTTCCCAAGCCAGAACCTTGTTGGAAAACGACGAGCTGGCGATTAAGCAAATCGCCGATGAGTGTGGCTTTTCCAGCGTTGATATTTTGCGTCGGGCATTTCTGCGCCACCTTAAAGTGACACCGTCACAGTATAAGAGGTTTTATGCTAATGGCGAGGTGAAAGCTTAACTTCCTCTCCCCGTTAAGGAGAGGAAGTGATTGAAGCCGTTACTTAAAGTCGGCGTAAGGCACCAGCGGGCGCGGTGGCATATCCAGATCGCCCTGCCAGCCTGCCAGCGAGTAGCGGACATAGAGCAGATAGTGGCTCGGGGTGTAGTCCTTGGCCTGCTGAATATCAATCGCCGCGCCGACCGTCCAGTGCGAGCTGACGCGTCTTTCAACCAACGCCTGCGCCGTGTAACCAAAACCGGAGCTGCTGCTGCCCTGTTCTATCGCGTCTTTGTCCACCAATCCGTCAGGGATCAGTCCCGGCAGCGGATAGCGCTTCTGGTCTTTGGTGGAGGAGCGCGACCAAGAGACCGACCCGCCCACTTCCCATGACCAGTTGTCCGTCCGCTGGCGATAGTTCACCGGCACCGCCAGCGAGAAATACTGCTGCGGACTGTAATAGCCGCCCTGTCCCAGCGTGTAGCCGCTGAGGTCTTTCTGGTAGTGCCACAGCATGGAGTTCAGTCCCACTGTGGCGCGGCGGTTATCCTCATTGATGACTTTATAGTAGTAGCCACCCATCAGGCGTTCGCGGCTGTTGTCGGCGACGTTTTTGCCGGTCAGCTGATGAGCGCTGATGTCGCCCCACAGCCCGTGCGCTTTGCCTTGATCGTAACTGACGCCGAGACTGACACCCGTGGCACGCACGCCGCCCCATTTGATGCCGGTATGCGGATCTTTCGCCCCGGCGTAGGAGAGCATGGAGCTGGAGATTGGCCGGCGCGACGCCATCGCCGTCCAGCCAATATCCTGCCAGTCACTGCTGTAGGCCAGCCCGCCAACCCAATCCACCACCGGGAAGCCGAGCGGCGTGGTGCCCAGATCGCCCTCCCAGGTTTGGTCTTTATAGCCCGCGCCGAGACTCACGCCGCTGGCCCGCTGACCATAATCGCTGTCACATTTCACCTGACTGCTACAGGTGCCAAACAAGGTGCTGTACCCGTCATACTGGCCTTCATCGTTGGTGACATTCTCAAAGGAGCCGTTATCCATGCGCACAATGTCGGAACGCACGAAGGCGCGCCCCTGATACCAAGGCATATCGGCCTGTAGCATGGTGGTGCTGGCTTTAAGGTCGGATTTGCCCGGCGTGCCGCTGTTGGTGGACATATCCTGATCGAGAGTGAAATTGACGTCCTGCTGGCGGTAAAGGTCATGGGCATCGGCACGAATACTGCGATTGAGCCACTCATCCCCGGCCTGATTGCGCGTCAGCCGGGTGTAACTGTCATTGTCGGCAGGCATTTGGGTGGTCATGCCGCTGGCGAGCATCGCCTGCTGGTAATCTTCACGCGCCGCCTCAGGCTGGCCTGTCTGCTGCTCAAGGCGCGCCGAATCGCGGTAAATCAGCGCCTTGTCTTGGCCGATGGGCAAATCGCGGGCCGCGGTTTTCACTGGCTGAAGCAGACGAGCGGCCTGCGCCGTCTCTCCCACATCATGCCAGGCCATCGCCACGCGGCGCTGCTGGTTGAGGCTCAACGTGCTCACCGGCAGCTGGCTGGCGGCCAGTTTCTCCCGCGCCTGCGGTTTTTCGCCGCGGGCAATCAGCTGGTCAATCTCACTCAAGGTCTTGTCGAGGGTGATGCGCTGCGCCAGTTCGCGCATATTGCTGTCCCAGCGCGCCTGCGGCACTGAGTTGAGGTGCTGCACGGCGGCGGCGTCGCGATCTGTGCCGGAAAGATACAGCGCGTAGGCGTAGACCTGCTGCGGATCGTCCGGATGCTTGGCGATCAGAGGCGTGAAAGCCGCGTCGGCCTCGGCGTTGCGCCCCGTCTCACGCAGCGCATTGGCATAGTGATAAGTGGCCCAAACGTTATCCGGATCCAGTTTGAGCAACTGCTGATAGCTCTGCGCCGCCGCGGCCCACTGTTTTTGGTTGGCCAGGCGATCGGCCTCGTCAGCCAGTTGGCTATTTTCAATACCGCGCTGCATATCCTCGAGCTTGGCGCGCTGCGCCGCGGGGAGCGTCTGGATGTAATCCAGCGCCTTTTGCGGCGACTGGCGCTGATAGATATTCGCCAGCCCGCGCTGGGCGCTGCTGTTATTGCTCTCAATGCGCAGGGCGCTGAGATACGCCTGCTCCGCCTGCGTATCGTCATGGCGCGCCACGGCGATATCCCCCAGCCCAACCCAAGCCCACGGGTCGCGGCTGTCGATCTGCCTTGCTCGCTGATAGTGCTGGCTGGCCTGATTGACATTTTGGGCCTTCAGCGCCTTATCGCCCTGCTCGATTTCCAGCCAGTAACTGTCGGCTTTAATCAGGCTGTCCCACTTATTGCCATAAGCGGCGTTGAGGTCGGCTTTTTTGGCCTGCCGGTAGTACGACAGTGCCTGCTGGCGGTTGCCCGCGCGGGAATAGGCCTGACCCAGCGCGCCCAGCACGTCGGCGTCATTGGGGGTTTGTTGCAGGGCTTCTTTCAGAGGCGCGATGGCGGCGGTCGAGGCCCCTCTGGCCACTTTTTGCAGCCCACTGACCCGCGCCTGATAGTGAGGATCGGCCAATAAGGCCTGCTGGCGCTGTAGTTCCTGCTGGGCCTCAATCGCCGAGTCGCCACTGGGGAACACTTGGCCAAAATGCTGCAATTCCGCGACCGACTGATTGCTCACCGGCTGGGATTTTATCTCGGTTAACCACAGGGCCGCCGCCTGTTCGCGGCCTTCATCGGAATTGGAAAGCTCGGTGACCAGCGCAATGGCGCGGACATTTTGCTGCTGGGCAAAGGCCATTTTCGCCAGCTGTAGAAGCACATTCACATCACCGGGGTAATGCTGATTGAGCGCCTGCAATTGGCGTTCGGCCATTGCGCTTTGCCCCGGCATGCGGGCAACCAGCTGCCAATACTCCAGCGCCAGTTCACGCGGCGGCGGCTGCCCTTGCAAGGCCTGATCGTACAGCGCCTTGGCCTCTGGCAGACGGCCAGCCACGGCGAACAGGCGCGCCTGTTGCACTAAAGCCTGCTTGTCCGGCGAGGTCAGTTCCAGACTTAGCTTCGCCTGACGGTAAATCGCCGAGTTGGGCGCAACCTGCTGAATTTTATCCAACTGCTGCTGGGCCAGCGCTTGATTATCTTCCCGCAGCGCGAGACGCATACGGGCAGATAACACCTGCGGATTTTCCGGGGCCATCAGCTCCAGCCGATACAAAGACTGGCGCACCAAATCATCGCGATGGCTGGCTTCGCCAATGCGCACCTGCTCCAGCAGCCACTCTTCAGGGGCCACTTGCTCGGCGGCAAACAGCGCCGTGGGAGTCAAACAAAGCTCCAGCGCCAGCGCCAGGGCGCTCAGTGACAAAGGCACTCCTCGAGAAATCTGCCTCACGGGATTAATCCTGATCGTCGGATGAGAGACGGCGACGGCCCAGCGCGCGTAGCCCATTCCACAGCAAGACGGCGATCAGCACCACCGCCACCACCGCCATAAAGGCCAGCAGCACCGGGTGCGTCGCTAACTTGTTCCACACGCGCTCCCACCAAGGCAGGTGGCCGACATAGTAGACATCGCCCACTTTCAGGCTGTTAACGCCAGAATCGCGGAAAATCGCCACCGAGCCATACACCAGCGCCTTCTGTTTGCTGTCCTGCAGTGAATGATTGAGCAATGCGAAGCCTTGCGGGCTGTCGGCCAGCAGCGCCACGACACTGCGCTGAGCGTGGTAAGGCGACTGTAGGCCGACAATGGCGGAAATCGGCCCTTGGGCGCTGACCTGCACATCGGCATCCGGCGTGGCATCGCTGGCTGGCGCGGTGTTCTCCGGCAAAGCTACCTGACGGTTGGGCATATTAACGGCGGCGCGGGTGGCGTCGAGCAGCAGGTTCGCCTTCTTATCATCACGGATTGAGGCGTCGCGCAAATCCTCCGGCAGCGCGCCAATCATCAGAATATCGGCATCGGCATTTTTGGCCTGCGACCAGTCATTGCTGACCGCCACGCCGGTTGCCGGATAGCCGGTAAGGGAGCCTATGTTGCCCAGCTGATCCAGCATGGTGGTGAGCTGCACCGGCTGTGGCTGAGCTTTCACCAGCACCAGCGTCTGTGACAGGTCTGCAAGACGGCTGAACGGGAAACCGGCGTTGGTAAAGGCGCGCAGGTCCGGCATCGACATATAGTGGCGATAACCGGAGAAGTCGATGGTGGAGCTGTCATCAATCACCACGTGGTTTTGCACCGTAGTGTAAGTCTCACAGCGCCCTTCGGCGGTGCCCGCCAGCAGCGAACTGTAGTCAAAATCAAAACGTAGCTGGTTCACCGCACCCAGTTTTAAAGCAGGGATCATCAGGTCTTTGTGGTCATCCAGCAGCCCCTGCAGCATGGTCAAGTGCAGCAGTTGCGAACCCTGCTCGCTGCCCGGCACCAGAGTGAAATCTTGCAGGAACTGATTGTTCAGGCTGATGCTCAGGCGCGAAGTATTCTTCACCTGCGGCGAGGTGTAACGGTACTTCAGCCGCATATCGATGCCGTTGCTGTTGATCAGGAACAGGTCCGGCGGCAGGTTCATATTCAGGGTGATAGGGTTGGGTTCAATGCCGTTACCCTGTAACTGTTCGGCGTACTGCTTCAGTTCGCCAAAGTGCATCGGGCGGTCGGTGCGCACCCAGTTTGGCGCGTCGTAAGGCTGGCGCGGGTTGATCTGTTCGACATTATCCACGCTGACATTTGACCCACGGAACAGCAGATTCCCCTGCGCAATGCCCTTAGCGGCGGTCACCAGATCTTTATCGTCACGCCCCAGCACCAGCAGCATTTTGACGTAAGGATTGTCCGGCTGGCTGACCATCTGCACCGTCGGCCCTTTCACCGGCGGCAGGTCGCGCAGGAAGTCCGGGCGATGGTCATTGGTGGCGAATACCACGGCGTGGCTGTCCGGCAGTTGGTTATAGAGCACCGGGAAGGTCTGGCCGCGCCACTGGGCTTTAACCCCAAACCACGAGGCCAAAATGGCGGCGGCCTGCTGCTCACCGGCGTCCGGGGCGGCGGAGAACACCATCGGCAACGTCAGCGGGCGGCTATCGCGGGCATCAAAGAATGGCACCGGGAAGTGGGCCAAGTCGTTGCTCAACGGCAGCTTCTGCACGGTCAGCGACAGCGAGCTGCCCTTGCCCACTTCCAGCCACAGCGTGCTGTTGGCCGGGTTTTCACAGACATTCTGATAATGGCCGACAAACTCCAGCCGGATGCGGTTGAAGTCGGAAATATAGCGCGGGTCGATAGCCATCTTTAACTGATTCGGCTTGCCGAGCTGGTCTTTCTCGATGGTTTGCACGCCCATCAGTTGGTCATTGAGAAACACCTTCAGGTGCGACTGCACCGGGATCAGCGACGGCGACGGCGTGTATTGCAGATTCAGGGTGGACTGGGTCACTACTTCATCACTACGCACCCCAAACTCAATCACGCCCGAGGGCTTGAAGCCGCGCAGGGTCATGGCGCCCGGCTCAGGCACCATCGCCTGAAACGGCAGATTTACCTCACGCACCGGCGCGCCGGGAATAATCATCGGCACCGCCGCCGGAGCAACCAGCGGAATGGCGGTGGCCTGCGGCGAATCCAGCGGCGCGGTTTCGGCATGCAACGCCGGAGCTGCCGCACCCCATGCCGCAGTCATCAAAGTGAGTAAAGGAAGTAGTTTCATTTTTTTATCATCGTTAAGGTTGATTCATCAGGCTGCACGGACAGCGACGGATTGCGAGGCAGGAAGGAGACCGCCCAGCGGCCAAAAGTGTTGCCGCGCGCGACCAGCGGCCGGAAGCGGTAAGGCGCAATATCCAGCATGCGCAGATAGCCACGAATGCCCAGCCCTAGCACTTCGCGCAGGCTTTCCAGAGGCTTGTCCTCAGGGAAGCTGTCGCTGCGTACTACCCAGCTGTCGGCGCGGGCGAAGGTACATTGAATAAAATCGACGTGCTGCGCGGTGGTCATTGGCAACAGCTGCACGCCAATGTTTTCACCAAATACTCGGCTTATGCGGCACGGGAAAGCATATTCCTGCTGGCCGCGAGGCAATAATAAAGTGACATTGTCACCTTTGCTGAAGTGCGCGGCACCGGCCGTGGCGATACCTGCGCCGCTGTCCGAGAAGTCCTGCATGGTGGCGACATAGATATGGCCATCTTCGCGGGCCAGCGCGGCGGGCATGGAGACTTCCACGCGGTGCGCCTGCCTGACCTGCTTGGCTTCAAAGGCCACGGCGATGGCGCCGCCCAGAATAATCATGTTGTAGGTCACCCACGCGAGGCTTATCAGCACGGTATAAAACTCGTCGGAATGCGTGTGGAACAGACGCCAGATCCCCACGCCAAAGCCCAGCAGATTGAGCAACATCAGAAACTGATAAGGCCGGGTGATTTTCCAGTCGACGTAGGATTTGTCGTGCATCCCCCCTTTCGCCGTGACGTTAAAGCTCCCGGCGCGCGGGTTAAACAGCGCCACCGTGGTTGGCCGGGCGATATACCACGCCAGCACGGTTTCATAGATTTCACTCCAGAAAGAGTGGCGATATTTCCCCTGCACCCGCGAGGTCGCCAGGCTGGCATGAACCATGTGCGGCAGCACGTACAGCGCGATAGCCAGCGCCGGGGCATAGATGATGTAGGCATTAAGCAGCAGAAAAGCCAAAGGCGCCGTCAGGAAGATCAGGCGCGGGATGCCCGCCAAGAAGTGCAACATGGCATTGGCGTAGCACAGACGCTGCGCCAGCTTCAGCCCTTTGCCCCACAGCGGGTTGTCGAGGCGGAAAATCTGCACCATGCCGCGCGCCCAGCGAATACGCTGGTTGACGTGGGCTGACAGACTTTCAGTCGCCAATCCGGCTGCTTGTGGAATGCGAATATAGGCAGAGGTGTGGCCGTGGCGGTGCATGCGCAGTGAGGTGTGGGCGTCTTCGGTGACGGTTTCCACCGCAATACCGCCGATTTCATCCAGCACGCTGCGGCGCAGCACGGCGCAAGAGCCGCAGAAGAAGCTGGCGTCCCACAGGTCGTTGCCGTCCTGCACTAAGCCATAGAACAGCTCGCCCTCGTTTGGCGTGCGGCGCACTCGGCCCAGATTGCGTTCGAACGGATCCGGCGAGAAGAAGTGATGCGGGGTCTGCAACATGCCGAGCTTGCTGTCTTTGAAGAACCAGCCGACGGTGAGCTGCAAGAAGGAGCGCGTCGGCACGTGGTCGCAGTCGAAAATCGCCACCAACTCCCCTTTACACTGCTTCAAGGCATTGTTGATGTTGCCCGCCTTGGCGTGTTCGTGGGTCGGCCGCGCAATATATTGCACGCCGATTTCCTTGGCGAAATCAGCAAACTCGGGGCGATTGCCGTCGTCGAGCAGCCAAATGGTCAGCTTTTCTTTCGGCCAGTCCAGCCCCAGCGCGGCGTACATCGCCGGTTTCACCACGCTAAGAGGTTCATTATACGTGGGGATCAGCAGATCCACCTGCGGCCAGACGGCGATGTCCGTGGGCATTGGCACCGGTTTGCGGTTCAGCGGCCAAATGGTCTGGAAGTAGCCCAGCACCAGTACCACCCATGAGTAGGTTTCCGCCGCTAACAGCAGCAGGCCGCAAATCAGGCTCACCGGGTCATCCCAGTTGAGGGTTGAGGTGTAGCGCCACCACAGATAGCGACAGGAGACGGTCAGCGAGAGGACGATCAGCATCAGCGTCGGGAAGCGCCCCGGAATGCGGCGCACCAGCATGGCGAGGCTCCACAGCAGCACCACAAATATGAACTGCGCCAGATAGCCGAAGGGCTGCGAGATGCAGAACATCACCAGCACGGTGGCGACCAGCGAACCGATGACGATCAGCGCCCTTCTTGCCAGCTTGCTCAGGCCACGCATCGGATGCATCACCTTCTCTGACAAGGGGCTATGGGTGATGCGCGCGGGCATCGCGTCCAGCCAGTTGTGCATCTTGGCGCGTAAACGCTGCGGCCAGTCACTGACTTTTACCCGCCCGCGCAGGCCGCCTGCCGGAATAAACAGCAGTAGCCAGCAGGTTTGCAGCAGGTAGCGGATGGGGTCCGCCGGGCGCGGGCGTTGGGCAGAAATATGGGGGAACCACTGGGCGCGGCGCTGACGCACGCGCTGCCACGCTGGAGACTCAAAGCGCAGCAACAGCCAGCCCAGCGTGACGCACATCACCATCAGCAGACTGGCGACATGCGACGCGCCCTGCTGGCGATAATTGCGATAACGCTGTTGTAAGGCGCTGGCGACCGGAGGCACCAGCAAGGCGCGAAGCAGGCGACTCATTACTTCTGCCCCGCGCGCAGGTGGATTTGACACCAGCTGGCGAGAGCCTGCATCTCTTGGCAGCTTTTGCTCAGTGGGGCCATTTCGCCCACCGGACGCTTAGCAGCCAGAGACTCCGCCATGGCTTCGTCACGGTGCAGGATCAGCGGCAGCAGGCGCGGCAGGCTCTGTTGCCATAGCAGCAGAATGTCTTGCTGCAACTGGCTGCCAGGCATGAACTGATTCACCAGATAATGGCTATTGGCGGGCATCGGCTGCTGATGCAAACGAACGTGCGACTGGCTGTCGGCGTGCAGCAAGGTGAAAGCGTGGTCGGCAATAGAGAGTGCCTGCGCCGCCAGCGCCGGTTGGTCAACGGGCGTGTCGAGCAGCACCCAATCATAGACGCCAGTATTGTCAATTTTTGTCAGGTTATCTTGCCAGTCGCAGTAAACCTGCGTTTGCTCGATGGCAGGCAGTTGGCCGAAAGGCAAGAAATCGAGATGGGAATGATAGCGCATCGCGCCCTGCTCCCAGCCCTCGCCTGCGCGCACCGCCGTGGCCCAGCCACGCGGCGAGTCGTAAGGCATATTAAAGTGTAAACGTAAGAGATTAGCGGGCGAAAAATCGATAGCCAACACCTTCTCACCGGCCTGAGACAGCGCCCAGGCTAAAGACGCAGTGACTGAGGTGACGCCGGTTCCTCCCCGGATCCCCTGAAGGGCAATAACAGGCATGAGATCACCCTTGGTTGTGAGTTAATTCGTGGTCGGGATGAAAATCCGCTTTCGGAGATAATTCAGCCAGCAGTGGCCAGCGTTTTAATACCTGCGGAATTTTTTCTTTACGGGCTATATCGATATAATGTAATTCAGGTAAGGCAAAAAGGTGACTTAACGCCAGTAAATCATCGTTTTCATTATCTTTTTCGCTATTGACTACTGGGCTATCAGGTCGCATCTCTTTTTCACTCCGCTTCCCTCACATTTCCTGAGATATAAAAACAACACCGCCGACTAAAAATAAGTTGTGGTATTAGGATGTTCTTTACTGGATATGGGATGGGGCAATGCCCGAAATATTTAGATTAAGAAATTTCGGTTATTATAATCATATTTCTAATTGTCTCCAAAGCATACTTTCAATTAAAATGATGTTACACCTTATGCCAGCAAGTCAGTCAGACTTATTCCGGCAAACTTATTTAGGCTATACAAATAATGGCTCTTTCCCTTTCTTTTGGCACCAAGCAATTCTGGAATGAATTGGCTGAAATGCAGTCCAGCGGGCTTTACTGGGTCAACGCAGATAGCCAAAATGCGGCTTACGAGCTGGCGGGTCAGGTGCTTGATGCACAAGAAATTAAAATAATAACGACGATTATTTATCCTCAAGAAAATCTCATTACGAGTAACAAGCAACGCCCTCTTTCCCCGGACCACGTGCTCATTTCGCGCCTTATTTCGTCCGCCCCCTCGGTCAAGCAATATGCGATGCCGACGGATAAAAAGGCGTTCAAATCTCTGTCGCGTGATCTCAATCGTGTGATTGGTGAACAAAATAAACTGGTGGTTTTATTGTTTCCCAACGGCGTTTGGCAGGGGTTCAGCGAGCAAGAGTTTGCCCATTGGCTGCATGAAATCAGCGCGCTAGCGAAATCTAAGAAGATTGCGCTACTTATTATTGCCCATGGCAAATCTGAGCAGAACCTTAAATTAAAACTCCATACTTATCATCGTGCTTTATATGGTCTTTGCCATTTGCGCAGTGATATTGAGCCAGCGCAGTGGGTTATTTCCTGGTGGCATAACCAAGTGACCGCGGAGGCCAATACCACTTACGCGCTACAAAAGCGCCCGCTTGGCTGGTCGGTAATGCCCAAAGCCGCCGCCGACGCTGGCCCGGCCGCGCTCAGTGACGATCAGTGGGCCTTTTTGGCCGAGCGCGGCGTGCTGGAAGGCGCGCCGCCTCTCTCCGGCAACTGGCAGCTGTTTGAAGACAACGCGGCACTGGCCGAAAGTGGTATGCGTGCTCGCTCGGCTACGCTGATTTTCGCCCTTAATAGCAATGAGCAGGTTGAAACCCTCGCCCGGCAAATCCACCTGCTGCGCACCCAGCGCGGCGGCGGATTGAAAATTGTAGTGCGCGAACTGGGCGCTGCTCTGCGCTACGCCGACCAGCGCCTATTGCAGGCCTGCGGTGCCAATTTGGTGGTGCCACAGGCGGCGCGTCTTTCCAGCTTCCTCACCCTGCTGGAGGATATTCAGCCTCTGAGCTTCACCCGTCAGGTGTCGGACGATATTGAGCAACTGCTGCAAGGCCGCCTGCCGACCCATCACAAAGGCTACCTGCCGCTGCCGGCCTTCTGCAAAGTGATGCAGTCCATCTGGAGCCACGCCGAGCAGCAGACCGACGCACCGGGCGTGCTGATTTCCCTGCGCCCGGTGACGGGCATCAATCCGGCGCAGTCGATGTCGCTGTGTCATTTGCGCCGCGACGGCGATATTTTGTCACTGACCGAGCGTCATCTGCTGCTGTTTCTCTCCAACTGCCAGGCCGGCGATGTAGAGCAAGTGCTGCGTTCGCTGTTCAGCCTGCCGGTGGATGAAGTGTTCGCCAGCCGCACGGTTTGGCATCAAGCTGATGATATTCAGTCGGAAATTCGCCGTTTGGCCGCCAAACCTGCTCTGCCGGACCCTGTCGCCGAGCCGCAGCAGATGACCGTGCCGCCGCGTGACGCCGCCAACGCGCCTGAACCGACGCACCCGCAGCCAATCAATTTGCTTTTAAGCGCCACGCCTCATCGCGCTAAGGATCAGCAATAACCATGAATATCAGCGACATTATCGAAATATTCATTCTGGCGGCGATAATTTTTATCCCCTTTGGAATGTTCATCGGCCGCCGTTTGACACGGTGGAAACTGAGCTTCGAGGCGCGCTTTTTGTCCCCTCGCTACCTTAAACCGATCACCGCCAAAGAGGCCCGCCGCGCGGAGCAAGCCTTCGCCGCGGCTGATTCAGCGCCAGACTCATCGAATAGATCATCATGAATAACAACAAATTAAACACATCTCGCCTTCCCCTGTGGCAATCCTGGCGTGGTCTTGGGGCATGGAATTACTATTTTCTGCTGAAATTTATTCTGCTGTGGCAGGGTTATCTCAATTTCGACGCCATCGGCAACCTGATTTTTGCCGCCTGCCTGCTGTTCCCCCTGCCGTCTCTGCGCCTGCATCGCTGGCGACACTGGCTGGCCCTGCCTTTTGGTTTAGGGCTGTTTTATCACGACACCTGGCTACCGGGCTGGCGCACCATCGTCAGTCAGGGCGGCGACGTCAGCGGATTTAGCCTCGACTACCTGCTCGAGTTGACCGACCGCTTTATTAACTGGCAGTGGGTTGGCGTAGCCTTCGTGCTGCTGGTGGCTTATCTGTTTGTGGCGCAGTGGATCCGCATCACTACGCTAACCGTGGCGGTACTGGTCTGGCTGAATGTCAGCCTGTTGGTGCTACCGGGCTGGTCATCGCCCGAAGCGAAAGCCGTGGCGAACATTTCCACCCCAGTCAGCCAGCCGGTGGCTCAACCGCGCAGTGGCGAATCCCTGCCCAATACCGTCAGCGGGCCGCCAACTAATGAAAATCTGAATGCCTATTTAGAGCAGTTCTATCAGCGCGAGCGCACTCGTCAGACGCTATTCCCTGAAGCTCTGCCCGCCGACGCCCAGCCGTTTGATCTGTTAGTGATCAACATTTGTTCGCTGGCGTGGTCGGATCTGGATGCCGCCAATCTGGCGAATTCTCCGCTCTGGTCGCGCTTCGACATGGTGTTCAGCAATTTTAACTCCGCCACCTCCTACAGCGACCCGGCCTCGATTCGCCTGCTGCGCGCCAGCTGTGGCCAGACGTCGCACCACGATTTGTATCAAACCTCTGGCCAGAAATGTTACCTGTTTGACGATCTCGCGCGCCTGGGTTTTGGTTCCCAGTTGGCGATGGATCACACCGGTGAGTTTGGCAACTATATTAAAGACTTACGCAAAGATGCTGGGTTGCAGGCACCACTGATGTCGCAAGCCGGGCTGGGCCATAATCTGACCTCTTTCGACGGTTCGCCAATCTACAACGACGGTCAGTTATTCACCCGCTGGCTGGAGAATCAGCAGAAAGCCGGTAGTAATCGCACCGCGACTTTCTTCAACCTCGTGCCGCTACACGACGGCAACCGTTACGTTGGCACCAATAAACCGGCGGATTACCGCACCCGCGCCGAGACGCTGTTCGCTCAACTGAATACTTTTATGGATCAGCTGGAGAAGTCTGGCCGTAAAGTGATGCTGGTGGTGGTACCCGAGCACGGTGCGGCCTTAGCAGGAGATAAGATGCAGATCTCCGGCCTGCGCGATATCCCAAGCCCGAGCATCACCCACATTCCCGTCGGCGTGAAGTTCTTCGGTATGCAGTCCCCGCACCCAGCCACGCCGCTGAAAATCGATCAACCCAGTAGCTATCTGGCCCTCTCCGAGCTGGTCTCCCGCGCCGTGGACGGCAAGCTGTTCACCTCTCCCACCGTCGACTGGCCAACCCTCAGCGGCAACCTGCCTGAAACCCCAAGGGTGTCAGAAAACGAGAACGCCGTGGTCATGGAGTATCAAGGGAAGTTCTACATCCGGTTGAATGGCGGGAGCTGGGTTCCCTATCCACAGTGAGTAAGGGGCAGCCCTTTGAGCTGCTTTAAGGTCAAGGTCAAGGTCGTGGGCGTCGGCCCACACCGACCAAGGGAGGCGTAAACGCGCCTCCCTTGGAACCCTGCGTTTTTTCTTTTGTGAGATCGAGGCTGCGCAGGGTCGGAATGGACGTGTTCCAGCCGCCAAAATGATCGCCGCGAAGTGCCGCCGCTTAGGCGGTTCCCTCGCTGCGGGATTAGAACCCGCGAAAAAAGACTCGCGGTTTTCCACCTCTTGCTCGGCGTCACTTCTGAACGCGACCTACTGGCTTTTACACCGTGCCTTTTCAGGTTTTCTGTTTGTTATTGCCTTGCTCCTCCCTCTTGTCAGGGGGAGGAGCCGAATAGAACTTCACTGAAACGGCACGGTCGAAATGCCTCAAAACCGCAGTCAAAAATGGCGCTGAGCGAGAGGTTCGAGACCAAAGGCTCGAATCCCGTGGCGAAGGCACCGCCTAAGCGGCGACATTTTGCGGTGGATAACGGAAGTCCCTGAAACACGTCCGCCTCACGAGCGAAGCGCGCAGTAAAGAGCCTGGGAGTCTTGAGGGGCGCGGCGATAGGCGCCCCTTGAGGCCTGTGTGGCGGCAGCGCACGACCTTGACCTTAAAACGGTGTGGGCCGACGCCCACGACCTTGAAGTTGAATTTGAATTTAAAAGCGCGTTTGGGCCGCTGCCCAAGGCTAAAAAGCGACGCCGACTGTTTCCCCCAACAGTCATAAATCCGTCATCAATCCCCTTTAAGCTCCAGCGATACATTAAATCCCAAAGAGGATAGTTCCCATGACCACTCCAGACCTTGCGGCTCTGGGATCGCGCCCCTGCGCGTCTTCCTTGCCCGCAATCGCTGTTCATCAGGTTTGTTACCAATTTGGGGCAAATCGGGTACTCAATCACGTCAATCTCGAGGTGCCGAAAGGTACCATCATCGCCCTGCTCGGCCCTTCGGGCTGCGGGAAAAGTACGCTGCTGAAACTGTTAGCCGGACTGCTGCATCCGTCATCGGGTGAGATCCACTTTGGTGCCACTCGCGTGGCTGCCGGTCGCTTTAGCTTGCCGCCGGAAAAACGCTCGTTGGGCATGGCGTTTCAGGATTACGCGCTTTGGCCGCACATGAGCGTGATGCAGAACGTCGCGTTTCCCTTGCAGATGCGCGGCGTGCGCGGAGCGGAGCAAAAGCAGCGCGTGATGGCAACCCTCGAGCGCGTGGGGTTAGCGGATTTCGCCGCACGCCGCCCTGCTGAGCTTTCTGGCGGGCAGCAGCAGCGCGTGGCGCTGGCGCGGGCGATTGTCGCCGAGCCGCAAATCCTGCTGTTCGACGAACCTCTCTCCAACCTCGACCGTCACCTGCGCGAAACCCTGTGTGAAGAGATGGCGGTGCTCCTGCGTCAGCTGGGCACTACGGCGGTTTACGTCACCCATGACCCGCAAGAAGCCCAAGCTTTGGCGCACTGCGTGGCTCGCATGGAGCACGGCCAGATCGCGCGACTTGACCATATTGAACCTTCCCGCGTTGTTCCTTTTGCTCTTTAACCTCTGATGGATAACTGATGATGAAACGCACTCCTTTTATATCGAAAACAGGTTTGATCACTGCAATGACTCTTTCTCTCGCAATGGCGGGCAGCGCAAATGCCCTGACGCTCTACACCGCCGGGCCAGGCTCTCTGGCTAAAAAATTGGCCGCAGGTTATGAAAAGCAGACTGGCGTCAAAGTCGACGTATTTCAGGCCACCACCGGCAAAGTGATGGCACGCCTTGACGCCGAACAAGCCAATCCGCGCGCGGACATTCTGATTTCCGCCTCGTGGGATACCGCCGAAGACCTGCAAAAACGCGACTGGCTGCTGCCTTACCAAAGCCCTAACGCGGCGCAGGTTCCGGCGCAGTTCAAAACGCCTTATTACGTGGCTCAGGGCATTTCGGCGTTGGGGATTGTCTGGAATACCAAAAGCGGCACGCCGGAGCCAAAAGAGTGGGCTGATCTCGCCAAGCCTGAATTTAAAGATAAAGTCACCACGCCTGACCCGGCGCTGTCCGGGGCTTCGCTCGATTTGCTGATCGGGTTACAAAATGCCCAGCACGAGCAGGCATGGAAGCTTTTTGACCAGCTAAAAGCCAACGGCATGGTGATTGCCGGGCCTAATGCGCAGGCCCTGACGCCAGTGCTGCAAGGGGCGAAAGCCGCGGTATTCGGCGCGGTGGATTATGTGTCCTACAGCAGCGTGCAGGACGGTGAGGCGATTAAAGTGATTTTCCCATCTACCGGCACGGTGATCGCGCCGCGCCCGATGATGATCCTTAAGTCGAGCAAAGAGCAAAAAGAGGCCAAAGCCTTTATCGATTACGCCCTTTCGGAAGAAGGCCAGAAGCTGGTTGCCGAAGCCTGGCTGATGCCAGCGCGCACCGATATCGACGCCAAGCGCCCTCTGTTTAAGTCTTTGAAACTGCTGCCAGAAGAGGCTCAAGCCTCGGCATCGCGCAAAGAGGTTCTTGACCGATTTGCCGCTCTGTTTGGTCAACGCTGAGTCATCCATGTTCAGGGCCGCAAGCCGGCCCTGACGTTATCTTCCCTGTTTACACCAACAGACACTCTTCTGATGAATAAGACGCTCTTGTTACCCGCGCTCACCGGCGCTGCGCTGCTGCTTTTGGTGGGGCTGCCGGTTAGTTTTGTCGTATTGCAGGCTATCTTTCCACATCTCGACGGCGGTGCTTTTAGCGACGCTTTTGCCCCTTTTGGCCGACTTTTTAGTGATGCCCAGCTGCGGGAAATGGTCATTAGCACGCTGAAAGTCGGGCTTGGCGTGGCGCTGTGCAGCGCCATTATTGGCATTCCTCTCGGCGCGCTGCGCGGGTTATTCGCCTTGCCCGGCGCGGCGCTGTGGGACTTAGTGTTTCTGATCCCCTTCATGGTGCCGCCTTACATCGCCGCCCTATCGTGGATGCTGGCGTTGCAAACCAATGGCTATCTGGAACAGCTTCTGGCCGTGCGTCTCAATGCGTTTTTGTTCTCAGTGCCGGGAATGATTGCGGTGATGACCCTCAACATCTTCCCAGTGGTCTACTTCGCAGTGTCGCGCAGCATGGCCGCCAGTGGCAGCAGACTGGCCGACGTCGCGCGCATTCACGGCGCGGGGCCGTGGCGGGCATTTTTCCGCGTCACCCTGCCTTTAGCTCTACCCGCCATGGCCTCCAGCCTGCTGCTGGCCTTCACCCTGACGATTGAAGAGTATGGCGTGCCCGGCGCGTTGGGCGCACGCAGCGGCGTGAACCTGCTGACTACCGGCATTGAGCAGAAGCTGGCCGACTGGCCAGTGGACATGCCCGGTGCCGCCGTGCTGTCTTTGGTGCTGGTGTCTCTGGCGCTTTGCGCCTACTGCGTGCAGCGCGCGGTGCTGGCCGGGCGCAATGTGGAAACCCTGACCGGCAAACCGGCGGACGTGGTGGCGAAACCTCTGGGCGCGGCGAAATGGCCGGTGTTAGCCCTGTTCTCGCTGGTTGGCTTGGTCACGGTGGTAATGCCGCTGTGCTCTATGGCACTGACGGCATTCTCAAACACGCTGTCCGGCGGCATTTCGTGGCAAAACCTCTCACTTCGCCACTATGCGGCGCTGTTTGAAATTGACGGCGATGCGCTGGGCGCGCTCAGCACTAGCCTCGGCTTGGCCTTGGGCACGGCGCTGATCACCGGGGCCGTCGGCCTGTTGGCGTCGTGGCTGGTTGTGGTGCGCAAGACTCGCGGCTCGGCGGCAATTGACGGGTTATCTCTGCTCCCCGCCGCGCTGCCGGGCATTGTGGTGGGCGTCGGGCTAATACTGGCGTGGAACCGGACCTTCTGGCCGGTCACGCCTTACAACAGCTGGGCGATTTTGCTGCTGGCCTACTGCTGTCTGCTGCTGCCTTATCCGGTGCGCTACGCCAGCGCCGCCCTAAAGCAGATTGGTGGCAATCTCGACGCCGCGGCCCGGGTGCACGGCGCCAGCGCGGGTCAGGCGCTGTGGCGGATCCTACTGCCGCTGGTTCGCCCAAGCCTGCTGGCCGCCATGATGATGGTGTTCGCGGTGGCGTCGCGCGAGCTGGTCACTTCGCTGCTGCTGGCTCCCGCAGGTGTACAAACCGTGTCGGTATTTGTCTGGCGGCAGTTTGAGCAAGGTTCGGTTGGCGACGGCATGGCGATGGCGTCGATTGCCGTGCTGATAGGCGTCACGCTGATGCTGATCGCGGTGAAATTGCAGAATCGCAAGTTGGCGTGACCTGTAATAGCTATATCCCCGCCATTTTTGCGAGTTGTCTCGGCACCTTCACTTTAAGCACTCGCGCCAAAATCCTGACACTTTAGAATGCTCAAAAGGAGTGTTTTGCAGCCATACATGCTGTTTACACTCCTAATGCGACATTCATTCCAATAAAGGAAAGTAATCATAAATGGTGACTTTACTTATTGGTTAAAAACATCATAATTGATTACTCCAAGGATGGCGGAATGTATCAAGTCGCTTTAACCCGCAGTGCTCAAAAAGAGTTGGAGCAGTTACCCCCTTCAATGGTTGCCGCAATGCTTTTTGGTTTTACGCAACTGACAGAGTTTGGGCCTTTCTTGCAGGAGCCGCAGGTGAGGTATGTAGGAGAAGGCATTTGAGAGCTTCGGGTCACCAGCCTTGATGGGCAAGGTCGCGCTTTCTATTTTTTCATGGAAAGACGTCAGATTAACGTGGTGCATGTGCTGCACAAGAAAACACAAAAGACACCACGGCAATCATTGAAATTAGCCGTTCAGCGAATGAAGGCGATAAAACGGAGGTCATAGCATGGCGATTAAAAACGAGAACGATCTGTTGCCACTTCAGCAGGTCATGGATGAAGCACTAAAAAATCCGCAGGTTCGCGCGGCCTTCGACGCCATTGAAATTCGCCAAGCGATGCTGGCACAGCTCAAACAGGCCCGGCAGGCGCTCAACCTCACCCAAGAAGACATTGCGGAAAAAACCGGGATGAAAAAGCAAAACATCAGCCGCATGGAAAACGGCGTGGTCTCCCCCAACTTAGAAACCGTGGCCCGCTACGCCCAAGCCGTCGGCGGCATGTTTGTCTTTCAGCCTTTCAGTGAAAAGTGAGTTTTTGTCATTAACCCACTGATGCAGAACAGCACTCCCCTGAAAAGGCACGGTTGAAATGCCAGTAGGGCGCATTCAGAAGTGACGCCGAGCAAGAGGTGGAAAACCGCGAGTCTTTTTTCGCGGGTTGGAATCCCGCAGCGAGGGAACCGCCTAAGCGGCGGCACTTCGCGGCGATCATCGTGGCCGCTGGAATATGTCCATTCCGACCCTGCGAAGCCTCGATCTACCAGCAACAAAAAACGCAGGATTCCAAAGGGTTTCGTTTAAAACCCTTTGGGCCAGTTTGCGTGGCAGCGCAAGGTTTTGACCTTAAGGCCGGTGTGGCGTCAGCGCACGACCTTGACCTTAAAGGCCAGTTTGCGTGGCAACGCAAGGTTTTGACCTTAAGATGAAATTGAAAAGAAAGCGCCCAGAAGTCGCTCTACTTCAACAACACCTCATATTGCGGATTAAACTCATCAAATATCGGCAAAGCCGCCGCACCCAACGCGGCGGTGTCGGTGCCGGACATCCCCATTCTTAGCCGCATGCCGCGCGGATAGCGGCTTCTTACTGAGCTATAGAGCGGCGTCAGGCGTTTCATCAGCTTTTCGAGCAAGGGCTGTGGCACCATGCCGCCGATGATCACGCATTCGGCGTCGAACACGCATTCCATGATGTTAATGGCCTGACAGGCAGGCTCGACGGTGGTATCAAGCCAACGTTCGAAGGCGTCGTCATCTACATTGAGCAGATCTTCGGGCTTGGCGGACATCGGATCCAGCCCGCAGGCTTCATAGGCGGCTTGTAGAGAAAGATAACGCTCGAGACAGCCCTTGTTGCCGCAATAGCATTCTCGTCCACCGGGTTGCACCACCATGTGACCGACCTCGCCCGCATTGTGTGCATGGCCGGTGTAAATTCGCCCGTCCATAAAGATGCCGGCACCCAGCCCGGTGCCGATATAGAGGTAAATGAAGGAGGTGAGTTGCTTAGCGACGCCGTGAAAACGCTCGCCGATTGCCGCTACGGTGGCATCGTTTTCCAGCGTGACCGGCCAGCCGGTGCTGCTGCTCAGCCGCGCCTCGACGTCGACGTTATCCCAGCCGTGCAAAGTGGTTGGCCCTTCGGAAGAGATACCTTCGACGCCAAAAGGGCCCGGCATCACGATGCCGATGCCCAGCATTTTTCTCCAGTCGATTTTCACCTGTTGGCGCATTTCTTGCAGTATCTGCTCTATCAGGGCCAGCGTCGGTTCCGGCTGCGGTTTTTGCACCGCCAGCCAGTGGCGAAAACGCACGGTGCCGGTGAGATCAACCAGCACGATGAGCAATGACTGGTGATCAAGATGGATGCCGATGGAGTAGGCGCTGTCTGGATTGAGCGTCAACGGCGTGGCCGGTTGCCCTCTTCCTCCCACTTTACGCGGCAGATGGGATGAGAGCACGCCAGCTTGCTCAAGCTCGGTGGCAATGTTGGAGACGGTTTGCGGCGTTAAGGCCGTCATACGGGCAATTTCGGCGCGAGTGAGTTCACCATTAAGGCGAATCGCCTCGATAACTACGCGGCGATTGTGAGCACGAGCATGCTCAAGGTTAGTACCAGAAGTTGTCATAACTGCCTATGCACCAAGGGAAAGCTTGAAACCAGTATGCTGATAGATAATTGAGCAATCAAATTGATTTTATTAATCACCCTGCTCTGATCTAAGTGTTGAGAATGACGCCGCTATCACAGCTTTCAGTGTTATGAGCATGTTAAGTTTTTATTATAATTTTGCGTGATGATAATTCAAATACGGCATTATCTTCACGGTCATCTTTAAAACCACGTGTAGCAGCGATGGAAATTCGGCATGGATGCTGCCCCAAAAGGGGCAAGGGGCGGAACTTTTTTTTCGCCCATTAAAGCAATCAAATTGATTTAATTATCCACCCACCCATTACCGAGTTATTGGAGATGAAGATATGCGATTAACCCCTGCCGCCACCCTTTGCGCCCTATCCGCTTTAGCGTTCAGTTATTCCGCAAATGCGCTGGCTGAAACCCAGCTCAGCGCCCTGTTTATGACTCAGGCGGCCTATAGCGAAGCTGACATTCGCGCCATGACCGCCGACTTCACCAAGCAGCATCCTGATATCAAGGTCAATCTCGAATTCGTCCCTTACGAAGCCCTGCATGACAAAATCGTCGCCGCGCGCGGTGCCGGGGCCAATGGCTATGACGTGGTGCTGTTCGACGCCATCTGGCCTGCCGAATTCAACAAATACGGCCTGCTGCAAGATGTGACCTCACGCATCAGCGCTGACGAAAGCAGCAAAATCTTCGACGGCGCTATCTCCACCGTGACCTACAAAGACAAACGCTGGGGCATGCCGTGGATCCTCGACACTAAATATCTCTATTACAACAAAGCCATGCTGGCGAAGGCCGGGATCACTACCCCGCCAACCACCTGGGCCGAAGTGGAGAAGCAGTCTGAAATTCTGAAAGAGAAAGGCATCGTCAAGTTCCCACTGGTGTGGAGCTGGTCGCAGTCAGAAGCCTTGCTGTGTGACTACACCACGCTGGTCTCGGCGTTTAAAGGTGACTTCTATAAAGACGGCAAGCTGAATTTCAACAATTCGGGCGCGCTGAAAGCCGTCGACTTCATGAAAGAGACGCTGGATAAAGGTCTGACAAACCCGAACTCCCGCGAGTATCTGGAAGAAGACGTGCGTAAGTCCTTCTCCAACGGTGACGCGGCCTTCGCGCTGAACTGGACCTATATGTACAACATGGCGAATGACCCGAAACAGAGCAAAGTGGCGGGCCAGGTTGGGGTTATTCCGGCGCCGGGTACGGTGGCGGGTCAGGCGTCTGGCGTCAACGGATCCATGGGTTTAGGCATCGCCAAGGCCAGTACGCATCCGGATCAGGCATGGCAGTACATCACCTATATGACCTCCCAGCCGGTACAGGACAAATACGCCAAGCTGAGCCTGCCAATCTGGAAATCGTCTTATGATGACCCGGCCGTGCAGAAAGATCAGGAAGCGCTGATCGCCGCCGCGAAGACCTCACTCAACGTGATGCTTTCTCGCCCGGTCACCCCTGATTACTCTCGCCTGTCCAACATCTTGCAGCAGAACCTGCAAGGCGTGCTGCAAGGCAAAGTGAGCGCCAAAGATGGCATGACCACGGCGACCGAAGCCGCAGACCGTCTGCGTTAAGTTCCACTTTATTAGCGAAACCAATGCCCCACATAGCGATATGCGGGGCAAATCAACACCACGGAACTTAGAACATGCTTACTTTACCGCAAAGAGAGCGGCGTCAGGCCTGGCTGCTTCTGGCGCCTATGCTGCTGATGATGTTCCTACTCACGGCCTGGCCGCTGGCCCGCACGCTTTGGCTGAGCTTCACCGACGCCGGGCTGATTGGCGACGGCACGGCCCCCAACTGGGTGGGCAGCGACAACTTTATTTATGCCCTAACCGACCCGGATTTCCGCGCCGCGCTGTGGCGTACCCTCTATTTCACGCTGGTGTCGGTGCTGTTCGAAGGCATTATCGGCGTGCTGGTTGCTCTGCTGCTCAACCAACAGTTTTGGGGGCGCAGTGCCCTGCGGGTGCTGGTTATCCTGCCTTGGGCGCTGCCGACCATCGTTAACGCCACCATGTGGCGACTCAACTTCAACCCGGATTACGGCAGCATCAACGCCCTGCTGACCCAACTCGGCGTGCTGGATAGCTACCGTAGCTGGCTGGGCGACACCAGTTCAGCCCTGAACGCGGTGATGTTCGCCGATATTTGGAAGAACTACCCGCTGATCACCTTGCTGACGCTGGCAGCGCTGCAAACCATTCCCGAAGACCTGTTCGAAGCGGCGCGGTTGGACGGTGCTTCGCCATGGCGACGCTTTTGCAAAATCACCTTTCCGGCGATTGCGGCTCCGCTGGCGGTGGCGCTGGTTCTGCGCACCATCGACGCCTTTAAAGTGTTCGACATCATCTACGTGATGACCCGCGGCGGCCCGCTCGACAGCACCAAAACGGTGAGTTTCTTCGTCTATCAAGAGTCGTTTAGTTACCTGAGAGCCGGCAGCGGCGCGGCTTACGCCATTCTGATGACCCTGATTTGCGGGATTTTAATCTTGATTTACATGCTGATGTTATTACGCCAGCGCCGTTCAGGGAGCGTGGAATGAAATCGAAAATTCGTCTGGTTCTGCGTTACACCTTCGCCCTGCTGCTGGCCGTGTCGATTCTGGCTCCGCTGCTGTGGATGTTCTTGATGAGCGTCAGTTCGGCGGAAGATCTCACCCGCATTCCGCTGGAATGGCTGCCGCGCCACTGGAATTTTAGCCGCTACGTCAGCCTGCTGACCCTGCAAGCCGGGCAGCCGGGGGCGCTGTTCCTGCACGCGCTCGGCAACAGCCTGCTGGTTGCCTGCGGCGCGACCATTATTTCGCTGCTGCTGGCAATCCCGGCGGCGTACAGCTTCTCGCGCTATCCGGGGCGCAACGGCTGGCTGTTCGGCAGTCTGGCGATTTACATGGTGCCGCCGGTGGCTTTCGTGTTGCCGCTGTACTTCATTTTGCAAAAGCTCACCCTGCTCAACACCCATTTGGGGCTGGTGCTGGTTTATTGCTCGATGATTTTGCCCTTCCTGACGTGGATGCTGAAAAACCAGTTTGACGCCCTGCCGGTGGATATCGAACAGGCCTCGCGCCTCGACGGTTTGCGCTATTGGCAGGTGCTGCTGCGTATCACGTTGCCTCTGGCCAAGCCCGCGCTGGGCGCGTCGGCGATGTTTGGCTGGCTGCTGGCGTGGGATGAGTTCTTCTACGCGCTGCTGTTTACCAACAACATTGATGCCCAAACGCTCCCCGTGACTATTGCCGGTTTCACCGCCGGGCGCGCCACCGACGATGGCCTGATCGCCGCCGTCGGTATTCTGGCGGCTATTCCGCCTCTGTTTATTGCTCTGTGGCTGCAAAAAACGCTGGTTAGCGGCTTAACCAGCGGCGGCAGCAAGGGATGAATGTCAGCATGATGGGAAACCTCGACAACATGAATAAGCCAGAAACCCAGTCCACCCTGTACGTGGTGGGTAATCTGAACGTTGATTTGATCATGAGCACCCTGCACCAGTGGCCGCAAAAAGGCACTGAAACCATGCTGGAAACCAGCTCGATTCGCCCCGGCGGCTCGGCGGGAAACTGTGCATTAGCGCTGGCGGCGCTGGGGACCCCGCACCGTCTGGTGGCTAATCAGGGCAATGACCAGTTCACCGACTGGCTGGCCAGCCTGTTCCCGCAAAGCGCGCCGCACTGGCCGACCGTGGACTGTGAAACTTCGCTGACTTTTGGCGTAACCCACCCCGACCACGAACGCACCTTCTTTAGCAATCAGGGGCACATTGTCCGGTTGAATCTCGACGACGTGCTGCTGCAACTGCCTTCTCAGGCCCAACCCGGCGACTGGGTGTTGCTGTGCGGCACCTTCCTCTGCACCCGGCTGTTCGAGCAGTATCCGCAACTGCTGTCGGCCCTCAAGCAGCGCGGTTATCAGGTGGTAGTGGATAGCGGCTGGCCGCCGCAGGACTGGAGCGACGCCCTGCGCCAGCAAATCACTCCGTGGCTGGGCTATTGCGACGCGCTGCTGCTCAACGAAGTAGAAACACTGGGCATGTCTGCCCGCAATACCTTGGATGACGCCGCAGCCTACCTGCTGTCGCAGATGGCGGAAAACGCCTTTGTGGTCGCCAAATGTGGCCCTGACGGCGCGCGGCTATGGTCGGCCCATGGGCAGCTGCATCAGGCGGCGGATCCGGTGCAGGTGGTTGACACCATCGGCGCGGGCGACAGCTTCAACGCCGGATTCTTGTCGGCGCTGGTGTATGGCCAAGAGCCGCAGCAGGCGCTGCAATGGGGCGTGCGCGTGGCGGGAAGCGCCATCAGCAGTAACCCGCGTCAGTATCCAGATTGGCAGGTTTTACTTTCAGTTTCGGCAGAAAAAAATTCGGTGGAGAAATAATCGATGGCATTGGTTGAATTAGTAAAAGTTGCCAAAAACTATGGCAAGCAGCAGGTGTTAAAGCCGCTGGACCTGACCATCAAAGATGGCAGTTTCACTGTACTGGTCGGGCCGTCCGGCTGTGGTAAATCCACCCTTTTGCGCCTGTTGGCAGGACTTGAGTCGCTGTCCGACGGCGATATTTTGCTGGATAAGGTGAAGATCAACAATTTCGATCCCGCCGACCGCGATATCGCCATGGTGTTTCAGTCTTACGCGCTCTATCCGCATTTAACCGTCGCGGAGAATATGGCGTTTCACATGCAGGTGAAAAAGGTGCCGAAGGCCGAGCAGCAGGCCAAAGTGGCGCAGGCCGCCAAGGTACTGGGGATTGATCACCTGTTGCAGCGTCTGCCGAAAGATCTCTCCGGCGGCCAGCGCCAGCGCGTCGCCATGGGCCGCGCGCTGGTGCGCAATCCGAAGGTATTTCTGTTCGACGAGCCGTTATCCAACCTCGACGCCCAGCTGCGAATGGAGCTGCGCGCCGAAATCAAATCCGTGCATCAGCAATTCCGCACCACCACGGTGTATGTGACTCACGATCAGGTGGAAGCCATGACGCTGGCTGACAATATCGTGGTGATGAAAGATGGCTATATCGTGCAGCAAGGCTCGCCGCTGTCGATTTACGATCAGCCCGTCAACACCTTTGTGGCGCGGTTTATCGGTTCTCCGCCGATGAATCTTCTGGCCGGTTCTTTTATGAATATGAGTGGCACGCCGGGCGTGGCCTGCGGCCAGCTGTGGTTCCCTCTTCCCGAGAAGTGGTGGGCCCAGGCTCGTCATTCCGAAGGCCAGCCGGTGACGGTAGGTCTGCGGCCGCATGATGTGAAAATTGTCGAAAGCAGCCTGCAAACCCCGGCCGAGCTGCGCCTGTTAGAAGTCACCGGCGAGAGCAGCCTGCTGCACGTCACCTGGAGCGGCTTCCCGATGCACGTCCAGTGCGCGGGCCGCGCAACCGCCACCGCCGGTAAGCCAGTTTGGTTAGAAGCGAATAGCGCGAACATTCATCTGTTTGATGCCAAGTCTGGGATACGGCTGGAAAGTGAATGATTTAAGGTTCTAGCGGCTTCTCCCCTAAGAGGAGAAGGTTGGGATGAGGTAAGGGATTAAGGTGCGGCCTTGAGCCAAAGGCCGTCGTCGAAGCAATGTGGCGTAAGCCCGGGGCTGTCCACTTTGAGCTGAAAAATATCGCCAGCCAGCGGGTAACGCCGCAGCTCCTCTTGGCTCATGCCAAATCGGGCGCTGGTGATAAACAGCGTTTTGAGGTCTTCGCCGCCGAAACAGCAGCTGGTCGGGCGTGGAACCGGCAGCTCGACTTTGCGCAGCAGTTGGCCGCTGGCGCTGTAATAAAGCAGGCAGCCGCCGTTGAACTGGCAAACCCACAGATTGCCGTCTACGTCGAGGGCGATACCATCGGGTCTGCCAAGTTCAGCGGGCGTTTGGGCAAATACGCGCGATTGTAGCGGCTGGCCTTTGGATAGCGGCCACGGGGCCTGATAAATCGCCTGCGCGACGGAATCAACAAAGTAGATTGTGCCGCCATCGGCCGACCAGGCAATGCCGTTGGGAAGTCCCATTCCAGTAAGCAAATCGCACTTTTCCCCTTCAGCCCCGTAGCTGTGCAAACTGCCAGAACGGGCGGAGTGCTGTTCATCCATCAGTCCGGTAATGAATTGCCCTTCTGGGCTACAGGCCCCGTCATTATAGCGATAAGACGGGTTGACGCTGGCCTCGGCGCTGCGTACCACCACCCGTCTGGCGGGAAGTTCGAGCATGGCGACTTGGGCATCTTCGGTGAAAATCAGGTTTCCGGCCCTTGTCAGCGCCAGTGCCCCCACTCGCCGGGCTGAGCGATAAAACTCTTGCGGCGCATCGCCCGGCTGAATGGCGAAAATCGAACCGGCGGTAATGTCGATATAAAACAGCGTTTGCCGTGCGGCATCCCATACCGGGCTTTCCCCCAGAGTGGCCTGAACCCCGGCAAAATGGCGAGCTGACTGGGTAACGTCCATTTTACTGCTCCCTTATCTGCGGCCAACGTTCGGCAAAGTCTTCGGCGTTATTCACGGCGATGCGCGCCAAATCCCGCGGGTAATCCACCCCTTTATTCTCGAGAAAACGCGTGGCGGTGAACTGGCCGTTGCTGGCGCGCAGGATATATCCGCTGTCGCGACACTCAGCCGACGCCAGATAGAGCACGCCCGGCACCACGGACTCGGGGGTGAGATCTGTCGGCGCGCCCTGCACGCCCCACATGCGCGTTTTTGCTACCGGAGACACCGCGTTGATGAGAATGCCCTGCGGTTTGCCCTCCAACGCCAGCGCGTTCATGATGCCAATCTGTGCCATTTTGCCTGCCGCATAGCCCGCCAGCCCGACCTGCGCATAGTCGGCGAACATCGCCCTGTCCGAGGTGGTGAGCACCACGCGAGGACAGGCGGATTTTTTCAGGTGCGGCCAGCCGTATTTGCACAACCACAGCGGCGCATAAACATTGATGCCCAGTGCGCGCTGTAGGAATGCGCCGTCCGTCTGCTCAATGGGCTGATAGTCCACCCATCCGGCGTTATGGATAAGGATATCGACGCTGCCAAACTCACTGACCGCCCTCTCAATCAGCGATTTACAAGCCGCCTCCTGCGCATAGTCCCCCTGATGCGCCCGCGCCTGATAGCCCCGCCGCTGAAGAGCCTGCGCCGCCTGTTGTACCACACTTTCGTCGCTGCCCTGGCCCGAATTGTCGGCCCCCGCGTCCCCTAACACCACCCGCGCCCCGCGTTCTGCCAGTGCCGTGGCGTAAGCCAGCCCTAATCCGCGCGCCCCGCCGGTGATCACGGCCACTCTGTTGGTGAAATCCATCCTGATACTCCCTGAGTTAAGTGTTGAAACCCAAGCCTAGCGAGTTGGTGAACAAAAGTTGAATACCGATGGCCCGCGACATTGATACAAAATTAATATCAAGTGATGGGTTACACTTACTCATGATGTATCTGCGCAATGTGCTGTCCGAGAGTAAAAATGATTGAAACCCGAGTGTTGAAGCAGTTCGTCACGGTGGCGGAAACTCTGAACTTCCACCGCGCCGCTGAGTTGCTGCATATGTCGCAGCCGCCGTTGAGCGTGGCCGTGCGGCAGTTGGAGGAGAAGCTGGGCGTCAGGCTGTTGATTCGCGATCGCGGCGGTGTGGCGCTGACCCCGGCGGGAACGGCCTTTTTGCACAGCGCGCGCGGCCTGCTGCAATCCCTCGACGCGCAGGTGAACCACGTGCGCAATGTGGCTCAGGGGCTGGCGGGAAAGCTGACCATTAGCTCGGTGTCTCTCGCGGCCTACCCCCAGTTGCTCAACGCCCTGCGGCAGTTCAGGCAAGACTATCCGCAGGTTGAGCTGGTGATTAAAGAGATGCCGTCGACGATGCAAATTCAGGCAGTGCAACAGGGCGAGAGTGACTTAGCCTTTATCCGCCAGCCCGCCGTGCAGTTGCGCCACGGCCTGCTGACGCCCTTTCTGAGCGAAAAGATTGTCGTCGCCCTGCCTGCCGAGCATCCATTGGCGACGCAGCGGGAGATTGATCTCGCCGCGCTGGCCGAGGAAGCCTTTGTCTTCACCCCGCCGCAGCTCGGCGAAGGCTACTACCAGCAGCTGATTCAGTTGTGTCAAAGCGCCGGTTTTTACCCGCGCATTGTGCAGCATGCCGCACAAATCAGCACCCTGATTGCGCTGGTTTCCTGCGGATTTGGGTTGGCGCTGGTACCTGAATCGGTAAGGGGGATTACCTTGAATGATAAAGTGCGGTTCTTGCCACTCAGTGAACCTACGCCGCAGGCCGAAGTCCCGCTGTTTATGCTACAGGCCGACACTCAGCCGGTTGCTGCGACGCTAGCGAATTTTCTGGCTTTGCTCGATACGCCTTAACTCATTCGGAATTTATTATATTTCTGTTTTATTTTATCAAATTAGCTATCCATGATAAGGATAGCTAAAGTTAATTCTGGCTTTGTCCTTAGTTCAAAGATCGGCCAGAGCCTGGCGCAAATTCACCTCACTCGACGAACTCTCTTCCAGCGCCAGCTGCTGCTCCAGCTCATCCAGATGCTCAATCATCACGGCGGCGGCCTGTTCGTTATCCCCCGCTTCCAGCGCGGTGATAATCGCCTGATGCTCGTCTGACTGGCAGGAAGGCACGTCGTTACGCTGGTAGAGCGCGACAATCAGCGAGCTGCGCACCATCAGATTATTGAGGATTTCGCTCAGCACTTCATTGCCACAAATCTCGCCTAGCATCAGGTGGAATTCGCTGAGTTCGCGCACGATGGCGCGGCGATCGCTAGAGTTAGTCGCTTCGCGCTCGCCCTTTAAGTGGCTGGCGATGCGGTGGCGATGGCGGCGCATCAAGTCAGGGGTAATGGTTTCGACAATGGCGCGTTCAATGGCGCGGCGGGCGGTGAACACTTCTCGCGCCTCTTTGGCGGTCGGCTGGGCCACCATGGCGCCACGATTGGGTTCAATCGTGACTATACGCTGCATCGCCAGACGCTGTAGCGCCACCTGGACGTGGTTACGGTTGGCATTCAGTGCCTCGACGATCTGCGCTTCTATCAGGCGAGCGCCGGGGCGCAATCGGTGTTGAGCAATGGCTTTCGAAAGGACGTCGACAATACGCTGGACTTCCAGCTGTTTTGCGGTAGTAGGTTGATTGCTCATTAAAACCGGATGCCTCGTGTTCTATGACTGACTGTGATCGCATGGTGCGGGTGAAAACCCAATACTCGCCGTAAAAAGGCACATATTGTCACCTCAGTTTATCATTGCAGCACGGTTTGCCCAGCAGATAATAGTTCTCATCCGTATCCTTTTCAGACTTTTCGTCGCGCCCGTAGCGAGGAGAAGATTCATTGAACAGAAACGGGAAAACTATAAATGAACCAAGTCATTTTACGGCATGTCGTCAACTTTTTACTGCTCAGTGCAGGGGCTTTTCTGGTGGTCGGGGTGATCTATCTCGACGTGGCAATTTTCAAGAATCAACTGGGCGAAATTTCCGCCACGGAAATCTTGCAGGAAGCGGCGCTGCTGAGTACTTCCGCCCTGTTCTTCTTACAGGCTAAACGCCACCCCGCGCTGCGCGGCGGAATGGTGCTTATTGGCGGATTCTTCGGCTGTATGTTTATTCGCGAACTGGACGCGCTGTTTGACCTGATCCACTTAGGGGCCTGGGTCTATTTCGCCAGTCTGCTCGCCGTGTACTGTATGATTTGGGCGGCCATTACGCCAAAGACCAGCGTCCGCGGGCTGTCGGCGTTTCTCGCCCATCCGGCCTGTCACTATATTGTCTGCGGTCTGGTGCTGATTCTGGTGTTCTCACGGCTGTTCGGCATGAATGAAGTGTGGCGAGCGGTGATGCAGGATGACTATGTCCGCACGGTGAAAAACATCGTCGAGGAAGGAACAGAGTTTATGGGTTACGTGCTGTGTCTCGGCGCGGCCATCGCCTTCTTCCGCCGTCAGGAACCGTTGAAAACCTTAAGCGCCAACGCCTAGAACAGTGGGCTATTTCTCACATAAGCCACTGAGTTTGCTGTAATACCCCCTCCCAGCCTCCCCCTTAACAGGGGGAGGAGCGAAAAACCGTTTACTCGCCAATTCACTTCAAACGCTTTGTTAATCATTAAGCATCACTGAATAACAAATGATAATGGTTATCATTTTAGCATGAGCTAGGTGCTGCTAATTTATTGGCAAGGGGTTAATACGGTTGAATTAATGAGGGGGTTCTTGATATGGCTAATAACCGTTTCGGCAAAGATTTTTTTAAAAAAGCATTCGGTGATGCCTTTTATATTTTTTCAATCCCTTGCGTTGTTAACTATTTAACTACCAGCATTGACAATAACAATTATTACTTTTTATGGCTTATTTCTCTTTCTTTAGTTGTGGGCTTTGTCATCTCTTATTTTAAAATAAACATAGGGAATGATAAAAATTAGACCTTAAGCCAATGAAGTATGCTCCCTCTCCTTTTTAAGGAGAGGGCTGGGGTGAGGTTTGTTCCATAATACAAAGAGTTAAACCACTCCTCATTCCAACCTTCTCCTCAGAGAGGAGAAGGCGTTAACCAAAAATTACTGACTCACCGCATCCCTAATTGGCGTTTCACCGCCGCGTAACTCCCACTGTTTGCCGATTGAACTTGGTGCCTGTAAGACGGCGGCGACCACCAATGCCACGTCTTCGCGGGTCACTTCACCGCGCCCGGCGTCTGGGGAGAGTGTGACCAGCCCAGTGGCCGGATCGTCAGTCAGCGGGCCAGGACGAATAATAGTCCAGTCGAGGCCGGTTTTTTTCAGCTCGATATCCGCGTCGCGTTTGGCTTCTATATAAGCTTTCCAAACCGGATCGGTGTCTGGCTTGATTGGGTTATCGACGCCAATCGCTGAGATTTGCACATAGCGGCGAACGCCTGCCAGATTGGCCGCCTCGGCCAGCAGTACCGACCCGGCGAAATCTACGGTGCGCTTACGCTCGGCGGAAGAGCCCCCGCCTGCGCCTGCCGCGAAGACCACCGCGTCAACATCTGCGCCCTGTAGGCAAGTTGCCAGCTGATCGGCGGTGGCGTTTTCAATATCTAACAGCACGGCTTCGGCACCCAGCTTCTTCATGGTGGGAACCTGCTCTTCTTTGCGAACGATACCTATAGCGCCCAGCCCTTGTGCGACCAGATGTTTGATAAGTAGCTGGCCAATTTGACCGTGTGCTCCGACTATTGCGACCTTGGTCATAAATACTCCCTTGGTGGTTTGCGTCATGTTTCACATGGAACATTAACTGTAGCACATAGACTTTTCACTGCGGGCTGGCTCCACGCCGAGGGGCCTTTCGTGCTATTCTCATGCACATTGTTATCCCATGACCTTTTGCCGAGAAGCTCCCGTGACCCGCTCAAACAGCCCTGAATCTCGCTCCCCAGCACTGCGTTTTTTACCTGAAACCATGCACGTCGGCCGCCAATTGCGCACTTACTGTGACGCGCGGTTTAAGACGATTGGGCTGACGCTGGCGCGTGGTCAGGTGTTGCTGCATCTCGAGGCCGCACAGGGGCGACTGCCGCAATCTGAGTTAACCACCCTGCTGGACGTCGAGCATCCCACGGCCATTCGCCTGATCGACAGCCTGCAGGCCCTAGGCTATCTACAGCGCAGTCCGGGCGAGCTGGATCGCCGCTCAAAAGACGTGGTGCTGACCGAAGCGGGCACCGCCCTCGCCAATGAAGTCCGCGTTATGACTGATGAAATCATCATGAACGTGATGCAGGAGATCCCCGAGGAAGAGGTGTCCGTGGCGCGCAAAGTGATGGCCAGCATTAGCGCCAAGCTGGCGGCTATGTAGTCAGCTTTGACAGCTTGCGGTTATCTGACAGTTTGAACCATTCATATTTCAGCTATTCACACTTGTAAATATCCACAAATTGAATAATTCAGCTAGACACATCTGTGACTTCTGTTTACATTATTTTAAACATGTAGCTTGATACATATTAGCCGGGTAATCACTCGACTGAGGCAGAAGTTAAGAGGTTTAGCCCAGCATCATGACAGCCGTTTCTTCCCCAACCCCGCAAAATGCCCCAGCCTCGCCCCACCATCCTTTCGCTGAACAGGTGAGCCAATGGCTTAGCCAATACCCGCGCTGGCGCATCATGGTGTATGCCATGGCCTCTTTTATTATCGGCATGACGCAGGGGCTGGGCATTAATCTGGTCGCCTCCAATCTGCCGGGCATTCAAGGCTCGTTGGGAATTACCGCCACGGAAAGTTACTGGCTGGTTGCCGCCTATACCGCGACCAGCATTAGCGGGACGCTGCTGCTGTACAAGGTTCGCACCCAGTTTGGTATTCGCCGCTTCGGGGAATATGGCCTGCTGTTTTTCGCCGCCGTCTCTCTGGCGCAGGTTTTCACCCATGATTTTCAAACTGCCGTGGCGGTTCGCGCCGTGATGGGCTTTGCCATGGCTTCTCTCGGCCCGCTGGCGATTTTCTATATGTTTGAAATCTTTCCACCGGCCAAAAAACTGACTGCCGGTTTGTGCCTGGGGCTGGCGGGGAGCCAAATCGCCTTGCCGATTTCGCGCATTATCTCCCCCTATTTACTGGACCTCGGGCACTGGCATCAACTGGCATTTTTGGAGTCAGGGCTGGCGCTGATCTGTCTGGCCATCATCTGGGTTTTGCCGTTGACCCACCCGCCGCGAGTCAAGGTTTTCGAGCGTATCGACTGGCTGAGTTACCCGCTGATTGGTATCGCCATTGCCTGTATTTCAGTGGTGCTGACCATGGGGCGTTACTACTGGTGGTTTGAAAAACCCTGGCTGGGCGAAGTGCTCGTGGTCGGCATCGTGACCTTAACGCTGGCCTTTATGGTGGAGTTAAAACGTAAAAATCCCATTATCGATTTACGCTGGCTGATGACCCCGGAAATGCTGATGTTTACCGGCTCAATGCTGTTTGTCCGTATGCTACTGAGTGAACAAACCACCGGCATGGTGGGCTTTCTGACGCTGGTTGGCCTGCAAAATGACCAGCTGATCACTCTATTTTGGGTGGTGCTGGTGATGACTTTTGCCGGACTGGTGTTTATCAGCATCATTCATAAGTCCGAGCGCATTGTTTACATCCACCTGTTTGCCATGTTGCTGATCGCCGGCGGTGCATGGATGGACGCCCACTCGACCATTGATACCCATCCCGAACAGTTCTATCTCAGTCAGGGCATGATTGCCTTCGCGGGAGCGATTTTCCTGCCGACCGCCCTGTGGCTGGGATTTGTTCGCGCCTTACAGTTCGGCCAGAGCCAGATCATCAGCTTTATTCTGGTGTTCCTCAGCACGCAGAACATTGGTGCTCAACTAGGCAGCGCCTTTCTCGGCACTATCCAGATCCTGCGCGAGAAATTCCATTCCAGCGTGATGACCGACAGCATCCAGCTGCAAAATCCGCTGATTGCCGAACGCGTGGCGCACTACCGCCAGGCGCTGAAAGCCGCCCTTGGCGATGATGTCCAGTTACAGGCCCAGAGCCTTGCGCGCCTTAGCCAAAGTGCTACCCAGCAGGCCGGGATTTTGGCCTACAACGATGTGTTTATGGTGGTGTTTTATATGGCGCTGGGCTGCTTCGCCGTGCTGTTGCTGCATCGCTGGGTGGCCAGTTTTTACTCTAAAGAGAACTCGTAAAATCCATGAAGAATATTTTCCGCTATCCGTCGATTTTGGTTGTGCTGTGTCTGGGCATCGTTGGCGTTTTTGTCGTGCTCTACAGCTGGCAGCTTTTCCCCTTCACCTCAAAGGTGGAAACCACTGATAACGCCTATGTGCGCGGCAACGTGACCCTTATCAGCCCGCAGGTTTCAGGCTATATCACGGCGGCAAAGGTGCAGGATTTTATGGCGGTGAAACAGGGGCAAGTGCTGTTCAGCATTGACGACAGCACCTATCGGCAGGAGCTGTTACAGGCCGAAGCTGCCGAGGCCCAGCAGCAGGTGGCGCTGGATAACTTTGGGCAAAATCGCGGCTCGGCGGAGGCCAGCCTGCAACTGGCGCAGGCTGAGTTACAAAGTGCGCAGGCCGCCGCCAACAAAGCGGCGCAAGATTCTCGGCGCAATGCCCCGCTGCTCACCAGCGGCGTGGTGTCTAAAACCACCGGGGACGAAGTGCAGGCCGCGCTGCTCAAGGCGCAGGCCGACGTGGCGAAGGCCAAGGCCTCGGTGAACATTGCTCGCCAGGAGCTGGGATTGATTGATGCCGGTAAAGCCTCGTTGCAGGCCGCATTAAAGTCGGCTCAGGCTAAAGTGGCGGTGGCGCGTATCAACTTACAACACACGCAGATTGTGGCCCCCACTGACGGCCAGCTGGGTGAAGTCAGCGCGCGGGTCGGCCAGTATGTCTCGGCAGGCAGCCTGTTGACCTCCGTCACCCCGGAGCATGTGTGGGTCAATGCTAATTTCAAGGAGCGCCAGCTGGCGGAGATGCGGGTCGGCATGCCGGTGAGTTTTACCGTCGATGCCTTAAAGGATCGGCAATTCAAAGGCCATATTGCCTATATTGCTCCGGCGACAGGTTCTGAATTCAGCGTATTGAAGGCCGATAACGCCACCGGTAATTTCACCAAAATCTCCCAGCGAATTACCGTCAGAGTGGCGATTGATGACAACCAGCCCGGCGGCAATCAGCTGCGGCCGGGCATGTCGACGGTGGTGAATATTGATACTGCGGTGCAGGCGCGCGATTAGCGGCGGTGAGCCAGCGAGCGCACGATCCGGTCGCCGAGCATTTGGATGATTTGTACCATCAGCACCAATATGACGATGGTGGCGACCATCACCTGATTGTTAAAACGCTGGTAGCCGTAGCGAATGGCTAAGTCCCCTAGCCCGCCGCCGCCGATCACTCCGGCCATAGATGAGAAACCAATCAGCATCACGATAGTCAGCGTCACCCCCGCCAGCAGCGCGGGGAGCGCCTCGGGCAATAGCACGGTGAAAATCACATAACGCAGCCCGCCGCCCATCGCCTGAATGGCTTCAATCCGGCCTTTATCCACTTCATCCAAGGCATTTTCGACAATGCGCGCAAAGAACGGAATAGCGCCAAGAGTAATAGGCACTACCGCCGCCGTACTGCCCAGCGTCGTGCCCACCACCCAGCGCGTTAGCGGGATAAGGGCAATCAGCAGCACCACAAACGGCAGCGAACGGCCAATATTGACGATGGTGCCCAGCACCGCGCTGAGTTTTGGCGACGGCGTCAACCCCTGGCGGCGGGTGATAAACAGCAGCACGCCCAGCGGCAGGCCAACCAGCAGGGTAAAAATGGTCGCCAGCGCCACCATATACAGCGTTTCTCCGGTGGCGTTGAGCACCAGATCGTAGAGCTCATCCCACGCCATGCTGTTTCTTACACCCATTCGGCTTTTACTCCACGTTGGTTGAGGAACAGCATCACTTCACTCAAATCCACCCCGCCACTGGGTGGCTGGAAGCCGACGCGCAAACGCCCGACTCTCTGCCCGGCGATCGACTCCACGCCGCCGCCAAACAGGGTCACACCAACGCCGTGCTGCTGGGCCAGCGAGCTGAGCACCGGCGACGCCAGCAGGGTGTCATAGAAAGTGAGTTCGGCGACCGGCAACAGCGGATTTGGCGCGGCTTCGGGCAGCCCGCAGTCCGGCATCAGCGCCTTGCCGAGTAGCGATTGCGGGTCAGCCAGCAGTTGAGAAATGGCACCCGACTCCAGCACTTTTCCTCCTGAAAGCAGCGCGGCGTGGTCGCAGATGGATTTCACCACATTCAGCTCGTGGGTGATCATCACAATGGTCAGCCCGAGCTGCTTATTGATGCTGCGCAGCAGCGCGAGGATGGAGTCCGTGGTTTCCGGGTCCAATGCGCTGGTTGCTTCATCGGACAACAAATAGTTTGGCCGTGCCGCCAAGGCGCGGGCGATGCCCACGCGCTGCTTCTGACCGCCGGAGAGCTGTGACGGGAAAGCCTGCGCTTTGTCGCTAAGTCCGACTAAATCGAGCAATTCCGCCACGCGCTTTTTGCGTTCAGCGCGACCCACGCCGGCGATTTGCAGCGGCACCGCCACGTTGTCGCTGACGTTACGGGCGTGCAGCAGATTGAAGTTCTGGAAAATCATGCCAATACGCTGGCGCTGGCGGCGCAGATCGGCGTCATTCAGGGTAGTCAGGTCATGGCCATCCACAAGAATACGGCCCGAATCGGGCCGCTCAAGTAAATTCAGGCAACGGATCAGGGTGCTTTTCCCCGCGCCGCTGCGGCCAATAATGCCGAACACTGCCCCGTCGTTGATGGTCAGGGAGACGTCCTGTAGCGCGGCGACGCCCTGTCCGGGGTACTGTTTGGTCAGATGTTCGGCGACTATCATGATTTATCGCCTGCCGCCGCCACTGGGATCACTGAACCGTTGTACTTATCAGCGATAAACTTCGCCACCTCTGGCGATTCGAGATCTTTCGCCAACTGCTTGATACGCGGGTCAGAAGCCAGTTTCTCGGTGGTCACCAGAATGTTGGCGTAAGGGTTGCCTTGGGCTTTCTCCAGCCCCAGCGCATCTTTCGCCGGGCTGAGGCCCGCTTCAAGGGCGTAGTTACCGTTAATCACCGCCAGGTCGACATCATCCAGCGAGCGCGGGATTTGCGGTGACTCGATTTCGAGGATTTTTAGGTGCTTCGGGTTATCGGCGATGTCTTTTGGCGTGGCCTGATCTTTCGCCGGATCGTTAAAGCCCGGTTTCAGAGTGATCAGACCCTGATCGCGCAGTAAATAGAGCGCGCGGCTGAGGTTAGTCACGTTATTCGGCACGGCGACCTTAGCGTTGTCCGGCACATCCTTGAAGCTCTTGTATTTGCTGGAATAAATCCCCAACGGCTCAATGTGCACGGTGGCGGCCACGGCAAACTTCACTCCCAGCGCCTGCTCTTGCGAATGCAAATAAGGCACGTGCTGGAAATAGTTGGCATCGACATCGCCGTGGGCCAGCAGCTCGTTGGAGTTCACCCCGTTGGTGATTTCGATGATTTTCAGATCCAGACTCGGATCGATTTTTTTCACATATGCCAGGATTTCAGCGTGCGGAATCGGGTCCGCCGCCACGCGCAGTGGCTCAGCGGCAAAGGCAGAAACTGACGCGACCAATAATGCTGCCGCAGAAATACGTGTGACCAATGTTTTAATAACCAGAGTTTTGAGCATGTTGTGACCCTTATTGTTATTGATGGTGTGTAGAAAATTTCGATCCGTTTGAAAGCAAAAATCAGGCAGTGGCCGCCAAAATGTCAGCATAAAAACGCTTCGCCACGTCAGGATGCGAACGCAGACGCCCCTTGAGATAGTTGAAACCGACGTCACGAAACAGCGGATTCAGCGGATCGCTGGCCGGGCCGCGCGCATCCTTGGCTAAGTCAGCCGGCAGTGGGAACAACGGCACCACGGCGTCGAGCTGCGCGCCGAGGAAGAAGGCTAATGACAGGCGATCTTGCCCAGACGGCGGAGAAACCACGCGGTGCACCGTCGCGCGCAGGTAGCCGTTGGTGGCCAGCTCCAGCAGTTCGCCAATATTTACAACCAGCGTATCTTCAATCGGCAAGGCATCTACCCACTGGCCTTCTTCCACTTCCACCTGAAGTCCGCGCTGGTGGTCTTGCAGCAGAAAGCTGAGGAAGCCGGAGTCTTTGTGCGCGCCGACGCCCTGTCCGCTTTGGCCTTCGGTATGGCCCGGATAACGGATCAGTTTGATATGTTCGTTAGGCTTCTCACCGTACAGCGGATCGAAGGTTTTCTCCGGCAGGTGCAGCGCTAGCGCGAAGGCGCGCAGCAGACGCAGCGACATCTGGGTCATCTCTTTTTGCCAGCGCAGCAGCAGCGGACGCAGCTCCGGCAAGGATGCCGGCCACTGATTCGGCCCCTGCAATCTGGCCCAACCCGGCGTCTTGGCATCTATGCTCAGCGCGGGACGTTCGGCCCCCAAGTCAAACTGTTCACGCCAGTCAGGCTGGCCGCGAGTGATCTCCGACGCCGCACGGTTATAGCCGCGAAAATGCGGGGAGTTGATCATGCCGACGGCCAGTTTTTGCTCTTCCGGCAGGGCAAAGAAGTCGCGCGCAGCTTGCTGGACGTCGCTTAATAACTGTTTATCGATGCAGTGGCCTTTTAAATAAAAGAAGCCAATATCGCGCGCGGCGTGGCGCAACTGAGCGAGGAATTTTTCGCGAGATCCCCCAGATTCGTCGAATTGGGAAAAATCAATTAATGGAATAGTGCTCATCATTCTCTCCGATATAGCGGGTTGTAATAACGCTAACACCGGCGATGTTGCTGGCTCTAATATTTAAAAAGTCTAAGTTATGACCTGAATTTATTGCATGATAAATCACCACCCAACCGAAAGTGAATGGTGGTTATCTCTCTGAATCTACGTGGTATTTTATTTTTAGCGGTATGAAAAATTTAACTTAAGCCAGACGGCGGGAGAGGTTTTGCATTTAATTGCTAAAGGGGAATGCCCCCTCTTCTATTTAAGTCGAGGGGGCGGCGAGTTTTATAACTCAATAATTAATCAATATTATTTCTTATCGCCTAAATAACGGTAAACCACGCTGAGGTCTTGCTCGCCATATCCGGCATCCACCGCGTTTTGCCATGTTTGACTAATGCTTTTCATCAGCGGCAATTGCAATTTTTCACCGGCTTTCAGCGCCAGATGAATATCTTTTAATGCCCAAGTGAGATGCATCTGCGGGGTATAATCACCGCTTTTGAACATGTCCATTTTCATTTTAATATAAGGTGCCGCCAGCGGGCCGCCTTCCAGCACGTTCCACAGGTCATCGGTGGTAAAACCAAACTCGTCGGCCAGCTGGGCGCTCTCGGCGATGCCTTCCATCATGGAGATAAGCCAGGCGTTAACCACCAGTTTCATTTTGGAGGCGCGCCCCGCTTCGCCCAGCCATTTCACCCCTTTAGAAATTGCCGCAAACACGGGTTCAATCGCTGGGCCTGCTTCGCGGTCGCCACTGGCAAGCACCACGATTTGCGCGTTTTCCGCCGGGGTTTTGGTGCCAGATACCGGCGCATCGAAGAACACCGTGTCAGGGCGCTGCTGTTTAACCAGCGCCATCAGAGCTTCATTCGCCTCCACGCCAATGGTACCCATTTGGGCAATAATGCCGCCCTGCTTCAAGCCTGCCAGCAGGCCGTCATCACCAGAAAACACTGACTGGGTGGTTGGGCCATCGGCCAGCATGGCGATAACTACATCCACACCCTCGACGGTTTCGCGCACGGTTTTGCCCTGCTTGGCCCCGGCCTTCACCAGCGCTTCGCCGCGCGAGGCGGTACGGTTCCAAACGTGAGTTTCAAAGCCATTTTTCAGCAGGTTAGCCGCAAACGCGTGGCCCATCGCGCCCAGCCCCAGTACGGCTACAGAGGGTTTCTGACTCATCATTCTTTCTCCTGATAATGTGAAACGGGATCACGCTGGTGGTGATCGCAATGAAAAAAATGCTAGCACTGACCCGTAGCCCAAAGCTCACAGGTTCTGTAACGGAATGCGTCAAATAACGTCTTGGGTGAGGTTATTCCCTGCCCGGCGAGACAATCTTGGCAACAAAAAAGGGTCCCAGCACTGGGCGTTCTATCGTAACATGCCCGGTTGTGACGTTATGATTTACATCGGATTATCAACGTAGTCTATAAATCGCATGATATCTATGCACAGACTGCTCAGGAGAGAACGTGGTAGGAAATAAAAGCAAAGTGGTGTTAATCGGCATGATTTCAGCCGTGTTTATTATCATGGTGGTGATGCTCGGCACGGTATACCTGTACCCAATGTGGATGCAGCGCACCACGCCAGAAGCCTGTAAAGACATCACCGCGCAGAACGCCATTGACAGCGTAACCCGCGATTTTATGCAAAACCGCATCCCGAACTGGGGCAACGATAAAGACTATATCGGCACCGCCGTACCTGTTCTGTCGTTTGTCAGCGATAATGTGAAGGATGAGAAAGGCACTTATCGGGTTCCCTTCACGGCTAAAGGCGCGAGCGGCGAGCTGAAGTATGTGGGGCATTTTAACTGCACGAATCATTACATTAAGTACGAGAGCGTAGATTGAGTTTGGGCTTGCAGCCCAATCCCGCGTTTAAATCTATAAATCTTTAAATTCAAAACCGTGGGCGTCGGCCCACACCGACCAGGGGGCGGCTTATCGCCACCGCCCCCTGGACCCCCAGGCTCTTTCACTGCGCGCTTCGCTGGTTGGGCGGACGTGTTTCAGCTACTCCTGTTCTCCACCGCCCTCCTTATCAATAAGGAATGTCGCCGCTTAGGCACTTCGCGACGATCACCGCGGCCACTGAAACACGTCCATTCCACCCCTGCGCAGCCTCGATCTTCCAACAGCAAAAAAACGCAGGATTCCAAAGGGTTTCGTTCAAAACCCTTTGGGCCAGTGTGGGCGGCGAGCCCACGGTTTTGACCTTAAGGCCGGTGTGGCGGCAGCGCACGGTTTTGACCTTAAGGGTCGCAACCCCAAGCCCCCCGTCAACACGCCTCTTCACAACATTTTCCTGATGCACATCACACAAATGTTAATTAGAATGCAAACCGTTATCATTTGCATTTCAGGGAAAATCACGTGTCTACTCATAAAAAGAACCACTTCGCTACAAGCGGGTTTAAAAAATCCGTACTAGCGCTGGCTGTATTGCACTGCTCTCCACTGCTGGCGGCGACTGACAGCGCTGCGCCAAAAGAGGATACCCTTACCGTCACCGCCGATAACCCGGCCTACTCCACGAACTACAGTACCAGCGAGGCTTCTGTTGCTGGCAAAAGCAAAACGCCGATTAACGACATCCCGCAATCGGTAAGCGTCGTCACGCCGTCGATGATTAATGATTACCAAATCACTTCGCTGGACGAGGCGATGAAATTCGTCAGCGGCGTGGCGCAGGGCAACACGTTGGGGGGAATTGAAGACGGGTTTGTTAAACGTGGATTTGGTACCAACAGCGACGGTTCAATCTTCCTCGACGGCCTGCGCAGCAATCAGGGGCTGGGATTTAACGCTACCACGGACCATGTCGAAGTGCTGAAAGGCTCAGCCTCCCTGCTCTATGGCATCCAGAATCCCGGCGGGATCATTAACGTGGTGAGCAAAAAGCCACAATATGACTGGAACACTCGCCTCAGCGGCAGCACCGGTGGATTTGGGGGAGGAACGGGCGGGATTGATGTCACTGGCCCGTTGGGCAACGGCTTTGCTTTCCGCATGATTGCCGAGCGCCAGTCGGAAGACTACTGGCGAAACTTCGGCAAAGACCAGCATAGCCTGCTGGCCCCTTCCCTAAGCTGGTATGGCGAAAAAGCCAGTTTCAATATCAGCTATCAGCAGTACAAATATGATATCCCTTATGACCGTGGCACCGCCTTTATTAACGGCAAGCCGCTGGATATCCCCTATGAGCGCCGTCTGGATGAACTCGCTAACCACGCCTGGGGCACCAACAAACGGCTGAACACTACGTGGGAATATGAGCTGAATTCCGACTGGAAAACGCGCCTAACCTACGGCTGGATGCAGCGCCGCTACGACAGTAACGAAGTTCGCGCCACCGCCGTCAATGTGGATACCGGCATTGTGTCGCGCCGCGCCGACGCCAACCGGGGCTTCAACCATCAAACGGATTACACCGCGTGGGACTGGATTGGCACCCCGGAAATTTTCGGCATGACCCATGACGTGCTGTTCGGGGTGGATTACGAGAAGGACGAAACCTACAAACAGTACTCCTATCGCGGCAAAGGCAATAATCCGCTGAACATGTACGACCCGGCGTATGGCGTTGAACCTATCACCAACGCCAGCACCTACAGCGACGCGCAGAGCAACCTGCGCAACACTTTGTTTAACAAATCGGTCTACGTCAAAGACAGTATCCATCTGACAGACCAGTGGATCGGCGTGCTCGGCGGGCGCTATCAGCATTACAACCAGAAAGCCTCCAGCGGCTTTATCAATCCGACCGAAACGCTGGATAACAGCGATAACAAATTCCTGCCGCAGCTGGGGCTGGTGTATAAGCTGACCGACGATTTATCCTTCTACGGCAGCTACAGCCGCTCCTTCACTCCGTCGACCGACACCGACGATGACGGCAATGTCGCTCAGCCGGAAACTGGCACGACCTATGAAGTCGGCACCAAATGGCAGGTGTCACCTCGGGTTGACGCTACGCTGGCGCTGTACCGTATTGATGAAAAAGATATGTCAGTGTTTATCAACGGCGTGACGCGTAGCATTCCGAAAGCGCGTTCTAGCGGCGTGGAGCTGGAAGTGAATGGCGAAGTGGCAAAAGACTGGAACTTGAGCGCCAACTACAGCTATGACAAAACGGAGATCACCGAAGATATCAACTCGGCGAACGTCGGCAATCGTCTGGTTAACGCGCCGACGCAAATGGGCGGCCTGTATTTGAGTCACACCCTGCGCTGGGTGCCGTTACAAGGGGATGTTCGCGTGGGCGGTGGTGCGCGCTACGTGGGTAGCCGCGCGGGTGACCCGGAAAACAGCTTCACCATGCCGTCTTATACCGTGGCGGATGCGTTTGTCGCTTGGGATACCCCGCTGTTGGGTAAACATACTCAACTTAAGCTGAACGTTAATAACCTGTTTAATAAGGAATATTACACGTCCAGCGCGGGGAATTTACGGGTTATCGAGGGCGAACCGCGTAACCTGGTGCTGTCCGCCGTGGTCGATTTCTAAGTTATTTCTTTTTAGTCGCAATTAAGGTGTCAGCGTTGGTGATATGCACTTTATGTTCGCCAGTGCGCTCGTAAAGGCAAAGTTTTCGCTCACGCTGCACCTTATTGTTTTTGCTCGGAATAGTTCCTTCCAACAACAGCGCCGAACCGACGTTGTCCTCAAAAAGCACGATATCTCCCAAGGGTTTCACATTCTTCAACCCGCTGGCTTTGATGCAGGCGGCTTTGACATCGGCGTCATGCTGCGCCCAGGCATCCGAGCTTGAGGCCAAAGCCTGAGTTGAGAGTAAAAGTGCGCCAGTCAACAGCACCAATGATAAAGACTTCATAGTAACTCCTTGTAAATTAACTTCTACTTAGCCGGAAGCTGGCTCCAGTAAGTGCCGCTAAACGGGATCGGCAAGAACTGATCATAGATCGCTTTGACGGTTTTTTGTGGGTCTATGTCAGCAAACAGTTGCGGATAGAGCGTTTTGGCGAACACTTCCACATCGACCATATGATAAGGGCTAAGGTAGAAATTATGCCAGACGCTGTAAGCGCGGCCATTTTTGACTGCTTGTAAATTGGCAAGCAGCGGCTGCTGGTCCATCACCTGCCGGAAGCTGCTTTCGGCCTGCTCCTGCGACACCAAAGGCCCGAGCTGGATATTCCCTTGCGACTTGCCGTCCGGCGTGCCCATTCCAGTACTGATATAGACATCAGGATTGGCGGCGATCACCGCCTCCGGGTTCATCTGGCCATAAACGCTTTTGAAAATGCCTCCGGCAATATTGTCGCCACCGGCGAAGGCCACTAAGTCAGCCAGATTGCCATGAGAAACCGTGGTGCAGCAGGTCTGACGGCGGCCAAGCTGGAGTTGCAACATCACGGTGGTTTTCTTGCCGTGGTAGCCCGCAATCCGCTCTTTAATCAGGTTCATATGTTGCTGGTAGAAGGCGATAAAGCGTGCGGCTTTCTGCGGGTTATTCAGCACGTCGCCCAGCAGTTTGATGCTCGGAATGGTGTTGTTGAGCTGGTCAATGCGCAAATCGACATAAATCACCGGAATGCCTGCCTGCGTTAGACGGCCAAGCATTTGGTCTTCGTCGGTCGGCGTTTTGGCATAGCGCGGCAAAATCACTAAATCCGGCTTCAGTGCGATCACTTTTTCAGCATTGAACTGGGTGAAATTGTTTTTGCCCATTTGCGGGATCTGGGCGATTTGCGGGAAAGCTTTGACATACAGCTGCCAGCTTTGCGGGTCGAGATTCTGCATATCCCCCGGCCAGCCAATAATATTTTTAGCCGGATTACCATCCTCGACCAGCGCCAGCGTGTAGAGCATCCGGCTTTCCCCTACCACGATGCGCTGCGGGTTGTCGGGCACTTCTACAGTTCGGTTAGAGATATCTACAACAGTTTTAGCACTGGCCAGCGCCGGGGCTAATAGGCTGGCTAGCAACAACATTCGGCAGGTGATACGCATAACGTCTCGGGATCAAATGGGCAGGGAAAAGATGATAATGATTATCGTTAAATTCCGCAATTGACTCTCATCTGAGGGCATTTTCGGCATTTATTCCTGTGAGGAATAAATGCTATTGCGCCCTGCTAGCTTGTGCTGGTATTAAGGTGCGGTAACTCTATTCCCCGGCATTTGAACTGAAGGACAGCGGCGCAGTGGACAGATTAATTGAGATGGAAACCTATATTCGCGTGGTTGAAGCGGGGTCATTTTCCATGGCGGCCAAGCAGCTCAATCTTGGGCAACCGGCGATATCCAAAACCATTGCCCGGCTGGAAGAGCGGCTGGGCGTTCGCCTGCTGCTACGCTCGACTCGCGGGCTTACACCCAGCGACGTCGGCCAGCGGTTTTACGAGCACGCCAAGCGCGCGGTGATAGAAGCCGATGAGGCCGAACAGGCGGTGCGCGATGCCTCTGCCGGGCTGTCTGGCACTCTGCGCGTCAGCGCGGCGGTGACTTTCGCCCGTATGCACATCTTACCAAAGCTGCCCGGTTTTCTAGAGCAGCATCCCGATTTGGATATCGACCTGCGCCTGAGCGACAGCAACATTGATTTGATTGTCGAAGGGATGGACGTCGCACTGCGAATGGGCGCGTTGCAGGATTCTGGCATGACCGCGCGACGCATCGCGCAAAGTCCGCGCCGAGTGGTGGGTACTTCTACCTATTTCGCCCGCGCCGGATTTCCGCAAACCCCGCAGGAACTCAGCCAGCATCAGGCCATTATCTATTCACAGCGCGGCGGTGGCGAAAACTGGCGTTTTCGTCAGAAAGATCAGCATGTTGAAGTATCACTTTCGGGCCGAGTTCGGGTCAGCGCCGCCGAAGGAATGCGCACTACCCTGCTGTCTCATCTTGGGTTAGCAGTGACGTCAGAGTGGATGTTCTCGCCGGAATTGGCTCAGGGAGAGGTGCAGATCGTATTGAGCGACTGGCAGCTACCGCCTGTTGATCTGTGGGCGGTTTTTCCCTCGGGCAGACTGGTTTCCGCCAAGGCCCGCGCCTTTGTGGCTTTCGTCGAAAACGTGTTAAACCCGCTCGACTAAACCGACTCCGGCGCGAGTTATATTAGTTGGCAACCAGCTTAAGCACCGGCAGAAGCTCGCTTGGATCCGGGCGCTGGGTGTAATCCGGGTTTATCTCGGCATAAAGCACCACGCCATCCTGCCCAATGACGTAGCGCGCGGGCATCGGCAGCGTCCAGCTCGGATCATCATTGATCAGTGGCAGATCGTTTTTCAGATTGGCGTAAAGCTCAATCAAGTAGTCCGGCAGGCGGAAACGCAGGCCAAATGCTGCAGCAATCTCGCCGTTAACGTCACTCAAGACGGGGAAACTCAGCTGGTTATTACGCACCACCTTGCGGCTATTGGGCTGCGTCTGCGGCGAAATCGCCACTACGCTACCATTCAGCGCCTGAATCTCTGGCAGCACCTCATTGATAGCCTGCAACTCCATATTGCAATACGGGCACCAAGCCCCGCGATAGAAGGTCACAACCAGCGGGCCTTTGGCCAGTAATTCGGCAGAGGAAATGGGCTGATTATTTTCATCCTGCAACAAGAAAGCGGGAGCGCGATCGCCAACCTTAACTGCCCTTTCCGCTTGCCCGCTGGCAATCAGTTCCGCCGTCGCCCGTGCCATAATCGGGTGAATTTCCGGCGGCGCGTTGTAAGGCGGTTTTCCGGCAAGAAAATCTGCTTTAAAAGCGTCGAGTTTGTCTTGAAGTGACATCGGGTATCTCCAGTGATAACGAGTTCGAATCGACAAGATTCGTCTGGAGGAGATACTGAGCGATTGCGGCAAGGCGAGGTAGAGGCCTGCAATGAATAAGACCTATTCATCGCAGGCATGCATTGGCGGTTATAGAAGCGTGATATTTTGCTGCAAAATCACATTATCAGCGGGTACAGGCTGGGCAATGACGGCGGTGCTTTTCAGCCGATTATTCACGGCGATCATTGAGCTGGTCGCTGGGTTAAAGGCCGTGAAGTCGAGGCGGCTATTGGTGAAGACTGAGGCAAAAATGTTGTACTGCGCCGCCCCGCTCCCCTGCCACGTCAATAGGCCGCCATCAATCCGGCAGCTATCAAAGGTCAGTTGGGTCGAAGAAAGGAGGATTGGCGTGCTGGTCACATCACCCACGAAGTCGCAGCGCACAAAGCTCAGCGGCGCGGTACTGGCGAACGGATGCCCGTTGATCCCTTTAAACACCGTATCAATAAAGACGATCGGCGAGGTGACGTTGACCCTCACCACCGGCGCTTTGTCATCCAGCAAAGAGAACTGGCACTGCTGAATCACATTCTTGCGCGCCGAGCGCCGCGACACCTGACTGATCCTCAGCGCGCGATCCGCCGTACAGCCCGTCATGTGCAGACCATCGACATTGACCCACAACATGCCGGACTGGGGAATTGCCGGGTCGGCGATCACCACCACGTCTTCCAGCGTCAGTTCGCTCACGCTGGACTGCGCCACAAACCACGGGCAAAGCTGTTTGCGCACATTAATGCGTTTAGCGCTGCCGCCCCAGGTTGCGCCGGAGTTGGCGAAGGTCATCAGCCCGGAGTTGCCGGTGTAGGTCAGGTCATGCTCATACTGGCCGTGGGTGACGAATGGCCCCTTTTCGGCACTTTGCCCGTTGGCGTGGCAGTTTTCTACCAGACAATAGGCCGAGCCGGTGAAGTCATTTAAATGCCGCGCGTTGGCGACGTTGCAGTCACTGACGTGGCCGTACAGACAGTAAATTTGCTGGGTCAGATAACCCGCGCCGCCGTAGGCGGTGTTCGGCGGGTTCATCAGTGAACACTGTTTGGTGAAGTAATAGGTATTCCAGCGTCGCATCACCACCGGCCAGAAAGAGCCAGTAGAGTGAATGCCCTGCACGTTGGCATAAATGGCGTATTCAAAAGCCACAGGATGGCTGCCGGTCAGCTGGTCGGTGCCGGCACCGATAAATTGCAGATTTTGCACCGTAACGTGATGAACTGGCTCAACCTTCTGCCAGCTAATCACCCGCCCCGGCTGCAGTTCCCAGCCGTTGGCATAACCCACCTGAATATGCGTTGGGTCGATAATGGCGATCACTTTCACCAACTTTTGCAGCTCGCGCTCGGCAGAACCCTTGATGGCTTTGACTTCGACGGCGAACCAATCCCCCACCTTAAATTGCGTGGAGTCACCGACCGGGAAGATATCCGTCAGTTCGGGCAAGGTATTGGTGAGTGTGAAGGTGATGGCCGAGCCGACCAGTCCGCCCTGAAAGAACATCACGGCGGCAAAGGGATCGTCTGGCCCGGTAGGCTCAATGCCGTGGGTATAAAGGGTGTGATTTTGGAAGTCGAGGGTGATGTCTGAACGCGTAAAACGATGTCGGCGCTGAAACAGCAGGTCGGAGTAGGCATAAATCTGACTGAACGCGGCGTCATTCACTAAGGCATCGAGGGCATCATCGGCGGGGATAGTATTATCAAAAATGCCGAAGGTGCGGAAATCGCCCACATCCTGATCGAGCAGCAGCCAGCGCCCGCTCGAGCTGTGGACAGAGCCAATTACCGTGCCCTGATTCACCGATTGACTGCTTGGCGGGTCCCAATAATAGTGCCCGCCGCCGCCGTCACCCGCCGAGTAATAGCCTTTTACAAATACGTTCATATCTTCTTGTGGATCTTGGTTTTGCAATTCAGAAATAGTATTGAGCGTTTTCATAGGGATTCCTTATTGATGTTTGGAGTGAGCACCTCTACGTTTTCAAATTTCTCGCTTCGAGGCGATGATGCGTTGATTGCTGGTCCCTGACACAACGGTAATAGCCGTGCGGCAGCTGAAAACGGGTAGCAATGAGGCGCCCAGAGGGTGGTGAGCCTGGCGAGGGATGTGCAGAAGATAATGCAGATCTCCTGTCACGGAGAGTATTGCAAGGGTGGAAGTTAAAGCGAAAAAACCTAGTAAATTTAGCAGGGTATGGCGTTACGCCTTCAGTCGCAGGGGGAGAAGGCGTGAGTTGGAGGATTAAACGGCAGGTGAAGGAAGCGTCACATCGCCCTCCCCTAATTCCAGCTGAAGCAGCACGGTGTCCACCCAGCGGCCATGCTTAAAGCCGACGCTTTTTAAGGTGCCGATGGTCTGGAAACCCAGCGATTGGTGCAGGCCAATAGACCCTAAATTCTCGCTATTGCCAACGTTGGCAATCATCTGTCGCCAGCCGCCCTCGGTGGCGCGGCGGATAGCTTCCTGCATCAGCCTTTTACCAATGCCCAGCCCCTGTTGCCCTTCGGCGATATAGACCGAACTTTCACAGGTAAAACGGTAAGCATAGCGCGGGCGATAAGGTGCCAGATAGCAGTAACCCAACACCTGTTTATCCCGTTTGGCGACCAGATAGCACATATTTTGGCTGAGCACTTTTTCGCGGCGGGTGAGCATTTCGTCAAGCGTCGGCGGCTCAGTTTCAAAAGAGGCAATGCCATGGATCACGTGGTGAGCGTAAATCGCCTGAACCTGAACCATGTCGGCTATGGTTGCATCATGCAGAGTGATGGTATCGCGCATTAAAACAGACATGTTTTGTTCTCTCAGAAGCTAACATTTTCATTGTTAAACAAAAGAATATGCCTGCAGTGACGAATTGGATAATAAGTAAATCTTATAGATGAAAGGGGCCGAAAAGGCGCTACACTGAAGGTCACTTTCCTCACACGGATGCAGCACAATGAAAAGACTTACCCAGCAAGATATGACGGAAAGCGAACAGCGCGAACTTAAAACGCTGCTTGACCAGAGCCGTAAAGCTCAAGGTCGTGATCTGACCAATTCAGAAACCAACCGCATCAAAGACAATTACATTGATAAATTGATGGAAGAGAAAGAGAAAGTTGCCGCTAAAGCGCGCGCCGAGAAGCGTCGTCTGAAAGCTGTACCCAGCTCGACGGCAACCTACGACTGGACCGCCAGAACGCATCCACGCGGCCGTCGTTGATTGACATTTTGTTTACAGGGCTCAGTGATTGAGCCCTGATTCTTCCCCGCTAAGCCTGTAATAATTTAAAGCCGTGAGTCCCGTCCTTCTCCAACTGCGCCACTAAACCATACTCCCAGTCGAGATAATCCTGCATCGCCTGCGGGCTGACGTCGGTGCCCTCATAGGGGCGACGGTAGCGATCTTGCGCATTCACAATCCACACAGAGTCGCCGAGCTCCAGCGGCAGACCCGCATCAATCCAGCCCACCGTGCCTTTTTGCAACAGATAGGCCGGAGAGCCAGTGAGCGCCGCCACTTCGGTGACAGCGTAACGTGCTAACAGCCCGCTGGTGCAGGTGACTACCCAGCGTGACACCGCCGGATGGCGACGCACGGCCTGCGCAATATTAGCGCGAGTGGTCCACAGCGCGCCCGGAATGCGGCGATTGCGGAAGTTGGCGCTGGTTGTCAGGTCAATCACGCCAGTACTCCCCTCCTCCAGCCACTGCTGTAGCTGGGCGGGCAGCACTTCTTCGACAGCCGGAGCCGCCGCCGTTTTCGCCTGCCAGTGACCCTGCTCGGTGAAATCCGCCGCCGCGGCGTCAAGCACCGCAACTTCCCAGTTCATCTGGGCCAGCCAAGAGGCCGCCAGCTCGGCGCGCACCTGCTGGTCATCTGCCAGCACAATTCTTGCACCGCGCACGCTGGCGTAGTGGTCAGTTTCTTGCACTAATTGCCCGCCGGGCACGTGGCGCGCGCCGGGAAAATGCCCCGCCGCGTACTCTTCAGCCGTGCGCACGTCGAACAGATACAGCGTGCGGGAACTGTCTTGCTGCCACTCGTCCAGCGTTTCGGCTGAAATGTATTTCACCCCGGCGCGACGGGCTACGTTTTGGGCACTCTCTGCCGCCGCCTGTTTTGAAGAGAAACTCAGCGGCGGGAAGCTGGCCTGTTGCTGATGAGCCAATGCCTGCCCCGCCAGCGTCCAGCCGATAGTGCCGTTGCGCAGCGCCGCCACCGGATTAGGAATGCCCGCGTTGATCAGCGATTGCGTACCAATAATGCTGCGGGTGCGTCCGGCGCAGTTGATAATCACCTGCGTTTGCGGGTTCGGCACCGCGTCGCGCAGGCGCAGGACCAGCTCGCCGCCCGGCACGCTGACACCGTTGGGAATGCTCATGGTGTTGAATTCGTCGAAGCGGCGGACATCCAGAATAGCGATGTCCGCCCCTTGCTGTTGCAGCGCCTGCACCTGCTCGGCGCTGAACGATGGCGTGTGATAATGGTGTTCAACCCACTCGCCGAAGGCTTTGCCCGGCGCGTTCACATCAATAAAGATTTCGCCGCCCGCTTCGCGCCAGCCCGCCAAATCCCCGGCTAACAGCGCAATATCGCGATAGCCCAGCGCCTTGAACGTCGCCAGAGCGCGGGTGGTTTTGCGAATGCCCTGTTCTTCGTCCCAAAACTCGCCGTTGTCGTACAAAGTGATGGGCGTGTTGCGGCGCGGCAGGCGATCCAGTGCTTCTATCTCCAGTTTGGATAATGGCAGATTGACGGCAAACAGCGGATGCCCGGTGGCAAAGGCGGCCTCTTCGCGCAAATCGATCAGGGCAACTTCTTGTTGATTGAGCAGCGCGTCGCGCAGTTCGGCGAAATGACGTAAGGGCGTGGACGAAGTTTTAGTCATGTTGTTTCTCTTTCAATAGATGTTGCTCTTTCGACAGGTCCCAGACATTGGGCAAGGTGCGATTGGAGTAACCGGAGATAAAAGTTTTTTGCTGGCCGTCCGGCAGGTAAACCGCGCGCGACACCGCGCCAATGTTGCCACCGTAAACGTGAATACTGACCGAAACCTGGTCGCTAAACGCATTGCTGACTTGATGAATATCCAGCTCGGACGGGGAGATTTTCTCGACGGCTCCCGGCGTTAATCGCACCGGCTGGCCTTCTGGCACCAGCTTGCCCAGACCGTTTCGCACATAGTTTTGGCTGATCTCTTCGCCGCGCAGCATGCCAATCAGCCCCCACACGCGATGGTCGTGGATTGGCGTGATTTGGCCCGGTCCCCAAACAAAGCTCACCACCGAAAAGCGCGACAGCGGGTCGGCATACAGCAGATATTGCTGGTAATGGTCGGGATGCGGCACGGCAAATTCGTCATCCAGCCAGACGTCGTTCGCCACCAGTTGGCCCAAAAGCTCCGCCCCCTGCGCCAGCACCTCCTGCTCCTCGTGCGGCTCGCTCACTAATCGCGTGAGCGACGCCAAAAACTCGCGTAACGGCGCGTAATGTCGAATTGTCATAATTGCCTCTTAAGATAAGCCCTTTTTGCAGGCTAGCATCGCCACTGACCAAGCAAAATTCATTTTATGGATAAGCTAATATGCAAATCACACATAAAAATGTGCTGTGAGTGCCGACTTAGGGCCAAGATTTGCTTTATGCTGGACTGATTGTCGTCTTCGAAGACGCGACTTAAAGGGACTGCTCCACTTATGAAAATAGAAGATCTGACGGCATTCGTCGCAGTGATCCGTCTGCAATCCACCCGCCTCGCCGCCGAGGAGTTAGGGCTGACCCAGCCCGCTATCACCCGCCGGGTGCAGAACTTCGAGGAATCTCTGGGCATCGCGCTACTCAATCGCCAGACCAAACCCCTCAAGCCGACATTAATGGGTAAACGCGTCTTCCAGCAGTGCCGCAACATTCTTCGTGAAGTAGAAGCCCTGAGCGATTTGGTGGCGGCGGACCACCCGCCGTCCGGACTGCTGCGTCTGGCCGTGCCGCAAAGTTTGAGTGAAACCAGCCTGCTGCCGGCGCTGAAAATGTTGTCTTCCGACTTCCCGCAGGTGCAGCCGCGCCTCTCCAGCGGCTGGGGTGAAGAGCTGTTGCTGCGGGTTCAGCGTCAGGAGCTGGAGGCGGCGGTGGTGCTGTTTCCCGCCAGCAAGCAGTTCCCTTCCGGCTTAGAAAGTCAGGCGTTAGGTTCGGTGGATTTAGTGGTGGTTGGGCCGAATGACCCCAAGGTGCCGCCATTGCGCAAACTGGAGGAAGGCTATCAGCGTGGCTGGATTTTGAATCCGGAAGGTTGTGGTTTTCGCGCCGCGCTGCAACGCGCCCTGACGGAACAGGGGTTGCCGCTGCTGCTGAATCTCGAGGCGTTTGGCGTCACCTTGCAGCTGTCGCTGATTGCCGAAGGTCGCGGATTAGGGCTGATGCCTCGCGCCTTGGTCGAGCGCCACGCCCTGCGTCCGCAGCTGCAAATTTACAGTTTGCAGGACTTCGCGCCGCGCAGCCAGCTGTGGCTGGTGTACCCGAACGTGCCCGCCAGCCAAATTCCGGCCATTGACGCCTTCGCGGCGGCCATCGCCCAAGGGCTGGATCTCGCCCCTCTGGCTGTCGATCAGCCGCAGGCATAATATCCAATCCTTTTAATGCACAATTTTTATATTAACTTATGATAAAAATTAATTTCTAACATAGTAAAAGGCTGTCTAAGGTAATACGCTCCTGCCATCGCCTATGCGCTGGCAACTTATGCAACCAGGAGTGACAGCCCATGAGCGTGCAATTCATTGGTATGATCGGCCATCGTTTGGCCTCCGAAATAATTCCCGCGACGGGGCCAATATTCGATAAGAAATATATCGCCGACTTCGCCAAAGCCCACGAGGATGCGGGATTTGACCGCATTCTGGTGGCTTACGCCTCCGACCAACCTGATGCCTTTTTAGTCACCGCGCACGCGGGAGCTAACACTTCCCGTATCCACTTCCTGTTAGCCCATCGCCCCGGGTTTGTAGCCCCGACACTTGCGGCGCGAAAGCTGGCGACCCTCGATCACCTGCTCGACGGCCGTTTAGCGGTGCATATCATCAGCGGCGGTAGCGACGCCGAACAGCGCCGCGACGGCGACTTTGTGCCGAAGTCCGGCCGTTACGCACGCACCGACGAGTATATCGATGTGCTGAAAAACGAGTGGTATTCGGTCAAAGGCTTTGACCATCAAGGGGAGTTTTATCAGGCGGAAAACGCCTTCTCGGCCATCAAACCTTTCAATCAGCATTTGCCGGTGTTCTTCGGCGGTTCTTCGGAAGACGCCATCCGCGTGGCGGGCAAGCAGGCCGATGTGTTTGCCCTGTGGGGCGAGCCGCTGGCCAGCGCAGCCGAAACGGTACAGGCGGTGAAAGCCTCCGCCGCGCGCCATCAGCGCGAGATTGAATTCAGCATCTCCTTCCGCCCTATTCTCGGCCGTACCGAAGAAGAAGCCTGGGCCAAGGCCGAAACTATTCGCGAAAAAGCCGCCGCGCTGATTGCCCGCAATGGCCAGTCTCAGGCGCCAAAACCGCAAAGCGTCGGCGCCGAGCGGCTGCTCAACGCCGTGGCTCAGGGGGATCGCCTCGACGAGCGTCTATGGACCGGCATTGCCGGGCTGATTGGCGGCGGTTCAAACTCCACCGCGCTGGTCGGTACGCCGGAGCAAGTTTCCGACGCCCTGCTGAAATATTACGATTTAGGGATCCACACCTTCTTAATTCGCGGCTTCGACCCACTCAACGACGCAGTGGAATATGGCAAAGAGCTGATCCCGCTAACGCGCAAAAAAATCGCCGCGCGTCTGGCTCAAAAACACCCTCAACACGAATCGACGGTATAAAAATGACCATAATGAAATCATTGGGAAAATTGCTGGTTGCCACCACCCTGATGGGCAGCGTAAATCTGGCGTGGGCCGATGAAGTGACGCTGCGCGTCGCCGACCAGAAAGGCAATATGCGCGCCCAGCTGGAAGCGGCGGGAAAGCTGGATAACCTGCCGTACAAAATCGAATGGTCGGAATTCCCCGCCGCCGCGCCTCTCGCCGAAGCGCTCAACGCGCAGGCCGTGGACGTAGGGATCATTGGCGACGCGCCGCTGCTGTTTGCCGAAGCCGCCGGGGCGCAGGTGAAAGCCATTGCGGTGGATAAATCAGACGCCTACGGCACGGCGCTGCTGGTCAAGCCTGACAGCCTAATCAAAACAGCGGCGGATTTAAAAGGTAAAAGCATCGCCACTAACCGTGGTTCTATTGGTCACTTTGTGGCGCTGAAGGCATTGGCCTCGGCCGGGCTTTCCGCCAAAGATGTTACCTTCCGCTTCTTACCGCCGAGCGACGCCAAGCTGGCGCTGACGCAGGGTTCAGTAGATGTTTGGGCGACGTGGGAACCTTACACCGCCTTCGCCGAAACGCAGGATCATCTGCGGGTAGTGGTGAATGGGCGCGGACTGTGGTCTGGCAACAGCTTCCTGGCCGCCACCGATTCAGCGCTGAAAGATAACGCCAAGCGCCAAGCCATTACTGACTACTTGCAGCGCCTGAGCGATTCGCAAGTGTGGGCCTATCAGCATCTGGATGAGTACAGCCAGCAGTTAGCCAAAATTATCGGCTTCCCGCTGCCTGCGGCTCGTCTCTCCTTCGAACGCCGTAAATCTTACTGGCAATCCATCGATGAAGAGACTCAAACCCAGCAGCAACAAACCGCTGATTTCTACCATGATCAGGGCTTACTGCCGGTCAAGCTGGAGGTGAAGAACACCTTCGACGAAAGCTTTAAGGTCAAACAGCCTTAATCACTGCCCTTCCCGCTGCGCTGCGCCCACCGGGCGTTCTCCCGCCGGAATTAATCTTCCGGCGGCGAGCGCAAACACCGAAATCACCGCCGCGACGATAAACACCCAATGCAGTGACGCCGCCACGCTGTCGGTAATAATGCCGAGCTGGGTGGAGTCGATATTGGCTCGCTGGCTTTTTTCCATCAGCTGCTGCACCGGATCGCTGATATTCGGCAGGCGTTTTTCCAGATTAAGGTTCAAGGTTGCGCCAAGCAGCGCCGTGCCAATGGCCGACCCGAGCATGCGGGTAAACACCGTTGACGCCGTGGCAATGCCGCGGATCGCTGGCTCGGCGGCATTTTGCACCGAAACCAAAAACGTGGTGTTACACAGCCCCATCCCCGCGCCGATAGTTAAGGCCGCTAATCGCGCCCACCACAGGCCGGAAGATGGCGATAACAGCAGTAAAATCAGGCTGCCGCTGACCAATAGCAGACCGCCGATCATCGCCGTAGCGCGGTATGACGTCGCGTGCATAATTCTGCCACTCAGCATACTGGCCAACGGCCAGCCGATAGACATCAGCGCCAGCGTGGTGCCCGCCTCTAGTGGCGTTCCGCCCATCACCCCCTGCACGAAGGTCGGCAAAAAGGCGCTAATGCCCATCATGGTGGCACCAATCACCAGCCCGCCAATATTCCCGGCGATAATCACTTTGCTCTGCCACAGGGCCAGCGGGAAAAGTGGCTCAGGAGCTTTGCGCTCTTGGCGAACCAGCAGCCAGCCGGTGAACAGCGCGAAGGCAACAAGCGCTAAGGCCCAGTAGCCAAAAGCCTCAGCTTGCAGCATGGCAAGTAACAGCGAGGCGACCGACAAGGTCAGATAAGTGGTTCCGGCCAAGTCCAGAATGTGCTGCTTGCGCTGGCTTTCCGCCGGTAAAAAGCGCCACAGGATCGCCATGGCTAACAGCCCTAAAGGCACGTTGACCCAGAAAATGACCGCCCAGTGGAAATGCGAAACGATAAACGCGCCGAGCAGCGGACCGGCAATCGCTGAAACGCCCCACACGCTAGCAAGGTAGCCCTGCGCCTTGGCGCGCTCCTGCGGGCCATATACATTAGCTATCAGCGTGGTGGCAATCGGGGTGATCGCTCCGGCGCCCAGACCCTGTAAGGCGCGGAAGCCAATCATCCACGGCAAAGACGGCGAGAAGCCACAGAGCACCGAGCCAATCAAAAACAGCGTAGTACCAATGAAAAACACCTTTCGGCAGCCGTATAAATCTGCCAGTCGGCCATAAATCGGCACGGTGATCGCCTGAGTCAGCAGATAGACCGCAAACACCCAGCCAAGCAGCGAGAACCCGCCCAAATCGGCAATGATGGTGGGCATGGCGGTCGCCACAATGGTGGCTTCGACTGCCGCCATAAACATCGACAACATGCAGGCGATCAGTATAAGGGGGCGGCGCTTGTGGCTGACTAAGGGGACGAAAGCAGTCTGATTCATAGGCTTAATCTGTTGTTCTTATGTTTCAGTCGAGAATGAATTTTGCAGTATATCAGCGAGATTGCGGGAAGGTTTATCGGTCGCGTGCTAACGAAATTGAAAAAGCCCCGCCGGATGAGAGCCATCCGGCGGGGCGAAAAGTGGTCACTTTCACTGCAATGAATCAGGCAGTCTTGCTATGACCAATAGGCAGCAGGGATAAATCGATATATTTCGCCATATCGCGAGATTCAGCGCGCGGTAAATAGGGAATTTCCCCCAGCAGCGGCGCTGAAATATTATGGCTAATGGCATCAATTGTTTGCTGATAATGCGCAAGGCAAGGGTTAATACGATTGGCGACCCAGCCCGCTAACGATAACCCATCGGTATTAATAGCCTGAGCACTTAATAAGGCGTGGCTCACGCAACCCTCTTGAATACCCACGACTAAAATAACCGGAATATTTTCCAGACGAACCCAATCAGAATAAAAACGATCGGGGGTGATCAAGGTTCTCCAGCCATCACAGCCTTCAACCACCACAATATCACCGCCCTGACGCATAAACTTCAGGCCAGAGGTCATTATTTCAAACACATTATCTGGCGTATTACTGGCATAAATATCTTCATCTAACAGTGCCAGCGGCGTTATTTTGTCATAAGGGTAAGAAATAGAAGATGAATTTTGCAGTATCACGGCATCTTTATTTCGAATGCCATCTGCCAGTTCCTGACTCCCTGTCGCAATCGGTTTATAGCCCAATGCGCAGTGCCCCTGCGCGGCTAAAGCCTGTAGCAAAGCACGCGTCACGATGGTTTTACCTACGCGAGCGTCCGTACCCGTGACGAAAAAGTGCGTTAACATGGAATGTTGGCTCCAGGATCTTCCGTTTAACTGAGGATTTATCTCCGGCGAGTGCGCCTGAGACAATGTACAGGGGAAAGTCTAGGCGATACCAATCGATAACGATTTGCGTTAGCGCAATGTTTTGTCCACTGGCAAACAGAAGTTTGAATTTAGGATTTTTATTATATTGGCGGGAAACCTACAAGGCTAATTCATACCAATAATTAACCTTGTAGCAGTTTAATTAACAGAGAGCCGTTATAAAGCGCGTCTTTGACTAATGCCGCGCCCGGCATGGTGCCTTTGTTATAAAACTCAGTGGATTCGAGTTTTATATTTTCGCTATAAGCCGGCAGAGACTGCTGTTGAATGCAGGACATTATTGCCGGATGGAGAATTTCTTTGGCGAAATTAAGCGGCGAGCCGATCAATATTTTCTCAGGATTAAACAAGTTAACCATGATGGCGAGGATCCGCCCTACGCTGTGGCCGACATTAATAATTACATCGCGGGCCAGCTGGTCGCCGCGATTTGCCGCGTCGCATACCGCCTCAATTGTCAGCGGAATGCCCTGCAGGCTGGAGTTGACCGCCTGAGTTAATCGCTGGCGAACCAACTCAAGAATATTATCAGTGCTGGCGACGGTTTCGAGACAGCCGTGATTGCCGCAATAGCAGCGTTTGCCGTAAGGATCGACCTGCGTGTGGCCCATTTCCACCACGCTGCTGCTGCCGCTGTGTAGCACGCGGCCGCCGGTGATCACCCCTGCGCCGACATTGTGGTCAATAACCACCTGAATCACGTTTTGACTGCCGCGAGAGGCACCATATAAGGCTTCGGCCATGGTCCAGGCGCCAATATCATGCTGCACGAAAACCGGCAGGCCGGTATGGGCTTCAAGCGCTGCGCCGAGCGGCATTTCATCGACGTCTGCGTAAAACGGCATGCGATGCACCACCCCTTCGCGGGCGTTAATCATCCCCGGTAAGGTAATAGCGATGGCGGTGAGGCGTTCGAGTTTGCGCTGATGGCGAATAAAGAACTGGTCGATTTCAGCGACAATGCGTTCAAGCAGAGGTTTATCCGCCGCGGCGGGCAGAGCCAGTTCTTCTTCAACCACCAGTTTACTGCTCAGATCACGCAGCCCGAGGGTAATTGCCCCTAAGCTGATGCGCGCAGAAAGGTAGTGCCAGGCATTAGTGTCGAGCACCAAACCGATGGCGGGACGCCCGCGACTGCCTGGCTCCTGAAACTCAGTTTCTTGCACCAAATGAGCTTGTAACAGTTCACGAACAATCTTGGTAATACTGGCGGGGGCAAGCTGCGCTTTTTTCGACAGCTCGATACGCGAAACGGGTCCAAACTGATCTATCAGCCGGTATACGGCACCGACGTTCGTTTGCTTTATTTGATCAATATGCCCAGGCTGCCCATCAGGGATCACAGAAAAAACTCCGTTATTTTTCGCGCTTCAAAATAAAGATTAATGGCTATGGTGGGGTTTTTGCTATATGTCGTCAACTATTTGATTCGTTATGTGATTTGGTGCACATATTGAATTAAAACCCTTTAAGAATTGACTGTAAAAACAGCGGTTTCACGGATTTTTATCCTGCATCATAAGTTTCATAAAAGCGGTCGCTGGCGCACTGAGCTCGCGATGACGGTGATTGACCATCCAAACCTGCGTGTTTCCCTGCTGCTTGCCGAAACGCAAATAGCGCACGCCGTCCACCTGAATGCGCAAATAAGCCGCAGGTAAAATCGATACGCCCAGCCCCGCCGACACCAGACCAATAATGGTCAACGGCTCGCCCACTTCCTGAGTAATAAAGGGCGTGATGCCGTGGGAACCGAGCAAGGCGCGAATATCGTCATACATCGATGTTCCCGAATCCTTGGAGAAAAACACAAAAGGCTGGTCAGCCAGGTGCTGAAAAGTCAGCTCACCTTCAGGAAGGTTCACCAGCGGATTGTCCTCATGCACCACGGCTACCAGCGACTCGGAGAGCAGCAGTTGATGGTGCAAAACCTCCGGCAGTTGGCGATTGCGCATGACCCCAAGGTCGATCCTTCCTTCCAATAAAGGTTCGATCTGCTGGGTGCTGTTCATCTCTTCTATCCGAATGTTCACTTCGGGATATTGCAGGTGAAAGCGTTGAATGGTGCGCTGAACGCGACGCAGAAACGGCGCGGAAGAGGTCAAGCCCAGCGTCAGATTGCCGGCAATCCCCTGATGGATTTTCGACGCTTGCAGCGAAGCGTCGTTGACGCGGCTGATGATCTGGCGCGCCTCTTTTAAGAACGCCTCTCCGGCTTGGGTCAGGCTGACATTCCGATTATTGCGATTAAGCAGCTTAGCCCCAATCGTGGCTTCAAGTGCTTGAATCTGCTGACTTAGCGGCGGTTGCGAAATATGCAGGCGCTCCGCCGCGCGGCCAAAATGCAACTCGTCGGCAACGGCAATAAAATAGCGTAAATGGCGAAGTTCAATGTTATTCATAGTTACCCATTGAGAGGTTTAACGTCTTAATCAACAGAGATTAATATATTAGACAAAAGATGTCTCACTGATAAAATTTTTACATCTTTTTTGTATTAATTTGGCTCTCGCTAAGGAAACCCAGTGAACATCGCAGGGCGAAAAACCGCCACTCCCAATGAAGATCGGCTGTCAGTTAACGATGACGACTTAATGCCCGCCACGCCGACCACTCCTTTAAGCAAAACACCTTTTATTAAACGTGGCACGCCGCAGTTTATCCGAGTGACGCTGGCGCTGTTCTCCGCCGGTCTGGCGACTTTTGCCCTTCTCTACTGCGTTCAGCCGATTTTGCCCGTGTTATCGCAAGAGTTTGGCGTGTCACCGGCGGCCAGCAGCCTCTCTTTGTCGGCTTCAACCGGATTAATGGCCATTGGCCTGTTGTTCACTGGCCCGGTGTCTGACGCCGTGGGGCGTAAATCGGTGATGGTGGTGGCACTGATGCTTGCCGCAGGATGTACCCTGATTTGTGCCTTTATGCAGAGCTGGAACGGCATCTTGGTGATGCGGGCACTGATTGGCCTCTCCCTCAGCGGCGTGGCCGCCGTCGCCATGACCTATTTAAGCGAAGAGATTCACCCGAGCGTGGTGGCCTTTTCGATGGGCCTGTATATCAGCGGTAACTCTATTGGCGGCATGAGTGGCCGACTGGTGACCGGCGTCTTGACCGATTTCTTCTCCTGGCGGGTGGCCGTCGCGGTGATTGGGGTGTTTGCGTTGTGCTCCGCCATCATGTTCTGGCGCATTCTGCCCGCTTCGAAACACTTTAGAGCAAGTTCGCTGAAGCCGCGCAAACTGGCGATCAATTTCAAACTGCATTGGCGCGATAGCGGCCTGCCGCTGCTGTTCCTCGAAGGTTTCCTGATCATGGGTAGCTTCGTCACTATGTTCAACTACATCGGTTATCGCCTGCTCAGCACCCCTTATCATCTGAGTCAGGCGGTGGTTGGCGTGCTGTCAGTGGTCTATTTGATGGGAACCTATAGCTCGCCGAAAGCGGGCGCGTTGACTGGGGTTTATGGTCGCGGCCCTGTCCTGCTAGGGTCAATCGGCCTGATGCTGGTCGGCATTCTGATCACCGCTTTGCCCGCTGTCTGGAGCATTTTCATCGGCATGGTGCTGTTCACCGGCGGGTTCTTCGCGGCCCACTCGGTTGCCAGTGGCTGGATCGGCCGCCGCGCGCGCCGCGCCAAAGGTCAGGCTTCATCACTCTATTTATTCTCCTACTACGCCGGTTCCAGCGTGGCCGGGACCTTGGGCGGATATTTCTGGCACAGCTTCGGCTGGAATGGCATCACCACCTTTATCTGCCTGATGCTTGCCGTCGCCGTGCTGGTCGGTTTCCGTCTGATGCATCTCGCCGAATCTAGACAAGTCGCCGTTAAGTAACTTCCTCCATCTAAGGGCGTTCGCGCCCTTTTCTTTCTGCCAGACAAAATTTCCTCAACCTTAAAAACGTCTCAGAAGATGAGTTGTGCACCCTTTCACTTTTCGACTATATTGTATGTTGTAACTAAATGGAGGCGGTATGGCGAATTACGACCTAATTGGGCGAATGAACAGTTGTTTCAATGAGTTAGAACTGGCACTTGGCGATCTCAGCCGTTTGTTAAAGCAGTTGGAGCTTATCCAGGCGCGGGTTTTCAGCCTGCCGGAGATCGCCAAAGGCGAGGAGCACAACCCTGCCGACCGTATTCAGGTGACGCCTTACGTCGGTGAAGCCGCGCAGCAGCTGGCGCTGCAGCATTTCCAGAATCTGTTTATTCACCATCAGGGGGAGAATGTTAGCAGTAAGTCCGCCGTCCGCCTGCCCGGCGTGCTGTGCTATGCCGTTGATGCTGCAGAACATCAGGCCGCCCTGCTGTTGATAGAGGAAGTGAATAAGCTGAAAGCCGAGCTGGAACATATTGTTACCGTGGAATCCGGTCTTGCCCGCGAGCAGCGTTTTGAATTTGTGCACACTCACCTGCGCGGTCTGATTACCTTGAATGCCTACCGCACCATTTCTTATTTGAATGACCCGGATTCAGTGCGCTTCGGTTGGGCGAATAAGCACATCATCAAGAATGTCAGCCGCGATGATGTTCTGGCCCAGTTAGACAAAAGTCTGAAAGCCGGTCGCTCTGTGCCGCCTTACAGCCGTGAGCAGTGGATGGATAACGTCACTCGTGAAATCAATGACGTAAAGCGCATTCCTGAACATGCTATTTTGAAGATTAAGCGCCCGGTAAAGGTCCAGCCCATCGCCCGCGTGTGGTATCGCAATAGCCAGAAGCAAGTTCAGCACCCCTGCCCACTGCCCCTCATCGCCCTCTGTTTGAAGTCACCCAATGTGCAAGTGCCCAAGCTTGGCGAGCTGCATGATTACGATGTGAGTGCCGTGAAGCACAAATATAAGCCCGAAGCGCAGTCGCTGAACTTGCTAATAAAGCGGCTGCATTTATATACGGATTGGTCGGCTGATCAAGTTGTTGAGAGCTGAGTTTGCTGCAATACCCCCTCCCAGCCTCCCCCTTTTCAGGGGGAGGAGCAAAAACCAAACCTGAGAAAAAATTACTGGAACAGATCAGGTTGCAGGAAACCTCACCCCAGCCCTCTCCTTAAAAATGAGAGGGAGCAAAGTCAAACCCACTGAAAAGGCACGGTTGAGAAGCCTGTAAGTCGCGTTCAGAAGTGACGCCGAGCAAGAGGTGGAAAACCGCGTGTTATTTTACGCGGGTTGGAATCCCGCAGCGAGGGAACCGCCTAAGCGGCGGCATTTCGCGACGATCACTAAAGTGCCTGAAACACGTCCATTCCAACCCTGCGCAGCCTCGATCTCACAAAAGAAAAAACGCAGGGTTCCAAGGGAGGCGCGTTTACGCCTCCCTTGGTCGGTGTGGGCCGACGCCCACGACCTTGAATTTGAAGTTGAATTTAAAAAGGGGCCCCAAAACTGCCCCAAGTTTACAACCTACTTCATGCTCCCCACCATATCCTCCGGCTTAACCCACTCGTCGAACTCGGCTTCGGTCAAATAACCCAGTTTCAGCGCAGAGCCTTTCAAGGTTAGCCCCTCTTTGTGCGCTTTTTTGGCGATTTCAGCCGCTTTGTCGTAACCGATATGGGTGTTGAGCGCGGTAACCAGCATCAGCGACTCGTTGAGTAGCTGGGTAATACGGTCGCGGACGGGTTCGATGCCTACGGCGCAGTGCTCGTTAAAGCCGCGCATGCCGTCGGCCAGCAGGCGAATGGATTGCAGGAAGTTGTGAATGACCATTGGTCGGAAGACGTTCAGCTCGAAGTTGCCCGACGCGCCGCCGATGTTGATCGCCACGTCGTTACCCAGCACCTGTGCGCACAGCATGGTCATGGCTTCGCACTGGGTTGGGTTCACTTTACCCGGCATGATGGAGCTGCCCGGCTCATTTTCAGGGATGGAAATCTCGCCTATGCCGCAGCGCGGGCCGGAAGACAACCAACGCACATCATTGGCGATTTTCATCAGCGACGCCGCCAAGCCTTTCAACGCGCCGTGGCCTTGCACCAGAGCGTCGCAGGTCGCCAGCGCTTCAAACTTATTCGGCGCGGTGACGAACGGCTGTTTAGTCTCTTCGGCCAAGGCTTTGGCGACGCGCACCGCGTACTCAGGATGGGTGTTCAACCCTGTACCAACCGCCGTGCCGCCCAAGGCTAATTCTGCAATGTGCGGGATACTGGCTTCGATATGCACCATGCTGTGGGCCAGCATTGCCACCCAGCCAGAGATCTCTTGGCCGAGCGTCAGCGGCGTGGCGTCTTGCAGGTGGGTACGGCCAATCTTGACGATATCTTTGAAAGCCTCGGATTTCGCCGCCAGCGTCTTGTGCAGCTCTTTCAACTCAGGCAGCAGCGTTTCGCGCAGCTCAATGACGGCGGCGACGTGCATCGCCGTCGGGAAGACGTCATTCGAGCTTTGGCTCTTGTTCACATCATCGTTCGGGTGAACCTTGCGCCCTTCTCCACGCTCGCCGCCGAGGATCTCGCTTGCCCGGTTAGCCAGCACTTCATTCATGTTCATGTTGGTTTGGGTGCCGGAACCTGTCTGCCAGATAGCCAGCGGGAATTCGGTAGGATGCTTGCCAGCCAGCACTTCGTCGGCGGCGGCAATGATCGCATCAGCGCGCTCTTTCGGCAGCAGGCCCAAATCCAGATTGACGCTGGCCGCTGCGCGTTTGGTCTGCGCCAGTGCGTGGATCAGTGCCTCAGGCATCTTTTCGGAGGAAATACGGAAGTGCTCGAGAGAGCGCTGAGTCTGTGCCCCCCAGAGTTTATCAGCCGGTACATCGATAGGCCCCATTGAGTCCTTTTCAGTGCGTGTTGCCGCCATAATATTTCTCCTAATTACGTTTCTGGTGAAATTTAATATTTATGCTTTGCAAAGGTTTACCGCCAGGAACTGCCACGCAGATCTTCTTTAGGCGACTCGTCGAGTATAGGTCAGGCATCGCGTTTCAGAATCGCTAATTGATAATTTCTCGCATTTACAGCACTTTTTCATCATCAGGAGTTGCTTAACCGCCCGCGCTCATTGTTTACTACGCCACAGTAATTTTCTTCACATCATCCCCTGCATAACGGGGATTTCAGGACGAAATATGCAAAAAATGAACAACGGTGTACAAAACTACGCCTGGGGCAGCACCGACGCATTAACCCACCTTTATGGCATTGCCAATCCTGAAGGTAAGCCGATGGCTGAACTTTGGATGGGTGCTCACCCAAAAAGCAGCTCCTACGTTAAAGGAAGCGACGGTCAGGAAATCGCCCTGCGCAGTCAAATTAGCGCCAACCTGGAGCAAGAGCTGGGGGCGAAAGTCGCCGCGCGTTTCGGCGAGCTGCCTTTCCTGTTTAAAGTGCTTTGCGCCGATCAGCCGCTGTCCATTCAGGTTCACCCAAGCAAGCGTGCGGCGGAGTGTGGCTTTGCCAAAGAGAACGCCGCCGGTATCCCGATTGATGCCGCCGAACGTAACTATAAAGACGCCAACCATAAGCCTGAGCTGGTCTATGCCTTGACGCCTTTCCAGGCGATGAATGGTTTCCGCGAGCTGCGTGAAATTGTGTCGCTGTTGCAGCCGGTTTCTGGCGCTAACCCGCATATTGCTGAATTCCTGACGCACCCCGATGTAGAGCATCTGCGCACCCTGTTCGCCAGCCTGCTGAGCCTTGAAGGCGAGGCAAAGTCTCTGGCGCTGGGCGTGTTGAAATCGGCACTGAATAACCAGAAAGGCCAGCCTTGGGACACCATCCGCAGCATCAGCGAATTCTATCCGGACGACAGCGGCCTGTTCTCCCCTCTGCTGCTCAATGTCATCACCCTCAAGCCGGGCGAAGGCATGTTCCTGTATGCCGAAACGCCGCACGCCTATCTCAACGGTGTGGCGCTGGAAGTCATGGCGAACTCGGACAACGTGTTACGCGCAGGTTTGACGCCGAAATACATTGATATCGCCGAGCTGCTGGACAATCTGAAATTCACTGCTAAACCTGCTGGGGAGCTTTTAACCTCGCCGGTGGAAAAAGGCGCTGAGCTGAGCTTCCCGATCCCAGTCGAAGACTTTGCTTTCTCGATTCACAGCTTGTCACCTGAGCCACAAACGCTGGCGCAAAACAGCGCGGCGATTATCTTCTGTATTGAAGGTCAAACGGTGTTGGAAAAAGGTGAAGAGACGCTGGTGCTGAAGCCGGGGGAATCTGGTTATCTTTCCGCCAGCGAATCGCCGGTTGAAGTGAGCGGCAACGGCCGAATTGCACGCGTGTTTAATAAGCTTTGATGCTGAACGTGATGTAATCAAGCAGTAAATATAAGTAGGGGTTGAGGCGAAATGCTTCATTTTTGTGAAAAATTTGCCATTGACGCCCCACTTACACCACAATAAATCGCGCCGTAAGGCGTTTTTTATTTCGGGACATTATCTAAGGATGAACAGAACTATGAAAAAATCGTTAGTCGCTGTAAGCGTCATTGTGGTACTTGGCGCGGCCTGGACAGGCGTCTCGTGGTATACGGGCAAAATGATTGAACAACATATGGCTGAAGTGGCGACCAACGCGAATAGCCAGATCCAATCCTCTTTCCCAAAAGCCGGGGTTAACGTCTCCTATCAAGACTACCACCGTGGGCTGTTCAGCAGCCAGGTGCGCATCATTCTGAAACCTGATGCCGCGGCCGCTGCTGCTGGCACCAGCGCGCTGAAAACCGGTGATGAAATCTCCTTTATCGAAACTATCGATCACGGTCCCTTCCCGGCAGCTCAGCTGAAAAAATTCAATCTGATCCCAAGCATGGCGTCAGTGCACAGCGAACTGGAAAACACCGCCACGCTGAAACCGCTGTTTGACGTGACTAAGGGCAAGTCTCTGGTGACGGCCGATACGCGCGTTTCCTATAACGGCGACAGCTCTTCGGCAATCAACTTCATTCCGGTTGATTACGATAAGAACAACAGCAAGTTGCAGTTCGGCGGCGCGGACATCAATGTCGCGGTGGATAAAGAGCTGACCAAGATGAAGTTGGATGCGAAGAGCGATAGCATCGCCATCACTTCTCAGAACCAGTTCGGCCAGCAAGAAAAAGTGACCCTGAACGGCTTTTCTTTGGATAGCGACACCAATCAGGGCGCGTCTAAAGTGGGCATCGGCGATCAGAATCTGACCATCAAACAAGTGGCAGTCAATGTTGATGGCAAAGACGCGGCTTCTCTGGATAACTTCAAGCTGGTCAGCAAGTTCAGCGAAGAAGGCAGCAACATCAAAGGCCAGCAGGATTACACCATTGATGCGCTGAAGATTCAGAATACCGATTTTGGCTCAGGTAAGTTGACGGTGAAAATCGACAAACTGGACGCCGCCGCGCTGAAAGCCTTCTCCGACAGCTACAACCAGCAGTCACAGCAGTTGCTGTCACAGGCTGGCGATATTGACCCGGCCGTTTACCAGCAGCAGGCTACTGAGCTGTTAGTGGATAATCTGCCTCTGTTGTTGAAAGGCAATCCAAGCATCAGTATCGACCCACTGAGCTGGAAGAACAGCAAAGGTGAAAGTACCTTCACCCTTCAGTTAGATCTGAAAGATCCGGCGGCCGGTTCTCAGGCGCAGACTGAAGATCAGCTGATTTCCCAGTTGGTGAGCAAGCTTGACGCTAAACTGAACATCCCACTGGCCATGGCCACCGAGCTGACCACCCAGACGGCGAAAATCGAAGGTTATACCGGCGATGACGCAGAGAAACTGGCTAAACAGCAGGTTCAAGGTCTGGCAGCTATGGGTCAGATGTTCAAGATCACTACGCTGAAAGACGACGCTATCTCCAGCAGCTTCCACTACGCCGACAATCAGGTTGATTTGAACGGCCAGAAGATGACCCTGCAAGAGTTCGCCGGTCTGTTTGGGATCTTCGGCGGCAACGCGGTTCAGCCACAAACCCAGGCTCCAGCAGCCTCCCCGCTGGCTCCACCAGTTGCCCCTGTAGCGCCTAATACACCGTAATAATTGCGTTTGTTTAGTGAAAAGCCCACTTTGGTGGGCTTTTTTTATTGTATCTTTTAATTCAATTGCATCTTTTTAAATCAACTTCAAGGTCAAGGTCGTGGGCGTCGGCCCACACCGACCAAGGGAGGCGTAAACGCGCCTCCCTTGGAACCCTGCGTTTTTTTGTTGTGAGATCGAGGCTGCGCAGGGTCGGAATGGACGTGTTTCAGCGGCCATGGTGTTTGCCGCGAAGTGTCGCCGCTTAGGCGGTTCCCTCAGTTCGGGCTTCGAGCCTAAGGTCTCGAACCACTCCCTCGGCGTCACTTCTGAACGCGACCTACTGGCATTTACACCGTGCCGTTTCAGGTGGTTTGACTTGCTTTGCTCCTACCACTTATAAGGGTGAGGGAGTAAGGCAAAACTCACTGAAATGGCACGGTTGAAAAGCCTCAAAACCGCGCTCAAAAATGGCGCTGAGCGAACGGTTCGAGACCCAAGGCTCGAGCCGAGCGAAGCGAGACAGCGTTGCAAAGCAACGACCCGAAGGGCGAGGCCAGAGGCCGAGTAAGCCTGAAGCGAAGGCACCGCCTAAGCGGCGACATTTTGCGGTGGAGAACTGAAGCCCCTGAAACACGTCCGCCAAGCTAGCGACAGCGCGCAGTTAAAAGCCCGGGGGTCAAGGGGGCGGCGGCGACTGGCCGCCCCCTTGCCGGTGTGGGCCGGTGCCCACGACCTTGACCTTAAATTTAAAGATGCAATTGAAAACCCTTACGCTGAGGCCCTCTCGATCAACCCCGGTGCCACAATAATATTCTGCGTTTCGAGGTTCTGGCCCCCTATTCTCTGCAGCAATCTTCGAGCGGCGGCGTGGCCTATCTCGCGGGCGGAGCTGGCAATAGAAGTTAAAGGCGGTTCGGTGAGTTCAGCCTCCGGGGCGTCTTCCATGGCGATTAACGCGATTTGCTGCTGGAAGAAATTATCCACTGCGCCGCCACCAATGAGATTGCCGGTGCGCATCACGCCGAAATAGGCTCCCATGGCGACCGACGACTTATGGCAGACGATGGCGCTGATCTTGGGATAGTGGCGCAATAACGTCTCGGCGGCGTCGGCGGCGCACTTCTGCTGATAGTCACACTCGATGATCCATTCGCTGCGAAATGGCAACCCGTATTGCACCAGCGTGGCGCAAAAGCCGCCCAAACGCTCCGCGCGGGTGAGCGAGTCACTTAACCCGCCGAGATAAGCAATCTGCTTATGGCCGCGTTTAATTAAATATTCCGTCGCCATTTTTGCCGCCAGCATATTGTCGGGCCGCACTAAATCAACCCCGTCGATGCCGCTGGCGCGCGAGGCGCAAATCAGCGGCACGCCCTGCTCGCAGGCTTTCTCTTTCAGTCCTGCCGGGGCGTGCTCTCCACCAGCAATCACTATGCCGTCAACGCCGTGGGTCAACAGCGTCTCGAAGCAGCGCGCTAAGCCTTTGCCTGACGAACCACTTTGCAATAAAAACAACACCTTACCCTGAGCTTCAAACATCTCGCTCAGACCGGCGGTCATCTCGGCATAGAAAGGCTCGCAGATATCACGCACGATCAGCCCCACCACGCCGGATTCCCCGCCGCGTAGCGTACTGGCTTGCCGATTACGCACAAACCCCAACTGCTCGACGGCCTGATTCACCCGCTCGGCGGTGGCTGGAGAGATACGCCCTTTACCACTAAGCACCAGTGAAACAGTGGTCACGGACGTGCCTGCATGCTGGGCAACATCAATTATGGTGACTTTTTTCTGGCTCATCCTGTGACTTCTTTCATTAAAACTCCATGAGTGGCGGGTTTATTGCATCACCCGCCGCATGCTGAATAAATCGACTTTAGGTTAAACGTTTAATCTGCCGCTAAGCTTATCTTGCGGGCATGCGTGAGTAATGTGAACCAAAGCACGATTTATTTAGGTAAAACGTTTTATCTTATCCGCCATAAGATTAATCCGGTTCATTTTTTTCGCTTCAGGGGAATAAGTATGCCAGCCAATAAAAGACAACGCGTCACGCTTTGGGAGTTTTTCCAAAGTTTAGGTAAAACCTTCATGTTGCCAGTAGCCTTGCTCTCCTTCTGCGGCATTATGCTGGGGATCGGTAGCTCATTAAGCAGCAATGATGTCACCACCCTGTTACCGGCTTTAGGTAATCCCATCCTGCAACTGATCTTCACGTGGATGAGCAAAGTCGGTTCGTTCGCCTTCAGCTTCCTGCCAGTGATGTTTGCAATTGCCATTCCACTTGGTATGGCGCGTGAAAATAAAGGCGTCGCGGCGTTCTCCGGCTTTGTGGGTTACGCCGTGTTGAATCTGGCGACTAACTTCTACCTGACCGCCAGCGGCGTGCTGCCGACGGTGGACCCGCTGATCCTCAAAGCCAATAACATCCAGATGATCCTCGGCATCCAGTCTATCGATACCGGTATTCTTGGCGCGGTAATTGTCGGCGTAATCGTCTATGTGCTGCATGAGCGTTACAACACTATCCGCCTGCCGGATGCGCTAGCGTTCTTCGGCGGTACCCGTTTTGTACCTATTGTCACGACCGTAGTATTAGGTCTGGTTGGTCTGGTCATTCCTCTGATTTGGCCGTTCTTTGCTGCCGGGATTAACGGTTTGGGTCGCCTGATCCACGACGCCGGTATCTTTGGGCCGATGATTTTCGGTTCCGGCGAACGTCTGCTGCTGCCGTTTGGCCTGCACCACATTCTGGTTGCCCTGATCCGCTTTACCGAAGCGGGCGGCACCATGGACGTTTGTGGTCGTGAAGTGAGCGGCGCGCTGACTATCTTCCAAGCCCAGCTCTCTTGCCCGACCACCCACGGCTTCTCTGAAAGCGCCACCCAATTCTTGTCTCAAGGTAAAATGCCAGCCTTCCTCGGCGGCTTGCCGGGTGCGGCGTTGGCAATGTACCACTGCGCTAAACCAGAAAACCGTCATAAAATTAAAGGCCTGCTGATTTCCGGCGTGGTGGCCTGCGTGGTCGGCGGGACTACCGAACCCATCGAGTTCCTGTTCCTGTTTGTTGCGCCAGTGCTGTATATCATCCACGCTATTTTGACCGGTCTGGGCTTCACCATTATGTCCGTGCTGGGCGTGACCATCGGTAACACCGACGGCAACATCATCGACTTCGTGGTGTTTGGTATCCTGCACGGTACGGCCACCAAGTGGTATCTGGTGCCGGTGGTGGCCGCTATCTGGTTCGCCGCTTACTACGCGATTTTCCGCTTCTCTATCCTGCGCTTTAACATCAAAACGCCGGGCCGCGAATCTGAATCTATGCCAAGCGCAGCGCCAGTGGCCTCTAACAGCAAATCTGGCTACAACGTGCCGGTGATCCTTAGCGCGCTGGGCGGCGCGGACAACATTGTCTCGCTCGACAACTGCATCACCCGCCTGCGCATGTCGGTGCATGATATGTCGCTGGTTGACGATGCGACGCTGAAAGCCAATCGCGCCATCGGCGTGGTGCATCTCAACGAGCACAACCTGCAAGTGGTGATCGGCCCGCAGGTTCAGTCAGTGAAAGATGAACTCGACTGGCTGATCCGCGACGCGAAAAATAGCGCCGCGCCGGAACCGGCCACCATATAATCATCCAAGCTTACAGGGCGACGTCAGGTCGCCCTTTTCACCTTCTAGAATGACCCGATTTCAGGGAGCGAAAATGTCCACAAGCCTTTTTGATTTCTCCACCCCGGTTGACCGCCACGGCACCTGGTGTACCCAGTGGGATTACGTCGCAGACCGTTTTGGCAGTGCTGACTTGCTGCCTTTCACCATCTCCGACATGGATTTTGCCACCGCGCCCTGCATCCTCGAGGCGCTGCAAAAACGCCTACAGCACGGCGTACTGGGCTATAGCCGCTGGCAGCATGATGATTTTCTGGGCGCGATTGAGCATTGGTACCAGCAGCGTTTTAACAGCCAGATTAACCGCAACATGTTGGTCTACGGCCCTTCGGTGATTTACATGGTCGCGCAGCTGATTCGCCAGTGGACCCAGCCGGGCGACGGCATTCTGACCTTCACTCCCGCCTATGACGCCTTCTTCAAGGTGATTGACGGCAATCAGCGCAAGCTTATCGCCTGCCCGCTGGAGAAACAGGGCAACGACTGGCTGCTCAATAGCGATTTGCTTGAGCAACAGCTGGCCGCGCCGGATTGCACCCTGCTGCTGCTGTGCAGCCCGCACAACCCAACCGGTAAAGTATGGAGCAGAGCCGAGCTGACGCTGATTGCCGAGCTGTGCCAGCGCCACAATGTGCGCGTGATCAGTGATGAAATTCACATGGATATGATTTGGGGAAATAACTGCCATACGCCGTGGAATGAAGTGGCAACCGGCCAGTGGGCGCTGCTGACCTCCGGCTCGAAAAGCTTCAACATTCCGGCCCTGACCGGGGCTTATGGCCTGATTAGCGACCCGGCGCAGCGCGACGCCTATCTGCATCAGTTGAAAGCCTGCGACGGCCTCTCCTCCCCGGCGGTGTTAGCCGTACTGGCTCACGTCACGGCCTATCGCCAGGGCGACGTCTGGCTCGACGCGCTGCGCGGCTATCTGGAAGGCAACCTGCACTATGTCGCTGACACCCTGAATGCGGCCTTTGAGGAGCTAAACTGGCAGCCGCCGCAATCGACCTATCTGGCGTGGATTGACCTGCGCCCGCTGAAGCTGGATGACAAAGCCTTGCAGCGCGAACTGATAGATAACCAGAAAGTCGCCATCATGCCGGGTTACACCTATGGCGCGGAAGGCGAAGGTTTCTTGCGTTTGAACGTCGGCTGCCCGCGCGCCAAAGTCGAAATGGGCGTGGCGAAGTTAATCGCTGGGATCCGCGCCCTTAAGGCGTAAACCACTGCAATCTGCCTGCTTTGCACTATTTACGCGCAACAAAGTGCTTATTTCTCACTTTGTTGCGCAACAAAATTTCACAAATCCCGCTCAATGGTTATAATGCCCCGCACTTTTCAAACGATAATGAGTGCACCCTATGATTGATACACGCCTCCCTCTGACTGACATTCATCGCCACCTTGATGGCAATATTCGCGCTCAAACCATCCTCGACTTAGGTCGCCAGTTCAACCTCACTCTGCCCGCTACCGAGCTTGACGCCCTGCGTCCTCACGTTCAGGTGACCAAGACTGAGCCAGATTTAGTCAGCTTTTTGCAGAAACTCGACTGGGGCGTGAAAGTGCTCGGCGATCTCGACGCCTGCCGCCGCGTGGCGCAGGAAAACGTCGCTGACGCCGCCAATGCCGGCCTGCACTACGCCGAGCTGCGTTTCTCACCTTATTACATGGCGATGACCCACAACCTGCCCGTGGCGGGCGTGGTTGAAGCCGTGATTGACGGTATCCGTCGTGGTCGTCAGGAGCATGACATTGACGTGCGCCTGATTGGTATTCTCAGCCGCACCTTCGGTGAAGAAGCCTGTCTGCAAGAGCTGGATGGCCTTCTGGCCCACCGCGACGGCATCACCGCGCTGGACTTAGCCGGTGACGAGCTGGGCTTCCCCGGCAGCCTGTTCCTCAGCCACTTTAACCGTGCGCGTGACGCGGGCTGGCGCATTACCGTCCACGCGGGCGAAGCGGCAGGCCCGGAGAGCATCTGGCAGGCGATTCGCGAGCTGGGCGCAGAGCGTATCGGTCACGGCGTGAAAGCGGCAGAAGACCCTGAGCTGATGGACTTCTTAGCCAAGCACCAGATTGGTATCGAGTCTTGCCTGACCTCCAATATCCAAACCAGCACCGTGGCGGCGCTCGACAGCCACCCGCTGGCGACCTTCCTGCGTCACGGCGTTCTGGCGTCAATTAACACCGATGACCCGGCGGTTCAGGGGATTGAGATTGAGCACGAATACCGCGTTGCGGCTCCGGCAGCGGGGCTGACGTCTGATGAAATCCGTCAGGCGCAGGAGAATGGCTTGACCATGGCCTTCCTCAGCGAGTCTGAAAAAGACGCCATTCGCGCCAAAGTGAAAGCCTAATGAGACGGGGATGAGGCGGCAAACGCCTCATCCCCTCTTTCTAACTGACTGTTTTACTGCTCTAAAGCCGCTTTACTGCCTTCCCGTTCAACTTCTTCTTTTGCCACTTTCTTCGCATAACGCTGAGCCAACACCGCGCAGACCATCAGCTGAACCTGATGGAAAATCATCAGCGGCAGCACCATCGCGCCCACCGCCGAGGCCGGGAACAGCACGTTGGCCATCGGAATACCGTTCGCCAAACTCTTCTTCGAACCGCAGAACACAATGGTGATTTCATCTTTAGTGCTGAAACTCAGCCAGCGCGCCACCAGTGTGTTGATAATCAGTACAATCGCCAGCAGCACCAGAGAACAGACCAGAATCGCCAACAGCGACCAGCCGTCGATTTGGCTCCAAATCCCCTCGACCACGGCTTCGCTGAAGGCGACATACACCACTAGCAGAATCGAAGAACGGTCAGTGATATTGACGATTTTCTTATGGCGCTGCACCCAGCCGGCAATCAGCGGGCGGCACAGGTGACCAATAATAAACGGCACCATCAGTTGCAGCACAATCGAGCCAATGGCGTGCAAGGTGTTGCTGCTGCCGCCCTGCGTGTGCATCAGCAGGCCAACCAGTACCGGCGAGAGGAACACACCGAGAATGCTCGACGCAGAAGCACTACAGATTGCCGCCGCGATGTTACCGCCCGCCACCGACGTGTAAGCAATGGCCGACTGCACGGTGGCAGGCAGCGCGCAGAGATAGAGAAAACCGTAATAGAGCGTCGGAGTTAAAATACCCAGCGGCACCAGCCATTTCATCCCTAAACCGAGCAGCGGGAACAGCGCAAAGGTGCTAAGAAACACCACCAGATGCAGCTTCCAGTGACTGATCCCGGCCATGATCGCTTCACGCGACAGCTTGGCGCCGTGCATAAAGAACAGCAGCGCAATGGCGGCGGTGGTCAGGTGTTCAAAAATCGTTTTGTAGATCCCTTCGCAGGGAAAGAATGACGCGATGACCACCACGCTGACCAAAATCAGCAGAAATTTATCAATACGCAGTCGCTGTAACCAAGACATGTAGAGTTCCTTGCAAAAAAATCGCCGCAATGCGCGGCGTCTAAGTCATCAATGTCGCTCAACTTTTCGGGACTTTCAAGGTGGCTTGCTGATGGGAAGAGTGAATACCTAGCTCAATCAACTCCATCACGCGAATAGCATCGCTGGCCGGAACCGGATTTTCCCCCAGCCCGAGAATGGCGTCGCGCACTCCGGCATAGTAAGCCGGATAATCGCCGGGCAAGGTGGGCAGAGGCTTATCCGCCAGCACGCCTTCATAGCTCAGAGTCAGCACGCCGTCGCGCGGATCTTCTCCCCACTTGGCCTGCGGCGGGCGCTGCCCGGCTTTCAGGCACTCTTCCTGCGTGTCGAGGCCATACTTCACAAAACTGCCCTTTTCCCCCTGCACGATAAAGCGCGCCGTCTCGGCCGAGGCGTACACCGTGCTGTGCAGCACCACGCGGCGGCGGCCGTAGGTCAGCGTGGTGTTGAAGTAATCCACCGCCTTGCCGCCCGGCCTGACTACGGCCAAATCGGACTGGATGGTGTCCGGCAGGCCAAACAGCCGCAAAGCCTGATCCAGCAGGTGTGAACCTAAGTCATACCAAATGCCGCTGCCCAGCTCGTCATTCTCCCGCCAGCGCTGCTGCACCTGGGGTTTGAAACGATCGTAATGGGATTCGAAATAGACAATCTCCCCCAGCGTCCCTTCATTGATTAAGGCCTGCACGGTGAGGAAATCCGAGTCCCAGCGGCGGTTGTGGAACACCGACAGCACCTTGCCTTTCTCCTGCGCCAGAATGTTCAGCGAGCGCGCCTCGCCCAGCGTGACGGTAAAAGGCTTGTCGACAATCACGTGCTTCCCGGCCTCCAGCGCCTGCTGGGCCAGCGGGAAATGGGTGGCATTGGGGGTTGGGATCACCACCAGATCAATAGTCGCATCGGCGAAGATTTTCTCCGGGCTATCCACCACCTGCACCGAAGGCCAGTCCGCCTGCACTTTGCTGGCGTCACTGCTGGAGACCACTGCCAGCTCAAGGCCCGGCGTACCGGCAATCAGCGGGGAATGAAAAGTTTTACTGGCAAAGCCGTAACCGACTAGCCCAACGCGCAGCGTTTCAGACATCTTCATCTCCTTCGTAACAAACAAATCACCCAGTGTTTTTATTCACAACATGGATGATTACCTTGATAAACATCATAGACGCTATGTGCCCAGATTGTGCACAGTGCTTATCCATGTCGTTATTTATGCATCATTATTTCTTATTTCTGGGGATCTGAATCTATGTGGGACTTGCTTATAGGGCTAGTGATAACCGTTATCGTAGGCCGCTACATTATTAAAGGCTATTCGCCCACCGGCGTGCTCATGGTGGGCGGGCTGCTGCTGTTAATCATCAGCGCCCTAATGGGCCACAACGTGTTGCCGGAAGGCACTAAATCCACCGGCTGGAACAGCACCGATATCGTCGAATATGTCAAAATCCTGCTGATGAGTCGCGGCGGCGACCTCGGCATGATGATCATGATGCTATGCGGCTTTGCGGCTTACATGACCCACATCGGTGCCAACGACGTGGTGGTGCGCCTGGCTTCGCGCCCGCTACAGATGATCAACTCCCCCTATATCCTGATGGTGGCGGCCTATATTCTGGCTTGCCTGATGTCGCTCGCCGTCTCTTCGGCCACCGGCCTTGGCGTGCTGCTGATGGCAACCCTGTTCCCGATCATGGTCAACGTCGGCATCAGTCGCGGTGCCGCAGCCGCCATCTGCGCCTCTCCGGCGGCGATCATTCTCTCGCCAACCTCCGGCGACGTGGTGCTGGCCGCGCAAGCTTCCAACATGCCGCTGGTCGATTTCGCTTTTAAGGTCACCCTGCCAATCTCTATCGCCGCCATCGTGGTGATGGCGATTGCCCACTTCTTCTGGCAGCGTTTCCTCGACAAACGCGAAGCCGGCACGGCGCAGATTATTGAAGAAACACCCGTCACCACCGTGGAAACCAATGCCCCTTGGTTTTACGCCATCCTGCCATTTACCCCGATTGTTGGCGTGCTGGTATTCGACGGCAAATGGGGGCCGAACCTGCACATCATCACCATTTTGGTTATCTGCATGGCGCTGACGGCGATTATCGAAACCTTCCGCAATCGTAGCGGCAAAGCCGTATTCGCCGGGCTGGACGTCGCCTATCGCGGCATGGCGGACGCTTTCGCCAACGTGGTGATGCTGCTGGTCGCCGCCGGGGTCTTCGCCCAAGGCTTAAGCACCGTGGGCTTTATCAGCAGCCTGATTGGTTTGGCGCAAAATGTAGGTTCCGGCGGGCTGGTGATGATGCTGGTGTTGGTGATCATCACCGTGCTGGCGGCCATGACCACCGGCTCGGGCAACGCATCGTTTTACGCTTTCGTCGAGCTGATCCCGAAACTGGCCACCAAAATGGGCATCAATCCAGAGTATTTGGTGATCCCGATGCTGCAAGCCTCAAACCTCGGCCGCACCATCTCCCCGGTTTCCGGCGTGGTGGTCGCCGTGGCGGGTATGGCAAAAATCTCGCCATTTGAAGTAGTGAAGCGCACCTCGGTGCCGGTACTGGCGGGCCTGATTGTGGTGGTGGTCGCCACCGAGATTTTTGTTCCGCTGCACTGATGATATTTCCCTTCCCCGCAAACAATAACGCCTGAGCAAGCTCAGGCGTTTTTTATGGCGTCGGTTGTTGAACGTTTTCGCGTCATTTGATTGTCAGGGATTAACCAATATTGCTCATCCATAAGCCACTCAGGGTTCAATCACATGAATACGATAGAGCTGGCTTACATCTCAGGGTAAACTTCTGCGCCTTGAATAGGGCTATATCGCCCGTTTATTCGGCATCCAAAGTAACTTAAGGCTGATTATGTCTCAACAACCGATCTCCCGTGAAACGGAATATAAACGCATTGGCGGCTGGTTACTCGCTCCTCTGGCTTATCTGATTGTTACGCTGTTGAGCGTCGCGCTGACCTTGGTCCTGTTCTCGATGGCGCTGTTTGTGCCCGAGTCGCGCGAATATCTGATAACTAATTCGCAAGCCTTTACTTTGCAATGGTATTTCTCCGTAGTGACTGCGCTGGCCATGGGTGCCTTTACCATCGTGCTGCTGATGCAGTTCTGTAAACGTCGCCGAGTGGTGCCGAAGGTATTCACCATCTGGCTGCTGTGTACCGTGCTGCTGGCTATCAAAGCCTTCGCGTTTTCGCCAATCAATGACGATATGGCGGTGCGCAATCTGTTGCTGTCACTGCTGCCAGCGGCGCTGTTAGTGCCCTATTTCAAACGTTCTCGTCGCGTTAAAGAGACGTTCACGGAATAACCCTACAATGACTCCGTTGTCTGTGGAGAGGTTATTTCAGACAATATTTTTAGCTTTAGCGGTTGTCGCGCCTGCCCATCATGCGCGGATCTCTCTACAGTAATTAACAGTAATCTTCAGGCAATGTTATGACTTCATACTTGTTACTGTTCGTCGGTACCGTACTGGTGAACAACTTTGTTTTGGTTAAGTTTCTCGGCCTCTGCCCGTTCATGGGCGTGTCGAAAAAGCTGGAATCCGCGATCGGCATGGGATTGGCCACAACATTCGTTATCACGTTGTCGAATATCTGCTCGTGGATCGTAAACACCTTCGTATTAATGCCTTTGGGGCTGGTCTATCTACGCACCATGGCCTTCATTTTGGTGATCGCCGTGGTGGTGCAGTTCACCGAAATGGTGGTGCGCAAAACCAGTCCGTCGCTTTATCGCCTGCTCGGCATCTTCCTGCCGCTGATCACCACCAACTGCGCGGTACTGGGCGTGGCGCTGCTGAACATCAACCAGGCGCACAACTTCATGCAGTCCGCGCTGTACGGCTTCGCCGCGTCTCTTGGCTTCTCACTGGTGATGGTGCTGTTTGCCGCTATCCGCGAACGCCTGGTGGTGGCGGATGTCCCCGCGCCCTTTAAAGGCTCTTCAATTGCACTGGTCACCGCCGGTTTGATGTCTCTGGCCTTTATGGGCTTTACCGGTCTGGTGAAATTCTAATGTTTGAATTATGGGTTGCGATTGGCGCGCTCACGGCGTTGGCACTGGTTTTCGGGCTGCTGCTGGGCTATGCGTCGCGCCGTTTTGCCGTTGAAGGTAATCCGGTTGTCGATCAGATTGACGATATTCTGCCGCAAAGCCAGTGCGCACAGTGCGGTTATCCGGGCTGTAAGCCTTACGCCGAGGCCGTCGCCAACGGTGACAACATCAACAAATGCGTCCCCGGCGGTGAAGCCGTGATGCTGAAACTGGCTGCCCTGTTGAACGTTGAGCCGCAGCCACTGGGCGATGACGCCGCGCCAGCCGTGCCCGTGCGCACCGTAGCCTATATCGACGAAAGCAACTGCATCGGCTGCACCAAGTGCATTCAGGCCTGCCCGGTTGACGCCATCGTCGGCGCGACCCGCGCCGTCCACACTGTGATCACCGATTTATGTACCGGCTGCGATCTGTGCGTCGCGCCTTGTCCGACGGACTGCATTGAAATGCTGCCGATTAAAACCACCACCGCAAACTGGAAATGGGATATGAAATCCATTCCGGTGCAAGTCATTCATGCGGAGTAAGCGGAACGCCATGTTTAATCTGTTTTCTGCGCTCAAGAAAGACAAACTGTGGGACTTCGACGGCGGCATCCATCCGCCAGAAATGAAGACCCAGTCGAGCCACGTGCCCCTGCGCCGCGTGCCGCTGTCCGAGCGCTATATTATTCCTCTGCAGCAGCACCTCGGCCCTGAGGGCGAGCTGTGCGTGAAATCCGGTGATCGGGTATTAAAAGGCCAGCCGCTGACCACCGGTCGCGGCCGCACCGTGCCGGTTCACGCCCCGACCTCTGGCGTTATTACCGCCATCGAGCCACACATCACCGCCCATCCGTCGGGCCTGAAAGAGCTGTGCATCCTGATTTCTGCCGACGGAGAAGACCGTTGGTGCGAGCGTGACGTTGTCACTGATTATCGCCAATTGGACGCCGCCGAGTTGAATGCGCGTATCCATCAGGCCGGTATAGCCGGGCTGGGCGGCGCGGGTTTCCCTACTGCCAGCAAGCTTCAGGGCGGACTGACCTCTACCCGCACGCTGATCCTCAATGCCGCCGAGTGCGAGCCTTACATCACCGCCGATGACCGGCTGATGCAAGAACACGCGGCTGAGATCCTCGAAGGCACGCGCATTCTCTGCCACATGCTTAAGCCAGAGCGCGTGCTGATTGGCATTGAAGACAATAAGCCCGAAGCCATTAGCGCCCTGAAGCAGGCGATTAAAGCTGAACAAGCTGACGGCGTGAAGTTCGAGCTGCGCGTAGTGCCGACCAAATACCCTTCCGGCGGTGCCAAGCAGCTCACCAAGATTTTGACCGGACTCGAAGTGCCGAAAGGCCATCACTCCTCGCATATCGGCGTGCTGATGCAGAACGTCGGCACGGTGTTCGCCATCAAGCGCGCCATTATTGACGGCGAGCCGCTGATTGAGCGCGTGGTGACGCTGACCGGCGAAGCGATGGAAAAGCCGGGCAACGTCTGGGCGCGTATCGGCATGCCAATTTCCCACCTGATGGTTGAAGGCGCGCTGCGTCCCCAAAGCCCACAGAAGATGGTGATTATGGGCGGTCCGCTGATGGGCTTCACCCTGCCATCCCTCGACGTGCCGGTAGTGAAAATCTCCAACTGCCTGCTGGCACCTTCTGAAAGCGAAATAGGCCAGCCCGAGCCGGAAGAAGCCTGTATCCGCTGTAGTCTGTGTGCCGACGCCTGTCCGGCGGGCCTGCTGCCGCAGCAGCTTTACTGGTTCAGCCGGGGGCAGGAGCATGAAAAAGCGCGCAACCATAACCTGTTCGACTGCATCGAATGCGGCGCTTGCGCCTATGTCTGCCCAAGCAATATTCCGCTGGTGCAGTACTACCGCCAGGAAAAAGCCGAGATCCGCGCAGTCGATTTAGAAACCGCCAAAGCCACCGAAGCCAAGGCGCGCTTCGAAGCCAAACAGGCGCGCATGGAGCGCGAGAAGCTGGCGCGCGAAGAGAAACATCAAAAAGCCGCCGTGAAGCTGGATACCCCAGTCGCTGAAAAAGCCACGGCAGAGAAAGCCGCCGAGGCTCCTGTCCCTACTGCATCTCAAGAGAAAGCGGCGGAAGCCGATCCGCGTCAGGCGGCTCTGGCCGCGGCGATTGCTCGTGCTAAAGCTAAAAAGGCCGCGGCCGAAGGTGCTGAAGTTGCAGCACCAGAAGCTACTCCTGCTGCTCCAGCCGCCGAAAAAACCGACAACGATGATGCCCGCAAGGCCGCCGTCGCTGCTGCCGTGGCCCGCGCCAAAGCTAAAAAAGCGGCTGCCACGCAGGAAACACCTGTGGCCTCCGAAACCGTCACCACGCCTTCTGCTCCAGTCAGCAGCGATGACGACGCCGCGCGTAAAGCCGCGGTGGCTGCCGCTATCGCCCGCGTGAAAGCTAAGAAAGCCGGTAACAGCGGCGTGGTGATTGAAGCCACTGACAGCACGCTTTCCGTGACACCGTCACCGACTGAACCGTCGGTAGAGGACAAGCGTAAAGCGGCCGTCGCCGCCGCCATTGCCCGCGCCAAAGCCAAGAAGGCCGCCGCGCAGGAAGACGCGTCTGAACAGGCTGCATCAGAACCAACACAACAAGAAAGCGATCCACGCAAAGCCGCCGTGGCTGCTGCGATCGCTCGAGTTAAGGCGCGTAAAGCGGCTGCTCAGACTATGTCGAACGAGGAATAAATGGCTTTTAGAATCGCGAGTTCTCCTTTCACCCATAACCGGCAAAGCACCAGCGCCATCATGCTGATGGTGGTGGTGGCTTGTATTCCCGGCCTGCTGGCGCAGGTCTGGTTCTTTGGTTACGGCACGCTGGTCCAGCTGGCACTGGCTATTGTGATTGCCCTGCTGACCGAAGGCGCGGTGCTGCAACTGCGCAAAATGCCGGTCAAAAAACGTTTGGGAGATAACACCGCGCTGCTCACCGCCGTGCTGCTAGGCGTCAGCCTGCCGCCGCTCGGCCCGTGGTGGATGGTGGTGATTGGCACGATTTTCGCCATTGTGATCGCCAAACAGCTGTACGGCGGCCTCGGCCAGAACCCCTTCAATCCGGCGATGGTCGGCTATGTAGTACTGCTGATCTCTTTCCCGGTGCAGATGACAACCTGGATGCCGCCGGGCGCCTTGCAGCATCACCCTGTGGGCTTTACCGACACGCTGCTGACCATCTTTGGCGGCCATAACAGTCAGGGGCTGACGGCTTATCAATTGCAGATGAACGTCGACGGCATTACTCAGGCGACGCCGCTGGACGCCTTTAAAACCGGACTGCGCTCCGGCCACAGCACCGATCAGGTATTGGCCGAGCCGCTGTTTGGTGGCGTTCTGGCAGGTCTGGGCTGGCAGTGGATCAATTTCGGTTTTCTGGTCGGCGGCCTGTTCCTGATGTGGCGCAAAATCATTAGCTGGCACATCCCGCTGAGCATGCTGGCCATGCTGACCTTCTGCGCCAGCGTTGCCTGGGGACTCTCACCAGAGGCTCACCCCTCGCCGCTGATTGGCCTGTTCTCCGGGGCCACCATGCTGGGCGCGTTCTTTATCGCCACTGACCCGGTGACGGCTTCCACCACGCCGAAAGGCCGCCTGATCTTTGGCGCGCTGATTGGCCTGCTGGTGTGGCTTATTCGCACCTACGGCGGTTATCCGGACGGTATCGCCTTCGCCGTCTTGCTGGCCAACATCACCGTGCCGCTGATTGACCACTACACCCAACCGCGCGTTTACGGGCATCGCTGAGGACAGTATGGAAAAAGGTAAAATGCTTCAAACCATGCGCCGCCACGGTGTCACGCTGGCGGTGTTTGGCGCGCTGATGACCGGCATGACCGCGATGGTTAACTTGCTTACTAAGCCAACCATTGCCCATCAGGCGCTGTTACAGCAAAAAAGCTTGTTTGACGAAGTGATCCCTTCCAGTGTCTATAACAATGACATGCAGAACGAATGTTACAACGTCACGGACGAATCACTGGGGACTGCCACACCGCACCGCCTCTATCTGGCGCGCATGGATGGCAAACCGGTGGCCGCTGCAATTGAAACTACCGCCCCTGATGGCTATTCCGGCGCGATCCAACTGTTGGTTGCCGCTGATTTTCATGGCAAAGTTTATGGCTCGAGGGTTCTTGAACACCATGAAACGCCCGGTCTCGGCGACAAAATCGAAGTTCGCATCTCTGACTGGATCAAAAGCTTTGCTAATCAGGTGATTAATGGCCCTGACGACCCGCGCTGGGCCGTCAAGAAAGATGGCGGCATGTACGACCAATTTACTGGCGCGACCATTACCCCGCGCGCCGTGGTGCGTTCAGTAAAACGCACGGCACTGTTTATCGAGACGGTACCGTCTCAGCTTTCAAACCTCACCCCTTGTGGAGCCCGTGATGAGTGAAGCCAAGAAGATAATTGTTCAGGGTCTGTGGACCAATAACTCCTCGCTGGTACAGCTGCTGGGCCTCTGCCCGCTGCTGGCGGTGACCTCCACGGCGACTAACGCGCTGGGGTTGGGTCTGGCAACCACGCTGGTACTGACCTGCACCAACGCCATGATCTCGGCTTTCCGCCGCTGGGTGCCGAATGAGATCCGTATTCCGATTTACGTGCTGATCATCGCCTCAGTGGTCAGTACCGTGCAGATGCTAATCAACGCCTACGCTTTCGGCCTGTATATGGCGCTGGGGATCTTCATCCCGCTGATCGTCACCAACTGTATTGTGGTGGGCCGCGCCGAAGCCTGCGCCGCCAGTAGCCCGGTGCATCTGGCCGCCCTCGACGGCATGATGACCGGCCTGGGTGCCACCGCCGCGATGTTCGTATTAGGCTCGATCCGTGAAATTCTCGGCAGCGGCGTACTGTTTAACGGCGCAGATTTGCTGCTCGGCAGCTGGGCCAAGGTGCTGCGCGTCGAAGTGATCCACCTCGATAACCCATTCCTGCTCGCCATGCTTCCGCCGGGCGCGTTTATTGGTTTGGGCCTGCTGTTAGCAGGTAAGTACCTGATTGACCAACGCCAAAAAGCGCGTCAGGCCGCCAAAGCACACGCATCCCAGCAGTCAACCTTGCCGAAAGGCAGCGCGGGTAACGCGTCATGAATAAAGAGAAGCGCATCAGTATTCTCAGCCGGCTGCGGGAGAATAACCCGCACCCGACCACCGAGCTGGTGTACACCACGCCATTCGAGCTGCTGATTGCGGTTCTGCTTTCGGCGCAGGCCACTGACGTGAGCGTCAATAAAGCCACCGCCAAGCTGTATCCGATTGCCAACACTCCTGCCGAAATTCTGGAGCTGGGCGTGGACGGCGTGAAGGAGTACATCAAAACCATCGGCCTGTTTAATTCCAAGGCTGAGAACGTGATCAAGACCTGCCGCCTGTTGCTGGAAAAGCACGGCGGCGAAGTCCCCGAAAACCGCGAAGCCTTAGAAGCACTGCCCGGCGTCGGCCGTAAAACCGCCAACGTGGTGCTCAACACCGCCTTTGGCTGGCCGACCATCGCCGTCGACACCCATATTTACCGCGTCTGTAATCGCACCAATTTCGCCCCCGGCAAGACCGTCGAGAATGTCGAAGATAAGCTGCTGAAAGTGGTCCCCGCCGAGTTCAAACTCGATTGCCACCATTGGTTTATCTTGCATGGGCGCTATACATGTATTGCACGTAAACCACGGTGCGGGTCCTGTGTGATTGAGGACTTATGCGAGTTTAAAGAAAAGGTTGAATAAGTTTTTGGGGCTTTGGTAAAGCTGAGGAAACTTTTAAGGTCAAGTTCAAAGTCGTGGGCGTCGGCCCACACCGACCAAGGGAGGCGTAAACGCGCCTCCCTTGGAACCCTGCGTTTTTTTCTGCTGGAAGATCGAGGCTGCGCAGGGTTGGGATGGACGTGTTTCAGGAACCACGGAGATCGTCGCGAAGTGCCGCCGCTTAGGCGGTTCCCTCAGTTCGGGCTTCGAGCCATAGGTCTCGAACCACTCCCTCGGCGTCACTTCTGAACGCGACTTACTGGCATTTACTTCGAGCCGTTTCATTCACAAAAAATCTGAAAATCACTGAAAAGGTACGGTTGAGATGCCTCAAAACCGCAGTCAAAAATGGCGCTGAGCGAACGGTTCGAGACCCAAGGCTCGAAGCCTGAAGCGAAGGCACCGCCTAAGCGGCGACATTTTGCGGTGGATAACGGAAGTACCTGAAACAAGTCCGCCTAACGAGCGAAGCGCGCAGTTAAAAAAGCCCGGGGGTCAAGGGGGCGGCGGCGACTGGCCGCCCCCTTGCCGGTGTGGGCCGGTGCCCACGACCTTGAATTTGAATTTGAATTTGAATTTGAATTTAAAGATTTTAAAAGCGGGTTTGGGCCGCCGCCCAAGACCTTAGCGGAATTGGGCCGCACACCCAAAAATTAAATAAAGGATTTCGCCTGCTTCAACACCACATCACAGGCTTTTTGTTTCACTTTCTCTTTCACCTGCGACAGGCCGTTCCCCAGATTGTTGAGGTCAACGTTCTGCCCTTTGCCGGTTTGCAATAAGCCGCCGAGGCCGTTTTGGTAATCCTGGCTCTGCGCGCCTGCGGCACTTTCAATGCCCAGCTTGCTTAACAGCTTGTCTTTCACATTTTCGGTGCTGGCTTGCGACAACACGTTATTCTTCACGCAATACTGCAAAACGCCCGCAACGTTGGTGGCGCTTTTCGAGGTCAGCGCGCTATCACCGCCGTTGAGCAGCGACATCAAAGAAGCCCCTGAATTGGCCCCGTTGCCCGCCGTGGCACCGTTACTGCCGTTTAATTGCTGATTGGCTGCGTCCTGCAATGAACTCAACAGATTATTTGCCTGCGCACCGCCGGCAACTAACACACCACTTGCCGCGATGGCTAACAACACTGTTTTTAATGCTTTCATGTGTAACTCCATTAATTTCTCTTACGGGCTTTGATTGCCGCTTTTATGCAAAATAAGCCCGTAAAGCTTGGTCTTAAACATTCATTTCATCAATAGGAAAACGTCTCGTAATGTTACAGAACGAAAAGCTTCAGGGTTGAAGGTTAGGCTGTTGTGCTATCCATAGCGCGGCGGCGTTGAAAAAGTGCTGGGCCAGCGGCGTGGCGCGCCCTGCTTCAGCTACCACCAGCGCGGCGTGGCGACTCATTGGCGCAATATCCAACGGGCAACGTTTCAGCGCCGGATGCATCTCATCAATCAAATGACCACGGGGAACCAGCGCGCAGCCCAGCCCGACAAAAACGCCCTGCATCAGTTGGAAAATCGAGGTGCTTTCAAGGGTCGGGTGCAGCACTAAACCGGCCTGACGGAAGTGATTATCCAGATATCGGCGGAAATAGCGGCTCGGCTCCGACAGGCACAGAGGCAACTCCACGGCCTGCTCGGCGGTAAGCAGTGTGGCGTTTTGCAACTGCGGGAAGTGGTCGGGGTGATACACCACGTCAACGCCGCCATCGTCAATCGGCGCAACTTGGAAACGCAGCTCATTGAGGGTGGAAAACTCAAAGAAGCCGATACCGACGTCCACCGCGTGACTGCTCAGGGCTTCAATCAGCTGATCGGCGCTGACTTCCGCCACGCGATAATCCAGCCCCGGATGGGTATCATTCACCGCCTTTATCAATCGCGCTAGAGAGATGCTGCACTGCGGCATCACGCCAATGCGCAAGGTACCGCTCAGCCCCTGCTTTAGCGACTCCACTTCCAGCTTGAGCCCTTCATAGACCGCAACAATCTCACGCGCCCAGCTCAGTACCCGCAGGCCTTCCGCCGTAAAACCTTCGAAATTATTACCGCGATTGATCAAGTTGAGATCTAGCTCTTTCTCAAGATTTTTCAATCGCATAGAAAGCGTCGGCTGGCTGACAAAACTAGCCTCTGCCGCACGGCCAAAGTGCCGCTCGCGTTCAAGATTGCAGAGGTAAATGAGTTGCTTGATGTCCATAGGGTCGTAAAGAAGCCGCGTGATAGATAGGAGTAATGGTAGAGAGTATAACGGCGCGGCGGATGAAAGTCGTGAAGGGACCATTGTTATAGATAACGGTGGTGAATAGTGGCTGCACAAAAAAGTGTGACATTTTGTAAAACCGGATTATTCTTAGCCGTAACATTTAAGGAGGAAAAGATGGCTAATCAGATGCATACCAAAGTAAGAGTGTATATGGCCAGCTCGCTGGACGGCTATATCGCAGGGCCAAACCACGACTTAGCGTGGTTGAACAAAGATCACTCCCGCGCGGGGGATTTAGCGGACGACGCCAACTTCCTGCAATTTGATCCATTTATGGAACAAGTGGGATGCATGCTGATGGGCCGCAACACTTATGATGTTCTGGAGGCTATGGGCCAGTGGGTTTACGGCGATGTCCCGGTACTGGTCGCCACCTCGCGGGCTATTACCCGCCCTGCTTCTCCGACCATCAAGGCGGTGTCTGGTGATATCCATGCGTTGATTGGTCAAGCTAAAACTCTGGCGAATGGCAAAGACGTTTATATTGATGGCGGGAATATGATTCAGCAGGCTTTAACGGCGTCATTGGTGGATGAAATGACCCTGACCTACATCCCGGTTCTGCTCGCAGAGGGTGTCAGACTTTTCGATAATCTTGCCGGGCACTCTGCGTTGCAATTCACCGGCAGTGCCAGCCACGGCGGCATGTTACAAGTCTCAAGTCGTTTGGTTAAAGAGTAGATATCCCAGCTAACCTTCTGAACTTAAACAAAAAGGGAGGCGTTTTCGCGCCTCCCCCACGTCATTCAGCCCCAAGCGCTGAACTAGATCTTTAACTTCACATAATCCACTAAACGGCTAAACATCCCGCCTTTAGCCACATCTTCCAGTGCCACCAGCGGAATGGTTTTAATGGTTTTGCCGTTATCAACAATGTTGATGCTGCCCAGCTCTTGGCCTTTCTTCAGCGGCGCGTCGATCTGCGGATTGGTCAGCACGTATTGGGCTTTCAGCTTGTCGGCGTCGGACTGCGGCACGCTGATGAACACGTCATCCAGCGAGCCGACCTTGACGTCCTGATGGTCGCCGAACCAAACTTTCTCTGTCGAAACGGTTTGTCCCGCTTTGAAAATCTGCTTGCTGGTGTATTCGCGGAAGCCCCAGGTCAGCAGCTTGCGCGCCTGCTCTTCGCGCCCTTTTGAGCTTTTACCGCCCATCACCACGGCGATCAGGCGGCGGTTGCCCTCGGTCGCAGAAGCAATAATGTTGAAGCCAGCGCTTTCGGTGTGGACGGTTTTCAGGCCATCAACTTGCAGGTTTTTGTCCCACAGTAGGCCGTTACGGTTCTGCTGAGTGATGTTGTCATAGGTCAGCGACTTTTCGCTATACATATGATATTCCTCAGGTTCGCCACCAATAATGGCGCGAGAAAGCTTGGCTAAATCATAAGAGGTGGTGTACTGGCCCGGCGCGTCGAGGCCGTGAACAGTTTCAAAGTGGCTGTTGGTCAGCCCCATAGAGGTGACGTATTGGTTCATCATGCCAACGAACGCGTCCTGACTGCCGGCCACGTAGTCGGCCATTGCCACACAGGCGTCGTTACCGGAGGTCACGATAATGCCGCGGATCAGGTCGCGCACGGTGACGCGGTCGCCCGGCTTGAGGAACATCAGGGAAGAACCGGCCAGACTTTTGTTACCTGCCACCCAGGCTTCTTGCGGCACGGTGACCACGTCATCCATGGTGATTTTGTGTTTATCCAGCGCGCGGTCGATAACATAACCGGTCATCAGTTTGGTCAGGCTGGCCGGGTTACGGCGCTCGTCCGGGTTGCCCGCCGCCAGCACATCACCACTGCCGTAATCCATCAATACAAAGGATTCTGCGTCAATACTTGGCGGAGCCACTGGGAAATCTAATGGCGCAACGGCTTTCGCCGCGCCTGCTGATAACATTAATACGCCAGTTAATACACTCAATACGCTACGTTTCACGGCTTGTTCCTTTATAACGCCAAACGCCACAGGCCGCATTTAGCTCGGCATGTGGCTAAAATAGATTCAATACTCCCCAAACCTTGTTCCATGAAGGCTAAAACAGCGAAATTTGCAGGAGAAAACGGATTGGCGCATAGGGTGCACTATAAAGACGCACGACTAAACCCTGTTTATTTTTCTAAGCGTTTCATAATGAAACGGCTTAGTTACAATTTGTTGATATTTCCCGCGATAAACGCGCTCTATCTCACGATTGCGCCATTCGATTAGACGAAATCCCCTCTTCAGTCCTAAACTTGTGACATAAAATTAACAATCGGTTTAACAATTCAGCACCGCCGATTGCATGTCACTTATCACATTCGGCTTTTCGAATGACACCTGCGAAGCGAAAATATGAAATTCAAAACTGAGATCAAACCTTATACCGGTGCTGCCGGTGGTTGGGGATCATTAGAAGCCACCACCCGTTACGTCTTCGACAGCAAAAAAGTCCTTTCTAACTTGCGCAACCTGATGCGCGTGAACAAGGGTCGCGGCTTCGACTGCCCGGGCTGTGCCTGGGGCGACGACAACCACAGCACCTTCAGCTTCTGTGAAAACGGCGCCAAAGCCGTCAGCTGGGAAGCCACACGTAAAGCCTTGGAGCCTGAGTTCTTTGCTCAGCACAGCGTGAGCAAACTGCGCGAACAGAGCGACTATTTCCTTGAGTACCAGGGCCGTTTGACTCAGCCGCTGCGCTACAACCGCACCACTGACCACTATGAGCCTATTAGCTGGGACGACGCCTTCTCGCTGATCGCCAGCCATTTAAAAGGTCTGGAAAGCCCGGATCAGGCTGATTTCTACACCTCCGGCCGCGCCAGCAACGAAGCTTCTTATCTGTATCAAGTGTTTGGCCGCATGTTCGGCACCAACAACTTCCCTGACTGCTCCAATATGTGCCACGAAGCCAGCGGCGTTGGCTTGAAGCAGAGTATCGGGGTGGGTAAAGGCACCATTCGTCTCGACGACTTCGAAAAGGCCGATGCCATTTTCGTCTTCGGTCAGAACCCCGGCACTAACCACCCGCGCATGCTGCACAGCCTGCGCCACGCCGCCGATCGCGGCGCGAAAGTAGTCAGTTTCAACACCCTGCGCGAGCGCGGTCTTGAGCGTTTTGCTGACCCGCAAAAACCGCTGGAAGTGGTGACCACCAAGTCTGGACGCATCAGCTCCGCCTACTATCAGCCAAACCTTGGCGGCGACATGGCGGCGGTTCGCGGCATTGTTAAAGCCCTCTTGGAAGCCGATCGCGACCGCGTGTCCAACGGCCTGAGCACCATTTTCGACGCAGACTTTATCGCCCAGAACACCGCGGGCGTGGATGAGTATCTGGCGGTGGTGGATGCTACCTCTTGGGAGAAAATCGTCGAGCAGTCTGGCCTTTCCGAAGAAGAAATTCGCGAAGCGGCGTCTATCTACGTGCAGGCAGAGCGCGTGATTTGTACTTGGGCGATGGGTATCACTCAGCACAAACACTCCGTGGCTACCGTGCGTGAAATCACCAACCTGCAACTGCTGTTTGGCCAACTCGGTAAGCCGGGCGCGGGCCTGTGTCCGGTGCGCGGTCACAGTAACGTGCAGGGCAACCGCACCATGGGCATCGACGAAAAAGCGCCAAAAGCCCTGCTCGACGCCATGGAAGCCCACTTCAAATTCACCCCACCGCGCAACCCGGGCCACAACACGGTTGAAGCGCTGGAAGCCATGTTGAAGGGTGACGCCAAAGTGCTTATCTGCCTCGGCGGTAACTTAGCGGCGGCGGCACCGGACACCCTGCGTACCGAGAAGGCGCTGAGCAATCTCGACCTGTCAGTGCAAATCAGCACCAAGCTGAACCGCAGCCACTTAACGCCGGGCCGCGAAGCCTTGATCCTGCCTACCCTTGGCCGTACCGAGCTGGATATGCAGGCCACGGGTTCGCAGTTTATTACCGTTGAAGACTCCTTCAGCATGGTTCACGCCTCCGAAGGTGTCGGTATCCCGTTATCTCCAGAGCAGCGTTCCGAGACGGCGATTGTCTGCGGGATTGCTAACGCCGTGCTGGGCGACAAATACCTCGACTGGATGGCGCTGGCGGACGATTACAACCTGATCCGCGACCATATCGAAGCCACTATCCCAAGCTTTACCGATTTTAACGCCCGTTGCGACATTAAAGGCGGCTTCTACTTGGGTAACGCAGCGGCCGAGCTGAAATTCAACACGCCTACCGGCAAAGCCAACTTCAGCGCGGCAAGCCTACCTGAACAGCTGATCCCACAGGGCAATCAGGATGCGCCGTTTACGCTGCAAACCCTGCGCTCCCACGACCAGTACAACACCACCATTTACGGGCTTGATGACCGTTACCGCGGCGTTTACGGCCAGCGCGAAGTGCTGTTCATCCACCCTGACGACTTAGCGGCATTAGGTATGAAGGATGGCGAACTGGTGGAAATCGAAACCCTGTGGACCGACGGCGTCGAGCGCAAAGTGACCGGCTTCAAACTGGTGAGCTACGACATCCCGCGCGGCAATCTGGCGGCCTACTACCCGGAAACCAACCCGCTGGTGCCAATGTCCAGCTTCGGTGACCAAACTCACACCCCTACCTCTAAAGCGATCCCGGTGGCTATCCGCCGCTGCGAGCAGAAAGTCGATCTGCAACGCATCGCCTAATCTTCAAGTCTGCATTCCCTCTTTCGCGACAAGGTTATGTCGTGAAAGAGGGGGTTATTGCTTGCCGCACGCGGCCATTTCGCGTAAAACTGTCTGCCGCTAATCGAGCCACTTTAACCCCACTCTCTGGACGATATGTTTCAAGATAACCCGCTGCTCGCGCAGCTAAAACAGCAACTTCACTCTCAGACTCCCCGCCTTGAAGGCATCGTTAAAGGAACTGAGAAAGGCTTTGGCTTTCTTGAAGTAGACGGTCAAAAAAGTTACTTCATTCCGCCTCCGTACATGAAAAAAGTCATGCACGGCGACCGCGTGATTGCCTCTTTACAGACCGAGAAGGACCGCGAAGTGGTTCAGCCTGAGACGCTGGTTGAACCTTTCCTCACGCGCTTTGTTGGCCGCGTAACCAAGAAAGATGACCGTCTGTCTATCGTGCCGGACCATCCTTTGCTGCGTGACGCCATCCAGTGCCGCACCGCGCGCAACATCAATCACGAAGTCAATGACGGCGACTGGTGTGTAGCAGAGATGCGTCGCCACCCGCTGAAAGAAGGCGATCGTGGTTTTCAGGCCGAATTAACCGAGTGGATCACCACCGGTGATGACGATCTGGCCCCTTGGTGGGTCACGCTGGCGCGCCATAATCTGGAACGCGAAGCCCCTAAATCTGAAATTGCAGAAATCCTTGATCAAGGTTTGACTCGCGAAGACCTGACCGCCCTGCCGTTTGTCACTATTGACAGTGGCAGCACTCAGGACATGGATGACGCGCTGTATGTTAAAGACAACGGCGACGGCACCCTGCAACTGAATATCGCGATTGCCGATCCAACGGCTTATGTGGCCGAAGGCACCGAGCTGGACAATATCGCCAAAAAACGCGCATTCACCAACTACCTGCCGGGCTTCAACATCCCGATGCTGCCGCGCGAACTGTCTGACGACCTGTGCTCGCTGTGGCCGGACGTTCAGCGCCCGGTGCTGGCATGTAGCGTCACCCTCGCCGCCGATGGCGCGCTGGGTAGCGACATTCGCTTCTTCGCGGCAACCATCGAGTCAAAAGCAAAACTGGCCTATGACGATGTCTCCGACTGGATTGAGCAGGAAGAGAAAAGCGCATGGCAGCCACAAAGTGATGTGATTGCTGACCAGATTCGCCTGCTGAAACGCGTCTGTGACGTGCGCAGCGCGTGGCGTACCGCGAATGCGCTGGTGTTCAAAGACCGCCCTGACTTCCGCTTCATTCTGGGCGAGAAAGGCAACGTGCTGGAAATCGTCGCCGAGCATCGCCGCATTGCGAACCGCATCGTAGAAGAATCGATGATCGCGGCGAACGTTTGTGCCGCCATCGCCCTGCGCGACACCCTTGGTTTCGGCGTTTATAACGTGCACACCGGCTTTGACCCGCTGCTGGTTGAGAACGCCATCACCGTGTTGCAAGCCAATGATGTTGAAGCTAATGCTGAAGAACTGCTGACCTTGCCGGGTTTCTGCGCGCTGCGTCGTAAACTTGACGCGATGCCAACGCAGTTCCTCGACAGCCGCATTCGTCGTTTCCAGACTTTCGCCGAAATCAGCACCGTTCCTGGCCCGCACTTTGGTCTGGGTCTGGAAGCCTACGCCACCTGGACTTCGCCAATCCGTAAATACGGCGATATGGTCAACCACCGCCTGTTGAAGGCGATGATCACCAAGCAGGCCGCTGAGAAGCCACAGGACGAGATGACCGTGCAACTGGCAGAGCGCCGCCGCGCCAACCGCATGGCCGAGCGTGATGTCGGTGATTGGCTGTACGCGCGTTACTTAGAAGATAAAGTCGGTACTGACACCAAGTTCAGCGCCGAAATCATCGACGTCACTCGCGGTGGCCTGCGCGTTCGCCTACAAGATATCGGCGCCGTCGCCTTCATCCCTGCTCCGTTCCTGCACAGCGTGCGCGACGAGCTGGTATGCAGCGCCGACACCGGCACCGTACTGATTAAGGGCGAAGTCGCCTACCGTCAGAGTGATATCATCGACGTGCAGATCGCCGAAGTTCGCATGGAAAACCGCAACGTGATCGCCAAACCAGCAGTTTAGGGTTTCGCTTGAACGATGGTTAGAAAGGCTGGTCAGGGAAAGCTGACCGGCCTTTTTTTATTTCAAATTTAAGGTCAAGGTCGTGGGCGTCGGCCCACACCGACCAGGGGGCGGCATATCGCCACCGCCCCCTGGACCCCCAGGCTCTTTCACTGCGCGCTCCGCTAGTTGGATGGACGTGTTTCAGTCACTTCCGTTCACACCGCGAAATGCCGCCGCTTAGGCGGTTCCCTCAGTTCGGGCTTCGAGCCTTGGGTCTCGAACCACTCCCTCGGCGTCATTTCTGACTGCGGTTTTGAGGCATTTCAACCGTGCTGTTTCAGTAGTTTCAGGATTGTTTTTTGAATTGGAATGAAACGGTTCGGTGTAGATGCCCATAGGCCGCGTTCAGAAGTGACGCCGAGCAAGAGGTGGAAAACCGCGTGTCTTTTTACGCGGGTTGTAATCCCGCAGCGAGGGGACCGCCTAAGCGGCGGCATTTCGCGGCGATCACAAAGGTCGCTGAAACACGTCCATTCTAACCCTGCGCAGCCTCGATCTTCCAGCAACAAAAAGCGCGGGAGTCCAGAGGACGCGCGCTTACGCGCCTTCTGGGCCAGTTTGCGTGGCAACGCAAGGTTTTAGCAGTGTGGGCGGCGAGCCCACGGTTTTGACCTTGGGGCCGGTGTGGAGGCGGCGCCCCCTTGCCGGTGTGGGCCGGTGCCCACGATTTCAACCTTGAAGTTGAATTTAAAAGCGGTCAAAAGATTGACCGCCACCCCTTCAAATGATAATTATTATCATGTAAATCATTTTCTGCCGGACAGGTTCCATGAGCTTTAATTCTGAACACTCTTCCGCTTCATGTTGCATCGTTGGCGGCGGCCCTGCGGGTTTGATGCTGGGTTATCTTCTTGCCCGCCAAGGTATTACCGTTACCGTATTGGAGAAACATGCCGATTTCCTGCGGGATTTCCGTGGTGACACTATTCACCCCTCAACGCTGGAAATTATCTGGCGATTAGGCTTTCTCGACGAATTCTTGCAATTGCCTCATCAACGCGCTGAGAAGCTGTATGGCGAAATCGACGGCAAGGAGACCACGCTGGCGGACTTCAGCCACTTGCCGACCCAGTGCAAATTCATCGCCTTTATGCCGCAATGGGATTTCCTCAATTTCATCAGCAGCAAGGCCGCAATGCTGCCTAACTTTACCCTGCTGCACAACGCCGAGGTGAAAGGTCTGATTGAAGAGAATGGCGTGGTTAAAGGCGTGAACGCAGTGGTTAACGGCGAGTCGCGACGGATTGACTCTACGCTTGTGGTTGGCTGTGACGGACGTAACTCTATTGTGCGCGAGCAGGCCGGGATGGAAATCCGCCGTTTCGGCGCGCCACGTGACGTGTTGTGGCTGAAAATCCACAAACTGGCGGATGACCCGCAGTGGTCGATGGGCCATCGCGGGCCGAAAAAGAATTTCATCATGATTGACCGTGGCGACTACTGGCAATGCGGCTACTCCATCGCCAAAGACAGCCTCGACGCGTTGCGCGAGAAGGGTTTACAGCCCTTTATCGAGCTTATCGCCGAGGTGTCGCCTTTCGAGCTGAGCCGCCTGCAACACGACATCACCGACTGGGATCAGGTCAAGCTACTGAAAATCCGCATCGACCGCCTGAAAGAGTGGGCCAAGCCGGGCATCTTGTGCATTGGCGACGCCGCCCACGCCATGTCGCCGATTGGCGGCGTCGGGGTGAATTTGGCGATTCAGGACGCCGTGGCTACCGCCAATATCATCAGCGCCCCGCTGCTCAAAGGCAGGCTGGAGTTGAAGCACTTACAGCGCGTCCAGCGCCGTCGCGCCTTTCCTACTTGGGCAACCCAGTCTTTGCAAATCATGATCAGCAAAGCGGGCCAGAAGAAACGCAGCAAACCACCGGGCCGTATGGAGCTTTGGTTGCGCAGCCGTAAGTTTGTGCCCTTCCTGTTTGGCAGGCTGATTGGTATAGGTTTCTATCGGGAAATCCCCAAAGGGCTGTGATGCAGCCCGTCCATCGACTGCCAAGGCTTTTGTAAACGATTTGAAGCAACTCAGTTTGTTACCTGACACAAACTGAGTGGTATTATGCGCGCATTCAATGGACCACCAAGGAAGACGCCATGCCGCAGTCTGCGCCCCTTTTAGACCTTCAGGAAGTCAGCTTTACCCTCAATCAACGCCCCCTGCTGGAACCCGTTTCATTTACCCTCAATCCGGGTGAATTCACGCTGCTGACCGGGCCTTCGGGCAGTGGCAAAAGCACGCTGCTGAAGATCATTGCTGCGCTGCAAACCCAGACCGGCGGTACCATCAAGTTCAAAGGCGACGATATTACCGGCTTAAAAACGGAAAAATATCGCCAGCAGGTCTCCTATTGCTTCCAGACCCCTTCGCTGTTTGGCGATACCGTGCGCGACAATCTGGCGCTGCCTTATCAAATTCGCGGCCAGAAGATGGATGAAGCCAAAGTGAAACAGTGGCTAGAGCGCGTCAATTTGCCGACGGATATGCTTGATAAGAAAGCCCAAGAGCTGTCTGGCGGCGAGAAGCAGCGCGTGTCGTTGCTGCGCAATCTACAATTTATGCCCGATATCCTGCTGCTGGATGAAATTACCAGCGCCCTCGACGAAGAGAATAAGCACAACGTCAATCAGATCATCGCCGATTTGGTCGAGCAGGAGAACCTCGCCGTACTCTGGGTCAGCCACGACAGCAATGAGATCCGCCACGCCAAAAACGTCATTACCCTAAGCCACCGCGCCGCCGAGAGCATCGACCATGAGCCAGCATAACATCACTAACGAATCACTGGCGCTGGCCCTCATTCTGGTCATCGTCGCCCTGCTGGTCAGTAAACGCGAGAAGCTCGGGCTAGAAAAGGACATCATCTGGAGCGTCGCGCGGGCTATCGTGCAACTGGTGGTGGTCGGCTACGTGCTCAAGTACATTTTCGACCTCAATGACGGCTGGCTCACCGTGCTGATGGTGCTGTTTATCTGCTTCAACGCCGCCTTTAACGCCAAAAAGCGCAGCCGGAATATTGATAACGGCTTTGCGATTTCCTTTATCGCTATTACCGCCAGCACCGCGCTGACGCTGGTGATCCTGATCCTCAGCCGCTCGATTGAATTCCTGCCGATGCAGGTGATCCCCGTCTCCGGCATGATTGCGGGCAACGCCATGGTGGCGGTCGGGCTGTGTTACAGCAATCTCAACCAGCGCTTTATGGATAACCAGCAAAAAATCCTCGAGATGCTCAGCCTCGGCGCATCCACCAAGCTGGCGTCCGGCTCGATTATTCGCGACAGCATTCGCGCCGCGATGATCCCCACCGTCGATGCCGCTAAGACCGTCGGCATCGTCAGTCTACCGGGCATGATGTCCGGGATGATTTTCGCCGGTATCGATCCGGTAAAAGCCATTAAGTACCAGATAATGGTCACCTTTATGCTGCTCGGCACCGCCAGCGTATCCACCATCATCGCGGGCTACCTCGCCTACCGCCGTTTCTATAATGAGCGTGCGCAACTGCGCGTGATGAAGTAAATTTAGCGGCTTTCCTGCAATGGGGATTTTATTCAAGGACGACCATGGGCCCTTTACAACGACTGGATTTATTTCTGACTCAACCCCGCGAAAAGCAGCCAATTCGCGGAGTTCGCCGCTTTTTAACCGAATTTATTTTCTTCGGGGTGAAAGAGGCGCGCGCCTGTATCTTCGTCGGACTGTTCTTTTTGGCGGTGTTTTTGGTGCCGCGCGGCGGCATATTCCATGTCCCGCGCTATGACGTTTTGCTGCTGGTCGCACTGTTTATTCAGGTGTGGATGCTGACCAGCAAGCTTGAAACGTTGGATGAGTTTAAAGCCATCATGCTGTTTCACGTGGTCGGTTTTGCGCTGGAAGTTTTTAAAACCTCGTCGGGCATTCGCTCGTGGAGCTACCCGGATTTCGCCTACACCAAGCTGTTCGGCGTGCCGCTGTTTTCCGGCTTCATGTACGCGGCGGTGGGCAGTTACATGATTCAGTGCTGGCGGCTACTGGACGTTAAAGTGCGCAACTACCCGCCCTATACGCTGGCCGCCATCTGCTCGCTGCTGATTTACGTGAACTTCTTCACCCATCACTACATTGGCGATTTCCGCTGGTACATCACCGCGCTGGTACTGGGGCTTTACGCCCGCAGCTATGTGGTGTTCACTCCCTACGATACCCCACGCCGCATGCCGCTGATTCTGGCATTTATTCTGATTGGCTTCTTCATCTGGCTGGCGGAGAACATCAGCACCTTCTTTACTATCTGGCGCTACCCTAATCAGCTCAGCAGCTGGTCCGGCGTGCATCTGGGTAAATGGAGCTCCTGGGCGCTGCTGGTTATCATGACTTTCACCATGATCACCTGGCTGAAAAACATCAAAAAGCACGTTCACGTGCCGGTTTAATCCTCGCCATTAAAAAGGGCAAGCTCGCGCCTGCCCTTGTCTTTCTAACTTAGCTTACTCACACCATTGGCAGGTTTAGGTCATTGCGTTTGGCGCAGTCGATGGCTTGCTGATAACCCGCGTCGGCGTGGCGCATGACGCCGGTTGCCGGGTCATTCCACAGCACGCGTGACAGGCGGGCATCGGCTTCTTTGGTGCCGTCGCAGACAATGACCATCCCCGCGTGCTGAGAGAAGCCCATGCCTACGCCGCCGCCATGGTGCAGGCTGACCCAGGTAGCGCCGCCCGCCGTGTTAAGCAGCGCGTTGAGCAGCGGCCAGTCAGAAACCGCGTCGGAGCCATCTTTCATCGCTTCGGTTTCGCGGTTTGGCGAGGCCACCGAGCCGGTATCCAGATGGTCCCGCCCAATCACTACCGGCGCTTTTAGCTCGCCGTTACGCACCATTTCGTTAAAGGCTAGTCCGGCGATATGACGCTCGCCGAGGCCCAACCAGCAGATCCGCGCCGGCAGCCCTTGAAACGCGATGCGCTCGCGAGCCATATCCAGCCAGTTGATCAGATTAGCATTGTCCGGGAACAGCTCTTTCAGCTTGGCGTCGGTTTTATAGATATCTTCCGGGTCGCCGGAGAGCGCCACCCAACGGAACGGGCCTTTGCCTTCGCAGAACAGCGGGCGGATATAAGCCGGAACAAAGCCCGGGAAATCAAAGGCATTCAGCACACCTTCCTCTTTCGCTACCTGACGAATATTGTTGCCGTAATCCACGGTTGGAATGCCCATGGCGTGGAAGTCGAGCATCGCCTGCACGTGTTTCGCCATCGACGCGCGAGAGGCTTTCACCACCGCCTGCGGGTCAGAGACGCGTTTGTCCTGCCACTGCTCCAGCGTCCAGCCTTCCGGCAGGTAGCCATTGAGCGGGTCATGGGCCGAAGTCTGGTCAGTGACGATATCCGGGCGCAGGCCGCCCTGCTTGGCGCGCGCCACCAGCTGCGGCATCAGCTCCGCCGCGTTACCCAACAGGCCAACGGAAATCGCCTGTTTTTCCGCGCAGGCTTTCTCAATCATCACCAAGGCTTCTTCGATGCTGTACGCTTTGTAATCCAAGTAACGGGTGCGAATGCGGAAATCGATGCGCGACTCCTGACACTCAATCGCCAGCACGCAGGCTCCTGCCAGTACGCCAGCCAGAGGCTGTGCACCGCCCATGCCGCCAAGACCGGCAGTCAGGATCCACTTACCGCGCAGATTGCTGTTGTAGTGCTGGCGGCCCGCCTCGGCGAAGGTTTCATAGGTTCCCTGCACGATGCCCTGCGCGCCGATGTAGATCCACGAACCGGCGGTCATCTGGCCGTACATCATCAACCCGGCTTTATCCAACTCGTGGAAATGGTCCCAGTTCGCCCAGTGCGGCACCAAGTTAGAGTTGGCAATCAGCACGCGCGGCGCGTCAGCGTGGGTGCGGAAAATCCCCACTGGCTTGCCGGATTGCACCAGCAGCGTTTCATCAGCGTGCAGCTTGCGCAGGCTGTCTAAAATCGCTTCGAAGGCCGGCCAGTTGCGCGCCGCTTTGCCGATACCGCCATAAACCACCAGATCTTCCGGGCGCTCGGCCACGTCAGGATCGAGGTTGTTCTGGATCATCCGGTAGGCCGCTTCAATCAGCCAGTTTTCACAGCTCAATTCCGTGCCGTGAGGGGCGCGAACCGCGCGAGCAACCGCCGTTTTCTGAGGTGCATTCATGTTGAATTCCTTATTAATCAGTTAAAACTCGGTAACAAAGCTTCAATGACCGATGGCCACTGCCCGCGACTGGCCCACAGGCGCATGGCTTCTACGTCAGGCGCCATCAGGCGATCTTTTTCCAAATAGGCCACGTCTTGGCGAATGGCCTGTAACTCTTTCTCCAGCAGCGGAGAGCTTTTCAGCGGGCGAATGAAGTCGATGCCCTGCGCGGCAGCCATCGCCTCAATGCCCACCACCACGGAAGTGTTGAAACACATGTCGCCAAGGCGACGGGCGGCGTAGGTCGCCATAGAGACGTGGTCTTCCTGATTGGCGGAAGTTGGCAGGCTGTCCACGCTGCCCGGATGCGCCAGCGATTTGTTCTCAGAGGCCAGCGCGGCGGCGGTCACCTGTGCAATCATAAAGCCGGAGTTCACCCCGCCGTCATTAACCAGGAACGGCGGCAGGCCTGACAGCCCGGTGTCGAGCAGCAATGCCAGGCGGCGCTCGGAAATAGCCCCAATTTCGGCCACCGCCAGCGCGATGATGTCGGCGGCGAAGGCCACCGGCTCGGCGTGGAAGTTACCGCCAGAGATAACATCACCATTCTCGGCAAACACCAGCGGGTTATCCGAAGCGGCGTTAGCTTCGATTTGCAAAACGCGGGCAGCGTGTTGCAGGTTATCAAGGCATGCGCCCATCACCTGTGGCACGCAGCGGATAGAATAAGGATCTTGCACCCGGCCGCAGTTGGCGTGAGAGGTGACAACGTCACTCCCTTCCAGCAAAGCCGTCACTGCAGCTGCAACGGAGATTTGCCCCAGTTGGCCACGCGCTTGGTGAATGCGCGCATCATAAGGTTTCACCGAGCCTTTGATGGCTTCCAGCGACAGTGCTCCGGCCACCAAGCCTGCGGAGAAGACTCGTTCAGCTTCAAACAGCCCGGCCAGCGCCAGAGAGGTCGATACCTGCGTGCCGTTTAGCAGCGCCAGCCCCTCTTTTGGCCCCAACTCAATAGGTTTCAAACCGACGGTTGCCAGCCCTTCTACCGCCGACATGCGAACGCCCTGCGCGGTGACTTCCCCTTCGCCGATCAGCATCAGCGACAGGTGGGCCAGCGGAGCCAAATCTCCCGACGCGCCCACCGAGCCTTTCTCTGGAATACACGGCAGCACGCCCGCATTGAGCAAGCTTATCAGTGCATCAATCACTTCCATGCGAATACCAGAATGGCCGCGCGACAGGCTGAGGATCTTAGTGGTCATCACGAGACGCACCACGTTATCGGCCAGCTCTTTGCCAATCCCGACGCTGTGCGACAGCACCAGATTGCGCTGCAGCTCGGCCAGACGCTCTGCCGGAATGCGAGTTTGCGCCAGCTTGCCAAACCCGGTGTTGATGCCATAAACCACCTTGCCGGACTCGACGATGCGGTTCACCGTTTCCTGTGACGCCAGCACGCCCGCGCGCGCTTCCTCGGCCAGTTCAACGCGAACGCTCCAATGTTGCTGCGAGTTTTCTCGTTTTTCGGCGGAGTAAATCGCGCGCAGCGTGGCAAGGTCAACCTGACCGGGATGCAGATGGCAGACGCGAATGTCGTGAGTTGCAGATGACATAATCTAATCCTGTATAGACAAGTTAGGGGCAAACAACGCCCGACACAGTGAAATGGCCGGGCCCTTTATTGAAATCGCTAAATCAGCGGGTGATTTCTACCCAAAGCAGTTGCGCATCTGGCTGCAAAGCCCGGACTGGCTGGCGTTTTTCTTGGTTCGGCTCAAAAGCCCAGTACAAGCCATCTTCCGCGGCCAGTTTGATGGAGGGCGTCACCTGCCACTCTCCGCGCAGAACGTACAGCAGCCCGGCGGTTTGCCAGTTGACCTCAAAGTCATGGCTTTGCGCCCTGACCTGCGCCGCGCAGCTGCCGCGACGGGTCATAATGTTGAAATCCTTGGTCACACCGCCCAGCAGCGTGGCGACGATCGGCACTTCTCCAGCGAAAGAGTAAGGCGCGCCAATCTGAGTTAAGGGGTGGTCGACACCCTGCTCACCGTGCAGATGCACGCCCTCGCCACTTAATAAGTTGATCGAGCGGTCAATACCGGCAAAGAGAGAAAAAGGCCCATCAGCCGCAATGGTGGCGATGCTGGCCCGCCACTCAAAATCGCGTTGACCCTCAGGCCAGCTGATAATTTCACGGGTTTCTCCCCCGCCGTTGCGCCAAGGGCTGACAGGCAGACTGGCGTAGGAGAATCGGGTTAATGCGCTCATGCCGCGTCCCTTGCCAGTTGCTGGAGCAATGCAAGGAAGTCCGCGCTGGCCTGAGACTGTTGAGGATGGCGGCCATTGACCACTTTGGCTTTGCCCGCCACAAAAACGTCACGAATTTGCGCGGCGCTACCGGCAAAAATCCACCGATTGAGCAGTTCGCTGTCTGCCGCCGCCGCGAGGTACGGGTCTTCACCGTCTAGTACCAGCCAGTCGGCGCGATAACCCACGGCAAGCTGACCGATAGCCGCGCCGCAGGCTTGAGCACCGCCCCGTAGCGCCTGGGTGTAGAGCAAATCCCCTACTGAAGTATGCTCAGCGCTAGTCAGGCGATTGCGGCGCAGGTCGCGCAGACGCTGGCCGTACTCCAGCCAGCGCAGCTCTTCCACCAGGTTGAGAGACACATGGCTATCAGAGCCAATGCCCCAGCGCCCTTTTTGCGCCAGATAATCCACGCCGGGGAAAATGCCGTCGCCGAGATTCGCCTCGGTGGTTGGGCACAGGCCGATCACCGCGCCGCTGGCCGCAATGCTCGCCAGCTCGAAACGGTCGGGATGGGTAGCGTGGATCAGGCACCAGCGCGGGTCCACGTCGATGTTGTCGAACAGCCACGCAATAGGCCGTTGCCCGCTCCAGGCCAGACAGTCATTCACCTCTTTCTGCTGCTCGGCAATGTGGATATGCACCGGCAGATCCTCTGGACTAGCAGCCAGCACCTGCTGCATTTGTTCACGAGATACCGCGCGCAGCGAATGGAAGCACAGCCCCTGATTTTGCAGTGGTTTGTCTTGCAGCTGCGAAGCAATCACTTGCTGTTGATTGAGGTAACTCTCTGCATCTTGAATAAAGCGTCTTTGGCCAGTCTGAGCAGGCTGCGCGCCAAACCCCGAGTAGCTGTAGAGCACCGGCAGCAGCGTCATACCAATGCCCGCCTGCTCGGCGGCATCGCTAAGCTGGGCAGTCATTTCACCCATGTCGCTATAAGGCTGGCCGTTGATATCATTGTGTAAATAGTGGAATTCGGCGACTTGGGTATAACCGCCTTTGAGCATTTCGATATACAGCTGGCGGGCAATCACGCCCACCTGCTCAGGCGTCAAACGGCCAACCAGCCGATACATCAGATCTCGCCAGGTCCAGAAACTGTCCTGCGGGTTGCCCGCCACTTCAGCCAGACCGGCCATGACCCGTTGAAAAGCGTGGGAGTGCAGGTTTGGCATCCCCGGCACAATCGGCCCGTTGAGCCGATAAGCTCCTTCCGGCTGGGCATTGGCCTCTACCGAGGTCAGCACGCCCAGTTCATCAACGGTAAGTCGCACGTGACTCGCCCAACCCTGTGGCAACAGTGCGCGTGTGGCGAAATAAGCAGGCATAGAGACAGTCCTAAATCTTGAGATTGAAGGTCTACAAATGCAATTTATAAGAAACAATTGCGAAACGTTCCGGCTACTTGTCTATACATATACATATGCCCGATTGCGCTGTAAACTTCGTCGAACGTTTTTTTTAATATTTTCGTTTTTCATCACGCATTGATGACGCGCATTTGGCGTTCGTTTACTCTGTCGGCGTGGGTGAGCGGCTCTGCCCGTACCCGGCTGATTTTTCTTAATGAGGTAGTGTATATGTCCGAATCCACACCGTTGTCCCAACAGGGTGTTTCACAGCAACGATTATCCGAGCTGGCCGCCGCCATTAGCGACACCCCAGCGCCGATTTATCAACGCGTGAAACAGGCCATCGTCGGGCAAATTCGCGACGGCGTGTGGAAGCCCCATCAGCGCGTCCCCTCAGAAAGCGAGCTGGTAAACGAGCTTGGCGTCAGCCGTATGACCATTAACCGCGCCTTACGGGAACTCACCAACGAAGGTTTTTTGATGCGCATGCAGGGCGTCGGCACCTTCGTGGCCGAAGCCAAGGCCTACACGCCGATGCTGGAAGTGCATAATATTGCTGATGAAATCGCCCAGCGCGGTCACCGTCACAGCAGCGTGGTGATGGCCTGTGAAACCCGTCAAGCCGATGCCGAACAGGCGCTGCAGCTGGAGATTAAACCCGGCGAGTCGCTGTTTTATTCGCAAATCGTCCATTTTGAAAACGACGTGCCGGTACAGATTGAAGACCGTTATGTGAACCCTCAGGCCGCGCCGGATTACCTGCAAAACGTGATGAACAACGCCACGCCTTATACCTATTTGATGCGAATCGCTCCGCTGACCGCAGGCGAGCACCGCGTCGAAGCTATTAGCGCCAGTGACACCCAGCGCCAGCTGCTGCAACTGAAAGAGCATGAGCCTTGCCTGCTGATCCACCGCCGTACCTGGAGCGGAAATCGCGTCGTCACCTCGGCCCGTCTGGTTTATCCCGGCTCTCGCTACCAACTGTTTGGTCGTTTTACCAGCCACGGCTAATCTCCCTGTTGCCATTCCCCTCTCCATAAAATGCCCTTTTCGCGGGGTACTGTATAAATAAACAGGTTTCCCGTCTAATACGAATGCCTATTTTTGGAATACACCTCGAAAAAAATTAAAAACCTCTGGCGATGGCTTGTCGCTTTTCGGCGAATACGTTAGGTTGACTAGAGTTGTCTATACAAGATAAACGCTGTCAGGAGCCTTACATGCCGTCATCGATTTCTCCTTTGAACACTGCTTCAGACAGGCTGATTTGCGACAGTCTATGGACCGGCGCGACGCTAGTTACCATGCGAGATGGAAGCTATAACCTGATTGAAAACGGGGTGTTAGCTGTCAAAGATGGAAAAATAGTCTGGATCGGCACTGAGGAAAGTAGCCCGAAATTTGTCGCCACTTCCCGCCACCACTTCGAGGGCGGCATCGTCACCCCCGGCCTGGTGGACTGCCACACACATCTGGTTTTTGGCGGCGATCGCAGCGCCGAGTTTGAGCAGCGTTTGAACGGCGTGAGCTATGCCGAGATAGCGGCTCAGGGCGGCGGGATTTTATCGACGGTGAATGCCACCCGCACCGCCAGCCAGAAAACCCTGTTTGAACAGGCGCGTTTTCGCCTCGCCCCGCTGTTAGCCGAAGGGGTGACCTGCATCGAAATCAAATCCGGCTATGGGCTGAGTGATGAGAGCGAGCTGAAAATGCTGCGGGTGATCCGCGAGCTGGCCGAAACCCAGCCCGTGAAGGTTAAAGCCACCTGCCTTGCCGCCCACGCTTTGCCGCCTGAGTATCAGGGTCGCGCCGACGAGTATATCGACCACATTTGCCAGAACTTACTGCCTCAGGTGGCAGCTGAGCGTTTGGCGGACGCCGTAGACGGTTTTTGCGAGCACTTAGCCTTCTCCCCCGAGCAGATTGAGCGCGTTTTCGAGGAGGCGCAAAAGCTTGGCCTGCCGGTTAAGCTGCACGCCGAGCAGCTCTCCTCCCTGCACGGCAGCCAGTTGGCCGCACAATACGGCGCCCTGTCCGCCGATCATCTGGAATACGCCACCGAGCAGGACGTCAAAGCCATGGCCGAGTCCGGCACGGTCGCCGTGCTGCTGCCCGGGGCTTATTACATGCTGCGCGAAACCCAAGCTCCGCCGGTGGCGCTGTTCCGCCAATACGGCGTGCCGATGGCGATTGCCAGCGACGCCAACCCCGGCACCTCTCCCGCGCTTTCCCTGCGTTTAATGCTCAATATGGCCTGTACTTTGTTCCGCACGACGCCTGAAGAAGCTTTGGCCGGCGTCACCTGCCACGGCGCGCGGGCGCTGGGTTTGCAGCAGACTCACGGCTCGCTTGAAGTGGGAAAAGTGGCTGATTTTGTGCACTGGCCGGTCGAGCGTCCGGCAGAGTTAGTTTATTGGCTGGGTGGTCAACTGCCCTGTACCGTGGTTTATCGAGGAGATGTTCGTTCATGAGTCTGAATAGCGCGCCAACCATTGCCGATCCTTATCACTTCAGCGCGGGTCGCAGCCCTTTGCTGATCAGCATTCCCCACGCCGGAACCCGGCTCACGCCTGAAGTCGCCAGAGGCTTGAGCGACGACGCGCTGCCCCTGTCAGACACCGACTGGCATATTCCACAGCTCTACGCCTTCGCCCAATCTCTCGGCGCCAATATTTTGGTCGGGCAGTATTCGCGTTTCGTGATTGACCTTAATCGCCCCGCAGACGATCAGCCGCTGTACACCACCGCCACCACCGGCCTGTTCCCCGATACGCTGTTCGACGGTCGCCCAACCTTTAAAGCTGACGGCCAGCCCGACGCTGCAACCCGTCAGCGCTATCTGGATGAGATCTGGCAGCCTTATCATCAGAAGATTGAGTCCGAGCTTGCCCGCATGAAGCAGGAGTTCGGCTACGCGCTGCTGTTTGATGCCCACTCCATCGCCTCGGTGATCCCACGCCTGTTCGAAGGCCAGCTGCCCGATTTGAACATCGGCACCAACAGCGGCGCGAGCTGTGCCGCAGAGTTGAGCGACATGCTCGACGCCCTGTGCAAGCAGCAATCCACCTTCAGCCACGTGTTAAATGGTCGCTTTAAAGGCGGCTACATCACCCGCGCCTACGGCCAACCGCAGGCCAACCAGCACGCGGTGCAGCTCGAACTGGCGCAGTGCAATTACATGGATGAGTTTGAGCCCTATCCGTACCTCGAGGATAAAGCGGTTGTTTTGCAGGGGGTGCTGAAGCCAATGTTGGAGGGGATGATTTCGTGGGGATCGAAGGTATATGGGCGATGATTACACCAGATCACAGCCTAATCTAACTCACTGAGTTTGCTGCAATACCCCCTCCCAGCCTCCCCTTTTCAGGGGGAGGAGCAAAACCCACTGAAACGGCACGGTGTAAATGCCAGTAGGTCGCGTTCAGAAGTGACGCCGAATGAATGGTTCGAGACCAAAGGCTCGAAGCCTGAAATTCGGGAACCGCCTAAGCGGCGGCACTTCGCGACGAACACTGTGGCCGCTGGAACACGTCCATCCCAACCCTGCGAAGCCTCGATCTCACCACAGAAAAACGCGGGATTGCACAAGGGGGCGCGTTTACGCCCCCTTTGCCCGGTGTGGGCCGGCGCCCACGACCTTGAATTTGAATTTGAATTTGAATTTAAAAACCTTTTTGCCAGCTTTTTCCCAAAAAGCGTCACCCCTCCAATAATTGATCATACACATGCTGAAGGTGCGCCTGCATCGCAGCCCTCGCCCCAGCGGCATCCCCCGCCAGAATGGCGTCCGTAATACCTTGATGGTCAGTGTTCATCTCGCGGGCGAAATCACTCTCGCTGTAGTGGCGCTCAAGACGCACGAAACGTCGCGAACTACGCTTATCCCACAGGTATTCCATCATATCGCGCAGCACTTCGTTGCCCGTCATCTCACTAATCATCAGATGAAAACGGCGGTCCTCCTCAAGAAAACTGTCGTTATTAATGTTCAACTGCACCAGCGACTGATTAATCTCGGCGAGTTTCCGACGCTGCTCGTCAGTGCCATTAAGGGCGGCAAGCTCTGCGGTGGTGCATTCGAAAATCTGCCGCGCCTTGAGTAGTGACTCGAGGCTGAATCCCTCTTCGCTCGGCGTCGCAGGCTGCTCGGGTAAGGGGTTGTTGACGTAGACGCCGTTGCCGGTGCGAATTTCAATCCAGCCGGTGATTTCCAAGGCGATTAACGCCTCGCGAATCGACGAGCGGCTCACGCCAAACTGCTTCGACAGATCGCGCTCGGACGGGATCATCTCACCCGGCGCAAACTGGCCATTTTTGATGCAGCCAATCAGCACGTTTGAAATCTGACGGTACAGCCTTTCTACTTTTAGCGTAGGTAATTCCATGGTTCTCTCCGGCTGGTGCGGCGAAGTCTGGCTTGCCTGAGACAAAAATCACTGGCGTTAGCAAAACTGTCGACCGGATCACATTAATGATCCTGAGCATCCTGAATGATATATCGGTCAGGTGGCCTGACCACCCTACCACCTGACCTGTAATGTTAATAGAGTGAACTGGCACGCTGCCTGACGTCAAGAAAACTAAAACAGCCCGCGTCACAGATTGTCCATTTTCACGCTTCCTCGCACATAAGCTGACTTAGGTCGCAAACAAGGAATTTCACATGGAACAAACATGGCGCTGGTACGGCCCGAAAGATCCCGTGTCGCTGGACGATGTCAGACAGGCTGGGGCAACCGGGGTGGTTACTGCCCTGCATCACATCCCTAATGGCGAAGTGTGGACCGTCGAAGAGATTAAGAAGCGTCAGGCAGAGCTGGCAGAGAAAAACTTGACGTGGTCGGTGGTGGAAAGTATCCCGGTTCACGAAGAGATCAAAACGCGCAGCGGAGACGTTGAAAAGTATATTGCCAACTATCAGCAGTCGCTGCGCAATCTGGCGGCCTGCGGCATCGACACCGTCTGCTACAACTTCATGCCGATCCTCGACTGGACCCGTACCGACCTCGGCTATTTGCTGCCGGACGGCTCGCGCGCGCTGCGTTTCGACCATATCGCCTTTGCCGCCTTCGAGCTGCATATCCTGCAACGCGCCGGGGCCAAGCAGGACTACTCTGCTGAAGAGCAACAGCAGGCCAGCGACTATTTTGCCGCCATGAGCGAAGACGAAATCGCCACCCTCACCGCCAATATTATCGCCGGTTTGCCGGGTGCCGAAGAGGGTTACACGCTGGACCAGTTCCGCGCGCGGCTGGCCACCTATGACGGTATTGATAAGGGAAAATTGCGTGAAAACATGGCGCACTTCCTGCGCAGCATCGTGCCGGTGGCCGAGCAGCATGGCCTGAAATTGGCGGTACATCCTGATGATCCGCCGCGGCCAATCCTCGGCCTGCCGCGCATTATTTCTACTATTGAAGATATGCAGTGGCTGAAAGAGACTGTGGATAGCCTGCACAACGGTTTCTGCTTCTGTACCGGCTCTTACGGGGTGCGCGAAGACAATGATTTAGTGAAGATGATGACCACTTACGCCGACCGCGTGAACTTCGTGCATCTGCGCGCCACGCGGCGCGAAGCCACGCCGGGCAGCTTCCACGAGGCGGATCATCTGGACGGTGATGTCGATATGGTCGCCATTATTAAAGCGATTTTGACTGAGGAACAGGCTCGCCGCCGCGCCGGAGATCTGCGCCCTATTCCGATGCGCCCGGACCACGGCCACCAGATGCTCGACGACCTGCACAAAAAGACCAATCCGGGTTATTCAGCCATTGGCCGTTTGCGCGGTTTAGCCGAGTTGCGCGGCGTGGAGCGCGCGCTGAAACAGACGCTGTTCGCAGATTAATCATAAAAAATGGCTCCCGAAGCGAACTGCCCAAGGAGCCATTCCTTCCAACCTGTTTAGAGCATCACTCGCCCCAGGTTCTTTCCAGCACGTTAATCCAGTTCTGATGCGCAATTTTGGCAATCAGCTGCTCGCCGTATCCCGATTTACGCATCGCCTCAATCAACACCGGCAGCCCGCTGACGTCACGCATAAAAGGAGCCATCGGCGCGCCGTCGAAGTCTGAACCAAAGCCCACGTGATCCTCACCTAGTTTTTCCACCAGATAATCCAGATGGCGCAAATAGTCCTCGGTCCCAGTGTCCGCGCTATTTTTGCCGTCTTCGCGCAGGAACGGCGTGGCGAAGTTCACGCCGACAAAGCCTTGTGTTTCTTTAATGGCGGCGAGCTGTTTGTCCGTCAGGTTGCGCGACTGGGCGCACAGGGCAAAGGCGTTAGAGTGGCTGGCCACCAGCGGCGCGTCGGACAGTTTCGCCACATCCCAGAAGCCCTGCTCATTAAGGTGCGACAGATCGATCAAAATACGTTTGCGGTTACAGGCTTGCACCAGTTTCACGCCTAAGTCAGTCAGGCCGGGGCCGGTATCTGGGGAAGTATTGAATTTAAACGGCACGCCGTGGCCGAAGATATTCGGACGGCTCCACACCGGGCCGAGCGTGCGCAGGCCCATTTCGTAGAGGACGTCGAGGGTGTAGAGATCAGGATCGATGCCCTCTGCGCCTTCTATATGCATCACCACCGCCAGCGCCTTGCTGGACAGTGCGCCGCGAATATCGGCGGCGCTGCGGCAAATTTTCACCGCGCCCTGCGACTGCTGCTCTATGCGCAGCAGGAAAGCCATCATGGCTATGGTGGTGTCGCGGGCCGATTCAAACGATGGCGTTGGGGAAAAATCAGGATGTTTTTGAGTCCCTTCCAGCAAAAAACGCGCGTCAATTTGCGGATCCGGCACGCTACTTGCTGAATCAAAACGGGGGGATGGCACCCACGCGGCGAACAGACCACCTGCAAAACCGGCCTGCTGACAGCGAGGTAAATCCATCTGGCCGCTGGCCGGGCCTTGGAGGAAAGCCTGCTCGGGGTTTTGACGATGCTGCTCCCACAATTGCAGTAAAACGTCATTGTGGCCGTCAAAAATGGTGATAAGCGTTTCCGTTCCGCGTTCGGTGTTATTCATAAAAGGGTCTACTCTGGTTAATTATGAAAAAAGCATAACGGTATTTATCGGCGCTAAAAACGACCGGCTAAGCACATTTTCATCTTAGGATTTCAATGAGATGCATAAAGATGGCGACTAAAGCCCATCTCTCATTAAAACCATCGGCTCGCTCACAAGTCAAGGTCAGCTTTACGCACCTTTGAGCCAGAATTGTGGCGCAAAATGGTGTTGAAATGGGCTGGCTTCTGGGAGAAGTGAGTAACAAGGACGGAGTGGCCATGCCGCTCTCTCTATCACACATGACTATTAGATAAAGGGGAACAGCAATGACATTCACCCTACGCGAACCACCGACGCCTTTGCAGTGGGACGCGGCGCTGGCAACGGCGAAAAGAATCACCGGACAGTGGAACACCCCGGGCCAACCCGGCGGCGCGATCAGCCTGTTTACGCGTGATGAAATCAAAGGCAGTGCCACGGGCGGACTGGCGAACCTCGGCAGCGGCGAGCCTTTCACCCTCGACAACGTGGTGCGCTATGCCTCAATAACCAAGCATATTTTTGCTACTCTGGCCCTGTTTCGTAGCCATGCTGGGTTATCACTGCAAGACCGTTTGGGGCAGCATCTGCCCGCATTAAAAACCCCGATGGCTGACGTCACTATTGGACAGGCGCTGGATATGACCGGCGGTTTGCCCGACGTGCGCGACACCCTCTCGCTGCTGGGCATTTCGGTTTATAGCGCCACTGAACCCCAACCCATTTTGGACTTCCTTGCCCAAGACGGCGCGCTGAATTTCCCCGCCGGTTCTGAGATTTCCTACTCCAATACCGGCTATCGCCTGGTGGAAGCCATTCTCAACGCCAAAGGCATTCAATTTAATGACCTGCTGCGCGAGCACGTCGCCGCGCCGCTGGATATCGCCCTGCACGCTCCGGAAACCTGGTTTGACGTGGTTGCCGATTTAGCGCCCGGCTATTGGCGCGACGGCAACAGCTGGAAAACCGCCAGCGCGGGTCTGCATCTTTCCGCCTCCGGCAGCGTTACCGGCAGCCTGCGATCTCTGACCACTTGGCTGCAAAGCCTGCTGGCGAATCAGGGGCCGGGCGAACAGGTGCTGGAGAAACTGACTCAGCCGCGCTATTTGCAAGACGGCACGCCAAGCGCCTATGGTTTGGGCATCTCCTCAACGCAGGTCGGCGTGCATAAAGTCTATGGTCACGGTGGCTCGCACGCCGGATACAAAACTTACTTTTTACTCCATCCGCAGCTGGATGTCGGCGTGGCGATGGTGTCGAACCGCGAAGACACACCGGCCTTCGATACCGCCTTTGAGGTGATGTCTGCCCTGCTCGGCGCGCCTCTTCCGCCGCGCAGTCAGGCCATTCCCGACGGTGTTTATGCCAGCATCGCCGAGCCTTATTGGCTTGAGGTTAAGCAAGGAGTAGCGAATTATCTCGGCGCGAGCGAAAAGCTCTATCAGGGCGCGGATGAAAACGAAGCGATTTCGCTTTCCGCCCATATGCCCATGCGCCTTCGCTGGGACGGCAAAACGCTGCAAGGCGAGATGGGTCACGCGACGCGCTACTTTGTGTCCGCGACGCCAACCCAGTGCTTATCACTGGTTCAGGGGCGCTGGTTCCATCCGCAATCTCAGGCGGCCTTTGATATAGAAGAGGATTATCTGCTGATGGGCATCGGCCCACTGCGCGCCAAAGGCAAGCTAAAGGCGATTGGTCTGGGTCGGTTATTAGTCGAAATGCCTGACGGCCCGTGGCAGAAAACCTTCTGCCTCTATTTCCAAGGCTACAATGTGCAGCTGATTGCCAATCGCAGCCGGGTGCTGAATTTCCGCCGTGATGAGTGTCGGGCGCGCTGGCAGCCGGCAGAGTAATTTGGCCTGAGCCACAAAGATAAAAGCCTTCCAAATGGAAGGCTTTTTTATTCCTGGGCAAAGAGTTAATCAAAGGCGGCGCTGTGGAAATCAATCTCCCACTGCAACACCTGCCCATACAGCGCTGACAGATGCTGGCGCTGCTCCTCGCTCAGCGATGCGGCGCAGTTGTCCAGTTCCGCCTTCAGCCAACTTGCCTGATCGACAAAGGTTTTCTCGGCATGCATCACCACCCAATCTTTCACTTCCGGGTCAGCAATGGCGGAGTGGCTGACGCGCGTACACCAGTGGTAGTACATCCACTCGGCACCAAACATCAGGGTGAGGATCTCGGCATAACTGCCGTTTTGCGCGGTGCGCAGCATCCCCTGACTAAAGCGCGAGACGTCCGGCGCACTGCGCTGATAGTCCGATGGCGTCACCTGGCGTTTTTCCATCACTCGCTCGAAATAGGCAATTTGCTCATTTGCCAGCGCGTCGAGCACGCCAATCAGCCAGCGCTGATGGCGGATATCCGGCGCTTTAATTACCGCATAGGAAAATATGCCAATGGCCGTGGCCACGAAATCCCCTTCATACACCAGATATTGATTAAATACCTTAGCAGGCAGACTGCCCTCTTCAATGCCGGTGACAAAAGGATGGTATTGCATGGCGTGCCAGACTTCCTGATGCTCCTCAAGCAGCCAATCGGTAAACGAATTCTGACTTTTTCCCATTGCGGTCGACATATTAGTCCTCCAGTTCAGCGCGAGCGATAGACATGAAGTGTTTGACTCGCTCAAGTTCAACCTGATTCCACCATACGCCGCCGAACTTCAGCGTACTGGCCACAATCACTCCCTGCGTACGCTGTAAAATAGCGCAAATATTGTCCGGCGTAACGCCTGAACCTACCAGCAGCGGCAGCTCGGTGGCGGAGCGGATTTCGTCGATTTCCTCCATGGTGGCGCTGTCGCCGGTGCGCTGGCCGGTGGCAATTACGCCGTCTGCCAAGAAGAAATCCACGTCGCGGGTTAATTCAGGTATGGAGCGGTCGGCCACAATGGCGTGACTGCCGTGTTTAACATGGCTGTCGGCGAAGATTTTGATGTGCTCGGCGCGCAGCTGGGAGCGATAGCGCAGCGCAATGGCGGCAGCCCCTTCGATAAAACCTTCGTTGGCAATGTAGGCGTTGGCCCACTGGTTGACGCGGATAAAATCTGCGCCGCCGGCCAGCGCCGTGGCTAATGCTGGGATGGCGGCGTTGGCTAATACGTTAATACCCAGCGGCACGCCGAACTCTTGTTTAATTCGGTCAGTGATCACCGACATAAATGCCGCCGTTTCATGACCAATATTTTCTGGTTTAGAAAAAGGAATGTCACCGTGGTTTTCAATAATCAGCCCGTGAATGCCGCCCTTTAAATAAGCATCGGCATCTTTTAACGCCACGTCGATTATTTTATTAATTGATTTACCCTGATAATTTGGCGAACCGGGAAAGGCTTCACAATGCACTACACCCATTATTGCTTTAGAACGAGAAAATATTTCTTGAATCGCGCTTGGTTTTCCTGCTGATATAGATGCCATCTTCATTCACCTTCTAGGGGATTAATTATGCGTGTATTCGTCGTAGGTAATACAGGCGTTGACGAAACGTATGTAATAAATGAAATACCTGAAAAAGGCGCATCGATTCACGGCCAGAAAATAAATCAAGATCTGGGCGGTAAAGGCGCTAATCAGGCGGTTATTCTTTCACGTTGCGCGGTGAGCACTGTGCTAATTGCCGCAACCGGAAATGATAATCAGGGCCAATGGTGTCGCCAACAATTAGCCCAAGAGTTATTAACTTTATTTCCGGAAGAATCATTAAACTGTCGCACAGACACCTCACTTATATTAAATACCGCCGACGGCGATAATTCTATTATCACCACCACTACTGCCGCCGATGCATTATCATTAGCGGATATTGAACAGTCATTAAATAAAGCACAGCCTGGTGATGTTGTATTACAGCAGGGGAATTTCTCATTAGAGAAAACCGCCGCCGTTTTCCAGTTGGCCCGTCTCCTAAGCTTGCGGACCGTTTTCAATCCTTCGCCGGTCAAACCGGCCTTCTCCCAGCTATGGCCACTGGTCGACTTACTGGTGGTCAACCGGGGTGAAGCGAGCTATTTCACCGCGCCTCAGCTGCCGCCGGTGGAAGCCGCCAGCGAACTGCTGCGTGCCGGAGCCTCTGCCGTAGTGGTGACGCTGGGAGCTGACGGCGTCTATTTCGCCACTGCCGACCAGCAACTGCATGTCGCCACGCCGCCGTGCAAAGTGGTGGATACCACCGGCGCTGGCGACACCTTCTTGGCCGTGATGCTGGCCTCAATGCTGCGCCGCTCGGCACCTTCCCCTCAGCAGCTAGACCTGCAACGCGCCGCGCGGGCGGCGGCCATCACCATCAGCCGTACCGGCACCTTTAGCGCATTTCCAAGCCAAACCGAACTGGTGGAAATACTCAATTCGCCTCTGGCCTAGCGGCTAGCGGGTTACGCTGAAATCACGTAACCCGCTCTTTTCTTTCTATTTTTAACGACTTTTTTTGCCACTGCTTTTCATACTTGATTAAGCTTATTGCTTAAATAATGGACGGAATGTATCCACGTTAGCTTTGGTCACGATAGTGGCCGGAACCTGAATAGTCTTGTCGACCGTTTTGCCATCTACCACCAGCGTATTCAGTGCCTTAACGGCTGACGCGCCCATGTTCTCAGGGTCTTGTTGCAATACCGCCGCCACATAGCCCTGATCAATGCCGCTGACGGCTTTCGCAGTCAGATCCCAGCCAAACACTTTGATATCTTTCTGGCGGCCCTGGTTTTCCACTGCGGCAATCGCGCCCAGCAGCGCAGGCTCGCCGGTGGCGTAAATCGCGGTCATATCCGGGTTGCCGGTGATCAGGTTTTCTGCCGCCGTCAGGGCGTCATCCTGAATATTTCGACCATCGACCACGCCCACCACTCTGATGCCATCGTGGCCTTTCAGGGTGTCTTCAAACCCTTTTTGGCGCTGGTTTTGAATTGCGGAATTCAATGCGCCGACGATGCCCAGCTTGGCTTTCCCGCCCATATTGTCTTTGACGTATTTAGTGAAGTAATTACCAATCAGCGCCCCGCCCTTATTATTATCTACGCCAACCTGCGCCTTTTGCGGGCCTTCTGGCAATACGGCATCGATAGCAATAACAGGAATATTTTTAGCGGCGGCTTCTTTAATGGCCGGCATAATGCCGTTTACATCAATAGCATCCACCATGATCCCTTTAACACCTTGCTGAATATAGGTTTCAATCGCATCGTTTTGTGAAACCGGATTATCATTGGCGTTGAAAATAACTAATTTTGCCCCAGACTTGGTGGCTTCTTCTTGTGCGCCTTTATTCATTAAGTTGAAGAACAGCGCCTGTTGGTTAATTTGCACCAGAGCATAGGTCGGCGCGTCTGCTGCAAAAGCTGAATAACTGAACATTGAAAGAGTCAGAGTAGCGATAGCTGTGTAGGCCGCTTTTTTTAATTTCAAAGCGTTAAAGAGAGAAAGTGATTTTTTCTTTCCGGTGTTGTTCAACATAATGACATCCTCAAGATTTGGTGATGACAATGCAATAAGCTGGCGGCAACAACTTTAGAAAGTCGTTGAGCAGCTGAAACCTGAACGAAAGCATATAACTATGCACACTCAGGAGAATGTTGGCGGGAGGCACACGTCAGAATGTCGATTTAACGAAACAGACCGTTCCAAACGGAGAGTATTCGCTGAAGCTGGTAATGCGGGTAAACTGTTAATTACAATTAAACGACGTCAAAAAATTGTCAAGTATAAATTTTATCTGATCCGTGGCATTGTGAGCAGCGTGTCAACTGAAGCCCTTATGTGAAGGATGAAAAGTTAATGGGAACAAAACGGGTAGTGTTGTCCGACGTCGCGAAATACGCCGGTTTGTCGAAAGCGACGGTCTCGCGTTACCTCAACAAAAGCATCTCTCTGCCCCAGCCAACGGTCGCGCGGATTGAAGAAGCCATTAAGGCGCTGGATTACCGCGCCAACAGCCTGGCCCGCAGGCTGAGCAAGGGCGGCAGTGAAACCATAGGTTTAGTGCTGCCGGACATCGCCAACCCCTTCTTCGCCGAGCTGGCCGATGCCGCCGAGGAAGCCGCTTCCCAGCATAAATACAGCCTGGTGTTGTGCGTCACCCGCAACAATCTGGAGAAAGAGTGTCAGTTCATTCGCTGGCTGGATACGCGCCAGGTCGACGGCCTGCTTTTCACCACTAACCGCCCGGATAACGGCCAGCTGTGCGAGCAGTTGAAGGGCCAGCGCCACGTGGTTTTGCTGGATGAAGATGTGCCCGGCAGCACGGTACCCAAAGTATTTTCGGATAATGTTCACGGCGGCGAGTTGGCGGCGAACAAGCTGATTGCCGCCGGGCATCGGCACATTGCCTTTGTCGGCGGGCCGGATGAATTGATGAGCGTGCGCGAGCGCCATCAGGGTTTTCGTCAAGCTTTACTCAACGCAGGCCTGCCCTACAGCGCCGACATGGTGCTGTACGGTGATTACAGCCGCACTTTTGGCCGCGCCGCGCTGGACCAGTTGCTGGCCCTGTCGCAACCACCGACCGCCATTTTTGCCGCCAGTGACTATTTGGCCCTTGGCCTGCTCGACGGCATGCGCCAGCGCGGGCTGGCCGTTCCGGCTTCACTCTCTCTGGTGGGTTTCGATGACGCCATCTACTCCGATTTGATCACTCCGCGCCTCTCCACTATTCGCCAGTCGGCAAGGGAGTTGGGGCGCGTCGCGGTTGAAACGCTGATCAAGCTGTTTAACGATGAACCCGACGTGTCGCAGGTGTCGCGAATTCCCGTAGAGTGGATCTCACGCGACTCGGTTGCCCCTCCAGCGAAATCGTAGATTGATTAGTTTTAGTGCACGAATCAGGCGCATTTGCGCCTTTTTTGTGCAACTAAAAAACCTGCCCCCCTTGCTTAAACCTGCTCAGCTGATGTGAATTAGCTCTCAAATAATAAAATTTTAGCCTTTTTGTCACTTAATCATCACATTGATTATTAATGAATTTAACATATCTGCTGTTTATTTTTTGAACCCGATCACTTTTCCCCGCGAAATTAACTGGCATACATTCTGCTAGATTCAAACCGGCGACACAGAGTTCCACACTCAGAATATTTTTGACCATTACGGGTGCGGGAAAAGACATCGCCGTTATTTTTGCCTTTTGGGTAAACCGGTTTACAAGGATAGAGAAATCGGAAGAGGCAAGAAGACGGCATTGTCAGCAGCGGCAGGTTTATGGCGCGGCACCCGCAAGCCCCTCACCAGTTGGAGAGCAATTATGTCTCAAGAGATGTCCAGAAACTTATCTGGTTCACCCCGGGTCGAGATGGTAAATATCACCAAAACCTATGGTTCAATCCGCTCTTTGCGCGGCGTAAACCTGAGTTTGGCACCCGGCGAAGTGCTGGGTTTGGTCGGTGATAACGGCGCGGGTAAATCCACGCTGACTAAAATTTTGGCCGGTGCCGTGGTGCCGACCGGTGGGACCCTGCGCATTGACGGTCAGGATGTCCATTTCGCTAACCCTTCTGACGCGCGCCGCTGCCATATCGAAATGGTCTATCAGGATCTCTCGCTGTGCGACACGGTCAACGTGGCGGGCAATCTGTTTATGGGCCGCGAACCTCAAACTCGCGTGTTGGGCATCCCCTTCCTCGACGAGAAAAAGATGCACGAAGAGGCCCACGAAATGCTGCAAGGCTTGGGGATCTCCATCCCCGACACTCGCCTGCTGGTGCGCAATTTGTCCGGCGGTCAGCGTCAGGCCATCGCCATCGCCCGCGCCGCCGCCTTTAACCCGAAAGTGTTGATCATGGACGAACCCACGGCCGCGCTGGCGGTTGCCGAGGTGGAAGCCGTGCTCGAGCTGATTCGCCGGGTCAGCGCTCGCGGCGTCAGCGTGATCCTCATTACACACCGTCTGCAAGATCTGTTCCTGGTTTGTGACCGTATCATGGTGATGTACGAAGGGACCAACGTTGCCGACCGGCAAATCTCCGAAACCAGCTTGTCCGACATTGTGAATTTGATTGTCGGCGAGAAGTTCGAGGCCCACTCTGCGCGCGAAGCTGTGCACCACTAAGCGCCGTCTGGTGAATTAAAAGGGTAAGCCCATGAGTATCATAAACATGTCCAGTCCCCGACTTATTAAACAATCGGTTACCCGGCGCATGCTGCACAACCATTCAGGCGTGGTGAGCATTGCGGTATTTTTCATTTTCTGTTGCGTGGTGTTCTCTTTCGCAACGGACAATTTCCTCAGTGGATACAACTGGTTAAACATCCTCCGTCAAAGCGCGCCGCTGCTGATTGTCGCGGCCGCTATGACGTTGGTGATCACCACCGGCGGCATTGATTTGTCGGTCGGTTCGACGCTGGCGCTGGTCGGCGCGTTATCCGCAATCGCCTTAAATAACTGGGGACTTCCGTGGCCCGTGGTGCTGATTGGCGGGCTGGCGCTTGGCGGCCTGATTGGCGCCATCAATGGCTACTTCATTGCCTATGAGGGCATCCCAGCGTTTATTGTCACCTTGGCAACCTTGGCGGTCATTCGCGGGGTGGCGCTGTTAATCACTCAGGGCTACTCCATCCCGATTCCGGCGGACAGCCCGTTCACCCTGCTCGGGCGCGCCTGGGTTCTTGGCCTGCCGCTGCCCGCCATTATCGGCGTGCTGGCGTTAGTCTTTGGACACGTGCTGCTCAACCATATGCGCTTTGGTCGCTATGTCACCGCCATTGGTGCCAATGCCGAAGGGGTGCGTCGCGCCGGGGTCAATACCAAATCGACCACCATGTGGGTTTACGTGATTTGCGGGATGGCAGCGGCCTTAGCCGGAATGATCATTACTGCGCGTCTGGGCAGTGGTTCGTCAAATCAGGGCGAAGGCTTTGAATTGCAAGTGATCGCAGCCGTTGTTTTGGGCAGCACCAGCCTGTTTGGCGGCTTCGGCACCATTATCGGCACCCTGCTTGGCGCGCTGTCCATCGCGGTTATCCAAAATGGTCTGATCCTGTCGCACATGTCGCCGTTCTATACCCAAATCGCCACTGGCTTAATCATTCTGCTGGCTATCTGGCTGAACACCCGCATTTTCAACCCGGTTCGAAGTAGTAAAGGATAGCGCCATGACCTCTAAAGACGGTTTCGCAGGTTCTTTATTTAGACATGCCGACCCTTTCCCGCTGGGCGCGGAGAGTGGTTTCGCCATGACCGTGCTCGGCCCGTTGGCGGTGGAGAAACTGGGCGTCACCCTGATGCACGAGCACATCCTGCTCGACGCCTCGGGCAAGTGGGTGCCGCCCTGCTGCTGTAGCGAGCGGCACATCGCCGAGATGCCGGTGAAAATTGAGAATCTGGGCGAATTGCAGCTTAACCCTTTGATGAGCCGTGATAATTGCCAGCTGTTTGATTCTGACCTCGCCGTGGAAGAGTTAATGAAGTTCCGCGCGCTGGGGGGCGAAACCGTGGTTGACCCGACCAATATCGGCATTGGCCGCGACCCGAAAGCTTTGCAACGCATCTCAAGACTGACGGGTTTAAACATTATTATGGGTACCGGCTTCTACCTTGAGCCGTCTCACCCCGACTATGTGAAAAGCCGTTCGCTGGAAGCGCTGACCGATCAGATTATTTATGACGTCGGCGGCTTCAGCGATAAACCTGATGTGGTGGCCGGGCTGATTGGCGAAATTGGCGTATCGGCAGCCTTCACCGCGAATGAGGAGAAATCCTTGCGGGCGGCGGGTCGCGCCAGCGCCAAAACTGGCGTGCCGATGCAAATCCACTTGCCGGGCTGGGAGCGTTACGGCCACAAAGTGTTGGATATTCTGGCGGAAGAAGGCGCCAACCTGCGCCACGTGGTGCTGTGCCACATGAACCCGAGCTTTGCGGATAAGAACTATCAGCGAACGCTGGCCGAGCGCGGCGCATTTCTCGAATACGACATGATTGGCATGCCCTATTTTTATGCCGACGAAAGCGCGCAATCGCCCTCCGACGAAGACAACGCGCGGGCGATTCGTGAGCTGATTGATGACGGGTTTATCGAGCAAGTGTTGCTGTCGCAGGACGTTTTCCTCAAGACCATGCTGACCAAGTTTGGCGGCCACGGCTATGGCTACATTCTCAAGCATTTCGTGCCGCGTTTGCGTCGCCACGGCGTGACGGGTGAACAGCTGGAAACGTTGTTAATCGGCAACCCGCAGCGCGTTTTCAGTCGCTAAACCAGTCGCAAAAATCTGCATTAAGGAGCGCCAAATGGATCAAGACGTTATCGCCCTAACCCGCGCTCTGCTTGGCTTCAACACCATTAACCCGCCGGGCGACGAGGTAGAATGCCTAAGCTGGCTGGCGAGTTTTCTGAGCGACACCGGGTTCGAGGTCAAATTACAGCCTTTCGGTGAACGGCGCTGCAACCTGATTGCCACTTTAGCAGGCTCGGCGGCGGGTAAACCTCTGGCGTTTACCGGCCATCTCGACACGGTTCCGCTGGGAAACGCCCGGTGGAAGTTCGATCCTTTTGCCGGAGAGATCGCTGACGGTAAGCTTTACGGCCGTGGCAGCAGCGATATGAAGGCGGCCATCGCGGCCTTTATTGTCGCCTGCATTCATCGTCAAGAGGTCATTGCGCAGAACAGCGGCGTGATGCTGATCCTAACCGGCGGCGAAGAGACGGGCTGCGACGGCGCGCGCGCCATGATTAATGATTCAAACCTGACGCTGGCCCAGCCGGGGGCGCTGATTGTCGGCGAACCCACGGGCAATTACCCTATGGTCGGCCACAAGGGCGCACTCTGGCTGCGTTGCGCTACCCATGGCAAAACCGCCCACGGCGCGATGCCGGAGCTGGGGATTAACGCCATCTATCTGGCGGCTGACGCTATTGGCAAGATTCGCCATTTCGACCCCGGCCCGCCGCACCCATTAATGAAGAAACCGACGCTCAACGTCGGCACTTTTCAGGGCGGATTGAACATTAATTCGGTGCCGGACAAGGCCAGTTTTGATGTGGATATGCGTACCGATCCAATGCTGGTGCACTCTACGTTGAAATCGCGTTTGCAACAGCATTTAAGTGACGTTGTCACTATAGAGACCTTAGTTGACCTCCCCGCCGTGCTGACTGAGCGACAAAACCCTTGGGTGCAGAGCGTATTCGAGCACTGCCAGCCGCTGCATGACACGCCGGTCGAGGCCAAAATTGTGCCCTATTTTACCGACGCCGCGCTGTTGGTTGACGCCTTGGGCAATCCGCCCTGCCTGATCCTCGGGCCGGGCGAGCCTTCAATGGCTCACCAGACTGACGAGTATTGTCGGGTTTCACGGCTGGAAGAGAGCGTGGAGTTATATCAGCAGATCATTGAAGACTATTATCTGTTGATCGACAAAGGGGCCCTATAAAGGAGGGAAAATTGAGTTTCAGGCAGGGTTCAGCAGTTGCCCTTCCAACTCCCACAGCTTGTGGCGAATCAGCTGCTGAAGTTTCAACGCAGCCTGTGACGCCGGCTGATCTTTGCGGCTGAGCAAAATCACCTCGAAAGGCAGATACTCCACCACTGGCAGGATTTTCAGCTGCCCGCGATAGCGGCTGGCGGTGAAGGTATCCACCACGCCGACGCCACCTCCGGCCAGCACCACATCGGCAATCACCGAATAGGTTTTGATATACAGCTGCGAACGCGGCGACAGGCCATGCTCGTGCAAAACGCGATTTAGCACCTGCCCCAAAGGGTCCTGCTGCTGCAACATTAATAACTCGTTGTCACACAGCCAGCTCAGCGAAACCGGGCCTTCCTGCGGGCTATCGAGTGGCAACAGCGCCACCATGTTGGCCTGATAAACAGATTCGGCAATCAGCTCGCCGGGCACCTGTTCGGCGAAAGTCAGGGCAAAATCCATCTTGTATTGCAGTAGATCCTGACTCAGCGTGTTGAAGTGGGTAGTCACCAATTCAACGCTGCCGCCGGGCGTCTGACGGCGGAAATTGGCTAACACCGGGGCCATAATCACCTGCCCGAGGGTATGAGCCGACCCCATGCGCACGTGCTGACCTTCCCCCTGACGCAGCTGCTCGGCCAAGGCAGAAATAGTCTGGATATGGCTAAATAAGGCGTCAATTTCCGGCATTAATCGCCGCCCTTCTGGGGTCACAATCAGCCCCTGCGGGCTGCGCTCAAACAGCGCAAAGCCCAGTTGCTGCTCGGCGTGGTTGAGCACGCGGCTAACGTTAGGCTGCGACACGTTAAGCAAACGCGCCGCGCCGCTGACGCTACCCGCCTGTAAAACGGCTTGAAAAACTTCAATGTGACGAAGACGCATGCGCCAGTGGCTCCAAAAAAACACTGATAACTGAAGGTAGCAAAATGGCTGTCACTTGGCTGCAACATCTGTGTTCAGATACGGTAAATCAGCCCTGTTCTTTGATCCACTGCGCCACCTCTTGCATACCAAAGCGCACGGGATCGGTCGCCGGCACGCCAAACTCGGCGCTAATTTCCGCTAGTGCGGCTTTGGCCTGTTGCTCATCCACCGCCGAAGTGTTGAGTGAGAAACCGGCCAGTCGAACATGTGGGCTGGTCAACCGCGCCGCCGCGAGATTGGTTTCTACGCACTGGCGTAAACTTGGCAGCGGCATATGAGGTAAATGGCGCATATGCGGACGGCCAAGCTCATGACACATGACCAGCAAATCGGCCTGTGCGCCGTGGATCAGCCCCATGCTTACCCCGGCAAACGATGGGTGGAACAGCGATCCCTGCCCCTCGATAATGTCCCAATGATTGTCTTGATTGGCCGGAGCCAGTGTTTCTACCGCGCCGGAGATAAAATCGGCAATCACCGCATCAATGGCAATTCCGGCTCCGGCGACTAAGATGCCGGTCTGCCCGGTGGCGCGAAAATCTGCCTGAATATCCAGCTGGCGCAGCGCTGCTTCCAGCGCCAGCGAGCTGTACATCTTGCCGACAGAGCAGTCGGTGCCGACGGTCAAAATACGTTTTCCGCCACGGCGTTTGCCAGTCCCGGTGTCCAACGCGGGTTGCATATGGCGCACGTCAAACAGTTCCACCTGATACTGTTTGGCAAGCTCCACCAGCTCAGGAACATCATTCAACCCTTGATGCAAGCCGTTCGCCACGTTTAAACCGGCGCGGATCGCCGCTTTAATGGATGTTAACCAATGCCCAGGAAGCTTGCCGCCAGAGTTGGCGGTGCCCAGCACCATGGTTTTCGCCCCCTGCTGCTTGGCTGTAACCACATCCATTTCTTCCAAGCCGAGAGAAATGGAGTCCTCCGCCAGACGTAGTTGGCCGATACAGACCTCAGGGCGCCAATGGTGGATGCCGCGCGCCGTTTTGACTGCCAGCGGATCGGTCACATCACCTAAAAACAGTAAATAAGGTTTGGGAATGGTTTGCATAGACTTGGTGCTCCTTAACTTGGGAAGCTAATAAAGGAAAACACGACTATTCCATGCGAGTTGCGAAGTGACGAATACTTGTTTAGTGCAGCGCTATACCTTCAGGCTATGGGTTAAGCGATTGAAGTGTAAGGTATGAGAACGAAAGGCCAGCGAGGCAAATTCAAGACGAAAAAAAGGCAGAGCCAATGAAACTCTGCCTTTTACCATTACCATTTTCAGACACAGAAACGGGTAATAATGCTTTGAATCAACTTAGAAACGGTAAGTCAGGGCAACGGTAGTGATATCGTCGGTGTTCAGGCCCAGCTTGTTGTCGTCGTTAAGTTGGTTGATCAGGTAGTCAACATAAACGTACATGTTTTTGTTGAAGTAGTAAGTTGCGCCCACTTCGAAGTATTTAACGATGTCTGCATCGCCGATACCGTTTTCGATATCGTGAGCTTTAGACTGTACGTAACCTACAGAAGGACGCAGGCCGTTTTCGAATTGGTACTGTGCAACGAACTCGATGCCTTTGGTTTTGTTAGCAAAACCAGAAGTAGCTGGAACCGCGCCAGTCGCTGGAACGCTGATTGGAGTCTGGTTACGAGTTTCGTTGTACATCGCTGCCAGGTAAACCTGGTTAGCGTCATATTTCAGACCGGTAGCCCATGCAGAAGCTTTGTCGCCTTTGCCGTAGGTAGAGTTAGCTTGGCCATTGGTACGGTCAGAAGAAGAACCTGCCAATGCTGCGCCGATACCCGTGCCGCCGATGTTTTCATAATCCAATGACGCGCCGTAGCCGTCGCCATTCGCTTTACCGTCTGGACGGTTAGCGTCACCTTCGTTTTTACCCTGATATTGCAGAGCAAAGTTCAGACCTTCAACCAGACCGAAGAAGTCTTGGTTACGGTAAGTTGCCAGACCGTTAGCACGACCCACCATGAAGTTATCGGTATAACCGGTGTCGCCGCCGTACTCAGGCATCATATCGGTGAACGCGATTGCGTCGTAAACAACGCCGTAGTTACGACCGTAGTCGAAAGAACCGAAATCTTTAACTTTCAGACCCGCGAAGCCCAGACGAGTTTTGGTACCCTCGGTGCCTGCTGATTCAGCGTGGTTAGCCTGAACGTTGTATTCCCACTGGCCGTAACCGGTCAGTTGGTCATTAATTTGAGTTTCCCCTTTAAAACCAAAACGGACATAAGTTTTGTCGCCGTCAGAACCTTTGTCATCGCTGAAGGCATGTTTGCCGTTCACGCGACCGTACAGGTCTAATTTATTGCCGTCTTTATTATAAACTTCTGCTGCATTAGCAGCTGAGGATGCAACGATTAAAGAGACCACTACGGCCAGCACACTGCGCTTCATCATTATTTTATATTCCTTGATTTTATATAAAGGATTTCTCATGCCCGCTTTTAAATATCGAGCTGTGAGTTTTTTAAATGTTTATAAATGCTTCTGTCTGTAAAACGATTCGAACCTTAGCATTAAGCACGAAAAGTTAAAATGGAAAAGTTCGGGCGATAACGTTAATTTAACGCAAAGAGTTGTAACAATATGTTTCAATGCGAGGTCTGTAACTCACTGATTATATGCGTTTTTTGCATAAAGAATTGCACCACAATAGTGCATTGCATAGTTTTGGTGCAATTTGTGTTTAGGAATGTATGTTTTCTGTTATTGGGATCACTGTTCTGCGGGGGTTGCCGGATGTTAACAATCATTAATAAAAACACATTCGGAATAGTAGTAATGCCTTTTTATAGTGCATAGCAGGGTAACTATTTTTTAGTGTTCTTTTATATCCATTAAATAGAAAAGGTAATTCTAATTTTATGAACCCACTCCATTTGTTTAATTTTTTTGATTAGATAATTAATAAGTCAAATTTAAAACTTTCACTAAATTGCAATAATGAGATCTTGATTCAAATTATCCCAAATTGGTTATTATCAACATGCCCGTTTTGGCTGTTTTTTATTCCAACTGCGTTAAGTCAGTTAAGTGAGTCGTTTGTGTTAGCAGAGAAAATGGCCGCTTTCCCCTCAGGAGAGAGAAAAGCGGCGGTGTACTGAACAAAGACGGCGGGATTATCTAAACTGTGCGGCGTGGAGTTGAGCGTAGCGGCCCTGCTGTGCGAGCAACTGTTCATGGGTACCCTGCTCGACAATGCCTTCCTTATCTACCACCACAATGCGATCGGCGTTTTGAATGGTGGCCAGACGATGGGCGATAACCAGCGTGGTACGGCCTTGGGACAGGTCAGCCAGTGATTGCTGAATCGCCTGCTCGGTGGCGGTGTCCAGCGCAGAGGTGGCTTCATCCAGAATCAAGATTGGCGGGTTCTTCAGGAAGATACGGGCTATCGACAGACGCTGCTTCTGCCCGCCGGAGAGTTTAACGCCCCGCTCGCCAATCACCGTGTCCATGCCGAGTGGCAAGGCATTAATCACCTCATCAAGCCTTGCCTGACGCGCCGCCTCGCGGATTTCTGCCTCAGTGGCGTTCAGTTTGCCATAGGCGATGTTCTCGCGAATGCTGCCGCCAAACAGGAATACATCCTGCTGCACAATGCCGATATTGTTGCGTAGCGACGCCTGCGTCATATCGCGAATATCAATGCCATCAATGGTAATTGAGCCGCTATCCAGCTCATAGAATCGCGGCAACAGCGAGCACAGCGTGGTTTTCCCCGCCCCCGATGGCCCGACAAAGGCCAGCGTTTCTCCGGCTTTAATCTGCAGATTGATGCCATTGAGGATCTTACTGGCGGGCGTATAGCCAAACACCACGTCGCGATAGCAGATGTCGCCGTGCAGATGCTCAACGGCCCGCGCATTCGGGCGGTCAACGATATCCGGCGCGGTGTCAATCAGCTGGGTAAAGCGTTTAAACCCGGCAATGCCTTTCGGGTAGCTTTCCAATACCGAAGTGATTTTTGCCACCGGGCGGAAGAACACTTCCACCAATAATAAGAAGCCGACAAAACCGCCGTAGCTCAGTTGGCCGTTAACCACGTACCAGGTCCCGGCGATCATCACCACAATTTGAATAAGCCGCGTGCTGAGGTAGCTCAGCGTCAGGCTGGCGGTCATGATGCGATAGGCTTTCAACTTGGTAACACGATAGTTTTCGTTGTCGGAGGCAAATAAGGTTTTCTCATGGGCTTCGTTGGCAAAGGCTTTCACCACGCGAATACCGCCGATGCTCTCTTCAATCCGAGCATTAAAGTTACCCACCTGACCAAACAGGCGACGCCAGGTTTCGGTCATTTGCGCACCGTAACGGCTCACCAGATAGGTCATAAAAGGCACAATCACGATGGTCATCAGCGCCAACGGCAAGTGCACCGTCGCCATCAAAATAAAGGCGCCGATAAAGGTCATGATCGCGATGAACAGGTCTTCCGGGCCGTGGTGCGCCACTTCCCCCACTTCTTCCAAATCTTTGGTGACGTGAGTAATAATGTGGCCGGTTTTGGTGTTGTCGTAATAGCGGAAAGAGAGTTTCTGCAAATGGCTAAACGCCTGACGGCGCATATCCGTTTCAATCCCCACGCCCAGCGCGTGTCCCCAATAGTTGACCACCGCCATCAGCCCGGTGTTAATCAAATAAATACACAGCAGCCCGACGGTCGCTATCAGGATCACCACGAAGTCATGGGCTGGCAGCAGTTTGTCGATAAAGGTTTTGATTGCCATAGGAAACCCCAGCTCCAGCAATCCACCGAGGATCGCGCAGCCAAAGTCGAGGTAAAACAGTTTTTTATAAGGCGCGTAATAAGAGAAGAACCGGCGGAGCATCGTGCATCCTCATTGGAATGGCCCGTGCGCGGGCAAGTGCGCCAGTGTAAATGAATATCGTTATCAGCGGGAGGGGGTTTTGATGCTTTGGAAAGCATCGGAAACTTTTTCAATCTTTAGAAAGATTGAGGAAAAACCTTGCGTTGCCACGCAAACTGGCCCAAAGGTCAAGATCGTGCGCTGCCGTCACACCGGCCTTAAGGTCAAAACCGTGGGCTCGCCGCCCACACTGGCCCAAAGGGTTTTAAACGAAACCCTTTGGAATCCTGCGTTTTTTTGCTGCTGGGAGATCGAGGCTGCGCAGGGGTGGGATGGACGTGTTTCAGTGGCCGCGGCGATCGTCGCGAATTGCCGCCGCTTAGGCGGTTCCCTCGCTGCGGGATTCCAACCCGCGCAAAAGACTCGCGGTTTTCCACCTCTTGCTCGGCGTCACTTCTGAACGCGACCTACTGGCACTTACTCCGAGCCGTTTCATGGGATTTGGGTTCGCTCCCTCTCCTTTTTAAGGAGAGGGCTGGGGTGAGGTTTGCCGCGTGAGCACGGTTTTAAACCACTTCTCATCCCAACCTTCTCCTCTGAGAGGAGAAGGAGTTAAACCAAAACCAAAAATTACGCTTTTGGTCCTTCGGTCTTCGCCTTCTTCTTCAATACAAACCAGCTAATCAGCCCCAAAACGCCACCAAAAATGATGAACCAAATCCCTAGGGCGAATTGTGGGGGCATTTCGCCATTGGTGGCGTCGGGGTTGCCGACCACTAAACCGTGCACCACGGCGACTATCCCGATGACGATCAGAATCAGGCTGTTACGCAGCAGGCGGCGCGGCAGGGAGAATTGTTTTCTTTCGATAGCCATGGTGAGCATCCTTGATGAAGTGGCATTCAAATTAAAAAATAAGGGCGCATCATAGCGCCCTTCTGTTTATTGCCACAACCCTGACGGTCAGCGGCGGTTACGCACCAGCTGGTAGCGTCGAGTCAGATACTCCACCGGCGCGCTCCAGATATGCACCAGACGACAGAATGGGAACAGCAGGAACAGCGTCATACCCAGCACGATGTGGATGCGGAAAATCAGCGCCACGCCGTCAAGATGGGCAGATGCCCCACCGTGGAAAGTAACCACGGCTTGCGCCCAGCCCACCAGCTTCATCATCTCGCTGCCGTCCATGTGCTGCGCGGAGAACGGAATGGTCCCGAGGCCCAGCGCACACTGCACCACCAGCAGAATGATGATCATAATGTCGCCAAAGCTCGAGGTGGCGCGCACGCGGTCATTGCTTAGACGACGATAAACCAGCATCAGCCCGCCAATCAGCGTCAACACGCCACAGGCGCCGCCCGCCCACATGGCCATTTGCTGTTTAACCGGCACTGGCAGGAAAGACTCATACATCCAGTGCGGAGTGAGCATCCCGAAGGCGTGACCGGCGATAATGCCGAGAATCCCCACGTGGAACAGCGGCGAAGCAATGCGCAGCAGCTTCTTCTCCAGAATCTGGCTGGAGCCCGCACGCCAGCTGTATTGGCCGTAGTCATAACGCATCCAACTGCCCACCAGAAATACCGTGCCGCAGATGTAGGGATAGATATCAAACAAGAACATATTGAGGAAATTCATGGACGTGCCTCCCCAGCGTTGGCGGAATCAAGGTCAAGATATTGTGGTTGCACCGCACCGACAAAACGCTTCTGGTGCGCGGCTTCTTCACCGCTGGCGCAGCTCTGCTCGCCGAGGAACTTGATCTGCTCCTCTTCCCACACGGCGTCCAGCGCCGCGGGCGTGTCATCCCGCGCCTCTTGCTGCAAGCTTGGGCGCACGTCTTCGCTGGCCAATGCACTGCCGGACAGCGCCAGCAACAGGTCGAACAGCTGGGAATAGGCGCTGTTTCGCTCCTGCAAACGCGCCCCCAGCAGGGCCAGAATCGGCGCAATATCGTTCAAGCCTGAACGGGCTTCATCAGCCGCCAACGTGGATAAATACTCCAGATACAGCGGCAGATAGTCCGGCAGCTCGCGGCTGTCGATATCCAACCCGGCGGCGTGATACTGCGCCAGTAAATCCACCATCGCCTGCCCGCGATCACGCGACTCGCCGTGAACATGCTCGAACAGCAGCAGCGAAGTGGCGCGGCCACGGTCAAACAGCCCCGTGTAGGAAGACTGCGCGTCGAGCAGATCTTGCTGGCAGAATTGGCGAATAAAGGCCTCCAGCTCGGCTTGCTGCCCGCCAGTTAGCTCAGTCGCTTCGCCAATGATCTCCAGCAACTCGCCCTGACTCTCCCACAGCAGATCGTCGGGATAATCAAGCAACAAACCGAGAATGCGTAGACTGTTCATTGATCACCTCGCGAGGTTTTGGCGCTCACATCAATGGCGTCAATACGTTTGCTGTTGAACAGATTGAATTTGGTGTCGCTGCCGTGGCAGCCGTCGCCGAAGCTGAAACCGCAGCCTTTGGCCTCTGGGAAGGCTTCGCGCGCCTGCTCCCGATGGCTGGAAGGCACCACGAAACGGTCCTCGTAGTTGGCAATGGCCAGATAGCGGTACATCTCCTGCGCCTGTGCTTGGCTCAACCCCACCTGCTCCAGCGCGCTGGTATCCACCACGCCATCCACGGATTCGGCGCGTTTGAAGTGGCGCATCGCCAGCATGCGTTTTAAAGCCAGCAGCACCGGCGCGGTGTCTCCGGCAGTCAGCAAATTCGCCAGATATTGCACCGGAATACGCAGGCTTTCGACATCCGGCAGCACGCCGGTGTGCGGCAATGCGCCCGCGTCGGCGGCGGACTGAATTGGCGACAGCGGCGGCACGTACCACACCATCGGCAGGGTGCGATATTCAGGATGCAGCGGCAGCGCCAGCTTCCACTCCATCGCCATTTTGTACACCGGGGACTGACGCGCCGCGTCCATGACCGACATCGGAATGCCGTCTTTTTCGGCCTGGGCGATCACTTCAGGGTCATTCGGATTGAGGAAGATACTCATCTGGCTTTCGTACAAGTCTTTCTCGTTTTCCACCGAGGCGGCTTGCTCGATACGGTCGGCGTCATACAGCACCACGCCGAGGTAGCGAATACGCCCAACGCAGGTTTCAGAGCAGACGGTCGGCTGGCCGGCTTCAATACGCGGATAGCAGAAAATGCATTTTTCCGACTTGCCGCTCTTCCAGTTGAAGTAGATTTTCTTGTACGGACAGCCGGTCAGGCACATACGCCAGCCGCGACATTTATCCTGATCGATCAGCACAATGCCGTCTTCGCCGCGTTTATAAATCGCGCCGCTCGGGCAGGTCGCCACGCAGGCCGGGTTCAGGCAGTGTTCGCACAATCTTGGCAGGTAAGCCATAAAGGTGTTTTCGAACTCGCCATACATCTCTTTCTGCATGTTTTGGAAGTTTTGGTCGGCAGAGCGTTTGCTGAACTCAGTGCCTAAATCATCTTCCCAGTTCGGGCCGCCGACGATTTTGTTCATGCGCTTGCCGGTCAGTAGCGAGCGCGGGCGCGCCACGGGCTGGTGTTTGCCCTCTTTGGCGGTGTGCAGATGCTGATAGTCGAAGTCGAAAGGTTCGTAATAATCATCGATTTCAGGCATATGCGGGTTAGCAAAGATTTTGTGCAGCAGGTTGGCTTTGTTACCCATGCGCGGCTGCAATTTGCCGTTAATTTTGCGGATCCAGCCGCCCTTCCATTTCTGCTGGTTTTCCCAATCATGCGGATAACCCAGCCCCGGCTTGGTTTCCACATTATTAAACCAGGCGTACTCCATACCTTCACGGCTGGTCCAGACGTTTTTACAGGTCACGGAACAGGTGTGGCAGCCAATGCATTTGTCGAGATTCAGCACCATGCCGACTTGTGAACGAATTTTCATTTGGCTTTCTCCTGCGCAACCGCGCCCTGCACGTAGTCGTTACCTTCGTCGTCTAACCAGTCAATACGGTTCATTTTGCGCACAATCACGAACTCATCGCGGTTCGAGCCGACGGTGCCGTAATAGTTGAAGCCGTAAGAGAGCTGCGCATAGCCGCCAATCATATGGGTTGGTTTCGGGCAGACGCGGGTCACTGAGTTGTGAATACCGCCGCGCTGCTGGCTGATTTCGGAACCCGGAATGTTCACGATGCGCTCCTGCGCGTGGTACATCATGGTCATTCCCGCCGGTACGCGCTGGCTGACCACCGCGCGGGCGCTCAGCGAGCCGTTGGCGTTGAAAGCTTCAATCCAGTCGTTATCTTCAATGCCCAGTTGGGTGGCATCTTCCTCACTCAACCAGACAATCGGCCCGCCGCGCCCTAAGGTCAGCATCAGCAGGTTGTCGCTGTAGGTGGAGTGAATGCCCCATTTCTGGTGCGGCGTCAGGAAGTTCAGCGCCATCTCCGGGTTGCCGTTTGGCTTGGCGTTGAGCAAAGGCTGCGCCGCGCGGGTATCAATCGGCGGGCGATACACCAGCATGCTTTCGCCGAAGGCGCGCATCCACGCGTGGTCCTGATAAATCTGCTGGCGGCCGGAGAGCGTGCGCCACGGGATCAGCTCGTGAACGTTGGTGTAACAGGCGTTATAGGAGACATGTTCATCTTCCAAACCTGACCACGTCGGGCTGGAAATGATCTTGCGCGGCTGGGCCTGAATATCGCGGAAACGAATTTTTTCGTCCTCTTTATTCAGCGCCAGGTGTGTGTGGTCGATGCCGGTATTGGCACTCAGCGCCGCCCAGGCTTTTACCGCCACCTGCCCGTTGGTTTCAGGGGCCAGCGTCAGGATCACTTCCGCCGCGTCAATTGCCGTGTCTATGTTCGGACGGCCTTTGGCTGCGCCATCTGCCTTGGTGTAGTTAAGCTTTTTCAGCAGCTCGACTTCACTGTCGGTATTCCAGTTAATGCCTTTGCCGCCGTTGCCCAGTTTGTCGAGCAGCGGGCCGAGGGAGGTATAACGCTCGTAAGTGTTCGGGTAGTCGCGCTCAACCACCATCAAGTGCGGCGCGGTGACACCCGGAATCAGCTCACAGTCGCCTTTTTTCCAATCTTCGACGCCAAACGGCTGCGCCATTTCCGCCGCCGAGTCGTGTTGAATTGGCAAGGTCACCAAGTCGCTTTCAACGCCTAAATGCCCCACGCAGACCCGGGAGAATTCTTTGGCGATGCCTTTATAGATTTCCCAATCGCTTTTTGAATCCCAAGCGGGGTCCACGGCGGCCGACAGCGGGTGAATAAACGGATGCATATCCGAGGTATTCATGTCGTCTTTTTCGTACCAGGTGGCGGTCGGCAGCACGATGTCGGAATAGAGACAGGTGCTGGACATGCGGAAATCGAGAGTCACCACTAAGTCCAGCTTGCCTTCGCCGCCCTGCGCCTGCCACTCCACCTCTTCCGGCATGATGCCGCCCTGCACGCCGAGATCTTCCCCCTGAATACCGTGTTCGGTGCCCAGCAGGTATTTCAGCATGTACTCGTGGCCCTTGCCGGAAGAACCTAGCAGGTTCGAGCGCCAAACAAACAGGTTACGCGGGAAGTTTTGCGGGTTATCCGGCTGCTCTGCGGCAAAGCGCAGACTGCCATCTTTCAGGCTTTCTACCGCGAATTCCTGCGTGGTTTTGCCCGCCTGTTTCGCCATGGCCGCCAGATTCAGCGGGTTGACGCTCAGCTGTGGCGCAGAAGGCAACCAGCCCATTCGCTCGGCGCGCACGTTGAAATCAATCATGCTGCCGGTGAACTGGGATTTGTCCGCCAATGGGGAAAGCAGCTCCTGCGGCGCGACGGTTTCATAGCGCCACTGGCTGGAGTGGTTATAGAAGAAGGAGGTGCTGTTCATCTGGCGCGGCGGGCGCTGCCAGTCCAGACCAAAGGCCAGCGGCTGCCAGCCGGTTTGCGGGCGCAGCTTCTCTTGGCCGACATAGTGTGCCCAGCCGCCGCCGCTTTGACCGACGCAGCCGCAAAAGATCAGCATGTTGATTAGGCCACGGTAGTTCATGTCCATGTGGTACCAGTGGTTCATACCGGCACCGACGATGATCATCGAACGGCCATGGGTCTTATGGGCATTTTCGGCAAACTCGTGGGCAATACGCACGATATTTTGCTGAGAAACGCCGGTGATTTTTTCTGCCCACCCCGGGCTGTAGGCTTTGATTTCGTCAAAGCTTTGCGCGCAGTTTTCATCGTTCAAGCCGCGCTCGACGCCGTAGTTTGCCAGAGTCAGGTCATAGACGCTGGCCACCAGCACGCTGCTGCCGTCGGCCAGTTGCAGGCGTTTCGCCGGCAGTTTGTGCTGCAACACTTCTTCCAGCGCCACGCTGTTGAAATGCTCACTGACCGCGCCGCCGAAGTATGGGAAACCGACGCTGACCACTTCGTCGTGGTTGTCCAGCAGGCTCAGCGTCAGGCTGACGTCCTGCTGCGCCTTGCCTTCGCGCGCTTCAAGATTCCACTGGCCCTTCTGCCCCCAGCGATAACCAATCGAGCCGAGAGGTGATACCAGCTCGCCGCTGGTTTCATCAATGGCGATGGTTTTCCACTGCGGGTTATTTTCTTGACCCAGATTATCCACCAAGTCAGAAGCGCGCAGCATGCGGCCCGCCGCGTAATAGCCCTCTTCACGCTGCTCGAGCATCACCAGCATTGGCATGTCGGTGTAGCGGCGCACGTAGTCGATGAAATATTGGCTTGGGTTATCAAGGTGGAAAGATTTAAGAATGACGTGGCCCATGGCTAGCGCCAGCGCGCTGTCTGTCCCCTGTTTTGGTGCCAGCCAGTGGTCGCACAGCTTGGCGACTTCAGCATAGTCCGGGGTAATGGCCACGGTTTTGGTGCCTTTGTAACGCACTTCGGTGAAGAAGTGGGCGTCCGGGGTACGGGTCTGCGGGACGTTAGAACCCCAGGCGATAATATAAGAAGAGTTGTACCAGTCGGCGGATTCGGGCACGTCGGTCTGCTCGCCCCAGGTCATCGGCGAAGCCGGTGGCAAGTCGCAATACCAGTCGTAGAAGCTCAGGCACACGCCGCCAATCAGCGACAGATAGCGCGCCCCGGCGGCGTAAGACACCATCGACATCGCCGGAATTGGCGAGAAGCCGATAATGCGATCCGGGCCGAAGGTTTTGGCGGTGTAGACGTTTGACGCGGCAATCAGTTCATTCACTTCCTGCCAGCTGGAGCGCACAAAACCACCGCGCCCGCGCGCCGCTTTATACTGTTTGGCTTTTTCCGGCTGATTGACAATAGAGCCCCAGGCATCTACCGGGTCGCTGTGCTGCAACTTGGCTTCACGCCACAGCTGAATCAGCTTTTTGCGCATTAATGGGTATTTCAGTCGGTTGGCGCTGTAGAGATACCACGAGTAGCTGGCGCCGCGCGGGCAGCCACGCGGTTCGTGGTTTGGCAAGTCAGGGCGAGTACGCGGGTAGTCGGTCTGCTGGGTTTCCCAAGTGACCAGACCGTTCTTGACGTAAATTTTCCAGCTACATGAACCGGTGCAGTTCACGCCGTGGGTGGAACGCACCACTTTGTCGTGCTGCCAACGGCTGCGATAACCGTCTTCCCAATCACGATTGGTGTTAAGCGTCTGGCCGTGGCCGTCAGCGAAGGGTTCAGCTAGGGTCTTAAAATAGCGAAACCGGTCAAGGAATTTGCTCATCCGGGACTCTCCTGTGCAGCCGCCTGAAGCAGGCTGTCGTTATGAATGTCGACATTGCTTTTAATATCAGGAGGGTAAACAGCCCCAGAGTGCCTCTACTTGATTGCGATCAATCCCGCGTCGTTAAGCAACTATTTACATAGCGATGAATACTCCCAAAGGGGTAAGCCATGAAAATCGCTTAACCTATTGATTAATAATTACTTAATACGAATACGGACTGTTATTGATTGCCACAGGCATGACGCAGGAAAATTGGGGGTATTGGCGGTTTTGCATTGTGACAGAAATATGAAACTCGCTGTCTGCATATTGTATTTAGGCCGAATACTGGCGTAATAGGCCAATCCGTTTTCCACCTGCAGAAAACCTATTTCATGCCGAGCGAAAGACCTGCCGTACTCAATTTTAATGATGAAGTGACCGGGCTGATTTATGGCTTTATTTTTCGCCCCGGCAGGCCGCCGGAGCGCGTCTCTTCGCAACAGGTGCAAGAGGCGTATCAGCAAATTTGCCACAGCGAAGGCTTTATCTGGCTGCACGTCAACCTGACCCACGCGATGGCGGAAAAGTGGCTGAAAAAGCATTTCACCATTGATGAGTTATTCTTTGAAGAGATCCGCGAAGGCTCGCGCAGTACGCGGATTGAGCGACAGGGAAACAGCCTGCTGGCGGTGCTCAATGACGTGATTTTCAACCCTGAAGAGAGCGTCGATGAAACCTCCACCCTGTGGGTCAGCTGTCACCCACAGCTGGTGGTCACCGCGCGCCACAAGCCGGTGCGGCTGATTGAGTTGCTCTATAAACGGCTGGACTACATCAGCATTAGCTCGCCTACCGAGCTAATGGTCTATCTGCTGCAAGAACAGGAAGATCTGCTGGAAAACATCGTGCGGCGCGCCAATCTGTATGTCGATCGCATCGAAGAGTGCCTGCTGACCCACCATGTGAAGAAAAACCGCGCCAACCTTGGCCGTTTGCGCCGCATGCTGCTGCGCTTTCAGCGCCTGCTGGCACCTGAGCCAACCGCCCTTTTCCGCCTGTTAAATCGCCCACCCGCGTGGATTGCCCCCGAGGTGGTGCAGAACTTCCGCCAATTCACCGAAGAGTTTTCCGTGGTGCTCAATGACCTGATCGCCCTCACCGAGCGCATCCGGCTGCTACAGGAAGAGATCACCTCAAGGCAGATGGAACAGAGCAACCGCACACTCTACGTGCTGACGGTGATCACCGTGCTGGCCCTGCCGATCAACATCGTGGCGGGCTTTTTTGGCATGAACGTCGGCGGCATCCCTCTCGCCAATAACCACCATGGCTTCCTGTTGCTGGTGGTGATCGTCGGGGTATTTACCCTGCTGGCAGGCTGGTGGGCGCTGCGGCGGCGGGATGATAGTTAAAGAAAATTCTTCGCCTTATTCAATAGCGCCGCTTTGGTAATGACGCCTAGCAGGCGGCGGGTTTCGGGGTTTTCTAATACCGGCAGACGCTCGAGGGGGGAATCGCTGAAGGTCGCCCAAGCCTGCTCGTAGCTGGCATTTTGGTACAGAGTGGTGAATTCCTGCTCGATAAAACTGTCAATCGGCTCGTCGGCTTTTAGGCTGCCGTCGATGATGCCGCTGGCCAGCACGTTGGTCGGCACCACGCCGAGAAAACGCTCTTGGCTGTCCACCATATAGACATATCGCGTGCGCTGTTTTAGCCCTTCGCCCACCACTTCCGCCAGCGTCGAGTGCACCACCATTCGCGAACAGGGGGTGATCAGCGACGCCACCGAGCTGTTTTCAAACTCATTTTTCGCCATAAAGCGTGCATTGTGGCGAGCCAGCACCGGATAGGTTCCCGCCGCCTTGAGCCTCGACGCCACCACGTAGGAGATAGCCGTCGCCAGCATCAATGGGAACAGCAGCGAGCTGTTGAGAGTCATTTCAAAGGCCATCATGATCGACATCAGCGGCGCATGGCTGGTTGCCGCCAGCAGCGCGCTCATGCCAATCGCCGCGTATAGCCCAATGGGGCCAGGATCGAAGCCCAGCCACTGGAGAAAAGTACAGACCAGCGCCCCGCTGGCTGCGCCAATGAGTAATGAAGGCGTGAACAACCCGCCCACCGCGCCGGAGCCGACGGTGATCGCCGTCGCGACGATTTTGAGCAGCAGCACCATCCACAGCGCGGTGTGCAAATCGCCGTCATTCAGAATCAAATCAATGACTTCGAATCCGTTACCCAGCACCAGCGGCGACACCATCGCCACCAGCCCGACGCCCAGCCCGCCTAGCCCGAGGCGCAGGGCCGGGTGGGAAATCGGCTTCATCCACTGGCGCACTTTATCAATTGAGCCAATAAACAGCGGCCCGAGGGTGCCGGTGGCCACGCCAATCACCAGCACGGTCAGCAGCGCGCCGGGAGACGGGCTAAAGGTGGCCGACGAATAGAGATACAGCGGCTCGTAGTCGGTCACTGAACGCACGGTCAGCACCGCCACCGAGGCGGAGATAAACAGCGGGATGAGCCGCTGCACCGCCGTTACGCCGAAGGCGATTTCCGCCACAAACAGCGCCCCGGCCAAGGGAGCGTGATACACCGCCGCCAGCCCGCCCGCCGCCGCCATGGCAATCAGGTCGGATTGATGTAAAGCGCGTAACCGCGAGAAACGCCCGAGCAGGCTGCCGCTGAGGGCCGAAAGCTGCACCATCGCCCCTTCGCGCCCGATAGAGCCGCCGCTGGCGATGCTGGCGAGTGAAGACGCCGCGCGCAGCAAGGTGCTGCGCAGCGGAATGCCCGGCAGGCGTTGGTCAATCACGTCGAGATAATCCGGCATCTTGCCGTGCTTGCGTTCGACATTCAGCGCCCACAGTAGGATAAACCCGGCAATCACCCCACCCACCGTAGTGATAATCGGCCAGACCAGTTTGGGGTATTCAAGGAAGGCCTTGGTGATATCCGTGCCGTCGGTGAACATCAGGTCGTTGATGCCGGAAATGGCGCTGCGAAAAGCAATAGTCACCAGGGCGGCGATGATCCCCGCCGGGATCGCAATCAGCAAATTAATCAAGTCGCCCTTCTGCCAGGCATCAAGCACTTTCAACGTCATAGTTCTTCCGTATGGTGGGGATAGCGGCCGGTGATGCAGAGTAGCATTTTCCTCCCCCTCATCGCACCTGCTGGCAGCACGGCACGCGGCCTTTTTCGCCCACTTTGACGCTTCGCAAAAGATTCATATAAATGTCTTATATTTGACCACCTAGCTCACATATTGACCACTAAACCGCTTTACTAAACCGGTTTACTTTGTTATCACCTTGCTACGGAGATGTTCTAAAGAGGCCCTCACCAGGGGAATTCATTCAGGAGAATATGGGTATGACTAAACGCGTGCTGTTGTTAGGTGAAAGCTGGGTCAGTTCCGCGACTCACTACAAAGGTTTTGATCAGTTCGGTAGCGTCACTTTCCATTTAGGCGCTGAGCCGCTGGTTAATGCGCTAAAAGGCAGCGAGTTCGAGCTGACCTATCTACCGGCTCATGAAGTGGTGGAAAAAATGCCCTTCGATCTTGAAAGCCTGAAAGCCTACGACGCCATTATCTTGTCGGACATTGGCGCTAACTCCCTGTTGTTGCCGCCTGCGGTCTGGCTGCACAGCAAACCTATGCCTAACCGTCTGAAATTATTACGTCAATGGACCGAAGAAGGCGGCGGCTTGATGATGATCGGCGGCTACTTCTCTTTCCAAGGCATTGACGGCAAAGCGCGCTGGCGCAATACCCCGGTAGAAGACGTGCTGCCGGTCACCTGCCTGCCGTACGACGACCGCCTTGAGGTGCCGGAAGGCTTCTCGGCTAAAATCACCGGCGACAAAAATCACGCCATTCTGCGCGGGATAGAAGGCCCATGGCCGCTGCTGCTCGGCGCTAACGAAGTGGTGCTGAAAGAAGGCGCAGAAGTGCTGGCTACCCTGCCGGACGACGAAGGCGGTCACCCACTGTTGGTCACCGGTACCTATGGCCAAGGCCGCTCCATCGCCTGGACCTCGGACATCGGCCCGCACTGGGTGCCTGGCGAATTCATCGCATGGCCGGGCTATGACCAGCTGTGGAAAAACTGTCTGAGCTGGCTCACCCACCTCGACAACGCCTGATAGCCCAAGACTCTACGGGAGATTCGCCATGGCTCAGCCCTACGTTCAGGCCATTAACATTACCAAGCGCTTTGGGGCTTTGACCGCCCTGCGCGACGTCAATCTGGAGATTTATCCCGGCGAAGTATTGGCCCTGTTGGGTGATAACGGCGCCGGTAAATCCACCTTCACCAAAGTGCTGGCGGGCGCGCATCCGGCCAGCGGCGGCGAATTGGTGGTGGATGGCAAAGCAGTGAGTTTCAATTCACCGAAAGACGCCTCGGACTGCGGCATCGCCACTATTTTTCAGGAGCTGGCGCTGTCCGAAAATCTGTCTATCGCGGAAAACGTCTTTCTTGGCCGCGAGTTGAAACACTCTTTCTTAGGCATTCCTTTTCTGCGCCAGCAGGCCATGCGTTCGAAAGTGGCCGAGCTGCTGCATGAGCTGGAAGCCCATATTTCTGACCCGGAAGCGCCGGTTGGCAGCCTCTCCGGCGGCCAGCGGCAGGCGGTGGCTATCTGCCGCGCGCTGAACCTCAACGCCAAGCTGGTGATTATGGATGAGCCGACCGCCGCGCTGGCCGTCGCCGAAACTCGCAAAGTGCTGGCCCTCACCCGCAAACTGGCGGAGCGCGGCTGCGCGGTGGTGCTAATCAGCCACAACATTGCCGACGTGTTTGAAGTCGCCGATCGCATGGTGGTGTTCCGTCGCGGCAGAAAAATTGCCGAGCGCCGACGCGCCGACACCACGCCGGAAGAGATTGTGTCGCTGATCACCGGCGCGCATCCCGAAGCACGAGCGTTTGAGGCCGTAACGGCCTGACGTCAGATCCACGAAGTTGCATCACCAAACAACACAACGCCAGATCCACATTACAAAACCAAAAAACACACAGCAGTTATCTCTCACATTCATGACAGGTGGGCTTTCTATGTTGAAAAAAATGATCAGCACCATGGTGGCATCTGCTCTGCTCGGCGCGACGGCTTTTAGCGCCTTCGCCCAAGACAAACCGAAAGTGGCCTTTGTGCCGCAAATCGTCGGTATTCCCTATTTCAAAGCGATGCATGACGGCGGCAACCGCGCGGCTAAGGCGTTTGGCGTGGATTTCATCTACTCGGGGCCGGTGGATACCAACCCGATGGACCAGCTGCAAATCGTGCAAAACCTAATTGCTCAGGGCGTTAACGCTATTTCGGTCAGCGTGCTGGATGCCTCGAGCATCGCGCCGGTGGTCGAGCAGGCCAAAGCCAAAAATATCAAGCTTTTCACCAGTGATAGTGACGCACCGGACAGCGGCCGCGCGGTCTACGTGGCGCAGGCCACGGACGAGGGGCTGGGCGATACGGTGATTGACGAGATGGTGAAGCGCGTCGGCGACCACGCCAAGATTGGCATAGTTTCCGGCGAAGCCACTGCCTCAAACCTCAACGCGTGGATTGGCTTTATGCAGCAGCGCGTCAAGGCCAAATACCCGAATGTCACGCTGCTGAAACCGCAGTTTGCGGGCGGCACCTCCAGCCGCGCGGCGCAAATTTCTGCCGACATGATCGCCGCCAACCCAGACCTGAAAGGCATTATCGCCGTCGCCTCTACCACCTGTCCGGGCGTGGCGCAGGCCATCGAAACCGCCGGAAAAATTGGCAAAGTGGTGGGCACCGGCTATTGCAGCCCGGACACCGCGCGCGCCTACCTGAAAAGCGGCTCCTTTGGCTTCTCCGTGCTGTGGGACCCGGAAAAACTCGGCTACCTCACCGTCTGGGCGGGCAAACAGCTGATCGACGGTAAAACCTTCAGTGCCGAAAACAGCGTGCCGGGTCTGGATCAGAAAGTGGCTTACGACGCGAAAACCGGCGTGCTGCTGCTCGGCGCACCGGCGGTGTTTACCAAGCAAAACGTCGACCAATTCCACTTCTGATTTTTATCGCAAAACTGAATCGCAACACTTAGGGGACACTGCCGTGGCAACATCCTTCACGCCCGCCCTGAAATTCTCGGGGCGGGAGCTGACGCTGGCCTGCGTTTGTCTGGTCGCCATCGTTATTTTCAGTCTGGCATCGCCCTATTTTGCCACGCTGGATAACCTGACGACCGTGCTACGCAACAGCACAGAATTACTCTTGATTGGGCTGGGCATGACCCTGCTGCTGGCAATGGGCGGCGTGGACGTGTCGGTCGGCGTGGTGATGGGGCTGGCGGCAATTGTTATTGGTCAGTTGCTTAACGCGGGCGTTTCTCCCGGCCTGACCGCCCTTTCCGGCCCGCTGGTGGGCGCATTGATTGGCGTTATTAGCGCGCTGGTGGTGGTGGCAGGTCGCATTCCCGCCATCGTCGGCACGCTGGGGCTGTATGGCGTCTATCGCACGGCGGTGTTTGCCCTGCTCGGCGGCCAGTGGCTGTCGGGGCTGCCGGACTCGCTGACCCAGTTAGTCAGCGCGCCGCTGCTCGGCCTGCCGGTGACTGTCTGGGTGATTGCTCTGGCTTACGGACTGGTCTGGCTGGCGCTGCGCCGCACGCCTTATGGCTTGCACCTGCTGGCTATCGGCAATTCGGAAGATAAAGCACGACTTTCCGGCATTGCGGTCACCCGCGTTCGTTTCGCCACGTTCATCATCAGCGGCCTGCTGTGCGGGCTGGCGGCTACCTTCTATGTTGGCACCTATCGCAACGTCGAAATGACTATCGGCAGCCAGCTGGCGCTGGAAGCCATTGCCGCCGTGGTGCTGGGCGGAACCGGCATTATGGGCGGCCACTGTAGCCTGCTGGGCACGGTACTCGGCGTGTTCCTGCTACGTATCTTACAAAACGGCCTGCTGCTGATTGGCGTGCCGTCTCTGTGGCAAACCGTAGTCACCGGAGGCCTGCTGTTGCTGGTGCTCACCGCCGAAGTGCTCAGCGGCAGGTTGCGCATTCACAACATGAACCTGCGTAAAAACCGTCTTAAAGGAGAAGGAACCGCATGATTCTCACCGCGGGAGCTTCCCGCCTTTATCGTAAAAATCTGGTGCTCACTCTGCTCTGCGGGCTGTGGGTGGCGCTGGCGTTAACCCTGCTGATTGGGCAACCGTCGATTTTGTCTGGCGCAACCTTAACCAGCATCTTGCAGTTCGCCACGCTGCTGGCGCTGGTGTCGCTGGGGCAAGCTTTGGTGGTGCTGGCAGGCGGCGCGGGGATTGATTTGTCGGTGGGGGGCAATGTGTCGCTTTCAGCCATTGCTGGCGTGATGGCGCTCCAGGCTGGCGTTCCGGCGGTGCTGCTGCCGGTGGTGTGTCTGCTGTGCGGCTTTCTGCTCGGCGCGGTTAACGGCCTGCTGATCGCCAAGCTGAAAATCTACCCGCTGATTGTCACCCTCGGCACCTTCTACGCCTATTCGGGTCTGGCGCTGTCTCTGACCGGCGGCGCGGCGCAGTCCGGGGTTCCGGCGTGGGTCTTGCCTTGGGGGCGCGGCGTGCTGGCCGACATTCCTCTGCCATTCCTCACGCTGGTTATTCCCGCGTTTCTGATTGCCGCCCTGCTGCTGTCGTTTACCTCGTGGGGGCGCTGGATTTACGCCATGGGCTTTAACGAGCATTCGGCGCGACTGGTGGGCATCCCGGTCGATCGTGCGCGCATTCTACTCTACTCCCTGTGCGGCATGCTGGCAGGCGGCGCGGGCTTTGTTTCCCTGTCGTGGCTCGGCAGCGGCAGGCCGAACGCGGGGGTCAATCTTGAACTGGAATCATTAACCGCAGCCCTGCTGGGTGGCGTGGCGATATTTGGCGGCAAAGGGGGCGTGGCGGGAGTATTCGCCGCCGTCCTGCTGCTGGTCACGCTTAAAACCAGCATGTTGCAGTTTGGAATTAACACCGTTTGGCAAGTGGGCGTGGTCGGTCTGTTACTGATCGCGGTGCTGCTGGCCGATCGTCTTTCAAAAACCCGGAGCTAATCAATGACCTTTTCTACTCAGGCGCTGGCGGACCATATCGACGCCAATAAGCAGCGCATCGTCCAGACGCTGTGCGATATTTTGTCGTTCCCTTCGATCGTGATGGCAGACCCTACTCAGGCCGGGCCGGGCGAGCGCGATTGCCAGCTCTATCTGCAACAGCGCCTGCACCAGTTGGGCATGGAGACTGACCTGTGGGACCCAGATGGTCCGGCATTATATGAGAAATACAAAGGCCGCCCCGGCGCCAATAAAGGCCGCACTTTTGAAGGTCGCCCCAACCTTGGCGGCACCTTAAAAGGCACCGGCGGCGGCAAATCCATCATGCTGACCGGGCATATCGACGTGGTGCCACCGGGCGCGCGCTCCCACTGGCGCACCGATCCCTTCTTGCCAGAAGTGATTGACGATTTCGTCTACGGGCGCGGCGCGGTGGACATGAAAGGCGGCGTCGCCTGCATGCTGATGGCGGTGGAGTTTTTGAAAGATCTGGGCGTCGAGCTGTCCGGCGACGTGGTCTTCACCACGGTGGTCGATGAAGAGATTGGCGGCATGGGCTCACTCGCCATGGTCGATCGCGGTTTCCGCGCCGACGCGGGGATCATGACTGAGCCAAGCGCTAACCAAATCGCGCCAATTTGCCACGGTATTCTGTGGGGCAAAATCATCGTCAACGGCGTGGGCGGTCACGCTGAGCTGACGCCAAATTCGTGGGACAGCACCGGCCCGGTGGACGCCGTCGAGCTGTGTCGCCAGATCATGGACGGAATCGACATTCTCAACCGCCGCTGGCAGTACGATCCGAAGAAGAATCACCCGCTGATGGAGATGCCTAACAAGGTGATGATCACCCAGTTGAAAGTGGGCGAGCACCCTTCTTCCACCGCCGGACACGGGGAAATCATCATTGACGTGCAGTATCTGCCGCACGAGAAAGATGAGTTTGGCTTAGGCGGACACGTGAAGCGCGAGGTCGAAGAACACATCGCCCGCGTGTGCGAAGCCGACCCTTACCTGCGCGCCCATCCGGCATATATCGAATGGATTTTGGACGCCGACTGCGCCGAAGTGCCGTCGGATCACCCTTTCGTGCAGACTTTCCAAGAGGCGGTAGTAGAAGCCAATCTGTCGCCAGTGCTCTCCGGCTTCGGCGCGCACAGCGACATCGGCCTGCCAACCGGCATGGGCAACACGCCAACCGTCAACTTCGGCCCCGGCGACCCGGCGCAGTCGCACCAGCCCAATGAGCGCGTATCGGTCGAGGATCTGGTGAATTGCACGAAGGCGATTGCTTTAGCGATTGAGAAGTGGTGTCGGTGATGGGACGGGGGGCGTCCCTGGGCCGCTTTTAAAGTCAAAATCGTGGGCTCGCCGCCTACGCTGGCCTTTAAGGTCAAAACCGTGCGCTGCCGCCACACCGGCCTTGAGGGGCGCCTATCGCCGCGCCCCTCAAGACTCCCCGGCTCTTTACTGCGCGCTTCGCTCGTGAGGCGGACGTGTTTCAGGGACTTCAGTTATCCACCGCAAAATGTCGCCGCTTAGGCGGTGCCTTCGCCACGGGATTCGAGCCATAGGTCTCGAACCTCTCGCTCAGCGCCATTTTTGACTGCGGCTTTGAGGCATTTCAACCGTACCTTTTCAGTAATTTTCAGCTTTTTGTGAATGAAACGGCTCGGAGTAAGCGCCAGTAGGTCGCGTTCAGAAGTGACGCCGAGCAAGAGGTGGAAAACCGCGTGGCTTTTTACGCGGGTTGGAATCCCGCAGCGAGGGAACCGCCTAAGCGGCGGCACTTCGCGACGATCATCAAGGCTGCTGAAACATGTCCATCCCAACCCTGCGCAGCCTCGATCACACAACAATAAAAACGCAGGGTTCCAAGGGAGGCGCGTTTACGCCTCCCTTGGTCGGTGTGGGCCGACGCCCACGACCTTGAAGTTGACCTTCAAAAAGTATCAACGAGCTTTCTTCGTCGCAAACCCCTTATCCAAATTCCGCCAGTAAACTACCCATGTGATCACCGCGCACACCACGTAAAACACCAGGAACACTTTCATTGCGCCCGCCGGAGAGCCGGTCATGGCGAGGGATGTGCCGAAGGCTTTCGGGATGAAGAAGCCGCCAATGGCGCCAATGGAGGAGATAAAGCCTAATGCCGCGGCAGTGTCGGTGATGGCTTCGCGCTGGGCGGATTCTGCCGTTTCGCCGCGAGCCAGTGCTTGGTCGGTGGTCAGTTTGCGGAAGATCACTGCGATCATCTGATAAGTCGAACCACTGCCCAGACCGGCAGTCAGGAACAGCACCATAAACACGCCGAAGAAGGCTGGGAAATTGCCACCCGCGCCGCCGCTTGGCAGCGTTAAGAACAGCAAGGCGGCGGCAATCGCCATCACCACGTAGTTCCAGAAAGTCACGCGAACGCCGCCCAAACGGTCGGACAACATGCCACCGCCGGAACGCGCCAGTGCACCGAAGAACGGGCCGAAGAAGGCGTAGTGCATGATATTCACTTCAGGAAACTGGGTTTTGGTCAGCATGGCAAAACCGGCGGAAAAGCCGATAAATGAGCCGAACGCCGCCAGATACAGCACGCACATGATCCATAGGTGACCGCGCTTTAACACCGGCAACTGCTGGCGAATCGAGGCTTTCGACGACGCCAAATCGTTCATGCCGAACCACGCGGCGACGGTGCAGATAATCAGGAAAGGCACCCAGATCCACGCGGCGTTTTGCAGCCACATGCTGCTGCCGTCGGCTAAGGTCTGCGGCTGGCTAAAGGCACCAAAAATCCCAAGGGAAATGGCTAACGGAGCCAGCAACTGCATCACGCTGACGCCCATATTACCTAGACCGCCGTTAATCCCCAGCGCGCCGCCCTGCTTGGCTTTCGGGTAGAAGAAGCTGATATTTGCCATGCTGGATGCGAAGTTCGCGCCGCCGAAACCACACAGCAAAGAGATAATCAGGAAAGTATTGTAAGACGTGCTGGTGTCTTGCACCGCAAAACCCAGCCAGGCGCATGGGATAATCAAAAATACCGTGCTGATGGCGGTCCAGCGACGTCCGCCGAATAGCGGGATCATAAAGGAGTAAGGCACGCGCAGAATGGCACCGGACACCGATGGAATGGCGGTCAGCATAAACAGTTGGTCGGTGGTGAAGTTAAAACCCACCTTGTTGAGATTGACCGCGACCAGGCTGAACAACATCCAGACGCAGAACCCTAACAAGAGCGAAGGAACAGAGATCCACAGATTACGGCTGGCCACTTTATGGCCGGTTTTCTCCCAGAACGCGGAGTCTTCCGGCCGCCAGTCCTGAAGGAGTCTCGACGGTTTAGACGCGGGTGTTGCTGAAGTATGGGGCATGGAAAACCTCGAATTGGCAGAGCATTGTTGTTATTAATGCTGCCAACACTAGGTAGTGCTCCCCTGTGGGATGTTGATGCAAATCAAGCAGATGGTGGTTAAGTTTCGGCCTCAAAATCACCATGCGTCCTTTGTGGGTATCCCCGCCATGATTGATAATTGACTATAATTCATAGAGTTGATGTCATTATGCATATCTATTGATAGCAGGCGTTATCCCGGTGGAAATAAATAGGTACTCCTATAGGAGTATAGGGATATCACGCCGGATAATAAAAAATATGCCCACACTAACCGAATGCCCTTATCCCTTAACGTTACTGACAGGAATGACAAGATGCTTAGACGCGCTGTGACGCCGCTGTCGCTAGTCAGCCAAATTGCCCTGCTGATGCTGTTGCTCGGCCTGTTGGGCATTGGCGGGATGAGCGTCGCCGCGTGGATGGCGCAGAGCATTCAGGGTAACGCCCATGCCATCAACAAGGCCGGTTCGCTGCGTATGCAGAGCTATCGCCTGCTGGCCTCGGTGCCTCTGACCCCGGCCAATAACGCCTATTTGCGCCAGATGGAGCAAGATCAGGACAATCTCGATCTGCGCCGCGCAGTGCAAAGTGAAGATCTCCAGCCAGAATTCGATGCCCTGCGCCGCTACTGGATGACCACGCTGAAAGACCAGATTCGCCAGGCACAGACCCCCGCGCAGGTGGCCTCCAACGTGGCGGTGTATGTCGGCCAGTTAGACAAACTGGTGGCCGCGCTGGAGCATAAGACCGAATACCACCTGACGCTGATTTCACTGGTTCAGCGCGGCCTGCTGCTGGTCACGCTATTGCTGCTGGGGCTGACGATTTGGTTTTTGCGCCGTCGGCTGCTGGAGCCGTGGAAACGGCTGCTGGCGCAGGCCAACGCGGTGAGCGCCAGCGATTTTAGCCAGCGTTATCAGGTAAGCCAGACGGCCCGCCCGCACAATGAAATGGATATTCTCGGCCAGTCGCTGAACAGTATGTCGCAGGCGCTGGAGCGCACGGTGGACAGCCTGGCGCAGCTGGTAGATAACAAAACTGCCGATTTACAGCAGAAGAATCAGGTGCTGGATTTTCTCTATCGCGTCAGCCGCCAGCTACATACCAGCGCCCCGCTGGAGCAGCGTTTGGTGCCGGTGCTGGAGGAGTTACAGAAGCTGACGCCGCTACAGTCCGTGCAGCTGCGGCTGTATGAGAACAACAGCGCCGAGCTGTTTAATGATATCGGCAGTCCGGCTGCGAGCCAGCACCATTTATATAGCGACAACAACGCATCGGCTGAAAATAGCCACCAGCAACCTCTCAGCTGGAGTTTGCAAGACGAGCGCGAGAATTACGGGGTTCTGCTGGCGCAGCTTCCACAGGGCACCTCGCTAACGCGCGACCAGCAGCGTCTGGTGACGACCCTACTGGAGCAACTGACCAGCACCTTGATGCTGGCAAGACAGGCTGAACATCAGCAGCAATTGATGCTGATGGAAGAGCGTTCCGCCATTGCCCGTGAGCTGCACGACTCGCTGGCGCAGTCCCTCTCCTGCCTGAAAATCCAAATTGCCTGTTTGCAAATGCAAGGGAGCGAGTTGACGGCAGAAAACGGCCAGCTGGTGCAGCAGATGCGCGACGAACTGAATACGGCTTATCGCCAGTTGCGCGAACTGCTGACCACTTTCCGCCTACAGATGAACACCCCCGGCCTGCGCGCCGCCTTGCAGCACGCGGTAGATGAGTTCTCGGCCCGCATGGGGATCACTATCGCTTTTGATTACCAGTTACCGCCGCGATCGGTACCGGCCAATCAGGCGATTCACCTGCTGCACATTGCCCGCGAAGCCCTGAACAACGCCTTTAAGCACGCCAATGCTGCGCAAATTTCACTAAGACTCAGCTGTGAGCACGACGAAATTATGATGCAAGTGACCGACGACGGTCATGGCATCCCAGAAAATATCGAAAGACAGCACCATTACGGCCTGATCATCATGCAAGATCGCGCCAAAAGTTTGCACGGCCAATGCCAGATCACCAGCCGGGAAAGCGGCGGGACACAGGTCACCGTCCGCTTCCGTCCAGACGCATTGCCGATTAATCCCCAGGAGCAAGTATGAACGACGCGACCCCTTCGACTATTTTATTGATTGATGACCACCCGATGCTGCGCAACGGCGTTAAGCAACTTATCGCGCTGGACACTACCCTGCAGGTGATTGGCGAAGCGAGTAACGGCGAGCAAGGCGTTGAACTGGCAAAACAGCTCGACCCGGATTTAATCCTGTTAGATCTCAATATGCCCGGCATGAACGGCCTCGATACGCTGGATAAAATGCGTCAAACCGACCTTTCTGGGCGCATCGTGGTGTTTAGCGTGTCGAATCATGAAGATGACGTGGTGACCGCCCTGAAACGCGGCGCCGACGGCTATCTGCTTAAAGATATGGAGCCCGAAGACCTGCTCGCCGCGCTACACAATGCGGCAGGCGGCAAGATGGTGCTCAGCGAAGCCCTGACGCCAGTGCTGGCGGCCAGCCTGCGCGAGAGTCGCCCGAGTGGCGATCGCGACATTCAATCCTTGACGCCGCGCGAGCGCGATATCATCAAACTGATCGCCGAAGGCTTGCCCAATAAGGTGATCGCCCGCCGCCTGAACATCACCGAAAGCACGGTAAAAGTTCACGTGAAGCACCTATTGAAGAAGATGAAACTCAAATCCCGCGTCGAAGCGGCGGTCTGGGTGCTGCAAAGTAATGTGATTTAACGGTAACTTTTTTTGTTTGGTTTTGGTTTTTTACTCCTTCCCCTTTCAGGAGGGGAGGAGCTGAATGGCCTTATTTTTGACTTTCCGCATCCGCCCAAAATCGCTGCTGACCATCACTTCCCTTCAATTAGCCGCACTGCCAGCTCCGGGCTAAAAACGCCCGCCGCCGGGCCGTTGTGGCAGTCGGCGCTGGGGGAAGACGCGCCGTCGGAATCGCCGGGCTGCTTGACCCAAACTGCCATCGTGTCAGCTGAAATCTTGCCCGGCAAGCTGCCAATTTTGCGCCCCGGCGGGTTACACCACTGGCCGTTTTCAGAGCCGTTGCCGCTGCGTCCGGTGTCTATCAGCATCGATTTACGGTAGCCATAATTAGCCGCCAGACGGGCGTTAATCGCCTCGCCGTAAGCCGTCGATTGCTCAAGCCGATAGAAGTTTGACACGTTCAACGCAAAGCCATGCGCCAGATTAATGCCCGCCGCGTTAAGCAGGTCCGCCATGGCATCTGCGGGCTTCCAGCCTGCATTTCCCGCATCCAGATACACCTTGGTCTTTACCGCGTGCTGCTGAAACTGCTGCAAAGCATAGTGAATTAGCCCCAGCCGCTCTTGGCGCTTGGCGGGGGTCAGGCAGTCGCTATCGGCCAGCGCATCGGGTTCGAGCACCACCATCGCCGGTTGGCTGCCGACGCCGCTGATGAAATTATCGATCCAACCGCGATAGTTCTGAGCATCGCTCGCTCCTCCGGCAGAAGCTCCTCCGCTGCAATCCCGCCCCGGCAGGTTATAGGCTACCAACAGCGGAATGCGCTGAGCCTGGCTGGCGGCATTCACATAGCGGCTCACCGCCTGCGCCAGTTGGTCGTTGCTTTGGCTGGTGCCGGTAAACCACATCGCCGAAGGCACTTGGGCAATGGCGGTGTTAATGGTTTTGGCGCGAGGGTCGTCAGGGTGAGCTTTCACCCACTGGGCGGCAGAAGAGTTGGGATTAATATAGAAGCTATCACTGGCCAATGCGGCCAGTGTCCAGCAGGAACTGAGTAGGCAGATGCCGATCGCTACGCGCTTTAGCATGGGTAAGTTCTCAAGATTAAAAAGCCATTATAAATAGCTTAATTAAACGCCGGTGAATCACCCATTAAAAATTAAACTTCTGCTGCTGCATATCTTCACTCAGCGGCGGCGGCGTGACGTTAAGGGTGATCCAGTTAGATGTGACATGCTGGTCTTTGCTGTCCACCACGGTGACGGACAGACGGTAGCTGTTGCTGGCATCCGGCGAGCTATCCCACGGCGGCACAATCAGGCTCCAGCCATCGGTGTCGCGGTTATTGTGCGGCGGCGTCAGGCTTAGCGCCTGAGTGTCGCCCTGCCAGCTCAGCGCGCTGACACTGTTGAGTGCCCTGACCTGCAATTTCAGCTCGACGGTTTCACCCGGCTGTAAATTCCACGGCGGCGTCGCCAGATAAACCGACAGCGTTTTGCGCTGTTTGAAATCCATTACTGGCATGTTATTGCGCTCGACCACGTCCATCCGGCTGCCGCGCAGCGAGTGCGCCTCGGCCACATTGTTGGCAGAAAGCTGCTGGGAGAGCGGCACCCCAAGACGGTAATTGAGCGTCAACTCGACGCTGTCCTGATTGTCGCCATCCTGCCCGGCCTGGTGGGCGGCCTTCACCGTCACCAAAGGCACCGGCGTGTAATTCACTCCAAAGGTCATGGCCGAAGGATTGGTCTGCCGCGTGCCGTTGCCGAACAGGTCCACCTGATTGCCATAATACTGCTCGAAGCTCAGCGAGGCGCCAATCTGGCGATAAAACGGCAGATAGCCTTTGGTGGTGATGTCATAGCCGCGTGCCTGACGGCGAAGCTGCGGCGAACTGCCGCTGTCCGCCTTATAAGAGGAAAACGGATGATAATAGTTGGTGGAGAAATGCAGGTAATCGGTCCACGCCTCGGCGCCCAAGCTGCCACGGCTTAGCTGATGGTCGAAGTCGTTATCCACAAAGGCGTTATAGCCCAGCATCCAACTGCCCTCATTCCAGCGCTGCCCCAGCCCGAAGTTCCCCACGGTAGAGTCCGTGGCGCTGACCAGCCCCACCTGACTGTAAGTCAACAAATGGTCGTTTTGGTAAAGCGGGCTGAAGAGCTGCCCCCGGCTGCCGTCGAGATTTCGCCCGCTGACGTCGAGCGACATGCTGGCGGTGCCAAGCGGCGAGAGCAAGCTGCTGGTCTCTTTCTGCACCAGCTTGGCGGCCTGCGTTAGCGCCAAACTTTCCGCCTGCTCGCGCAATGGGTCCTGACTGTCGCTGGAGGTGCTCTGCTCGCCAAACTGTTTCAGCGTATTGGCGATTTTGGTTTCAGCCGCCGTCGCGCCGCTGGCGGGCTTGTAATAAGCGCTACCCAGACTGGGCAAGGTGTTGGGATCTTGGGCAGGAGTACCGGCATTGAACATCGAATTGGCATCGCCAGCGGGAGCTGAGAGGTCAGCATCGGGAGAAAATCGCTGGTAAGCGTCTACCGTCAGCGCATTGGCGCTTGCAGTATAGAAAGCCGATCCCCACAGAATAAGCAGTGAGGCGCGCAGTGGCGGCGCAATTCGCTTCAATAAATTGGGAAAAACTTCTGTGACGTCTGTCATGTCCTGCACAAATAAAGAGTGAACAACGATCTTAACCCACAGAGGACATTTATCAAGGCACAAGAGCACTTTAGGCCACTTTCGGTAACGCTTTAGGTAAATTCTGAAACATTTTTTACATTTGGTTTAAGTTTCGTTCACCTCCCGTCAGTTATACCTCGTTGACCTGATCCGTGAGCACGCTGTCATTCCCTGATGACGTCTGGGAACGACGGATTGTCGCTTTATTGTTGCGGAGACAACGGATGCAGAAAGCATCAAAACAACGTTTTATTGGTTTGGAATGGCTGCGCTTCCTGCTCGGCTGTTATGTGATGATTTACCACACGGTTCATCAGTACCCGCAGCGCGGTTCAGTGCCCTTCTTGGCTGAACTCACCAGCATGGGTTTCTTCGCCACCAGCACCTTCTTTGTGCTTTCCGGCTTTCTGCTTACCCACGTCTATTTTAACGGCAATCAGATGCGCGAGTCGGGTAAAAGCTTTCTGAAAAAACGCTTCTGCAACCTGTATCCGATCCACATCGTGGCGCTGGCGTCGTCGATTTTGGTTGTCAGCCTGATGCAGTGGCTCGCCATTCCGCCCGAAGGCCCCGGCTCAAGCCTGAGATTTGTGGTGTATGACACCAACTCCGAGCTGGCCGGCACTAATCCCGAACTTTTCCGCCACTATATGACTAACGCCCAGTTGGCATTTAACGGCGTATTACAGCTGCTGATGCTGCAAGCCTGGAACCCCTACTTCCTGACTTTCAATGCGCCGCTCTGGTCACTCTCCACCCTGTTTTTTTTCTACCTGTTCTTCCCGTGGCTCGGCCCGAAACTGCTGGCACTGCGCCATAAATGGCTATGGATGGCGATCATCTGCGCCCTCTACCTGCTGCCGCCCATTTGGGTGATTTGGCAGCAGCAGTACGGTATGCCTTTCACCGGCCTGTTGCAGCGTGGGCCGCTGTTCCGCCTGCCGGAGTTTCTGGCGGGGATACTCGGTTATGGCATTTTCCGCCAGCACCAGAGGGCCAATCTGGTGATTGGCCGTTCGACGCGCACCCTGCTGGCGCTGGGGATTTTGCTCTGCTTCCTGATTGGCACCGCGCTGTTTACTCACGGCAACGGTCGGCACTGGTACTTCCTGCTGCACAATGGATTATTACTTCCCTCGCAGGTCTGTTTGGTCTACCTGAGTGCCTTGGCACACGATCCGAAAAGCGCCTGGCTGCGACACTGGTCGCCACGGCTCGGCGCAGCCTCTTTGTCGATTTTCGCCCTGCACGTTCCGCTGTTCAGCCTGTTCCGCACAGTGGAACAGTTACTGCGCGGCGCACCGATGAGTTGCTTTAATGATTGGCAAGGTTGTATTGATGCGGCGGGCAAAGTGCAGCTCAGCGTGCCCGGTTATGTGATTTATCTGCTACTTACTGTGGCAATTTGTGTGATCTTCCAAGAAAGGTTTGTCGTGCGGATGCGCAATTTTCTGCTACGACTCTTCCCTGCGTCAGCAAAACCACAACGTCAGTAATGACAGGGGCTGCAGAGGAATTTCGCCGCACTTTGTAGCCCTTAAGTTGTGTAAATTAAACACGGTTCCTATAACAGCTTTACCCAAATTTACACATTTCATAACATTTTTAACATCTAAGACCGTTCTCGTTACAAGGATTAATCATCTATCCTGTCTAGGTAAATTTGATTTTAGTTACGCCACCCGAATGCAGATTTTTCTTTGCATCGCGTGACTATGATCACAATTAACGATCTACACATAATGACAAATTTGCACGCCGTATCCCCTCGTTAGACAGCACAGATTGTCTGATGAGAAGTGCGCATTCTATAAAACAAGGGAACATAGATGAGCAAAAAAACCTTGCCCGGCGTTACGCGTCGGCAGATCCTGACGTTTTCCGCCGCGTCCGCCGCTCTCGGCGTCGCCAAGGCAGCAAACGCCATTACGCTCAAAGGAACGCCCGTGTGGAGCCCCTTTGACGCCAGTCCTCCCCCGCAGATTGAAACCGAAGGTTGGGTGTTCTTTACCGACGCCGAAGCCGCCGCGCTGGAAGCCATTGTTGACCGTCTGATCCCCGCTGATGAGTTGAGCGTAGGGGGCAAAGATGCCGGTTGTGCCGTGTTTATTGACCGCCAGCTAGCCGGTTTCTACGGCACCTACTCCCGTCTGTATATGCAAGGCCCGTTCAAGCAAGGCACGCCGGAACAGGGCGACCAGTCACCTCTGGTTCCTCAGCAGCGCTACCGTTTAGGTCTGGCCGCTTTAGAGCAATACACCCAGACGGAACACAAAAAATCCTTCAAAGATCTGACCGGCGACCAACAGGATGAAATCTTGGGTGGCTTGCAAACCGGAAAAATAGCTTTGAATGGCATCGATTCCAAACTGTTCTTCGATATCGCGCTGAAGAACACCATGGAAGGTTTCTTCGCCGACCCGATTTATGGCGGAAACCGCAACATGGTGTCATGGAAAATGCTCGGGTTCCCGGGCGCGCGTTACGACTATCGCGAATACATCGGCAAACATAACCAGAAGTTAGATCTGGAACCGCTGAGTATCTCCGGTGGAGATGCATGGAAGATGAAAAGCTAGGGGCGAAAGAACAGATTATGGCAAAGAAACTACCCAAAACTGACGTGGTGGTGATTGGTCTCGGCTGGGCCGGATCGATTATCGCCAGCGAATTGACCGACGAAGGTCTGAACGTGGTCGCTATTGAACGCGGCCCGTGGCGTGATACCGCGCGTGATTTTAACGTTGCTACCGTCACCGATGAGCTGCGCTACAACAGCCGTCAGGAGCTGATGGTGCAGACAGCGCAAAACGCCATCACCATCCGTAACAACCCATCGCAAACCGCACTGCCGATGCGCGAATGGGGTTCGTTCCACCCGGGTAACGGCACCGGCGGCGCGGGCAACCACTGGGCGGGCATCACCTTCCGCTTCCAGCCTGACGAGTTCCGCCTGAAAAGCCACCTGACCGAGAAGTACGGCGCGAAGGCCATTCCAGAAGAGTTAGTGCTACAAGACTGGGGCACCGACTGGGAAGAGATGGAACCGCACTACTCCTCTTTCGAGCGTTTGGCGGGCGTTTCCGGCAAAGCCAGCAATGTGAACGGCGAGCACCACGAGGGCGGCAACCCTTACGAGGGTATGCGCTCCATCGAATATCCAACCAAGCCAATGGACATGCCGTATGGCCCAACCCTGTTCGCCGAAGCCGCGCGCAACATGGGTTACAAAGCCTTCCCGGTGCCATCCTCACTGGTGTCCGAAGCCTACACCAACCCGCTGGGCGTTAAGATGGGCCCGTGCACCTACTGTGGTTTCTGTACCAACTACGGCTGTGCCAACTATTCGAAAGCTAGCGCCATCACCACCGTGCTGCCCGCGCTTATCCGCAAAGAGAATTTCGAAGCCCGTACCAGCTGTGAAGTGATGCGCGTGGTGAAATCTCCAGACGGCAAACAGGTCACCGGCGTGGTGTATATCGACTCCTCCGGCGACGAGTGGGAGCAACCGGCTGACTTAGTGATCGTCACCGCGTTTACCTTTGAAAACGTGCGTCTGATGCTGCTGTCGGGGATCGGTAAGCCATACGATCCGATCAGCGGGACCGGTACCACCGGGCGTAACTATGCCTACCAAACCGCCAACGGCGTGCAGCTGTTCTTCGATGACAAGAACTTCAACCCGTTCATCGGCGCAGGTGCCGTGGGCATGGGTATCGACGACTTCAACAATGACAACTTCGACCACAGCGGCTTAGGCTTCTTCGGCGGTGGCAGTATTCGCGTCACGCCAATCGGTGGCGCACCTATCGGCTATCGCCCTGTCCCACCGGGAACGCCGAAATGGGGTAAAGAGTGGAAGAAAGCTACGGTAAACAACTACCTGAGCAGCATGTCGATTGGTTGTGAAGCCAGCAGCTACACCACGCGCACCAACTATCTGTCTCTTGACCCGAACTACGAAGATCGTTTAGGCCGTCCGCTGCTGCGCGTCACCTTCGACTTCCCAGAAAACGACCTGAAAATGGCCGCGTACTGTACCGGGAAAGTCGGCGAAATCGCTAAGGCCATGAACCCGCGCCAATATGTCGAAAACCCGATGAAAGGCCACTGGAACGGCGCGCCGTATCAGTCCTCTCACGTGGTGGGCGGCTTCGTAATGGGCGCAGACCCGGCAACCAGCTCGGTGAACAAACACCTGCAGGTGTGGGATGTGCCGAACCTGTTCGTGGTCGGCGCTTCCGCCTTCCCGCAGAACCCAGGCTATAATCCAACGGGCACCGTTGGCGCACTGGCGTTCAAGGCCGCAGAAGCGATTCGCAAGTACTATCTGAAGAAACCGGGAGAGATGATTGCATGAAAACTTTAGCTTGCTTCTCACTCGGACTGGTAGCCTTAACCCTGTCAGGTCTGGCTCACGCCGCGGGCGATGGCGCTTTCGAGCAGGTTGAGCGCGGCCGTTATCTGGCCACCGTCGGCGACTGCGCCGCGTGTCACACGGCTTCCACCCCAGATGCCAAACCTTTTGCTGGCGGCGTGCCAATTGAAACGCCTTTCGGCCGCTTGGTGGGCGCGAACATCACGCCTGACCCAGAAACCGGCATTGGTAAATGGAGCTTCGACGACTTTCAGCGCGCGATGTCCGAAGGTATCGGCCACGGCGGCAAACGCCTGTACGGCGCCATGCCGTTCACGGCTTACACCAAGGTTACTCGCGAAGACAACGCCGCGATCTGGGCCTATTTGCAGACGGTTCAGCCGGTGCATAACGAAATCGAAAGCAACCAGCTGCCCTTCCCCTTCAACGTCCGTACCAGCCTGATGGGTTGGAACTGGCTGAACTTCACCAAGGGTGAATACAAGCCGAAAATGGATAAGTCTGCTGAATGGAACCGTGGGGCTTATCTGGTTGAAGGTTTAGGCCACTGCGGCACCTGCCACACGCCGAAGAACCTGATTGGCGGCGACAAGGAGAGCCAGTTCCTGCAAGGCGCGGTGATTGAAAACTGGGTTGCTCCAGACATCACCGTGAACCAGCACACCGGGATTGGTAAGTGGACCGAAGAAGACCTGATGCAATATCTGAAAACCGGCGCAAATCGTTTCGATATCGCCTCTGGCCCAATGGCTGAAGAAGTGGATCACTCGTCCCAGCACTGGACCGACGCCGACCTGAAAGCGGTAGCGGTTTATCTGAAAGACAGCGGCCACGACAGCGGTTCTAAAGCACCAGAGCCAATCAAAGCCGATGATAAAGCGATGATCGCCGGGAAGCAGATTTACGCCGACCGTTGTTCAGCCTGCCATACGCCAAACGGCCAAGGTCAGGAAGGTCTGTTCCCGCGTCTGGCCGACTCTGCGTTGATCAATCAGGATCACGCCACGTCGCTGATCCGCGTCGTGCTAGCCGGCAGCCGCCCGGTCGCCACCCAAGCCGCACCGACCGCCCCGTCAATGCCATCCTTCGATGGTGTGATGAGCGATCAGGATATCGCCAACGTGCTGACCTATATCCGCAACAGCTGGGGTAATTCAGCATCAGCCGTATCGAGTTCGGATGTTAAGGACTTGAGAGCTGAACTGAAGAAATAGTTATTAAGGTTTGACCTTAATAATCCTCAAGTGGGGGCGCTGAAAAGCGCCCTTTTTTTTTCGCTTGTAAGCGGTCAAGGTCGTGGGCGTCGGCCCACACCGACCAAGGGAGGCGTAAACGCGCCTCCCTTGGAACCCTGCGTTTTTTCTTTTGTGAGTTCGAGGCTGCGCAGCGTTGGAATGGACATGTTTCAGGCACTTTAGTGATCGTCGCGAAGTGCCGCCGCTTAGGCGGTTCCCTCAGTTCGGGCTTCGAGCCATAGGTCTCGAACCACTCCCTCGGCGTCACTTCTGAACGCGACTTACTGGCTTCTCCACCGTGCCTTTTCAGTTGCTCCCTCTCCTTTTCAAAAAGAGGGCTGGGGTGAGGTTTGCCACATTTAGCGTTGAGTCAAACCACTCCTCATCCCTGCCTTCTCCTCTGAGAGGAGAAGGAGCAAAACCCAAATCCAAGACAAGGCCCCCTGAAACGGCACGGTTGAAATGCCACAAAACCGCAGTCAAAAATGGCGCTGAGCAAGAGGTTCAAGACCTAAGGCTTGAATCCCGCAGCGAAGGTACCGCCTAAGCGGCGACATTTTGCGGTGGAGAACAGATGTACCTGAAACACGTCCATTCAGCCAGCGACAGCGCGCAGTAAAGAGCCGGAGATTCTTAAGAGGCGCGGCGATAGGCGCCTCTTAAGGCCGGTGTGGCGGCAGCGCACGACCTTGAACTTTGGGCCCGTGTGGGCGGCGAGCCCACGGTCTTGAATTCCCCCCCCAAAATTCGCAATTAAAACCCCCTCAATAACAATTCATCACTTTTCCTCTCCCCGCCTGTTATGCGCATAACTCCCCCCTCCTGCTATGCTTTCAAACACATTCCCATCCGAAGGATTCACCATGCCCGCATGTAAAACAGTGTTAAAAACGACTCTCGCCGTCACGCTCGCTGCGTGGTTACCGCTCGCCAATGCGGCGGGTATCTTCATCCTTACCTCTGGCGACTTCAAAGATGGTGAGATGATGGCGCAGAAGTTCGCAGGAAATATCAAAGGCAATCAGTTCTGTACCGGTGAAAATGCTTCCCCGGCGCTAAGTTGGGAAAATGTGCCCGAAGGCACCAAGAGTTTGGCGTTGACGATGGTTGACCCAGAGGGGCGCGGCGGGCTGGGGGTGAATCATCTGGTGGCTTACGGGATTGCGCCGGATGCCAAAGGCTTTGCCGAAAACGATTTGGCGAAAGGCAAAGGTTTTATCGGCGGCAAAAGCACCCAGGGTAACGGACATTACAACGGACCTTGCCCGCCGGTGAGCGCCGGGGTTCATCACTACACCTTCACGCTGATCGCCACCGACCTGACGCCGGACGCCCTGCCTGCGGGCCTGACGCGCGAACAGCTGTTGGAAAAACTCGACGGACACAGCAAAGGTGCCGCCGGGATAATTGGCCGTTTCGGTAACAAATAAGCCGACTGGCAGGCGGTTTCAGGCCGCCTGCTGCTTATTTCCCCGCACCGCCAGCAGAGAGATGCCGGTAAAAATTTGCCAAAACGTGATGCTGTAAACCGAGCCTCGCTCAGCAATGCCGGTGGGTAAAATACCCCGCGTTAGCACCACCAGGCTGAGCAAACCGAAAATGCCCAACAGCCAGCTTAACCTGCTGAAAATCAGCCAAGAGGCTTTATTCCACTGGCTCCAGCCCGCGCACAGCAAGGTCAGATTCCCGCCGACGATCGCCAGAAATGCGCCGAACTGATGCAGCGACACGCCATGAAAAACAGTGTCTGAAGGTTCACTGTGGAACAGGGCAATAAGAATTCCGCCTACGCCGTGCAGCAGGCCAAACAGCAGCATCAGCCTTGCCGACAGGCCGCTAAACAACGGCCGCAAAAGCCAGCAGGCGATGAAAAACAGCACGCCTTCTATCGCAAAACCGGCGTTCATCACCCCATACAGCGGCGAGCAAATGTCTCGTCCGTCCGGCATCACGCCGCACTCGGCAACCCCCAGATCGCTAATGTAATTATTAACGTAGCTGTAGGCCGGTTGCCGCCAACCCAGCGCGGCGATTTTCTCTGCCAATAAGTAGATCAGCCCGCCAAGCATAAAGCTCAGCGCGCCGCCAATTTGACTCTTATTTACCTGCTGCATAAGCCCCTTAAATCTTCAAAGTTCAGCTGATAAAACCTCTATCAACTTGCAACATTTCATTAGCGCGATCATTGATTGTGACCCTACTCACAAAGCTATGCTCTGTCCTAGCCTATTGAAATGACGTGGCTAAATAGCTGCTACTGTCATAACTCCTCGTATTAAAAATGAAACACGATTAGTACTTTTTATTATTTTTTTACTCAGGAGAAAGTGACATGAAGAAGCATAGCATTGCGATATTCACCGCGTTAGCCGTCGCGGCAATTTCTGGGCAGGCGCAGGCCCAAAACGACGCCCCAGAATGGGTCAGCAAAGCGGTTTTTTACCAGATTTACCCCTCCTCATTTAAAGATTCTAACGGCGACGGCGTCGGCGACATTCAGGGAGTGATCGACAAGCTGGATTACATAAAATCCATCGGCGTGAACACCCTGTGGTTCAACCCGATGTTCTCCTCTGAATTCAAAGACGGCGGCTATGACATCACCGACTTCTACTCCATCGACAAACGCTTTGGCACCAACGCCGACTTCAAACGACTGGTGGAAGAAGCCCATAAGCGCGGCCTGCGCGTCTGTTTGGACTTGGTGGCGGGACACACTTCCGACCAAAATGCTTGGTTTTTAGAATCGAAAAAAGGCCCGGACCAACGCTACAGCGACTACTACATCTGGCCAGACAGAATTCCTGACGACGTAAAAGGAAAACAGAAAGACCAAATCAGCGGCGTGATTGGTGAAGATAGCTTTGTAAAAACCGACTCAGGTCGCTCGCCGTTTTATATCAAAAACTACTACGATTCCCAGCCAGCGCTGAACTACGGCTACGCCAATCCGAATCCGCAACACGCGTGGGAGCAGCCAATTGACGCCCCCGGCCCGATGGCGGTACGCCGCGAAATCGAAAACATTATCGCGTTCTGGATGGACAAGGGTGCCGACGGCTTCCGCGTGGATATGGCCTCCAGCGTGGTGAAAAACGATCCGGGCAAACTGGCCTCCATCAAAGTCTGGCAGGACATCTCCTCATGGTACAAAGCCAAGTATCCCGAAGGCGTGCTTATCTCCGAATGGAGCAACCCGAAGGAGTCCTCCGCCGCCGGGTTCAACATCGATTTCATGATGCACACCGGCAAATATAACTTCTCCTCGCTGTTCTTTAACAAGGTCGGCGGCGAGTTCGAGCCGCAGGTCAGCTACTTCGCCAAGCAGGGCAAAGGCCAAATCAAGGAGTGGTACGATCTTTACACCGAGCAATACAACGCCACCAAGGGCAAGAGCTATATCTCGCTGCCGACCGGCAACCATGATATTCAGCGCCTGAACGCCGGTGACCGTAACACCCTCGACCAGCTGAAAGTCACCATGACCTTCTTCCTCACCATGCCGGGCACGCCGTTTATCTACTATGGCGATGAGATTGGGATGAAATTCCAGACCGGGCTGTGGAATAAAGAAGGCAGTCAGGGGCGCGCCACTAAGAACCGCGCGGGTTCAAGGACGCCAATGCAATGGGATGACTCGAAAAACGCCGGATTCTCCACGGCGGATTATTGGAATCTCTACCTGCCGGTAGATAAAGACGCTAATCGCCCGACGGTGGCCAAAGAGGACAAAGACCCTGCCTCGCTGCTCAACTACACCCGCCAGCTACTGACGCTGCGCAAAGACAGTCCGGCGCTGTCGGCAGATGGCGACTGGAAGCTGGTGAGCGACGTCAATCAGCCCTACCCGATGGTCTATTTGCGCTCCTCGGGCGACGACCGCTATCTGGTGGTGCTCAACCCAAGCGAGCAGCCGCGCGATGTTTCCGTCCCCGCGTTGAAGGTAAAAACCGCCAAACTGGTGGCCGGAGATAACACCCAAGGCAGCTATAAGCCGGGCGAGCAAAGCGATGCCATCCACGCTGGCGCAATTTCTGCGCAGGTTTATAAACTGGATTAAGCTACTAAAAGCTTTACCACTTAAGCAAAAAGCCCCGCTAAACATCGCGGGGCTTTTTATCTTTCACTCTACTTTTATTTATTCACCGTATCCAAATACAGCTGGCTACCCGCGACGTTCTGGCTGGCGCCCGTTACGTTGTTACGTAAAGCCACCAGTAGTTTACTTTGCAGCGCCACCACGAATGGCGAGTTGTTCTGTATTTCACGTTGCAGATCGGCGTAGCGCGCCAGACGTTTGGTTGGGTCAGACTCTGCCGCCGCTTCGCGGGTCTGCTTGCTGATTTCCGGGATCACCCATTGAATACGCTGGGCCAGAGTTTTCGGGCCGTCCGGCACGTTATAGGCAAAGGTGCTGGCGTTGGTATTCGGGTCGAGATAATCCGCGCCCCAGTAGGTGAAGATGGACTGGAATTTGTGCGCACGCATGCGAGTCAGCACGTCGCTTTCCACCAGCGGATGTACCACTAAGTTAATTCCCGCCTTGGCGAAGCTGGCTTGCAGCGACTGGGCGATATCCGAATAGGGCGGCTGGTTGATCACCAGCAGGTCAATTTTGGTGCCTTCGGCGATACCCGCTTTGCTCAGGATCTCTTTCGCTTTGGCGACATCCAGCTTGAACGGCTGGTCGTCAATCGCCCCAGCCAGACCGTCCGGCAGGAAGGTTTGGTGAATGGCGTATTGGCCTTTCAGCAGGTCTTGCGAGATGCCTTTGTAGTCCACCAGCCAGCGAGCCGCTTGCCACAGCGCCGGGTTGTTCAGCGCGGGCTGAGAGGTGTCGCCGGTGTTGAAGGCCAGATAGAACACCTTGGCCGCCGGGAATTCAGAGACGCGCACGCCCTTCTCTTTTTGCAGCGAGGCGAACTGGTCGGCACCCAAGTCATAGGCAATGTCGGCATCGCCGTTTAGCACCAACAGGCGGCGGGTTGCCGGGTCCGCGACGTTTTTAAACAGCACGTTTTCTAGCTTCGCCAGAGGGTGCGCATTCGGGTTACGTTTCAGCACCAGCGCCTCATGCGGCACGTAGTTGCGCACTTCAAAGGCACCGCTGCCCGCCGAGCGAGAGCGCAACCAGCTGTTGCCGAAGTCGTTATTTTCCGCGTGGGATTTCACCAGTTTGCTGTCGACAATCGCCGCCACCGGCGCAGTCAGCACGCGCAGCACCAGCTCGCTGCCGATATCCGCCGGCCAGCTGATTTGCAGCTTATCGTCACCCACTTTTTTGAATTGGGCATCAACGTTGTCCGGCGTCCAGCCCAGCTCGCCGAGGATAAACGACGGGCTTTTGTTGAGTTTCACCGCGCGGGTGTAAGAGTAAATCACGTCATCCGCCGTCACCGGATTGCCGCTGGCGAACTTCGCTCCCGGCTTGATGGTAAACACCAAACTGTGTTCGCTATCGCCTTTGGTCCAGCTTGAGGCCACGTCAGGGTCCAGCGTGTCAGGGTGCTGGCGGTCTGGTGAGACAATCTGCTGATAAATATTGATTAAATTCCCCGAACTCACGGTTTCAAAGCTTTCAGCGGGGTCGAGACTGATAATGCCCTCAAGGGTGCTGGCGATCACCAGCGTATCTTTCGGCGTCGCCGCATGAGCACTGAACGCCGCCGCAACGGCCAAGAAAAGCAAAGAAGGAAGACGAACTTTCATGAAGGCAAAACTCCCGAAAAATTAAGTGTTTTTCGAGTGTAAGGACACTCACTCCAAGGCAAAACCATGAAATTAAGCAATATAATTCAGAAAATTAGCTAAGGCGGCGTTAAGCCAAATTTAAAGCGCGGTTAAAGGCTGGTGCTGATTTTTCGGCCACCTCGGATATGCGACTTCTATCGCAATATCAATCCCCTAAGTAGGTTATTACTGAGCGGCTTGTTTGTATATAAATCAACTATTAAGGATGATAATGATGAAAATCACACCGCTGAGCCTCGCCGTTTCGGCCTTACTGCTCTCCACCCCTTCGGCTTTCGCCAATGATGATCAGCCCGAACTCAGCCAGCGCGATGTCACCCTGTTGACCGTCGATGGGTTGAAGTTCAAAGACCTCAATCATTCGGGAAAACTGGAACCTTATGAAGACTGGCGGCTGACGCCGGAGATGCGCGCAGCGGATCTGGTGAAGCGCATGACGCTGGAAGAAAAAGCCGGGGTGATGATGCACGGCTCTGCCCCCACGGCTAACAGCCCTATCGGCGCGGGTAGCAACTATGATCTTGACGCTGCGAAACAGATGATTGCCGGGGCCAAGGTGAATAGCCTGATCACCCGTTTAACCGGGGAGGATCCGGCGGCGATGGCCGAAGAAAATAACAAACTTCAACAGATTGCCGAAGGAACGCGGCTGGGTATTCCCATCACCATCAGCAGTGATCCCCGCAACGCGTTTGAGTATTTAGTGGGTGCCAGCTCATCAGCTGGTAAATTCACCAAATGGCCGGAAACACTGGGCCTGGCCGCCATCGGCGATGAAAAAACCACTCGCCGCTATGCCGATATTGTCCGTCAGGAATATCTGGCAGTGGGAATTAGAGAAGCCTTGTCTCCGCAGGCCGATCTGGCGACCGAACCCCGCTGGGCGCGAATCAGCGGCACCTTTGGCGAAGATCCGGCTCGCGTCCATAACATGGTGCGTGGCTACATTGCGGGTATGCAAAACGGCAACAGCGGGCTGAATCAGGGCAGCGTTATCTCGGTGGTTAAACACTGGGTGGGCTATGGCGCGGCGGAAAACGGCTTCGACAGCCACAGCGTTTATGGTAAGAACGCCGTTTTCCCCAGCAACAATCTTAAAGAGCATATTTACCCCTTCACCGGCGCGTTTGAATCTCAAGTTGCTGGCGTCATGCCCACCTACTCCATCCTGAAAGATGTATCGATTGAGGGCAAACCGCTGGAGCAGGTCGGCGCGGGCTTTAGCCACCAGCTACTGACGGATATTTTACGCGGGCAATATGGCTTTAAGGGCGTGATCCTTAGCGACTGGCTGATCACCAATGACTGCGATGAGGTGTGTATCAACGGCGAGCCGGACGGCAAAGAACCGGTACCTGGCGGAATGTCGTGGGGCGTCGAGCAGCTCACTCCCCAGCAGCGTTTTGTTAAGGCGGTGAAAGCCGGTATCGATCAGTTTGGCGGCGTAACCGACTCCCAGCTTTTGGTCAACGCAGTCAATGAAAAACAGCTGACCGAACAGCGGCTTGACGAGTCCGTGGTGCGCATTCTGCAGCAAAAATTCCAAACCGGCCTGTTTGAAAATCCGTACGTTGATGTGCAGAAAGCCGCGCAAACCGTGGGTCGGGCTGACTGGCAGAAAGAGGCCGATGCCGCACAGTGGCGCTCGCTGGTGCTGTTGCAGAACAAAGACGCCATTTTACCTCTGAAAAAAGGCAAAAAAATCTGGCTGTACGGCGTGGCGGCGAAAGCGGCACAGGACGCAGGATTTACCGTCGTCGACTCGCCGGAAAAGGCCGATGTCGCGCTGATCCGCGCCCAGGCGCCATATGAAAAGCTGCATCAGAACTGGTTCTTTGGCAAACGCCATCATGAAGGTTCGCTGGCCTTTACTGAGGACAATGCCGATTATCGGGCAATCATTAATGCCAGTAAGCACGTCCCGACGGTGGTTAGCCTGTATCTGGATCGCCCGGCGATTTTGACCAATGTACAAGATAAAGCCAAAGCCATTATCGGCAATTTTGGGGTCAGTGATTCGGTGCTGTTTAGCCACTTGACCAGCAGCGAAGCCTTCACCGGCAAGCTGCCTTTCGAGCTACCTTTCTCCATGGAAGCCGTGCTCAAGCAGCAGTCCGATATGCCGCACGACAGCCAATCGCCGCTGTATGAAATTGGTTTTGGGCTAGCGCGCTAATGAGTCACCGGCCCTAACGCTCGCTTACCTCGCGCTAGGGCCGGTAGACTACATCACCCGACAATATGCCCTTTCGCCATATGCACCGCCCTGTCACACATGTGGTCAATCACATCGGCGTCGTGGCTTACCAGCAGCATGGTCAGATCGGTTGAGGCTTTCAGGTCATTGAGAAGATTGAGGATTTCAGCCTGCACCGACATATCCAGCGCCGACGTCGGCTCATCCAGCAGCAGCAATTTCGGCTTAAGCAGCAGAGCGCGAACGATTGCCACGCGCTGGCGCTGGCCGCCGGAAAGCTGATGTGGATAGCGACTCATCAGGCTGGGATCGAGTCCTACCTGACGAAAACCTTCGGCAATTTTTTGCTCGATATCCTGCTCTTTCAAGATTTTCAGCGGCTCAGCCAAGGTGCGGCTGAGGCGATGTTTCGGGTGCAGCGAGGCATAGGGGTCCTGAAACACCATCTGTACGTCGCGGCGCAGGCTGCCGGTGAACGGCTTACCCGGCACCAGCTTCTGACCGAGCATGGTTAAGTCACCTTCCCACTGGCCATTTAACCCAGCCAACACCCAAAGCAGCGAGGACTTACCACAGCCTGACGGGCCGACTAGGCCAAAACACTCGCCCTGCTTAATGCTCAGACGCACGTCATGCACCACGGTGCGCAGCTCATAGCCGTGACGGTGTGAAACGCTGAGGTGGTCTAATTCAGCAACGACCTGACTCATGGCTGTGGCTCCTGTGAGGAAGCATCTTTCGATGAAGCGGATTTCAATGACTCAAGCAGCGCGCGGTCAAGCACCGGCAGGCGCTCGCCGTGGGTGAACTTGCTCGGACGGCATGACCACAGAGTGTGAGTGTAAGGGTGCGTGGCGTGCGCCAGTTGGTCAGCTGGCAGTTCATCCAGCAGGTCGCCCTTGTACATCACCAGCACGCGTTCGCAGAACTGCGACACCTGCTGCAAGTCGTGGCTAATCAAAATCAGCCCCATGTTGCGCTGCTCCACCAGACGCTCAATCAAGCCCAGCACCTGCTCGCGCATGTCAAAGTCCAGCGCCGAGGTCGGTTCGTCGGCAATCAGCCACTGTGGATCATTGATCAGAGCAATCGCCAGCATCACGCGCTGTCCCATGCCGCCGGAAAGCTGGTGGGGATACTGCTTGCACAGGCGTTTCGGGTCTGGCAGGCCCACGGCGTTAAGCATCTCCAGCACCTTCTCCTGCCGCTCTTTGCGACCAAGGCGAGTGTGCAGACGCAGCGGCTCCTCCACCTGCCAGCCAATAGGCTGCGACGGGTTGAGAGCGTGTTTCGGATCCTGCATCACCATGGAGACGCGATTACCGCGCAGCTGGTTCCACTGGCGTTCGCGCAGGGTTAGCAGGTCTTGGTCGCCCAAGGTTAACTGGCTGGCGCGCACTTCGCACGGGTGCGGCAACAGGCCCATCAGGGCGCGGGCGGTTAAGGATTTGCCCGAGCCGGACTCCCCCACCAGCGCCACGCGCTCTTTGCCGACGCTGAAAGAGAGCGACTTCACCAGCTCCACCGGGCGCGGGCCGGGCAGATAGACCGTCAGGTCTTTGGCAACAAGCACGTCATTGTGCAGCGTCTTTTGTTGGTTCTTCTCGAAATCATTTGCCATGTCGCGGGTCCATTTTGTCACGCAGGCCATCGCCCAGCAGGTTGAATGCCAGACTGGCGAACAGGATGGCACCGCCCGGCGCGGCGGCGACCCACCACTGGTCGAAAATCACTTTACTGCCCTCGGCAACCATCGAACCCCATTCGGCGGTCGGTGGCTGGATGCCCATGCCGAGGAAGCCCAAACCGGCAGAGGCCAGGATAATGCCGCCGAGGCTCAGCGCCGCGCGCACCACGGCGCTAGGCAGGCACAGCGGCAGAATATGGCCGAACATCAGGCGTAAGCCGCCAATGCCCTGCATACGCGCCGCCGCCAGATAGTCACTGCGGCGCAGCGCCAGCGTCTCCGCCCTCGCCTGACGGGCAAACGGCGGCCAGCTGGTGAAAGCCAGCGCCAGCGCACCATTCATCAAGCCCGGACCAAGAATGGCCACCAGCGCCAGCGCGATAACCAGGCTTGGCAGCGACAGCACGATGTCGGTCAGGCGCATAACAATGCGCTCATACCAGCCGCCGATATAACCGGCGCTGATCCCTACCAGCAGGCCAATGGGGATGGTCAGGATCAGGATCAGCGACACCAGCAGCAGCGTAGGCCGCGCGCCGTAAATCACGCGGGAGAGCAAATCACGGCCAAAGCCGTCAGTGCCCAGCCAGTGCTCGGCAGACGGCGGCAGCAGGCGAAATTCAATATGCTGAATGTTCGGGTCGTAAGGTGCCAGCAGCGGCGCGAGCAGCGCGCAGGCAATCAGGATGATGACCAGCACGGTGCCAATCGACAAGGTGGTGATACGCCTTGCCGGACGCCATTCGGTCGAGGCATCGACCTGCGTTGGCTGGTCAGGAATAAGTTGAGTCATATCAGTCAGCCACTTATCGGGTTCGCGGGTCAAGAAGGTAAGTCAGAGCATCTGCCAGCGCATTGAGCAGCACGAAACAGGTGCCAATCAGCAGCGTCGCGCCGAGAATCGCTGGCGTGTCGGCAGCAAACAGCGCGGTGGTCAGATAGCGCCCCACGCCCGGCCAGGCAAATACCGTTTCAGTTAATACCGCCCCTTCCAGCAGGCTGGCGTAGGAGAGCGTTAACACGGTGATGAGCGTACCCAAAACGTTAGGGAAGACGTGACGCAGCAGCACGCGGCCCCGGCCAGCGCCCTTCGAGCGCGCCAGAATCACATACTCTTTGTTCATTTCGCCCAGCATTGAGGCGCGCAGCAGGCGGGTGATCCCCGCCATGGAAAGCAGAGCCAACACGGTTACCGGTAGCCACAGGTGGCTGATAGCGTTGAAGAACATCTCGCGATCGCCGGACAGCCAGGTGTCAATCAGCACAAAACCGGTTTTTGGCTCCATGCTATAGAGATACACATCGTCCAGCCGCCCCGGCCCGCCGGCCCAGTGCAGCACGGCGTAAAACAGCAGCAGCCCTAGCAGGCTGAGCCAGAAAATCGGCACCGAATAGCCGAGCAGCGAAATCAGCCGCGCGGCGTTATCCAGCCAGCTTCCCGGTTTCCATACCGCCAGCAGCGCCAGCGAAATACCAAAGAAAGCGCCGAAGATGATGGCGCAGGTAGCTAACTCGACGGTAGCCGGGAAGGTGCGCGCCAAATCACTCGCTACCGGCTGCGCCGTGATGCGCGACATACCCATATCGCCGTGAGCCAGATGCTCAACATAGCGACCAAACTGCACCGGCACCGACTGATCCAGCCCGAGATCTTTGCGGATCTGGGCGTAAGTCGATTCGCTGGCGTGGTCGCCAGCCACTTGCAGCGTGGGGTCAATCGGCGCGAGGTGGGAAAGCGTAAAGGTAAACGCCAGCAGGCCGAGCAGCGTCAGCGCCAGTGAAATCAGGCCGGTCAGCAGACGGCCTGACCAGCGCCAACCCTGCCGGACGAATCCGGCGGGTGTTGAACTATCAGTCATTACTTAGTGACCTTGCTGTAGAAGACCATGTCAGGGTTGATACCCTGCACGTAGCCCTGAATGTTGTCACGCACGGCAATCAGGCTCTTGGCCTGCAAACCAATCACGAACGGCGAGCTTTTCTGCACTTCTAATTGCAGTTTACGGTAATCCGCCACGCGTTTAGCTTGATCAGGCTCGGCGGTCGCCGCCAGCGTCAGTTTATTCAACTCTGGAATTGACCAGTTGGCGCGCCATGCCAGCGTCTGGCCGCCATTCTCTGCGTTATAGGCAAAGGCCGAGGCGTTAGTGTTCGGGTCGAAGTAGTCCGGGCCCCATGAGGACATGTACGCGTCGTACTCGTGGGCTTTAACCTTGGTAGAAATCTGCTGGCTCAGGCCCGGATCCAGTTTCACCGTCACCCCGCCCTGCGCGAAGCTCGCCTGCAAGGCTTGAGCGATGTCCAAATACGGCGGTTGGTTGGAGGTTGAAATGGTGAAGGTGACGTTTTTCAGCCCGGCTTTTTCCAGAATGGCTTTAGCCTTGGCTGGGTCATAGGTGTAAGGGTTGTCATTCAGCGCGCCAAGATAGCCCTCTGGCAGGAACGCCTGATGCACCTGGAAGGTGTCTTTCATCAGATCGTGGGCGATGTGTTTGTAGTCAAACAGGTAGCGCGCTGCTTCCCAAAATGCCGGATTGCCCAAGGCTGGAGAGGCTTTAGCATTAAATTGCAGGAAGTACAGTGACGCGTAAGGGATCGCCAGCGGCTTCACGCCCTTTTTGCCTTCCAGCGCGGCCATTTGGTCAGCACCGAGGTTACGCGCCATATCGGCATCGCCCTGCTCAATCAGCAGGCGGCGAGCAGCCGGATCCGGCACGTTTTTGATCAAGATGGTTTTCAACTTAGGCGCGCCCTCTGGCGAGCTTGGGTTGGCGTCGAGCACCACCACTTCATGCGGCACATAGGTGCGGATTTTGTACGGGCCGCTGCCCGCGGAATGGCTGGCCAGCCACTCATGGCCAAGGTCGGTGCCTTTGGCATTCTCTTTAACCTGCTTGCTGTCGATGATGGAAGAAACCGGCGCAGAGAGCAGGCTCAGCACGAAGTTCGGGCTGACGTTGGCGGTCCAACTCACCTTCACGTGGTGATCGTCAACTTTGGTCAGGAAGCTGTCGACGTTTTTGGCATCCCAACCCAGCTGGGTCAGCACGAAGGATGGCTCGAGGTTGAGCTTCACCACGCGAGACAGGGAGAAAATCACGTCGTCGGCGGTCAGCGGGTTGCCGCTGGCGAACACGGCTTTAGGGTCGAGGGTAAAGGTCAGGCTGCGGTTGTCTTTGCCTGCTTCCCACGAGGTCGCCAGCGTCGGTTTTAAATCGATTGGGTTATTCGGGTCTGACTGCACCAAGCGCTGATAAATATTGTTGAACGCCTGCACGGTGGTCAGCTCAAAGCCCTGCGCCGGGTCAAAGCTTGACGTGTCATCGATAGATTGCGCAATAACCAAGGTATTCGCCGGCGTGGCGGCCTGAACGGTAAAGCTGGCCGCGATAGCCGCGAACAGAACGGAAGGGATAAAGGCTTTCATGGTGATGACTCTCCAACATAGCGAAATTGCTAATAATTTCCTGAGTGTATGTGAGTCGCTAACTCACAAGAAAGTCGTTTAACGACTAACCTTATGCTTTTATCGCATAAGATTATGAGTATGGTTATTAAAGCGGCGTTTAGCCATATGTTCAGTATCAAAGTGAGGAGGGAAAGGTGCCAAAAAGCCTTGCCTCCCCCGTTAGGGGAGGCATTGGCGATTAGAAATCGTAGGTGGCGGAGAGTTTAAACTGGCGCGGCGTGCCCTGCGTCAAATAGCCGCCGGTGGCCGAAGCCCAATAGTTCTCATTGGTGACGTTTTCCAGATTGGCGCGCCATGTCAGAGTATGTTCCTGCATCGGCATAGCGTAACGCACGCCCAGGTCGAGGCGAGTCCAGGCATCTATTTTTTGCGTGTTGGCTTCATTGAGATACTGCGAGCCGGTGCGGATCACCTTGCCGGTCAGCGTCACGTTCTGCACGCGCGGGACATCCCACTCGCCGCCGAACACCACCTGATAATTCGGCACGCCGATGGCGTCGTTACCATCATTCAGGCCACCGTTGGTGTCCGTCAGCTCCGGCTTAAGCCACATGGCGCTGCCCAGCAGGCGCACGCCGTACATCGGCTCACCAAACACGCTCAGTTCGACGCCACGGTTGCGCTGCATGCCGTACAGGCCATATTCGCGCGTCACGCTATTGGTGTAAGAGGCCGGTTTTTTGATTTCAAACAGCGCCAGCGAGCCGCCGAGAGTGCCGAAGTCAAACTTAGCGCCCACTTCATTTTGTTTCGAGGTAATGGCCGGGAATACCGCGCCAGCGTTGGACGCCGAGCTTGGCGCTGGGTCGCTCGGCTGAAGGCCCTCTATGTGGTTGGCGTAGAGCGAGACATGCTCCCACGGCTTGACCAACAGGCCGTAAGCCGGAGTGACCTTAGTGTCGTCGAAGGCCGCATTCTGCACGCCGTCATAGGTGTAACCACGCGTCAGAACCTCTTGGCGGCGCGCCCCCAGCGTCAACAACACTTTGTCATCCAACACGCCCAGGGTGTCAGAAACCGCGATGCCACTGCTGCGGCTGCGGTTACGCACTTTCGGGTCATCCATATGGCCGCCGGTAAAACTGGTTGGCGGGTAGTTTATAGGCTCAGGATCATAGAGGTTGAACGGTCCGCGATCGGCGGTTTTCGGCATGGTGTAGCTGGTGCGAGTCTTCACATAGACGCTGGAGAAGCCGACGTTAACCTTGTGCGACACAAAGCCGGTGTCGAAGTCGCCGCGCAGCCCCGCCATGGTGGAGATGCGATCGGCGAAGTAAGGCACGCTGAGGCGTCCAATGGTGCCGTTTCCATTAACATCGGTCACGGTTGGCGAGGCGTAATCGCCGGTTTCGTGCGCATGGCTGGCACCCAGCCCGGCGTAGGCCGTCCAGTGGTCGGTGAGGTCATACTCCCCTTTCAACATGCCGAATTCGTTCTCGGTATGGGTGTTCGACCAGGGCTGCGCGTAGTTAAGGGTTGATGATGGCGCATCTGGAACTTTGGTCAGCGTCGGGCTGAGATACACCGGCGGGCGGCCATTGCCGACGACCTGCTTTTGATAGCCAAGGTCGAGTGAGCTGCGGAAACGATCGCCGCGATAGTCCAGACCGATAGAGCCAAGGGTCGTACGGCGATATTCATCGTCCACCGCCGCGTCCCCTTCGCGGTGCAGGGCGTTGACCCGCACGCCCCACTGATCGTTGTCGCCAAAGCGGCGGCCGACGTCAATGCCGGTGCCAATCTGCGAGGAGCTGGTGTAATCCATCGTGACGCGAGTGAGTGGTGCGGAAGAGGCGCGTTTTGGTTCGACGTTAATCGCACCGCCTACCCCGCTGCCGCCTGGCGTGACGCCGTTGATAAAGGCGTTGGAGCCTTTAAACAGCTCGACGCGATCAGCGAAGTTGCTGGCGACCACCTGACGCGGTAGCACGCCGTACATGCCGCCGTAGGAGATATCATCGCCATTGAGCGAGAAGCCGCGCACCATAAAGGTTTCGGAGAAGTTGCCGTAGCCGTAGCCGCTCTGCACAGAGGCATCGTTGCTCAGCACGTCGGCCAGCGAGCGCGCCTGCTGGTCCTGAATCAGTTTGTCGGTGAAGCTAATCACGTTGAACGGCACGTTTTTAGCATCCTGCTCGCCCAAGATCCCCAACCTTCCACCGTTCGCCACGCCGCCGTCAAGATAGGCTGGCACCGGGGTGTTGCCCCCAGCCTTGAAGTCATCCGCCACGGCGGTGACGGTCAGGGTATCTTCTCCCTTTAGGCTGCTCGCGCTGTCTGGCGCAGCTGGCGATGGCGCAGCGGCGTGGGCCAGAGGTGCAGTGATAGCCGAACAGATAAGCACGGATAATAGGCTACGGGTCAGGCGACCCGCCGACGGTGTGCGGTGTGACGTTTGCATAGAGGTTCCCCAATGAACAAAATGAGAATGCCAATGATTCTCATAAAGATTGGGATTATGCGCATTGACTGCTCGATTGCAATAAAATTGGTCATAAAAAAAACCGCCTTTTGAAGTGCATCAAATGGCGGTTTAGTGGGTTGCGTTAATTGCAGCAGTAAGTCTTAGCCGAGGCCGGGAACCCCTTCTGCCGGAGATACCGCCAGCAGCATGCGCACCTGATTAACCAGTTCGCTCATGCAGTCGTCGCGCATGCCGTAGGTTTGCAGCTCTTTCTCCAGCGCGAACAGGTATTGCGCGTTGGTGCCGAGCGGCCCGCTGGCTTTGGCAATCAGCGGCGCGATCACCTGATATGAGGTGTCAGCTTCAAACAGGGGGTGTGCCGGGTCCATGATGAACACCAGCGCGGTCACTTTGCGGCCGTCGTCGAGATCCAGCTCGCACCACGTCGGGCAGTAACAGCCGGTGACCATTTCACGTTTCCACAGCAGTTCCAGCTCTTCTCGCAGCTTATCTTCCGGCAGGCGGAATGCCAGACCCGTGGTGCGGCCACCCTCTTTCAGCGCTAGCATGCGGCCCGGCTGGGTATGCGTCCCGCGTCCCGAGGTCAAGCGCAGACAGAAAGCGCGGTGATAGCCGTTAAGTGTCGCCGGGCGCGCCTCATCCGAGTCAAACACCGGATTCCACATCAGAGAGCCGTAACCGAATATCCATACCGGGCTATTGTCCGGGCGTCGCGCCAGCGTGCAGTCGAGCGAGGCGGAACGTTGTTCGGAGGTCAATAACATCGACTCGTCGATGCTGCCGAATGCTGTTTTGCAATCTGCGTTACGCAGAAAATCTCGGGTTAACATTCATCGCCTCCTTCAAAACCACTGCTTATAGAACTTGCCATACTGTTGACGCTGTTTTCTCCGTTATTGCGCTTTATTCCTTTTTATCGCTCTAAAAAAGGAAAAAAACATAAGAATTTCTTTATGTCGTTAATAGTTCAAACCTTATGCGTTTCTGCGTCAGCAATCAAGATTGAAGGTGATCACAAAACGAAAATATGATGAACATTTAGTGAACATTGATAAAAGCGCGGCGGGAATGGCAATGAGAGACAAATAAAGCCCGGCACGAGGGCCGGGCGGAAAGCTTTTTAGTGTAAGAAAGCCAAGGTATGCATTACTTTTTGGGATGCCATTTATCGTCATCCCCTTTCTGATAACCGTGCTTAACCGCCGCCCAGGCTACCTTGTGCGCGGTTTCTTCCCGGCTGTCATCACCCTGCCTGTCTTTGGATTTCGCATATTCATCCCACGCGCTGTTAAAGGCTTCTTTATAGATGTCTTGAGCATGAGGCGGGAGCACATTACGCACGGAATCCGGTAAAGATGATCGGTTGTCATAAGGCATTTCCAGTCTCCTCGTTAGTCGTCTGGGTTATTTGATAAAGCAACAAAGTCTAAAAACCCCACTTTTTGCTGCCTCTATCGGTGTTTCATCACCCGTTTTGCTACATAACAAAGTCTAGCTGCTACGCTAAATAGGGTTATAGGTAATGTTCCGATAAGCCCAATAGGGCTGAAAATGATAAAGATAATTCAGTAAACGTAAAGCAGCGTAAGTGCAGGCAGGAAATCCATTAAAAAATGGGGTTATTCGATGACTCAGATGAAAACTTCTCATCATCGTCATAACTCTAACTTATTAAATTAACTCTTTGTTTTTAATATTATTTAAATTATTCAAAAACACATCTACCAGACTTAATTAGCGTCTTATATTAAGTTATAGCGCTTAAAATCGATGTCTTATGATTTTTTATTACCAAAGCAAGCTTATATCTATCAATTAAGTCGTTTTTCTTATATAGTGAACGAGTTAACGCGCCATGGCATAACGAGTTTGTTGTGCTCTATGACGCGTTCTTTGCTGGCAGTGAAAACACTGCTGTTTCGTGAAGCCGGTTCGTCCGAGCCACGTAAGTTTTGCACAGGAGAATAATCATCATGGTGTCATCTCAGGAGCATCCGAAGCATAAATCCCGCCATCAAGAATATTCACTCGTTTTCCCTATTGCTGCCTTATTAGTCTTGGTCTTTTGGAGTGATAGCAGCAATTTCCTCGCCGTCATCGGCATCAACGCCATCGCACTGGTGGGTATTCTCGCCAGCGCCTTCAGCGTTGTGCGCCACGCCGACGTTCTTGCCCACCGCTTAGGCGAACCTTATGGTTCACTCATCCTCAGCCTGTCGGTGGTTATCCTCGAAGTGAGTCTGATTTCCGCGCTAATGGCAACGGGTGACGCCGCCCCGGCGCTGATGCGTGACACGCTGTTCTCGATCATCATGATCGTGACCGCCGGTCTGGTTGGTTTCTCTTTATTGCTGGGTGGCCGTAAGTTCGCGACTCAGTATGTGAATTTGGGTGGTATTAAGCAGTACCTGATGGCGATTTTCCCGCTGGCGATCATCGTGCTGGTTCTGCCTGCCGCCCTGCCCGACGGTAACTTCACTACCGTGCAGGCGCTGATCGTCGCCGTGATTTCTGCCGCGATGTACGGCGTGTTCTTGCTGATTCAAACTAAGACGCACCAAAGCCTGTTCATTTATGAGCACGAAGATGAAGGTGAAGAAGACGGCCACGGCAAGCCTTCTTCCAAGAGCAATCTGACCCACACCCTGTGGCTGATTGTCCATCTGGCGCTGGTTATCGCGGTGACTAAATTCAACGCTGACCCGCTGGAAGAGCTGTTAACCGAGCTGAACGCCCCGGCGCAGTTCACCGGCTTCTTGGTCGCGCTGCTGATCCTCTCCCCTGAAGGTCTGGGTGCGTTGAAAGCCGTGATGAAGAATCAGGTGCAGCGCGCGATGAATCTGTTCTTTGGTTCGGTTCTGGCGACCATTTCCCTGACCGTACCTGCCGTTACCCTGATTGCCACCCTGACCGGGCAGGAGCTGATCTTCGGTCTGGCGCCGGCGAACATCGTAGTGATGCTGTCAGTGCTGATTCTGTGCCAGATATCCTTCTCCACTGGCCGTACCAATGTATTAAACGGTACTGCTCACCTGGCGCTGTTTGTGGCGTACATGATGATCATCATGCTGTAAGCCTGCTTACAGGTAAAACTAAGGCCGCCTCAATTCACATTGGGCGGCCTTTTTATTAGAGACAGGTGCGAGGGAAGAATTAAGAGTAGGCGTGCAGGGTGCGTTTACACAGCTCTGAACGCACGCAGTCCTCTTTACCAAACTGAATGATGCCAACCATCTCGTCTTCTTCGAAGCGAGACATTGCATCGCTAAGCCCTGATACTACCCCACGCGGCAAATCGCATTGGGTAACATCCCCGTTAACTATTACCGTCACATTTTCGCCGAGACGGGTCAGGAACATTTTCATTTGGCTGGCCGTGACATTCTGGGCTTCATCCAGAATAACCACTGCATTTTCGAAAGTGCGCCCGCGCATATACGCAAAAGGTGCAATTTCAACCTTGCCTATTTCCGGTCGCAGGCAATATTGCATAAATGATGAACCCAGACGACGTAATAAGATGTCGTATACCGGACGGAAATAAGGTGCGAACTTCTCAGAGATATCGCCGGGCAAGAAACCGAGGTCTTCATCGGCCTGCAATACTGGGCGGGTAACAATAATCCTATCTATCTCTTTATGTATTAATGCCTCTGCAGCTTTCGCCGCGCTAATAAATGTTTTGCCACAGCCTGCTTCGCCGGTAGCAAAAATTAACTGCTTATTCTCTATGGCTGATAAGTAATGACCTTGAGCTTCAGTTCGTGCCTGGATTGGAGAGGTATCGCGAGAGTCGCGAGCCATTCCAATCGATTCCACACCGCCCATTTGGATTAAAGAGGTCACAGATTCTTCCTCACGTTGGCGGTGACTGCGTGAATCACGACGAATAACACGTTTCGCTTCACGACGAGCTTTGATCACTTCTTTCTGTCTTCCCATAGTGGCACCTTACAGTTTGATTCACTTAACGCTAAGGCATAGGCCCGCACGGTTATGTTTCACTAACAAATGAGGTTTTGGTCTCCTTTTAGACCAAGTTGAGCCAATGAATAACGTGAAGAGGAAAATAACGTCGGGTGATGAATAAATGAGCGCCCTGCTATTTTCTTTAGACATACTGTCTGTTCACGAGGAGGCATTGCCATTAATGACAAACCGCTGACCTTCAAAGCATTGGAGCCAGTTAAACGGCCAGACAAATAGCCAGTTGGTTGCAGTGTAAGTGTGGGGTCAGTTAAAGAACGGAGGCGCTGTTGTGTGGTTGAAAAGTGACAAAATAATAAAGACGTGGAAAAGGTTTGGTCGGTTAATATCAGAGAGTCGAAGTCTTGGCCCTCGTTTGCGGTTAAGCAGTGACAACGAGTGGAGAGGTGTAAATATGTTTTTTTATTACTCAGCCCAAAATAGGACTTTCTCATTCGCGATCCCCGCTGTGATATTTACGACCTTGGCCGCTCACCGAGTAAACTTTTTAATCCTGCTCAATTCAATTTATTAATTTGAACCTACTGAGCGTTAACTAAAAAGTACCGCTTGATAATGACAGTATAGTGACAGCTGCCATCTTTGCTAAGAATTTTCATTACTAACCTGTTACTGAAATGTAAGAAAGTTTGTTGAGTTGGTCAATAGGATCTTTCACGATCTAAAAAAGATCCCATTGTCCTACCGCACCCAGTGATTAACTCTTTTTAGCCTCGAAGGCCTTGCTGCAAAGGCTTTGCACCGCGATTGAACCCGTTATCGCGAATAAAATCGGGATCAAAAAATCATGCCCAACGCGGGTAAATTCCATAATTAATACCACCGCCGTCAGTGGCATTTTCATTGAGGAAGCTAAAAAGGCCGCCGCGCCGATAATCGCAAAAGCGCCGAGAGAGGTGCCCGGCCAATAAATATTCCACAGCCCGCCCAGCACGCAGGCCAGCAACGCGCCGTTAGACAGCCCCGGCGTCAGCAACCCGCCCTGCGCGCCTGCTCGCAGCGTGCTCCAGGTGATAGCCACTTTCGCCACCAGCAGCAGCGCCGCCAGCGCGATGGTGATCTGATTGTCGAAGCTGATTTGCGCCGGGCCTTTACCATTGCCCAATAGTTCCGGCAGCCAACCGGCCAAAATGCCGATAATCGCAAAGTTAATCAGATTGAGCGCGATCAGCCTGGCGTTGCGCGGGGCCTGCGCTTTGGCCTTGTTGGTCAGGCGCGTAAACCAGTAGGCCGCGAAGCCGAACACCGGCCCCATCACCACCGACCAGACCAGCAGCGACGGCGTGATATCCAGCGGCATCAGGTGGTACTGCGACTCATTGCCTAGCCCAATCCAGGCCACCAGGGCGGCAATCGAAGAAGTACAGATCGCCGGAAGCAGCAGCTGCCAGCTAAAAGCGCCCAGCAGCACTTCCAGCACGAAGACCGCCCCGCCGAGCGGCACGTTATACACCGCCGCCAGCCCCGCGCCTGCGCCACAGGCAATCATGATTTGGGTTTCACGCACGGTGAGAGCAAAACGTTGGGAGAGCCAGTTAGCGGAGATAGCGCCAATTTCGCGCGGTGCCACTTCGCGGCCCAGAGGTGAACCCAGCGCCACGGTGATGATTTGCAGCAAGGCGTGAATCGTGGTGCTGAAGAACGGCATATCGGGCTTATCGGATTTCACCGCCGCCGCAATGCTCACCAGCGGCTTGCCCCAGCGATAGAGCGCCCACCAGCCGATCCCGGCCACCAAGCCACACACCACCAGCACGGCAAAGCGCCGCCCATGCGTCGCGGCAGTCACCCCCTGCAAAAAGCTTTCATTGCTGATAATAGCGTTCTGGCTGTAGCCAAACGCCAGGTGCTGAATGCTGTGAAGAATGAGCGCCAAGGTCATGCCGCCTAGCCCGGCTAGAATGCCGGTAGCGACCGTGGCGAGGGTTAGGCGCCAAATCGGGCTGGAAATTGGTGTCTGACTCAACTGTTCTCTCCGTAATTTGGCCTAAGCTACTGCGCCAACGAGTAAATTTTTCTAGCTTACTCATTCAATTTACAAGAAAACGGTTAAACGACAGCTCAGCTCAACAGATTATTTTTCTTTTCATTGAGGAAATAACTGTTGATTCCCTCGGCCATCGCGCGGGCCATCTTCTCCTGAAATACCGGCTCGCCGAGCAACTTTTCTTCATGCTTATTGGTGATAAAGGAGGTTTCCACCAGCACCGACGGGATGCGCGGTGACTTCAGCACGGCAAAGCCCGCCTGCTCGGGGTGCGGACTGTGCATAGGGTGAACCTTGATAATGTTTGACGCCAAATGGCGGCCGAAATCCAGACTGCGGCTGATGGTTTCGCGCTGGTCGAGGTCAAACAGCGTCTCTTTGAGATAGGGATCGTCAGTCTTGAAATCATCGTCATACAGCACGTCGACGCTGTTCTCACTCTGCGACAAATAGCGAGCCATGGCACTCCCCGCACCGTGTGGCGACAGCGCAAACACCGACGCGCCCGAGACATCATCATTGGTAAAGCCGTCGGCGTGAATCGAGATAAACAGGTCGGCCTGATGTTGATGCGCCAGACTCACCCTATGATATAGCGGGATAAACACATCATCTTGCCGCGTCAGCACGGCGTGAATGCCATGTTCCTGATCCAGCAGGCTTTGCAGCCGTTTGGCAATATGCAGTACCACGTGTTTTTCATAGGTGCCTTCATTGCCAATTGCTCCCGGATCCTTACCGCCGTGGCCGGGATCAATCATCACCAGCAACGGCTTCTTGGCGGCGGGCGCAGCGGCGGTTGGCAGAGCCTGACTGACGGCCCCTCCCGGCAGGCTAATGCCGACCTGCAACTGGCCCGCCGTCTTGGTGCGCTGCAAACGCGGCGCGGCGCTCAGTTGCAGCACAATCCGGGTGATTTGCGGCGTGAAATGGGCAATCTGGGTATGAACCAGCCACGGGAATTTTTGCTTCAACACGGTCAGCGAGTGGATTAGCGCGGGAGGAAACGCCTCCATCGGCACATCAATCACTACTCGCTGCGGGTTATCGAGGGTGAACACGCGGCTGCGTTTATCAGCAGACGGAATTGTCACGTTAATTTGCGCGGCGTCAGAGGTCAGCGAGACCGGCGCGGCAACAGATTTGGCATACACGCGCGGCGCGGTCAGGGCCATGCCCATACCTAAAATAAGCAGTTTTCGGCGCTGATGGTTGATGGTCATAAACAGGGTTTCCTCGGACATCGTGACGACTTAGCATCATGACATTCCTCAGATTTTTATGAATTAGCGGGAGTATTAACAGGCGGTGAATTCGGTAACGAGGCGTAAGAAAATGAAATCTATCCCCCTTTATCCTGACAGAGCTAAGGGGGATATTCTGCGGTTTGCTGAATTATGCTTCGATCAGCGACTGACCCAAATAGTGGTTCTCATCCTGTACGCCGGGCAGCGTGAAGAAGAAGCCGCCGCCCACCGGGCGAATGTACTCTTCCAGCGGCTCGCCGTTCAGGCGTTTTTGCACCGCGAGGAAGCCCTTCTCCAGGTCGTGCTGGAAGCAGACAAACAGCAGCCCCATCTCCAACTGGCCGGAGTTAGTCACCCCCAGCGAGTAGCTATAGCCGCGACGCAGCATCAGGCTGTCATCGGTGGCTTTGGTGCGCGGGTTGGCCAAGCGAATGTGGGCATCAAGCGGAATCACCTTGCCTTCTGGGTCTTTGCTGTAGTCCGGCACGTCGTGCTCTTTCGCCATTCCCAAGGGCGCACCGCTGTGTTTGTGGCGACCAAAGATGGTTTGCTGCTCCTGCAACGGCGTGCGATCCCAGAACTCGACGTGCATCGGGATAATGCGCATTGCCTGATAGCTGCCGCCCACGGTCCACGCCGGTTCGCCCTGCTCTGGCGTCACCCAGATGGCTTTATCCATCAGCGGCGCGTCTTTGGTGTCTGGGTTGGCGGTGCCGTCTTTAAAGCCCAGCAGGTTGATTGGCGTCTCTTTGCCCTGACTGCGCGCGGCGTGGGAAGAGATAAAGCCGTCGCGACGCCAGCGCACGCTGAGCAAATCCGGCGTGTACTTGATGATGTCGCGCAGCGCGTGGATCACCGTGTCGCTGTTGTTGGCGCAAATCTGTAGCAGCATGTCGCCGTGGCACAGCTTGGCGTCCAGCGAGTCGTTCGGGAAACGCTCCATGCGTTGCAGCTTCAGCGGTTTGTGCGCGGCGAGGCCAAAACGCTGATCGAACAGGGAGTCGCCGACGGAGAGCGTCATGGTCAGGTTGTCCGGGTAAATTTCCGGCCCCATCACGCCTGAATCCATCGGAGGAAATTTCGGGTCAACCTCCGGCGCGGTGCCGCCCGTGGTGAGGAAGGCAAAACGGCTGGTCAGTAAACGGAACAGGCGCTCAAGATCCGCCTTGCTGGTTGCCAGCACATCAAATGAGACCAGCATCATCGACGCCTGCTGTGGCGTCAGAATCCCTCCCTGATGCACGCCGTGGAAAGGCTGTTTACTCCAGCGCTCATCGGGGGAAACCGTGCCCGGCGCATAGCCCGGCTTTGAACCCGTGGTCTTCGACGCCTGCTGGTTATCAACACCGGCCGCCGCCGCGCCGCCAAGGGCCAACACGCCGCCCATCAAACCCACACCCTTCAACAAACGGCGGCGTGAGGAAGAGACGTCCTGAGATTCAGGGGCTTTATCATTTTTGTCACTCATTGCTTTGCCTCAACAAACTCTACTGCTTGCCACTACGCGAAAGGAGCGCCGCGGCGCTCCTTTATTGTGATATTTCAAACGCCTAACTAGTCACTTCCCCAAAATAATTCGTGTTGCAGGAAGGCGGCAACCGAAGGAACCCGATGAGCTGACTCAAGTCAGTGATTCGAGTAACTAAGGGCAGCCAATGCACCTGCTGCGCGAAGTATGAAGAGGAATCAATCTAAGCCCAACACGCCACGCAGCTTAGCCAGATCTTCCGCCAGCGTGGTGATCGGCCCTTTCATCGCGATGCGGTCGGCATCGGTCAGCTTCTCATAGCTCTCGTAGCCATCTTTGGTTTTGTATTTATCCAACAGCGCATCGACGGTTTTGAAGTTTGCGTCAATCTTATCCAGCAGCGGCTTGTCGGCTTTTTCCAACAGTGGGCGCAGCAGGTTAACGATTTTCTGCGAACCATCAAGGTTGGCGCGGAAGTCCCACAGGTCGCTGCGGCTGTAACGGTCTTCTTCACCACTGATTTTGCTGGAGGCCACTTCTTCGATCAGGTCCGCCGCGCCGCCAACCACTTTGTTCGGTGGGAAGGTCAGGTCAGTGATGCGTTTTTGCAGATCCTGTACGTCGGTGTAGAGCTTATCGGCGTAAGGCTCGGTACCTTTGGTGGTTTTATCCGCAAACAGGATTTTCTCCAGGCGGTGGAAACCAGTGAATTTCGGGTCTTCGGCTTTCTTCTCAAAGTCATCTTCACGGGCGTCAATGCTGCTGTCGAGGTCGGAGAACAGCTCGGCGATTGGCTCAATGCGCTCGTAGTAAATGCGGGTAGAGGCGTACAAAGATTGCGCCTGTTTCAGGTCGCCTTTCTTAATCGCGTCAGTGAAAGCTTTGGTGTGGGAAACCAGTTCGCCCACTTGCTGAGTCACATAGACTTTATATTCCGCGATTGGCCCCACCAGCGCCATGGCGTCAGGTTTGGTGGCTGTGTTTGCGCCTTCGCTGGTTACGGTCAGCTTGCCTTTCGGGTTGCTCAACAGGCCGCAGGTCATGTCATATTCGCCTGGCTCCAGATTGGCCGTCATCTTCTGGGTGAAGCCCGGCGCGATGTTCTCACGCTCTTCCACCACCATCACGCCTTTGAGGATCTCCCACTCCAGCCCTTTCTGGCTGGCGTTGTGCACCACAAATTGCGTTTTGCCGGCAGGCACGGTCAGTGACATTGGGTCACACTGTTTATCGTTCACCGTGATTTTGACTTGTGGAATATCCGCCGCAAGCGCATTGGCGCTCAGGCCGAAAAGCGGCAAGGAGAGCAGAGCAACCTGCAAAGCGGTACGGCGGAACAGCGTGTTTGACTTGGACATCGGGTAACACCCCTATTAAAGACGCCCTGTTAAAGGCGGTTGTTAAAATTATTAAACCACTGTTATCAAAGAAATCGTCATGCTTAGCGCGGGGTCTTCTGGCCAGCGGCAGGTGCTACCAAAGGTTGTTTCCCCTGCGGCAAGAAGAACAGAATCAGTGCTGGGATCAGGTAGAGGAAGTAGACCGAGACTTCGCTGACGGTCGGTGCTTCCTGATAACCAAACATGCCTTCCAATAAGGTGCCGAACAGAGAATGCGTCGACAGCACGTTGCTCAAATCAAAGGCGATGTCCTGCATGCTGTTCCACAAACCGGCTTCGTGGAAGGCGCGGATTGCCCCGGCCGCCAGACCGGCAGCCACGAACAGAATAAACAGGCTGGTCCATTTGAAAAATTTGGCGAGGTGCAGCTTCACACCGCCGTAATAAATTAAGAAGCCCAGCACCACGGCGGCGGCCAGACCGAGAATGGCCCCGATTGGCGCGGCAATGCCTACATCCTGCTGGAACGCGGCCAGCAAGAAGAAGACCGACTCCAGCCCTTCACGCGCCACGGCGAAGAACACCATCGCCACCAGCGCCCAGCCCTGCCCGCGCCCCGAGTTCAGCGCGTTATCGATAGCCCCTTCCAGATGCACTTTGATTGAGCGGGACACTTTACGCATCCAGAACACCATGTAAGTCAGAATGCACACCGCGATCACCGCCACGAGGCCTTCAAACAGCTCTTGCTGCTTCTGCGGGAATTCGCCGGTGGTTTCGTTGATAAAAATGCCCAATGCCAGACAGAGCGCGGCGGCGATGAAAACGCCAATCCATACGATGCCCAGCCACTGCCCGCGCTGGGTGCGCTTGAGGTAACTGGCAATCAGACTGACGATTAGCGCGGCTTCAAGCCCTTCGCGAAACATGATGAGAAAGGGAACGAACATAGCTAAAACTCCCGGCACCGCGGTGCTGAAGAACTAAGATTACCCACTTTCCTGTCACCGTCGAACAGCCGAGGTTCAAGGCAAAGCATGTAAAGATAAGTAAAAATGAAAACGATAGTGATTATCATTCCTGCAAAAATAAAAACAAGTGGCTACCCGCGCTTTTTTGCGCCAACTGAGGGCTTTTAGCAGGAAATTTTATTGCTGATTATTTCAGAGAAAACGCCAGAAAATGGCTGAGATAAAAAAGGGCGGAGCCGATTTCCCCGCTCCGCCCTATTACTTAGGACCCATGTTCAATACAAAACGGCAGTGATCAGACGGTTTTGTACTCTGCCTCTGCGGCGTTGAAACGGTTTTCCACCGCAATTGAAGGTTTGCGGCCCATCAGGCTCACCGCCCAGATGGCAATGGAAGCAAAGATAAAGCCCGGAATGATTTCGTACAGGTCCAGCCAGGCGTACTGTTTCCAGATAAGCACGGTGCCCGCGCCTACCACCATACCGGCCAGAGCGCCGTTACGGGTCATGCGACGCCACATCACTGAGATCAAAATAACCGGGCCAAATGCCGCGCCGAAGCCTGCCCACGCATAGCTTACCAGCCCTAGCACGCGGTTATCCGGGTTCGCCGCCAGCGCAATCGCCACCAGCGCCACTACCAGCACCATCACGCGGCCAATCCACACCAACTCAAACTGGCTGGCATTTTTACGCAGGAAGGCTTTGTACAAATCCTCTGTGATCGCGCTGGAGCACACCAGCAGCTGGCAGCTCAGGGTACTCATCACCGCCGCCAGAATTGCCGACAGCAGCACGCCCGCCACCCAAGGGTTGAAGAGGATTTTTGCCAGCTCGATAAACACTCGCTCGCCGTTTTCGGTTACGTTTCCAGCCTGCGCCGGATTGTTGTGGAAGTAAGCAATGCCGAAGAAACCCACCGCGATAGTACCCGCGAGGCACAGGATCATCCACGTCATGCTGATGCGGCGGGCGCTGCGAATGGTGCGATGCGAGTCAGCGGCCATGAAGCGCGCCAGAATGTGCGGCTGCCCAAAGTAGCCCAGCCCCCAGCCCAGCAGCGACAGGATCGCCACCAGATTCATGCCTTTGAACATATCCGTGTATTCTGGGTTTTTGGCGTTGATCACCATCATCGAAGTATCAATCCCGCCAACCGCCAGAATGACGATAATCGGCGTGAGGATCAGCGCGAATATCATCAGGCTGGCCTGTACGGTGTCGGTCCAGCTAACCGCCAGGAACCCGCCAATAAAGGTGTAAATGATGGTAGCCGCCGCCCCAGCCCACAGCGCGTTGGCGTAAGTCATGCCGAAGGTGCTTTCAAACAGGCGCGCACCGGCCACGATGCCAGAAGCGCAATAAATAGTGAAAAATACCAAAATTACGATGGCTGAGATGATGCGCAGTAACTTGCTGGAATCTTCAAAACGGTGGGTGAAGTAGTCCGGCAAGGTAAGCGCGTTGTTGTTGGCTTCGGTGTGCACCCGCAGGCGCCCCGCCACCAGCTTCCAGTTGAGATAAGCGCCGATCGTCAGGCCGATGGCAATCCAACTTTCTGAAATTCCAGAGATAAAAATCGCGCCCGGCAGGCCCATCAGCAGCCAGCCACTCATGTCCGAGGCCCCGGCTGATAACGCTGTCACCACGCTGCCCAGACTGCGGCCGCCGAGAATATAGTCATCGAAATTCTTAGTGCGCAGATAGGCGATCAGCCCAATCAGAATCATTCCGAAGATATAAACGCAAAACGTCACCGCCATAGGTGTATTCATTGTCATGCAAGTTCTCCACTTGTAATTTTCAATCTGTAAAAACCCCTGTCTGCTGATATGCCTCTGTGGGCCGTTTTATTAGTGAAAAATATCAGCGTATAAATCCAATCCGGCAGGATAGTTATCGACATAAACCGCAATTACAAGATTTTTAACATGCCAGTCACATGAAACAGATCCCCTATCACATTAATTATGATTGCGGGTTGCACCTTACATTACGGGTAGTTGTACCGCCCACAACTCCCATTAACCAAAGCCTTTAGCGATCCCCGTCACAGCTAAAAATGTTAATAATTGAGCCAGATTTAGCATTGCTGCACATCATGCAATTAACAGGGTTGCACAAAGTTGCAACATAGAAGATATTGCTGCTCAGAAAACATCAACGATTGCCCTATCAGGCTGACTTATGGAGTGAAAGATGGGAATGACGACAATGGGCGTGAAGCTGGACGAAGTGACGCGTGACCGTTTGAAAGTGGCCGCGCAGGGTATCGATCGCACGCCGCACTGGTTGATTAAGCAGGCTATTTATTCCTATCTGGAACGCCTGGAAAATGGTGATACTCTGCCGGAAATCCCTGCCTTAAATGCGGCGGGCATGAGCGATCATGAAGAACAACCGGCCCTGAGCCTGTTGGAAACCCATCAGCCATTCCTCGATTTTGCAGAGCAGATTTTGCCGCAGTCGGTTAGCCGTTCGGCTATCACCGCTGCCTACCGCCGCCCAGAGCCAGAAGCCGTCTCTATGCTGCTCGAGCAGGCTCGCCTGCCAGCGGATATGGCGCAGGCCGCGCACAAACTGGCTTATGACCTCGCCAACAAACTGCGTAACCAGAAAAGCGCCAATGGCCGTGCCGGTATGGTACAGAGCCTGTTGCAGGAGTTCTCGCTCTCCTCGCAGGAAGGCGTGGCGCTGATGTGTCTGGCCGAAGCTTTGCTGCGTATTCCTGATAAACCGACCCGTGACGCGCTGATCCGCGACAAAATCAGCACCGGTAACTGGCATTCGCACCTTGGCCGCAGCCCGTCGCTGTTCGTCAACGCCGCGACCTGGGGTCTGTTATTCACCGGTAAACTGGTGGCAACCCACAATGAAGCCAACCTCTCCCGCTCGCTGAACCGTATTATCGGTAAAAGCGGCGAGCCGCTGATCCGCAAAGGCGTGGATATGGCGATGCGCCTGATGGGCGAGCAGTTCGTCACCGGCGAAACCATCGCCGAAGCCCTCGCCAACGCGCGCAAGCACGAAGAGAAAGGCTTCCGCTACTCTTACGACATGCTGGGCGAAGCGGCCCTGACCGAAAAAGACGCGCAGGCTTACCTGCTCTCTTACCAGCAGGCGATTCACGCCATTGGCAAAGCCTCCAACGGTCGCGGTATTTATGAAGGCCCGGGCATTTCCATCAAGCTCTCCGCCCTGCACCCGCGCTACAGCCGCGCCCAGTATGAGCGCGTGATGGACGAACTCTACCCGCGCCTGCTGTCACTGACTCTGTTGGCCCGCCAGTACGATGTCGGCATCAATATCGACGCCGAAGAGGCTGACCGTCTGGAAATCTCCCTCGACCTGCTGGAAAAACTCTGCTTCGAGCCAGAGCTGGCGGGTTGGAACGGTATCGGCTTCGTTATTCAGGCTTACCAAAAACGCTGCCCGATGGTGATTGATTACCTGACCAATCTGGCCCAGCGTAGCCGCCGTCGCCTGATGATCCGTCTGGTTAAAGGCGCCTATTGGGACAGCGAAATCAAACGCGCGCAGGTTGACGGCCTTGAGGGGTATCCGGTTTATACCCGCAAAGTCTATACCGACGTCTCATATCTGGCCTGCGCCCGCAAACTGCTGGCGGTGCCAAACCTGATTTACCCGCAGTTCGCTACCCATAACGCCCATACGCTGGCGGCGATTTACCAACTGGCGGGCAACAACTACTATCCCGGCCAGTATGAATTCCAGTGCCTGCACGGCATGGGTGAGCCGCTGTACGAGCAGGTGGTGGGCAAAATTGCCGATGGAAAACTCAACCGCCCGTGCCGCATTTATGCCCCGGTCGGTACTCACGAAACCCTGTTGGCCTATCTGGTGCGTCGCCTGCTGGAAAACGGGGCTAACACCTCCTTCGTTAACCGCATTGCCGACGCCACCTTGCCGTTAGACGAGCTGGTCGCAGATCCGGTGAAAGCCGTAGAAACGCTGGCTGCCAGTGAAGGTCAGGTTGGCCTGCCGCATCCGCGCATTGCGTTACCGCGTCACTTATATGGTGAAAAACGCGTCAACTCGTCCGGTTTGGATATGTCCAACGAGCATCGTCTGGCCTCCCTGTCCAGCGCCCTGCTCAGCGGCGCATCCCAGCCAATCACCGCACAGCCAATGATCGATGCCGAGTTAGATGAAGGCCAATTTATGGATGTGATTAACCCAGCTGAACCGACTGACGTCGTGGGCCAAGTTCGCGAAGCCACCGAGGGTGAAGTCAGCCGCGCACTGGACGCCGCTGCCGCCGCTGGCCCTATCTGGTTTGCGACACCTCCCGAAGAGCGCGCTGCAATCTTGCAACGTGCCGCAGAATTGATGGAAGGCGAGCTGCAAAGCCTGCTTGGCGTGCTAGTACGCGAAGCCGGAAAGACCTTTAATAACGCCATTGCCGAAGTGCGCGAGGCGGTCGACTTCCTGCACTACTATGCGGGTCAAATTCGCGAGCAGTTTGATAACAATACCCACCGCCCGCTGGGCACCGTAGTGTGTATCAGCCCGTGGAACTTCCCGCTGGCGATTTTCAGCGGCCAGATTGCCGCCGCCCTCGCCGCGGGTAACAGCGTGCTGGCTAAACCTGCCGAGCAGACGCCGCTGATTGCCGCTCAGGCCGTGCGCATTCTGCACGAAGCCGGGGTTCCGGCAGGGGTGCTGCAACTGTTACCGGGTAAAGGCGAAACCGTCGGCGCTCAACTGGTGAATGACGAACGCGTGCGCGGCGTGCTGTTTACCGGCTCCACCGACGTGGCTGGCATCCTCCAGCGCAGCATCGCCGGGCGTCTGGATCCGCAGGGCCGCCCTGTTCCGCTGATTGCTGAAACCGGCGGCCTGAACGCGATGATTGTTGACTCCTCTGCCTTAACTGAGCAGGTAGTCACCGACGTGGTTGCTTCCGCCTTCGACAGCGCGGGCCAGCGCTGCTCTGCGCTACGCGTGCTCTGTATTCAGGACGACGTGGCAGAGCACACCCTGCAAATGCTGCGCGGCGCGATGGCCGAGTGCCGCATGGGCAACCCTGAGCGCCTGTCCACCGACATCGGTCCGGTGATTGATCAGGAAGCCAAAGCGGGCATTGAGAAGCACATTGACGCCATGCGCGCTAAAGGCCGCGCCGTGTATCAAGCCGCCCAGCAGCAAGGTGAAGATCAGCAAGAGTGGTCACGCGGCACCTTTATCCAGCCAACTCTGATTGAGCTGGAGAGCTTTGGCGAACTGAAGAAAGAGATCTTTGGGCCAGTGCTGCACGTGGTGCGCTATGCCCGTCAAGACTTGGATAAGTTGGTCGACCAAATCAACGCCGCGGGTTATGGCCTGACGCTCGGGATCCACACCCGTATCGATGAAACCATTAACCGCGTGACGTCGAAAGCCAACGTCGGCAACCTGTATGTGAACCGCAATATGGTTGGCGCCGTGGTTGGCGTGCAGCCATTCGGCGGTGAAGGTCTGTCCGGCACTGGCCCGAAAGCCGGTGGCCCTATGTACTTGTATCGCCTGCTGTGCAGCCGTCCACAAGAAGCCGTGGCGCAAACCCTGAGCGTACAGGATAAGTCGCTGCCATTGGATGTCTCCCTGCGCGAAGCCCTGCTAGCGCCGCACCGTGCGCTGCAACAGTGGGCCGTTGAGCAGAAGGATGACTCACTGGCCGCGCTGGCTGAACGCTTCGCTCTGTCGGCTCAGGGCGGCACCGTCCGCACTCTGCCGGGCCCAACGGGTGAACGCAACACCTACGCCCTGCTACCGCGTGAGCGCGTACTGGCGCTGGCGGATAATCAGCAAGACGCGCTGATCCAGCTCTCTGCCGTCACCGCCACCGGCTGTCGCATCCTGTGGCCTGATGCCCCTTTACAGCGCGACCTGTTCAAACAGCTGCCAAAAGCGGTTCAAGAACGCGTTGATTTCGCTAAAGAGTGGCAGACCGAAGCGCCGGAATTCGACGCGGTTATCTACCACGGCGACGCCGATCAGCTGCGCGAGCTTTGCCAGACCATCGCTAAGCGCGCGGGTGCTATTGTGTCGGTTCAAGGTTTTGCACGCGGTGAGGACAACATCCTGCTGGAACGCCTGTTGATCGAGCGTTCACTGAGTGTGAATACCGCAGCGGCCGGGGGTAATGCGAGTTTGATGACTATTGGCTGATAGTCAGGGGCAGCGCAGGGCTGGCTGCCCAAAACCCGCTTTAAATCTTTAAGATCAAGGTCGTGGGCCGTGGCCCACGGTTTTGAAGTTGAAGTTGAAGTTGAAGTTGAAGTTGAAGTTGAAGTTGAAGTTGAAGTTGAAGTTGAAGTTGAAGTTGAAGTTGAAGTTGAAGTTGAAGTTGAAGTTGAAGTTGAAGTTGAAGTTGAAGTTGCAGGTTTGGGCAGCCGCCCAAACCTTTTTAACTAGCGAGTTAAAAACTTCTCAAGAAACTGTTTTGTACGCGCATGCTGAGGGTTCGAGAACAGCTCTTTGGCGGGGCCTTGCTCGACGATCTTCCCTTGATCCATGAAAATCGCGCGGTCGGCGACGTCGCGGGCGAAGCTCATCTCGTGGGTGACGATCACCATGGTGCGGTGCTCCTGCGCCAAGGCGCGGATGGTGTTGAGCACTTCACCCACCAGCTCGGGGTCGAGCGCGGATGTCGGTTCATCGAACAAAATCACTTCCGGGTTCATGGCCAGTGCGCGAGCGATGGCTACGCGCTGCTGCTGGCCGCCGGAGAGACGGCGCGGATAGGCGTCCTCTTTGCCGCTTAGCCCTACTTTCTCCAGCAACTGGCGGGCATAGGCGACGGCTTTCTCGCGCGACTCGCCCTTCACGATGACCGGACCTTCAATAATATTGTCGAGAACCGAACGATGCGGGAACAGGTTGAAGTTCTGGAATACAAAACCCACCTGTTGGCGCAGTTTACGCACATTCTCTTTCTGCTTACTGATAGAGCGGCTGCCGTCGATCTCAATATTACCGACCTTAATGGTGCCGGAATTTGGCTCTTCCAACAGATTAATGCTGCGCAGCAAGGTGGTTTTACCCGATCCGCTTGGGCCGATAATGGCGACCACTTCACCAGAATTTACCTGTAAATCGATACCGTGCAGTACCGTCTGACCGTTGAATTTCTTGGTCAGCTGTTTAACGTCAATAGTGCTCATGGCTGCTCCCTGTCTTGACGGTTAACGCGGTCTTCCAGACGATTTTGCAGGAAGGACAATACGGTGGCCAATACCCAGTAAATCAACGAGGCGGCCAGATACATGGTGAACACTTCCAGCGTGCGCGACGTTACCAACTGCGCCTGGCGGAACAGCTCTGGCACCTGAATGGTCGCGGCAAGGGATGTATCTTTCACTAGTCCGATAAAGCTGTTACCCAGCGGCGGCAACGCGGTGCGGGCGGCCTGCGGCAAGATCACGCGGCGCATGGTCTGCCATGAGCTCATGCCGATGCTGGCGGCGGCTTCCCACTGGCCCTTTTCAATCGACGAAATCGCGGCGCGCAGGGTTTCGGAGGTGTAGGCAGCGGTATTGAGCGACAAACCAATCATCGCGGAAGGAATAGGATCCAGCTCAATGCCGAACTGCGGCAGGCCGTAGTAGATCATAAACAGTTGGGCAATCAGCGGCGTTCCACGGAAAATAGACACGTAGAATCGCGACAGCCATGACAGCGGCCAGAACTTGGACAGGCGCATCAGCGCGAGGATAAAGCCCAACAGCAGACCGAACACCATCCCGCCCAAACTGAGTTGCAGCGTGAACAGCGTACCTTTCAATAAAAATGGTGCTGAATCCAGCACCAGTTGAATACTTTGTTGCATCTATAACCCTTAGGTCTTTTTACATCTTCAGCGTAGTTCTAAGCTCAAAAGCGTTGGGGCTGAATCACGCTTAGTCGCGCAGAGACAGCCCCAGCGTTGGCCGACATTACTTAGTTACGTCAGCACCAAACCACTTATCGGAGATTTTGGCCAGTGAGCCATCTTTCTGCATATCAGCAATGGCTTTATCAATCGCAGCCAGCAGCTCTGGGTTGTTCTTACGCAGCGCCACGCCAGATTCCTGACGAGCAAAAGGTTTACCCGCAACCGCTAAGGTGTCGCCGGTTTTCTTCACCAGATCCAATGCTGCCAGACGGTCAACCAGAATCGCGTCGATACGGCCTACGCGCAGGTCTTGGTATTTAGTCGGGTCATCATCATAGGTACGGATGTCCACGCCCGGCTCGTTAGCGCGCAGCCACTGCTCGTAGTTACTGCCCAAACCAACGCCAACTTTTTTGCCTTTCAGCGTGTCAGGCGTGGCGAAGTTGTCTTCGTTGCCCTTCTTAGTCAGCACCTGAATACCCGAAACGGTATACGGGGTGGAGAAGTCATATTTTTTCTGGCGCTCGGGAGAGATAGTCACCTGATTGATAACGACGTCAATACGCTTAGATTCCAGCGAGGCCAGCATGCCGTCCCATTTGGTCGGTTGCAGCTTGGCTTTAACCCCCATGTGCTGGGCCAGAGATTGTGCGAATTCGACTTCGAAGCCGGTCAGTTTGCCGTCTTCACCCTGGAAACTAAATGGCGGGTAAGTTCCCTCAAGGCCGACAATCAGCGAGCCGCGCTCTTTGACTTTAGCCAGCAGGCCTTCGTCAGCCGCGAAGCTGCTTGTAACCATGCCGCTGGTCAACGTGACAGCGACCGCACCCAGAAGTAAACGACGACGCAGTGTTGAGAAACCCATATTCACCTCATGAATTAATTATTTTGTTAGTGGCGCACGTTAGCATCGGTTGAAAAGATTATCAGGAATATAATCCTCTAATCTTAGTGCAGAAATGCATAAGTAGGAGCCAGCAAGCATAAGCGCGGCAAAAGGCTAGGCCTATCAATGCCATTGCCGCCCCCGCTTGCAATAAATATCAGCCAGTTAGGACAGTTTTAAACCTGAGGATGATAGGCAAACAGCGCCGGTGCGCCGCCAGTATGGATGAACAGAATCGGGTCGGATCCGGGGAAAAGCCCGCGTTCCAGACCGTCAATCAGCCCGGCCATCGCCTTGCCGGTATAAACCGGATCCAGCAACATGGCTTCCTTCTCAGCGAGGAGTTTGATGGCGGCTAACCCCTCTTCGCTCGGCTCACCGTAGCGCGGGCCGAAATAGCTATCCCACAGGTGGATCTCTGGCAAAGCCTCGTCGAACTGCAATCTTTTGGCGACATCGCGAGCAATAGCTTCAACCTTCGGGCGCTGAGCCTCGGCAGTCCGTGACACCGTCACGCCAATCAGCTTGGTTTCCGGCATCAAATGCTTTAATGCAACGGCAAGCCCGGCATGGGTTCCCGCACTGCCCGATGCCACGACGATGGCGCTGAAATCAACAAAGCTGGACGCGCTCTGCTCGGCAATCTCCAGCGCGCACTGCACGTAGCCCAAAGCGCCCAACGCGTTAGAGCCGCCCACCGGCACGATATAGGGGCGGAAACCCTGTGCTTCGAGCTTTTCGGCTTCTTCGGTTAACTGGCTCATCGGGTCATACAGCGCGTCGCACATCACTACTTCAGCATTAAACAAGTCCAGCAACAGACGGTTGCCGTTAGTCAGGTAGTTAGCCTGCGTGGTGCCAATCGGGTTCTCCAGCAGCGCGACGCATTTCAAGCCCAGCTTGGCGGCGACGGCGGCGGTTTGGCGCACGTGGTTAGATTGAATGGCCCCGGCGGTGATCAGGGTATCGGCCCCCTCTTCCAACGCGGCGGCGGCCAGAAACTCGAGCTTTCTCAGTTTGTTACCACCGAGCGCCAACGGCGTGACGTCGTCACGTTTAATGTAGATCGGGCGACCAAAATAGTCGGAAAGACGGTTAAGTCTTTCGAGCGGCGTGACGCTACCCAACAAGTCCACGCGCGAGAAGGCTTCCAGCCGATTTTTAAGCAATGAAATTTGAGCAGGCACAGTGTTCCCCTGAAGCGCTTGCGAAAGCCGCTATCGTTATGATGTATAAAGTCAGATCGAGATAAGATGTTCAGGTTGATATCAATAAATTATATAGCGAATTTATACAAGCGATGACAGATGTCAGGCAAAAAAAACAGGCTCCCGGGGGAGCCTGCTTCTTATATTTCGCATGATGTAAGCAACGAATCTGCCGATTAGGCTGATTTTTGCCACGCCAAATACTGGTCATACTTACGCAGCGCGATACGGTAGTTATCATGAGCTGCCACCGGCAAGTCATTGATAATACGCTCGTGAATGCTATCACCCTTGGTGCGCTCATGCGGATAGTTCTGGGCAACCAGAATCTCATCCAAACGACGCAATCGGACAACGTATTCACGCACCGTGCTGTGGTTCATCTCGGTTTGTTCGAACAGATATTGTTTGAACGCCATGATGTCGAAGTAAGACCAATGGCTGTTACAGCTAATTTCGCTGCAAAAGCGGCATAGTGCGGTCAGTTCTTGCGACAGGTTGTTCCAGACTTCGTCATCAATAGGCTGGTCCATCTTGGCGATGGCCTCTTTATTGATGATCTGGCCGCGAAACACCAACGCCATGCGATCCAGCTCCTTGCCACATTGTGAACATTGAGTCTGGCTATGTTTAAAGTCTTTTAAGTAACGGCTTAACGGCCGCGTTTTGAGTCCGGCTGGCATAAACTTATTCCTGGTGAAGGATGATCAAATGTAAAACCGGCCAGGAAAAAGCGGATCAATGGTCATTTGCCAAGCGAGCGCGTAAACGCTTGATCGCTTGGCTATGTAGCTGGCTAACGCGGGATTCCCCGACGTCCAGTACTGCCCCGATCTCTTTTAAATTCAACTCTTCCTGGTAGTAAAGTGTCAGAACCATTTTTTCCCGTTCTGGCAGTGCGTCAATGGCGTCCATTACCCGCTGGCGTAAATTACCCTCCAGCAAATGGTGCAATGGGTTGGCCTCTTCGTGCCCTTCCATTAACGCTTCGGCGGTATCGCCGTGTTCTTCGCGCCATTCGTCATAAGAGAACAACTGGCTGCTATTGGTATCCATCAATATCTGGCGGTATTCCTCAATGGGAATATCTAACGCCTGTGCCACTTCGCCTTCGCTCGGTGGGCGTCCTAGCCGTTGCTCGGCATGATGCATAGCCTGAGACACTTCACGCGCATTACGCCGCACGCTGCGCGGAACCCAGTCACGACTGCGAAGCTCATCGAGCATCGCGCCGCGAATGCGCTGCACTGCATAGGTTGTAAAGGCCGTGCCCTGCATGGCATCAAAGCGTTCAACCGCATTCAATAACCCAATGCCCCCCGCTTGCAGCAGGTCGTCCAGCTCTACGCTGGCGGGAAGCCTAACCTGCAAACGCAGGGCTTCATGGCGCACTAGAGGAACATAGCGCTGCCACAAAGAATTTTTGTCTATCACGCCGCTGGCGGTATACAGATCGCTCACTGTCGTAACCTGGCAAATTGAGGGTCTGTACTATTATGCGTATGCCCGCTTTTTCCAATCGCCAGAATAAGGACTGAAAAGCGCGGCTATTTGGATTATGTCGGCGCACCTGTACAAATAACGCACAGTGACTATATCAGTGAATGCGCCGCGCAGATTACAGTAAAAAAGTAAGTAAAAGTGAATAAGTGATGAAGAAAAACGAAAAAACCCGCAAATGCGGGTTAAACCAGAAGCTGGAGGACGGAAAGATCGTCATTGCGTTTGACGCTGTCGATGCCTGCCATGAATTCCGCTTTAGTCGTATCACTATGCTGGCGATAAGAATGGTAGCTATACATGACCTCGACAAGCGTCTTCTCATCGATTTGCCCCTTCTCAAGAGCATAGGCCGATAACAAGGATTTTACGTAGAAATAGTCCACCACCAGCAAGTAGAACTGCTTAAGAATGGGCACCGATTTATCGATAGCAAAACGGTCATGGTAAAGCCGATACTGGAAGTAATTGCGCAGAATATACGGACGCTCGTTCAGCCATGGCAGAACAATATTGTCCCAACTTTGTTTGAGTGCGCTCAGATTTTCTTCAAGCGCTAACTGAGTGAAAGTGCCTACAAAATGCTGGTTGAGTCTCTCAGTATATTGGTACAACGTCCCTCTTCCACGTGTATGAGGGTTCGTTTGAATCGCGCCATGTATTCCACTAAACAGAGCAAGTTCTAGTAAAGGTTCACCATTGATTTTCGCAATAGATTGCGAAATTTCGCCATTGGACAATTGCTGAGCGAGTGCTGTGTAAACCTGCTCCATACTGGAGAATTTGTGATCTAGCGACCCCGTTAGTTTCTCCGCGTAAAGCAGGAAACACGCCATAGCATAGAGATTATGCTCGACTTTATTCTGGTTGGACATCATGAGATTGGCACAGAATAAATTAATAATTTTACCTTCAACGCTTATATCAGCTCTAGCATTGAAATTAGTCTGCGCCACAGAGTGATTATTAATATTGAGTGCGGTGTCATTGAGCAGCACCTTGCGCGTTGCTTCCGGGCAAGAGAGGCTGAGACTCTCAATACGCTCTTTTTTATATAATACATATTGTCGCGGGTAGTCAGAACAGGTATCACTCAGCGCTTCCGGCCCCATAGTTTTATGGATTTTGCATAGATTATCGGACTCTAAGTATGAACAGTTACCCTCCCCATTGAGCTTAACCAGCGCCCAATTACTGTGGCTTTTTTTAGTCTTGATAATGCTTTCAACCGCAATATTTTTAACGCCGGGAATTTCACTTTTTAGATATTTTTTATAGGTACTCTTATCCAGTGTGATATTCCATTGTTTACAGCAGTGATCTTCGCATGCGGACCCAATACAGCTGAAGTTCTGCACATACTCAGGTTGGCTCACCAGAATCTCTTTCATTGCGTTATACCTCCAATAACCAGCCAGCAGTATGCCCTGTTAGTTCGGCATTCAATCAAAGAAAAAGGCGGCCAAATGGCCGCCTTTATAAGGGTTAAAACTGAGAAGCTATTAGCCTTGCAGCAGAGACAACACTGACTGAGGAACCTGGTTAGCTTTAGACAGTACTGAAGTACCAGCCTGTTGCAGGATCTGCGCACGGCTCATGTTGGAAACTTCGGTAGAGTAGTCAGCATCCTGAATACGGCTACGAGCTGAAGTCAGGTTATCAACAGTGCTGCTCAGGTTAGTGATGGTAGATTCGAAACGGTTCTGAGAAGCACCCAGAGCTGAACGTTGAGTATCAACCGCTTTCAGAGCAGCATCGATGTCAGCCAGTGGGCTTGAGCCTGCAGCTTTACCAGTTTTATCAACAGTGCCTTTCAGAACGTCGAAGCCTTCTGCAGCAACAGTACGCGCGTTGCCGTTTACTGCTTCTTTAGCATCAGTTGAAGTTTTCAATGCTGAAGTTACTGCGGTGTTTTTAGCATCCAAGTCAGTTTTAGCAGTTGCTGTGTTACCTGCTTTAGTCGTATCAGTTGGATCTGCGTCAGAAATTGCTTTAGCAGCTAAGTAAGCAGTGTTAGATGTAGTCGCTGCAGTTTGAGCTGTTTTCAGAGCTGTCAAAGTAGTAGGAGCATAGGTGTTGATGTTGTCGCTTGAAGTGCCGTCACCGTTAGAAGCAGCCAGGTTCCAGCCAGCGCTTGAACCGATACCGATGCTGATTTGCTCGCCATCTTTAGAACCCACCTGGAAATCATAGTTGTTGGTCGCCGCAGTACGGTTGTCCAGAACTTTGATGCCGTTGAAGTCAGTTTGCTTAGTTACGCGGTTGATCTCTTCCATACGCTGGTTAACTTCAGACTGGATGGAGTCGATGTCAGATGCGGAGTTAGAGCTGTTCTGCGCTTGAACGGTCAGGTCACGAACACGTTGCAAGTTGTTGTTGATTTCGCTCAGTGCGCCTTCAGCGGTCTGTGACAGAGAGATACCGTCGTTTGCGTTACGGGAAGCAACGGTCAGGCCATTGATGTTAGAAGTGAAGCGGTTGGCAATCGCCTGGCCCGCTGCATCGTCTTTTGCGCTGTTGATACGCAGACCTGAAGACAGACGCTCAATGGCGGTGCCCAGGGATGCTTGAGATTTGTTCAGGTTGTTCTGAGTCATCAGGGACAAGCTGTTAGTGTTGATTACCGCCATAGTATGATTTCCTTAAATTCTGTTATTTAGGTTTAGGCTTTCGGCCTACGGCTTTATCACCGTCCAAACTTGTATCGGCGCTACACCCAGAACCTTTAGTCAGAATTTAAAAAAATTATAAAATAATCCCCGAAAGCAAATTCTTTCCTTTATTGCACCTGCAAATAATGGCGCAAATTGCCCCTAATATGCGCGGTTATTCTTGCCATAAAATTTATCCAGCCGGGTATAAACTTCGTGCCATCCTTGCCGATAACACTGGTAACACCCTTCTCTCTAAGGAATATAAATAATGGCTAGTGTAAGTTCTCTCGGTGCAGGTACCAGTCTTGACCTTAACAGCTTGATGGATTCACTGACCAAAGCTGAAAATGACCGTCTAACACCGCTGACCAATCAACAAACTTCTTATAAAGCGAAGCTGACCTCTTTCAGTATTTTGCAAACATCATTGGATAAGCTGAAGACTGCCGCCACCGCGCTGCAAAACGCCAGCCAAATCGCGGGCACTTCTGTTACCAGCACCAATACCTCTTTTAGCGCAGCGTTGACGCCAAATGCTTCTGCTCCGGCAGGCTCATACCAAATCAATGTCACGCAGTTGGCGCAGGCGCAGTCTCTGCTGTCGGCTTCAAAGTCTGACCCAAAAGCCGCGTTAGGCACCACGGGCGCAGCTAACCGCTCTATCACTATTGCGCAGACGGGCAAAGATCCGGTCACTATTCCGCTGACGGATGATCAAACCAGCCTGAACGGTATGCGCGATGCCATCAACGCCAAGCAGGCCGGCGTCACGGCCAGCGTGATTAAAGCGAACGACAACACCTATTATTTGTCTATCACCGCAAATGATACCGGCGTAGCGAATGCCATGACCGTCAGCGTATCTGGTGATGACGCGCTGAACAGCGTAGTGGGTTACAACCCCTCTTCCAGCACCAACGGCATGAAAGTCACCACGGCAGCGCAAGACGCCAAATTCACTATCAATAATAATGTTGAAATCACCCGTAGCAGCAACGTGATTTCCGACGCGCTGGATGGCGTGACGCTGACCTTAAAATCGCTGACCAGCGCCAACGCCAACAGTTCTGGCCCTGAGACCTTAACGCTGACGCAAGATCCTAGCGCGATGACCAAGGCGATTCAAAACTACGTTGATGCCTATAACTCATTGCAAACCACTATCGCCAGCCAGACTGCTTACACCGCGGTTGATAAAGGGGCTGATAGCCAAAACGCCAGCAACGGCGCCCTGTTCGGCGACGGCACCGTGCGTACTATTTCTACCCAGCTGCGCGGCAGTATTGCGTCTTCCCAGCCAAATACTGACTTCTCAACCTTAGCCAGCATGGGTATCACCCAAGACGTCAATGGCAAATTGACGGTAGACAGCACCAAATTAAACAACGCGATCACTAAAAAGCCGGGCAGCGTGGTGCAGTTCTTCGCGGGCGACGGCAAAACTACCGGTTTCGGTACGCAAGCGACCAACATGCTGACCAAGATGCTCGACCCAACCAACGGCACAGTGCAAGCCGCTGAAGACGGTATCAATAAATCGCTGAAAAACCTGTCAGATCAGATGACCAAGACCCAAGCCAGCATCACGCTCAATCTGACTAACTACAAAAACCAATTTACTAACCTATCCGTACTGGTTAACAAATTAACCAACACCGGTAGCTACTTAACGCAGCAATTTGCCGCGATGAGTGGAAGTCAATAAGGACTGATTATGTACAAGAACTCCGGCGCTAAAGCCTATGCGCAAGTCGGTCTGGAAAGTGCGGTAATGAGTGCATCACCCCATCAGCTGGTGGTGATGTTATTTGACGGGGCGCGCAGCGCCCTTATCCGCGCCGGTATTCTTATCCAGCAGGGGGATATTCCAGGGAAAGGCAATGCGCTGTCGAAGGCCATTAATATTATCGATAACGGACTCATTGCTGGCTTAAGCCGTGAGAAAGGCGATCCAGAATTAGTTGATAATCTGGAGGCGCTCTATTCCTACATGGTTCGCCGTTTAATTCATGCCAATTTGCATAACGATCAGCAGGCTATTACTGAAGTTATGGCATTGCTGGAAAATATAGCCGATGCCTGGCGGCAAATCGGCCCTAACTATCACCCCTCGCAGGACCAATATAATGGATCGACATCAGTACCTGGTTAATGAGTATCAGATGATCCTGACGCTAAGCGAACAAATGTTGCTGCTGGCGAAAGACGAAAAGTGGGATGAATTGGTAGAACTTGAAGTCAGTTACCTGAAGGCGGTAGAGGCAACCACTACACTGCCGCTGTCAGAAGAGACCTCATTAAATATCCAGAATATTATTCGTCAGAGTCTGCGACGTATTCTGGATAATGAAACTCAGATTAAAACGCTATTGCAGGCACGAATGGATCAGCTGGCTGAGCTTATTGGCCAGTCCGTAAAACAGCAGGAGGTCAATTCGACCTATGGGCGTTTTACCGACAGAGCAATCGCTATGCGCGATCAATAATAGTTTCCCTAATACCATTGCTAGCCACTTTCTTAGCTTCTTGTGTATATTAAAGGCTTCAGAGACAGAGAATAAGCCGCCCTTACCCGGTGTCTTTTCTCTGTCGCCCTCACTAATATCGTTTTCACCGACGAAAATATCGGCAACTGTTCAAGGGTAATTAAACTCTGGAACAACGTCGGCAATATGACGTGCGGCTTCGGGCAAAATCGCGATGGTTCGTAAAATAAAAGTATCTCCAGGGATTGGTACATCCTCACTGCTTATTCAGCACAGTGAGCTGCTTACCAGCGATATTTTCGTCGATAAACCCGAACTCATATTAATCCTGCAGGGGCATTCCACACTGCGCCACGGCATGCAAGAAAGCCGCATTCAAAGTGGCGAGATGCTGGCGGTCAATAGCGGCCACTCGCTGAGCATTACCAATGTTCCCTCTGATGAGGGCATTTTCAGCTGCGCGATTATGGCGTGGGACAGCTCGCTTTTTTGCGATTCCCGCCTCTACGTCTCGCCATTTGAAGGCGTACTGACCACGGTCGAAGACATTCGCGTCATCCCGCACATTCCGCCGGCCTTTAGGCAATCGTTTACTGATACCCACCATTCGATGATGTGGCACAAGAGCCTGCCGCCGACCATTGCCCGCCATCGCATGATTGAGCAACTGCTGTGGCTGTCTCATCTGGGGATCAGCTACTCGAGGCAGCATAGTGAAAGCATCACTCAGCAAGTTCGCGATTTACTGGTCAACAATCTGCACAAGTCATTTACGGCTGCCGAAGTGGCTGAAAAATTGATGATGAATGAAGTGATGCTGCGCCGCAGGCTGGCGACAGAGAACAGCGTGCTGCGTAATTTGATGATAGATGTGCGCATGACCCACGCCCTGCGCCTGCTGCAATGCACGGATTTAGCCATTTCCCACATTGCCCATCAGGTTGGCTACGAAAGCAGCTCACGCTTTGCCGAACGTTTTCGCAAACGCTTTGGCTTTGCGCCCACCTCGATCCGCGGCCACCTGCGCTCGCTGTAAGCTTTCAGGGCGGAAGGTTAACGCCCTGTTATTTCAACGCGTAAATCTCATGTGCAGATGTAAACTCTGTAAAAATGTGACCTAAAACACACATTATTTGATTACCAAATGTTAACGCCCTAGAATATGCCCTGCTTTATCTATTTTGGCTGTATTAGGGGTATGTCGTGCACGTGTGGTGGGAAGTCATTAAAACAATTTACTGGGGTGGTTTGGCGCTGGCAGCGGTGTTTACCCTGTTGGTCAGCCGCGATACGTTCAAAATCCGTCTGTTAACCTCGGCGCTGATCGGTTTTACGTGGCCAATGAGTTTGCCCGTGGTGGTGCTGTTTTCTCTGTTCTAACGACTGAATTGTTCAGAAATAGTGACCCGGCGTCGTGCCGGACAGCCTACGAAACACCGCGATAAAAGCGCTGGCGTTGTCGTAACCCACCTCCAGCGCGACGTTCTGCACCGCCATCCCCTGAGCTAAAAGCTCCATCGCCCGCATCATCCTGGCCCTCTGCCTCCAGGCGGTAAAAGTTAGACCGGTCTGCGCCGGGAATAGCCTCACCAGCGTCCGAACAGATAATCCTGCATACTCTGCCCACTGCTCTTCCCGCAGTTGCACACTCACGTCACTCAGCAATCGCCGCACAAGACGCATTAAACGCGGATCCTGGGGCATCGGCAGTTCCAACGCCGCTGCGGGCAACGTCCTGATTTCGTCCAAAATGACCTGCGTCAATGCCCCTCTGGCCTGCTCCGGGACACTCTCTTCGCCCCAGCTTTTTACGCGCTTTAACGCTTCGCGCAGTAACCCTTCCACACGAAAGGTTTTCGGCGTTTGCGGCAGCTCGCGGGTCAAATCTCCACGGATGTAGAGGCTCCAGCCGTCAAAAGCGCCGTGCGAACGCATACCGTGAGGATAGCCAGAAGGCACCCAGACGGCGTAGCTTGAAGGGATAGCCCGCTGGCTATGCTCAAAATCCAGACTCAGCAACCCCCGATGAGTGCCCAGCAGCTGGCCGTCAGCGTGGTGATGTACAGGCGTGGTTTTTCCTTGCGGCTCGACGAAATCTGTCCAGCGCAATCCGTTCCCCATGTCAGATTCTGAGATCATGGCGTAATCACCGTATAAGTTGGCCTGATAGCAGTCATGACGCCAAAAATAACCCTCTATAGTCAACCTCGTCAATGCAACCAACGCGAGGAACATCCTATGACACACACTCAGGCACGCCAATTTCTCGGCCAGATTTTCAATTCGCTGTTTGATCCTGCTGAAACGGCGGAGCAGACGGGCCGCTATTTCGCCCCGGAGTATCTGCAATTCGCCGATGGGAAAGTGTTAGATCACGCCTTATTCGTCGAGCACGCCCGCACCTTAAAGGCCACGCTTCAATCCGCCACCGTCATTTTTGAAAAGGTGATCGCCTGCGGCCAGTCACTGGCTAGCGTACACATCGTTGATGCCATCAAACACAATGGGCAGAGGTTAAAAGTGAAAGTCGTGGCGCTGTATGAGGTGGAAAATGGGCTAATTTGTCGCGTGGATGAACTCAGTCATTTGCTCGAAGGGGAGGATGGAGACAGGGATTTAGGCACGCGCCACCATTAGGCTTAGGCCAAGGCCCCTTCCGGCAGATTGCTCTCTGCCGGAAGGGTGTTATTACTCGTGACTCAGATGAAAGTCATTTTCCTGCGCGCCCTGCTGCGACAGGGCCGCCAGCAGGCGATAACCCGTCAGCATGGCGACTAATGCCACACCGCCGCCCACTACCGCGATCCAGAATCCGTTTGAAGCGCCGAAGTTATCGATAGTCCAGCCCGACGCGGCCGATCCGGCGGAGAAGCCAATCAGCACGCCGGTCATGGCGTACGTAATACCCTCGGTTATCTGCGTGGTGGGCACGATACGCTCGATCAGGGTCATGCCGGTAATGAAGGTGGGAGAACTGATCGCCCCGCCCACAAACACCATCAGCGTCATCATCCACAGCGACGTGACGAAAGGCAGAGGCAAGGTAGTCAGCACCGCCACCACGCTTGCGATTAACAGACGATTCGCCAACGGCTTTTTGAATTTGATGGCGCCGAATACCAGCCCAATGCCGCAAGAACCTAGAGCATAGGTGGATAAGATATAGGTCGCCGCGCCCTTGTTACCTAGATCCTGCGCGAAGGCAATGACCGCCACTTCCACCGTGCCAAAAATCATGCCGATACCCACAAACACCGTCACCACGTACCACATCGCGCCGTGCTTCATTACCGACTGCGTGCGCTTCTGCTTGATAGGATTCACTTTTGGCTCAGTGGATTTCTGTACCACAAACAGCAATGCCCCGACGGCGAGGAAGGTCGCCGCCGCCAGCACGCCCGCCTCGGGGAACAGCGCGATGCTCAGGCCGATGCCAAACACCGGCCCGGCCATATACACCAGCTCATCCAGCACGGATTCAAAGGCAAAGGCCGCGTGCAGCTGCGACTTGCCGCGATAAATCTCAGTCCAGCGCGCGCGCACCATGGAGCCAATGCTCGGCATCACGCCGGCGATTAACGCCAGTATAAACAGCATTTCATTGGGTGCATTGAGCCACGCCGCCAGACATAAACCGATTAATGCCAAAAAGGCCAAGGTCACCATCGGGATCAGCACTTTCGCCTGCCCTTTGACATCCACCCAGCGCGAAATCTGTGGAGCGATAAAGGCATTGGCCATGGCAAAGGTGGCAGACACCGCGCCGGCCAGCCAATATTCACCATGGGTTTGGGATAACATCGCCACAATGCCAATGGTGGTCATCGGCAGAGGCAGACGAGCAATAAAGCCTGCGGCAGAAAAGCCTTTGGTTCCTGGGCGCCGGAATATCTCGGCGTATGGATTAGACATGAAAGTTCCTTATTTCACAGAGAGGCATGATTTCAATTAAAAAGAGCAGCCGAATACCCTGCCCAATGCACGCGGCGGCTAACAAAAACATCAATATAAAGCTCAATTTAGAGGCGACATGATGCCTGAGAGGCAATAAAGAGTCTTTTCGTTTCGTGTTAAATGTTTGTGATATTTAGGCAATAAAAAACCCGACCTATTGGTCGGGCTTATGAAATTGAGGAACTTTTAGGCAAAAAGCGCCTTAATTCATTACTTACGCGTCTGGATCCAGAATGCGTGGATCAAACCTGGCAAATAGCCGCACAGTGTCAGCACAATGTTCAGCAGGAACTGCAAGCCAAGGCCGTTACCAATCAACACGCCCAGCGGCGGTACCAAAATCGTAATCAAAACTCTCCAAAAACCCATGCTTCTCTCCTTTTCATGATTGCTGAGTTAAAAGTAGCGCAGTAAATCCGACCTAACAATCAGATAGTTCGGGAAAAGTTGCCGAGCTTCCTGATAGATAAATAATCAGTCAACAAACAGCAAGGGTGACAATAATAAGATATCGGTTTCTGGCATTTCATCCTAAGGTGACTCTTATCAGCACGCTACTCAGCACCCATAAAGGAAGTATTTATGCAGCCCATCTCTTCAGATACGCCAGCCAAAAAACGTGACCCCTTCCGTTTTCACCGTAAACATTCCCATTTAGCTCCGACCTTCGGCGAGGGCTGGTTTGCGCTGAAAGCAGAAGCTTTCGCCCGGTTCTTCGGCACGCCGCTGTTTTTAGGCGCACAAACTCTGGTGGTGGCCGTGTGGATCATCATCAACGTCACCGGGCTAGTGAAGTTCGACGTTTACCCGTTTATCTTACTCAATCTGGCCTTCAGCCTGCAGGCCGCCTATGCCGCGCCGCTGATCCTACTGGCGCAAACTCGCCAGGCGGAGCGCGATAAGGCCCATGCCGATGCCGATGCCCAGCATCGCGAAGAGTTAGCTCAGGCCAATGAGCAGCGGCAGGAGATGGCGGCGCAGCACACTCAGCAGATGCTCGAGCTGTTAAAACAGAATACTGACCTGACCAATATCACTAAACAGCTAAGCGAACGGATTGAAGTCCTGACCTCGCAGCTACATAAGAAAATGCTCGAACAGTAATTGTCGCCCTTCTACTGCCAAAAACATTTTGTGATAGCGATCACATTTAAGTTTTTGCTTAAGTCGTGTTCTCAGTCCTGCCCTATAATTTATACCAAGCTAATTATCTGCCATTCAGGCAGGTAATTGGCGGGTTGCTTGATGTCCTGTTTTTGCTGCGCGATTTCATTCATTGTTCGCAGCGCCTCATTTGAGCGTTCCCGTGTGGGAGAAAGTGCTTGTATCATCAATCACTTATTTGGAGGAGTAATAATGTCTGAATACCATTATTTGCTTCTGGGAGGAAGTCGGCATGGACAGAAACATGTCGACCGTTGTCATCAGTTTTCACTCTATTTCTGGGCAGACAATCGGCTCGAAGAGCGTCAGTCTGACTCAGCAATTTTTGCAGTGCAAAACGAGCGTTATAAAGTATCTCCAGAGAAATGTGCTGACGGCAATTGGTATCTGGTCGGTTACTGTGGGGCAAGACCTGAGATCCCCGTGGATGAACTGACTGATTTGATACTGGATAACAACGTTAAGCCCATGATGTAACACAGCGGCTGCTAAGTTCTACTCTCATCAGCGCTGTGAAGTGACGTTCAATGAAGTAAAAACCCCGCCTTCGCGGGGTTTCTTGTTTTTAGCGGGTCGGAATGCTTAATCTCACCCGGCATTGCCCTGAATATGCGCGGCGCGGAACTCCACTACCGTCCCGGCTTCGAAATGGCGTTTTGCCGAGGCTGGAATGCGCCCTACCGGCGCGGCTTTAATCACTTCCCCTTCAAACTCGCCATCGATGATTTGGCGAATGGCGACATCCAACTGGTAGCTCGCCGAGTCATCACCCACGGGAAAAGTCAGCAGTTTCACCTTATCCCCAACTTGCCAGCGGGTCAGCATCGGCAATGGGGCTTGTTCGAAAATGTCCTCGTTCATCTGGCTTTTCCTTATTTTCAGGTTGATTAATAAGAGGATAGAACAATTCCGGTGCCGCCGCTTGAAAATGAAAGTCTTCTGGAATCCGTGTCGCAGACCGTCGTGGATTTGCACCGCGAGCCGCTGCGTAACCTGAGATTGACGCCGTCGACCTATACTGAGAATGGGTGATTGCATGGCATAGCCATGGCCGTAATAATGACGGCATCCCTGACCACCCGAGGGCGGAGTGTTGATCTCTGCTGATGGAAGATTTGTGAAATGAATGTCCTGTCGATGGCCCGCTACCGTCAGCCTGAAACGAAACAAGGAATTGAAATGCAAAAGTTAACGCAAGAGCAGTGTGTGATCCTCACCGGGTTTACCGGCATTCTCCACGGCGAGTTTGAGTGGTTCCACGCTGATCTGGAAGCCCGCCTCGGCCGCGAAGTACAAACCTCTGAACTTGGCTATCCAGAGTTTATGGACGAGTGTAAGGCACTGTATGAAGAAGATTTTAATGGGTTGATGCCGGAGTAAGCATCACGCCTTTTTCGCCCCCGCCCACAGGCCATCGCTGCATGTGGGCAAAAAGCTTTCTGAGCAATCAGACGCTCATGTTCATCACATCCTGATACGCCGCCACCAGCTTGTTACGCACCTGAATGCCCAATTGCAGAGAAATTGATGATTTCTGCATATCGACCATCACGTCATTTAAGCCTACGCCCGGCACGCCGAGTTCGAATTTCTGCGCCTGCAATTTGGCGGTGTTTTGCGTTTCGCTGATCTTGCCCAGCGCGGCTTTCATCTCGCTGGCGAAACCGGCTTCCTGTAGGGGTTCGACAGGTTGCTTCATTCCTGCCTGCAGCGCGGTGGCCTGCAACTGCTGCAAAACACTCTCAATGCCTTGAATTGCCATAGATTCCTCAATTTTCGCACGGTTCTGAATGGGGGATGAAACCGATTTGTGTTTCATGGAACGACACCCTATCACATAGGAATTTCCCTAAACGCGCTAATTGACCGCAAAAACCATGGCTTATCGGGCCATTAACTTTGCATAAAGCAGCAAATAATGGCTCACCTGAAAAATCAGGTTCTTCTCTTATTGTGGAGAGGGGCTAAAAAAATGACACGCTTGTCTGTTTTACATCAGCAGGATTGCGCACTTGGGAGTCTGTTTTGTCACGACACAACACGAACATCAACGTTCAACAGCTGAATAGGGATCTGGTATGAGTTCTGCAATTGCTGGCGCAGAAAACCCTGAAAGCGGATTGACAGCGTTTATCAACCGCCTGCGTGCGAATCCAAAAATCCCTCTGGCCATTGCCGCAGCCGCCGCAGTGGCCATTGTTGTTGTCCTGACGCTGTGGGCCAAAGCGCCGACATATCGCGTACTGTTCAGCAATCTGAACGACAAAGACGGTGGCGCCATCGTCACCCAGCTGACCCAAATGAACATCCCTTATCAGTTCTCTGATAACGGCGGTGCCATCTTGATCCCGGCGGATAAAGTCTATGAAACTCGCCTGAAACTGGCCTCTTCCGGCTTGCCAAAGGGCGGCGCGGTAGGCTTCGAACTGATGGACCAAGAGAAGTTTGGTATCAGCCAGTTCAGCGAGCAGATCAACTATCAGCGCGCGCTGGAAGGCGAACTCTCGCGCACCATTGAGACTTTGGGGCCGGTACAGAGCGCCCGCGTTCACTTAGCTATCCCTAAACCTTCACTGTTCGTGCGCGAACAGAAGAACCCTTCAGCTTCGGTGACGTTGAATCTGCAATCCGGCCGCGCGCTGGATGACGGCCAGATCAACGCCATCGTTTATATGGTATCGAGCAGCGTCTCCGGCCTGCCTCCGGCCAGCGTTACCGTGGTTGACCAGAGCGGCCACCTGCTGACTCAGGCCGACGGCAACGGGCGCGACCTCAACGCCGCGCAGCTGAAATACGCCAATGAAGTGGAAGGCCGCCTGCAGCGCCGGATCGAAGCCATCCTGCAACCCGTGGTCGGCAGCGGCAACGTGCATGCACAAATCACCGCGCAGATTGACTACGCCGTGCGCGAGCAGACTGACGAAAACTACCAGCCGAACGGTTCGGCAGATAAAGCCGCAGTGCGCTCCCGCCAGTTGAGCACCAATGAGCAAATTGGCGGTTCAGGCGTCGGCGGCGTGCCGGGTGCCCTCTCCAACCAGCCCACGGCTCCGGCGACAGCGCCTATTACTAATCAGGCGACCAACGTTAATAACCCGAACGCCGCCAATGGCCAGCAGGCGAATGGGCAGAACAACGCGGCTAACCGCAATGCGGCCACCGCCGCGCCGTCCGGTCCGAGCAGCAATCGCCATGATGAAACCACCAACTACGAGCTGGATCGCACCATCACCCACACCCAGCACAGCGCGGGCGGCATCCAGCGCCTGTCGGCGGCGGTAGTGGTTAACTATCAGCCGGGCGTGGATGGCAAAGCCAAGCCACTGACCGATGAGCAGCTGAAGCAGGTTGACTCTCTGGTGCGCGAAGCGATGGGCTTCTCCACCGAACGCGGCGATACCCTGAACGTGGTCAACACGCCGTTTAATGAAACCGCCGATGAATCCACCGAACTGCCGTTCTGGAAATCTCCGGCCTTCTTCGACCAACTGCTGAACGCCGGTCGCTGGTTACTGGTACTGATTGTTGCCTGGCTGCTGTGGCGCAAGATGGTTCGCCCTCTCCTGCTCAAACAGCAGGCCGACCGCGAAGCCCAAGCTGCGGCGACCGTCGCGGCAGCCATGCCAGCGCCGGAAGGCACGCAGCCAGCCAAACTGTCTAACGACGAGCTGGCCAAACGCCGCCGTTCACAGCAGCGCGTCAGTGTTGAAGTTCAAACCCAACGAATTCAGGAGCTGGCGGATAAAGATCCTCGCATCGTCGCCCTGGTTATCCGCCAATGGATGAGTACAGAACAACCATGACTATGACCGGAACCGAAAAAAGCGCCATCCTAATGGTCACGCTGGGTGAAGACCGCGCGGTGGAGGTGTTCAAGCACCTCAACCCGCGTGAAGTTCAGCAAATCAGCGGCGCGATGGCCAACATCCATCAGATCTCCAACAAACAGCTAAGCGACGTGCTGAGCGAGTTTGAAGATGAGTCCGAGCAGTACGCCGCGCTGAGTGTCAACACCAGCGAATACCTGCGTTCGGTCCTGACCAAAGCCTTGGGTGAAGAGCGCGCCGCCAGCCTGCTGGAAGACATTCTCGAGTCGCGCGAAACCACCACCGGCATGGAAACGCTCAACTTTATGGAGCCACAGATTGCGGCCGACCTGATCCGCGACGAGCATCCGCAGATCATCGCCACCATTCTGGTGCACCTGAAACGCGGCCAGGCAGCCGATATTCTGGCCCTGTTCGACGAGCGCCAGCGTAACGACGTCATGCTGCGTATCGCCACTTTCGGCGGCGTACAGCCAGCCGCGCTGGCCGAGCTGACCGAAGTGCTCAACAACCTGCTCGACGGCCAAAACCTCAAACGTTCGAAGATGGGCGGTATTCGTACTGCGGCGGAAATCATCAACTTGATGAAAAGCCAGCAGGAAGAAGCGGTTATCGAAGCCATGCGTGGCTACGACGGCGAGCTGGCGCAGAAAATCATCGACGAAATGTTCCTGTTCGAGAACTTGGTGGATGTCGACGACCGCAGCATCCAACGCCTGTTGCAAGAGATCGAGGGCGAGTCGCTACTGGTGGCATTGAAAGGTGCCGAAGCGCCGCTGCGCGAGAAATTCCTGCGCAACATGTCCCAGCGTGCTGCCGATATTCTGCGCGACGACTTGGCAAACCGTGGCCCGATGCGCATGTCGCTGGTGGAAAACGAACAGAAAGCCATTCTGCAAACCGTGCGTCGTCTGGCCGAGTCTGGCGAGATGATGATTGGCGGAGGCGAGGATACCTATGTCTGATGCCCTGACGCCACAAGACCCGCCGGCCGAGAAAAAGACGCTGGCCGAGCGCAAAGCCGAACAGCTCAACGCCCTGCCGTGGCAGCCGTGGAAGCTCAACGACCTCAATACGCCCTCTTACTCTAGTAAAGAGTATAAAAACGCCATCGAACCGCTGTTTGGTGAAGAAGATGGCGAAGAGCATGACACTGAGAGCAGCGAGCCTCTGAGTCAGTTTCAGGTTGACCAGAACGAGCTGCAACGTCTGCAAATTCAGGCACAGCAGCAGGGTCATCAGCAAGGCTTTGAGGCGGGCAAGCAGCAAGGTTATCAGGCTGGCTATCAGGCCGGTCAGGAAGCGGGCCAGCAGCAAGGGCTGCAAGAAGCCCAACAGCATCAGGCGGTGCTCACCGAGCACTGGCAGCATCTGGTCACTGACTTCCAGCAGACGCTGGACGCGCTGGACAGCGTGATCGCCTCGCGCCTGATGCAAATGGCGCTGACCGCCGCCAAGCAGGTGCTCGGCCAGCCGCCGATTTGCGACGGCTCCGCCCTGCTGACCCAAATTCAACAGCTGATCCAGCAAGAGCCGATGTTCAAAGGCAAGCCGCAGCTGCGGGTTAACCCGGCTGATTTCGAACGCGTTGAGCAGCACCTTGGCGTCACCCTGAGCCTGCACAGCTGGCGTCTGCTGGCTGACAGCCAGATCCACGCCGGCGGCTGCAAAGTCAGCGCAGAAGATGGCGACATGGACGCCTCGCTAGCCACTCGCTGGCACGAACTCTGCCGCCTCGCGGCGCCGGGTGATCTCTGATGACCGCCCGCCTTAGCCGATTGCTGAAAACCCTCGATGATGCTGAAAAGCGCATGGAGCGTACTCCCGCGCTGCGCCGCTACGGTCGCCTAACCCGCGCGACCGGGCTGGTGCTCGAAGCCACCGGCCTGCAACTCCCTCTTGGCGCGACCTGCCTGATTGAACGCCATGACGGCAACGTCGTGCAGGAAGTCGAAAGCGAAGTGGTCGGTTTTAACGGCCAACACCTGTTTTTAATGCCGCTGGAAGAAGTGGAAGGCATTCTGCCGGGCGCGCGGGTGTATGCCCGCATCTCGCCAGAGGGCCACACCGCCGGTAAACAGCTGCCCCTCGGGCCACAGCTGCTTGGCCGCGTGCTCGACGGCAGTGCCAAGCCGCTCGACGGCCTGCCGCCGCCGGATACCGGCTATCGCGCCGCGCTGATAACCCCTCCTTTCAACCCATTACAGCGCACGCCAATCACTGACGTGCTCGACGTCGGCGTGCGGGCGATTAACTCCCTGCTGACCGTCGGCCGCGGGCAGCGTATGGGCCTGTTCGCCGGCTCCGGCGTGGGTAAATCGGTACTGCTCGGCATGATGGCGCGCTACACCCAGGCCGACGTGATCGTGGTCGGGCTGATTGGCGAGCGTGGGCGCGAAGTTAAAGACTTTATCGAAAATATTTTGGGTGACGAAGGCCGCGCTCGCGCGGTGGTGATCGCCGCCCCGGCCGACGTGTCGCCGCTGCTGCGTATGCAGGGCGCGGCCTATGCCACCCGTATTGCGGAAGATTTCCGCGATCGCGGCCAGCACGTGTTGCTGATCATGGACTCCCTGACACGCTACGCCATGGCCCAGCGTGAGATTGCCTTGGCCATCGGCGAGCCTCCGGCCACCAAAGGCTATCCGCCATCCGTGTTCGCCAAACTGCCCGCGCTGGTTGAGCGCGCCGGTAACGGCATCAGCGGCGGCGGCTCGATCACCGCCTTCTACACGGTACTGACCGAGGGTGATGACCAGCAGGATCCGATTGCCGACTCCGCGCGCGCCATCCTCGACGGCCACGTGGTGCTGTCGCGCCGTCTGGCGGAATCTGGCCACTATCCGGCGATTGATATTGAAGCTTCTATCAGCCGCGCCATGACCGCCTTGATTGACGATGCCCAGTACGGGCGCGTGCGCGATTTCAAACAACTGCTGTCGAGCTACCAGCGTAACCGCGATCTGGTGAGCGTCGGCGCTTATGCCGCAGGCAGTGACCCGATGCTGGATCGCGCCATTCGGCTCTACCCGCAAATGGAAGACTTCTTGCAGCAGGACATCATGGAGCGCAGCTCCTACGAAGATGCCTGTTTGCAATTGAAGATGATGTTACCGAGCTAATAACCAGAGGACTTGTGTATGGAAAGTTCATCACCTTTAGTCACTCTCTGCTCTCTGGCGCAGAAAGCCTTGGATCAGGCGACCAACCATTTAGGTCAGGTCCGACAGTCGCACAGTCAGGTGCAAGAACAGCTGTCGATGCTACTTAATTACCAGAATGAGTACCGGCAGAAGCTCAACACCACCATGACCGGCGGGATTGCCGCCAACACGTGGCAAAACTACCAGCAGTTTATTTCGACGCTGGAAGTGGCTATTGACCAGCATCGCCAGCAGCTAATGCAGTGGAACCAGCGTCTGGACGCCGCCGTCAGCCAGTGGCAGGACAAGCAGCAGCGGCTCAATGCCTACCAGACCCTGCAAAGTCGCGCCAGCGAGCAGCAACGCGTGCAGGCTAATCGGCTGGATCAAAAGCAAACGGATGAATTCGCCCAGCGCGGCACCTATAGGAAATCACAGTCATGAATATGAATATTCAGCCCGCCGCGGCCTCCACGGTGAAAGGTGCCGGTCACAGCAAACCTACGGGGGCAGCCGCCTTGCTGGCCGATCTCGACGCCGGTAACGCGACGCAGGATTTTGCCAGCCAGCTGGAAGCCCAGCTCGGGCCAAAACTCAGTTCCCAGCTGGGTCAGTTAGGCCAGCAGCTCGCAGCCAAGGGGCAGGTGGTGGATAAAAACAGCCTGACGCAAGCCGTGAATACCGGCGAGCAGGAGGGCACGCTGTCGCTCGATGACAATCAGCTAAGCCAAATCATGGCGGCGATTCAGGCTCTGCCAAACGGCAATTTAAAAACCGCCGATGCCAGCCAGCTGAAAAATGCCGCTTTGAGCGATAAAGAAGACGCCAAAGACCCGACAAGCCAAGACGCCAACGCCCTGCCGATTCAGGCACTGTTTGCCATGCTCGCCGCCCAACCGGCGGCCCAGGTGACGCCAGCGACGGCGCAAAATGGCGCTTTGCCAAATAGCGGCGATAGCAAAGATAAAACCGCCCTGCTTCAGTCACTCAGTGGCGACGCCAAATCACTGCTCACGCAGGGTGACGACAAGGCTGCTGAACATAAAACCGCCGTGACCGACACCAGCGGCAAAGGGGTCAGCCAGCACGGCGATGCCCGCGCGGCGAGCAGCAAATCTAGCGATTTCAATAATGCCCTGACGGCAATGAGCACGGCTAACGGCGCAGCCAGCCAGCAGCCGAATAGCGAGTTGAAAAACAGCGATAACGGCGCACTGCTGCAAAATATTAATCAGATCAACAGCGCGGCGATGGCGGCCTCTTCGGTGCCGGTGTCCAGCACGCCAACCAGCACCACGCTGGTATCCGCCCCTAACGTGCCGCAGCTCAACGCCCAGTTGGGTAGCCCGGAGTGGCAGCAGCAGCTAGGTCAGCAGGTGTTGATGTTTAATCGTCAAGGCCAGCAGACCGCCGAACTTCGCCTGCATCCGCAAGATTTGGGTTCTATCCAGATCAGCATGAAGATTGAAGACGGTCAGGCGCAGATGCACTTTGTTTCCGGCCACAGCGGCGTGCGTGCCGCGCTGGAAGCGGCCATGCCTCAGCTGCGCACCTCGCTGGCTGATAGCGGCATCAACCTGAACCAGACCAACGTCAGCAGCGATACCTCGCAGTGGCAGCAAGCCTCTAACGGCGCACAGCAGCAATTTGGCCAGCAGTCAGGTTCATCGCAAGGCAGCGACGCCAGCTGGGCCGCGTTTAACGGCGTTGGCGCGGCCTCCGCCAGCGACGCCCTTCCCGTTCCAGCCTCGCTTCAGCAGTTAGCCAGCGGCAAAGGCGGCGTCGATATCTTCGCCTGATTGACCCTATTTGCCCCCGCTATACGTTGAAAGATCGCGGGTAAACGGCAGAGCTAACCGCGTTTAACCCGCCTATTCCCTCTATTGAAATTGGGGATAGGCGGGATAATCATCCACAGAATTATCATTTACAGGAAATTCCCTTATCCATGTCTGACTCTGCTATTGCGACCAAGCGAAAAGGTAAGCGCTCAAAATTAATCATCATATTGGTTCTGCTGGCTCTGATTGCCGCGGCCGGAGGTGGTTACGCCTGGTGGATGCTGCAAGGTCATTCGTCTGCGCCGGGCGCAGCTCAGGTTAAGAAAGAGGAACCGCCTGCTCCGCCTGTTTTTTTGGCGCTGGACACCTTCACGGTTAATCTGCAAAACGCGGATAACAACCCGGATCGCGTGCTATATATCGGCCTGACGTTGCGCCTGCCGGATGAGAAAAACCGCGCCGCGCTGAACGAATATTTGCCAGAAGTCCGCAGCCGCCTGCTGTTATTGCTCTCTCGCCAGAAAAGCTCTGATCTGGTCAGCGAAGCGGGCAAACAGCAGCTGATCACGGACATTAAACAAGCTTTGAGTACTCCTTTTGTCAAAGGTCAGCCTAATCAGGTGATCAGCGACGTGCTTTTCACTGCTTTCATACTGCGATAATCAAATTATGGGCGACAGCATTCTTTCACAGGCCGAGATTGACGCACTGCTTAACGGCGATAGCGACGGCGACAGTGCGCAACAGGTTGATACCAGTCCCCTCAAGGCTGACGATGGCGTAAAGCCGTTTGACCCGACCACGCAGCGACGCGTTATCCGCGAGCGTTTGCAGGCGTTGGAGATCATCAACGAGCGCTTTGCCCGTCACTTCCGCATGGGGCTGTTCAACTTATTGCGCCGCAGCCCGGATATCACGGTTGGCCCGATCAAGATCCAGCCCTACCATGAGTTTGCTCGCAACCTGCCGGTGCCGACCAACCTCAACGTGATTCACCTTAAGCCGCTGCGCGGTTCGGCGCTGTTCGTGTTCGCGCCAAGTCTGGTGTTTATCGCGGTGGACAACCTGTTCGGCGGCGATGGTCGGTTCCCCACCAAAGTGGAAGGCCGCGAGTTTACCCATACCGAGCAGCGCGTGATTAAACGCATGCTGACGCTGGCGCTCGACGCCTATCAGGATGCGTGGAGCGGCGTGTATAAGCTCAGCGTGGAGTATGTGCGCGCCGAGTTGCAGGTGAAGTTCACCAACATCACCTCGTCGCCAAACGACATTGTGGTGACGACCCCCTTCCATGTGGAGATCGGCGCGCTGAGCGGCGATTTCAACATCTGTATCCCGTTCAGCATGATTGAACCGATACGCGAGCTGTTAACCAACCCACCGGTAGAAAACTCTCGCAATGAAGAGAGTCAGTGGCGCGAAAACTTAGTACATCAGGTGAAGCATTCACAGCTCGAACTGGTGGCAAACTTCGTCGATATTCCACTGCGACTGTCGCAAATCCTCAAATTACAGCCGGGTGACGTTTTACCGATTGAGAAACCGGACCGCCTGATCGCTCACGTCGACGGCGTCCCGGTCTTGACCAGTAAATACGGCACGCTTGGCGAACAATACGCCCTGCGCGTTGAACATTTGATTAACCCAATTTTGAATTCCCTGGATGAGGAACAGCCCCATGAGTGACATCAATAAACCGTCTGACAGCGGATCGGAAAACGTAGACGATTTATGGGCTGATGCGTTTAACGAACAGCAAGCCGCCGGTGGCAACGAAAAAGCTTCCACCGATGGCGTATTCGCGGCGCTGGGCGCGCAAGAAGGCACCGGCAGCCTGCAAGATATCGACATGATCTTGGATATTCCGGTCAAGCTGACGGTGGAACTGGGCCGCACCAAGATGACCATCAAAGAGCTGCTGCGTCTTTCGCAGGGTTCTGTAGTGGCGCTGGACGGACTGGCGGGCGAGCCGCTGGATATCCTGATCAATGGCTATCTGATTGCCCAAGGCGAAGTGGTGGTGGTTGCTGATAAATACGGCGTGCGTATCACTGACATCATCACCCCGTCAGAGCGTATGCGTCGCCTGAGCCGCTAGTGAGACACTCCCTTGACTACCGCTAACAGCTCGGCCAACAGCGATTCACCTTATATCACGCCAGCCGCAACGCACGGCACGGTGCAGCAACAGGCTGCACCCGCTATTCCAACCGGCTCGGCGTTAACACAGGTGAGCACCGTGCTCGGCGGCATTTTGCTGCTGATCTTGCTGATTGGCTGGGTGGCAAAGCGTCTGGGCTTCGCGCCGCAGACCAAGAATTCTAAGTTATTAAAAGTCACCGCCAGCTGTCAGGTCGGGCGCTCAGAGAAAGTGGTGATTGTCGAAGTAGATAACACTTGGCTGGTGCTGGGCGTGACCTCGCACCAAATCACCCCGCTGCATACCCTGACTTCACCGCCAGTTATGCCGGAGAGTGCTGAGGTGACAACGTCACAGAAACCGATTGATTTTGCTCAACTGTTAACCAAAGTGCTGAAACGTCCGGGAAATAAAGAATGAGCGTGCTGAAATCCTCTCTGCGCTGGAGCCTGCCGCTGCTGTTATTGGCAAGCCCTGCCGCCTTCGCGCAACTTCCGGGCATTGTCAGTCAGCAACTGTCGAACGGCGCACAGAGCTGGTCGCTGCCGGTGCAGACGCTGGTGTTCATCACCACCCTGACCCTGCTGCCCGCCATGCTGCTGATGTGCACCAGCTTTACGCGCATTATTATCGTGCTGGGTTTGCTGCGAAATGCGCTGGGTACCCCTTCTGCGCCGCCGAACCAAGTGATGCTCGGGCTGGCGCTGTTTCTGACCTTTTTCGTTATGTCGCCGGTGTTCGACAAAATCTATACCGATGCCTACCAGCCGTTCAGTGAAGACAAGATCAGTATGCAGGTGGCGATGGACAAAGGCGCCGAGCCGTTGCGCCAGTTTATGCTGCGCCAGACCCGCGAAACCGACCTGGCGCTGTACGCTCGTTTAGCCAACCTGCCGCCGCTGGCAGGCCCGGAAGCCGTGCCGATGCGTATTCTGCTACCTGCCTATGTCACCAGCGAGCTGAAAACTGCCTTCCAGATTGGTTTCACCGTATTTATTCCCTTTATGATCATCGATCTGGTGGTCGCCAGCGTGCTGATGGCGCTGGGGATGATGATGGTGCCACCCGCCACCATCTCGCTGCCCTTTAAGCTGATGCTGTTTGTGTTGGTCGACGGTTGGCAGCTGCTGCTGGGATCGTTGGCACAGAGTTTTTATAGCTAACGCTCCCTCTCCTTTTTAAGGAGAGGGTTGGGGTGAGGTTTATGGATGGCGACGCTCGAGTTGCCTGCTATACCCCCTCCCAGCCTCCCCCTTTTCAGGGGGAGGAGCAGTCCGACTTCCCCGTTACTTCGGCGGAGTCATGAGATTTTGAGTTTCTAGAGAAAAGACACGATGACTCCTGAATCGGTAATGGCGATTGGCAACCAGGCAATGAAAATAGCGCTGGCCGTGGCTGCGCCGCTGCTTTTAGCCGCGTTGGTCACGGGTCTTGTCGTCAGTTTGTTACAGGCGGCGACGCAGATTAACGAACAAACCCTGTCCTTTATTCCGAAGATTCTGGCCGTGGTGGCAACCATCGTTATCGCCGGGCCGTGGATGCTCAATCTGCTGCTGGACTACATGCGCACGCTGTTCACCAGCCTGCCTTACATCATCGGCTAGCCATGGTTTCCTTCGACAGCACCCAGCTTGCCGGATGGCTCAGCATGTACTTCTGGCCACTGCTGCGCATTTTGGCGCTGATCAGCACCGCGCCGGTGACCAGTGAAAAGCAGGTGCCGAAGCGCGTGAAGCTTGGCCTCGGCATGATGATCACCTTCCTGATTGCCCCCAGCCTGCCACCGATTGAGGTGCCGATGTTCTCTAGCGGCGCGCTCTGGCTAGCGGCTCAGCAAATTATTATCGGCAGCGCCCTGGGCTTAACCATGCAGCTGGCCTTTGCCGCCGTACGCATGGCGGGCGAGATCATCGGCCTGCAAATGGGTATCTCTTTTGCTACCTTCTTCGACCCCAGCAACCGCCTTAACTCCCCGATTTTGGCGCAGATCTTAAACCTGCTGGCGGTACTGCTGTTTTTGAGTTTTGACGGCCATCTGTGGCTGATCTCCCTGCTGGCCGACAGCTTCCAGACCCTGCCTATTCGCTCTCAACCCTTGAATGGCAACGGTTTTATGGCGCTGGCGAAAGGAGGAAGTATGGTCTTCAGCAGCGGCCTGATGCTGGCCCTGCCGATTGTCACCCTGCTGCTGACGCTCAACGTATGCCTCGGCCTGCTTAACCGCGTCACGCCGCAGCTGTCGGTGTTCGTCATTGGTTTCCCGCTGACGCTAAGTATTGGGATTTTGGCGATAAGCCTGATGATGCCGATGCTCGCGCCGTTCAGCGAGCACCTGTTCAGTGAAACCTTCGATAAGCTGGTGCTTATCCTTGGCCAGATGGCGAACCGCTAACGGCGCGAAAGCAGCGTTAACACTTCGTAGTGCGCGGTGTGCGGGAACATGTCAAACAGCTGCACGCGCGCGACGCGGTAATCCGGCATAGCGGCCAAATCTTTCGCCATGGTCTGAGCATTACAGCTGGAGTAGAGAATAGTTTGCGGGGCCATGCGGCTGAGATAGTCGCACAGTGCCTGACCAATGCCACGACGCGGCGGATTGACCAGCACCAGATCGGGAATGCTCTGCCTGCCGGTGGCAAAACCGGTGGAATCCAGTGCCTGAAATTCCACCTGCTTCAGCCCCAATCTGTCAGCCGACGCTTTGGCGCAGGCAATGGCCTCGGCGCTGATTTCAATTCCGGTCAGCTTCATCTCCGGCGTGGCGCAGTGCAGGCCAAAACCGCCAACGCCGCAGAACAGATCCCACATGCTACCGACGTTCAGCTCGCGCACCCAGTCGCGCGCCGTGGCGTACAGCGCGGCGGCCACCTGCGGGTTAGTCTGGAAAAAACTTTGCGGGCGGATAAACAGCGGCACCTGGTTAAACTCTTCTTCCAGCGCCTGCTGCTCGGTCAGCGCAATCTCGCGCTCGCCTTCCAGAATCGCCATATGCACCGGCTGAATATTGGCGGAAATCACCTTCAACTGCGGCAACTGCTGCTGTAACCACGGCAGCGCGGCGCGCAGCTGTGCCAGCTTGGCTTCTGAACGCAGCACAAAGCGCAGCATCATACCGCCCTCTTTCTGGCTTTCAGTTAATAGCAGGAATTTCAGCTCGCCGCGCTTGCGGGCGACGTTATAGGGGGTGAGTCCGGCGCGGGCGATAAAGCTTTTTAGCACGCCAAACACCTCGGGGAAGCTGGCGGGATAAAGTGGGCAGTCGCACAAATCCACCGGAGTGCCGTCGCGATGCAGCATGCCGAGCAGCGGGCGCTCCACGCTGCCGCTCACCACCATTTTGGCTTTATTGCGAAACGCACTTTCCGGCCCGGTGACCGGTTCCAGCCATTCGCCTACCGCCAGGTCGGCCAGCAGCTGACGCAGATCCTGTTGTTTATCGACCAGTTGGCGAGCGTAAGGCTTGTCCAGCCATTGGCAGGAACGGCAGGTCCCGGCGGTATAAAGTGCGCAATGCATGAAAATTGACCGTTATTGAATGAGCGGAGAAAAACGTGGCGCGCAGTGTATCACCGCGCGGCCTGAAAGGCTGCTCTGCGGCGCAGGAAAAACTGACGGCTACTCTGTGGCGCAAACAGCAGCAGGAGCACCACCATGTCGGGGACTTTTTGCATCAAGAGTGCATAGAGAAATTGCCCCTGAGTCTCGGTTTCGAAGCGGAAGATCTTCGGCCCGAACCACTCGAACGACGCCAGCAGCATGTAGCTCACCACCACCGCCTGACAGCCGACAAAGGCCCAGCGCCCCCAGTTGCGCCCGCGCATCATGGCGTAGGACGCATGGCACTCAATCCATACAATCAGCAGGCTGGCGAGCAGGATAAAGCAGTTAACCCACGACTCCGCGCTGGCCTGAACAAAATCCACCACACCCGCCACGCCCATGGCATCGAACAGCAAAATAAACTCTAGGCAGCGCGTGGCGACGATCGCCGACGCGCCAATCATTACGGGTACGGGTATAAATCTCATCTTTCCTTAGATCCCCTGGGTTTTGGGCGTTGCCGCGGCGCTGAGAGCATCAACGCCCATGACTTTGGGTTTAAGTGTCTGTTTAAATATAAAAATTAGTGCCGATAAGCGCGCTGCATATCTTTGATTCTCTGCTTCTCCGCCCGCGACATAAACCACCAGGCAATCAGGCCGATGATGCCAACCACCAGCAGGATCAGCGTCGCCAGTGCGTTGATCTCTGGGTTCACCCCCATGCGCACGCTGGCGAACACCAGCATTGGCAAGGTGGTGGAACCCGGCCCGGCCACGAAGCTGGCAATCACCAAGTCGTCGAGGGACAGCGTGAAGGCCAGCAGCCAGCCGGACACCAGCGCTGGAGCAATCATCGGCACCGTGATAATGAAAAACACCTTCAGCGGCGTCGCGCCGAGGTCCATCGCCGCCTCTTCGATAGACCTGTCCAGTTCGCGCAGACGCGCCGCCACCACCACCGCCACGTAGGCGCTACAGAAGGTAACGTGCGCCAGCCAGATGGTGAACATGCCGCGCTCGGCGGGCCAGCCAAAGGCGTGCCCCATCGCCACGAACAGCAGCAGCAGCGCCAGACCGGTGATCACGTCGGGCATCACCAGCGGCGCGGTCAGCATAAAGGCGAAGCCGGTAGAGCCTTTAAAACGGCCAAAACGTACAATCACCACCGCGGCGAGGGTCCCGACGATGACCGCCATAGTGGCCGCCGCCGTGGCGATACTCAGACTCATGCCTACTGCGCTAATCATTGCAGAATCATGGAATAATTGAGTATACCAGCGAGTTGACCAGCCAGCCCAGACCGTAACGAGCTTGGAGCTGTTGAATGAGTAAATAACCAGCATCAACATCGGCGCATACAAAAAGGTGAAGCCGAGCACCAGAATAAGAATTCGCCACGGTGAGCGAACAACCGGCAAATTGTTCATTCTTTGTCTCCCAGCTCTTTGTTTTGGTATTTGTGGAACCAGAGGATTGGCATGATGAGCAGCAGCAACATAATTACCGCCACCGCAGAGGCCACCGGCCAGTCGCGGTTATTGAAGAACTCCTGCCACAAAATTCGGCCAATCATGATGCTGTCCGGCCCACCCAGCAGCTCAGGAATAACGTATTCCCCCACCGCCGGGATAAACACCAGCATCGAGCCAGCAATAATCCCGCCCTTAGTCAGCGGCATAATCACTTTGAAGAAGGTTTTCAGCGGGCGGGCGCCGAGATCCAGCGAGGCCTCCACCAGCGAGTAGTCCAGACGGGTTAACGCGGTGTAAATCGGCAGCACCATAAACGGCAAATAGGAGTAAACGATGCCGATATAGACCGCCAGGTTGGTGTGCAAAATCACCAGCGGCTGGTCGATGACGTGCAGCCACATCAGGAAGTTATTCAGTACCCCGTTATCTTTTAAGATACCCATCCAGGCATAGACGCGGATCAGGAATGAGGTCCACGACGGCAGGATCACCAGCAATAGCAGGATATTACGCATAGACTTGCTGCTGTGCGCCACGGCCCACGCCAGCGGATAGCCAATCAACAGACAGCAGACCGTGGAAATCGCCGCCACTTCCAGCGATTGCAGATAGGCTTCGATATACAGCGGGTCGTCGGTTAGCGAGATGTAATTGCCGAGATTCAGGGCAATATCCAGCATGCCGTCCGAGAAAGTGACTAAATCGGTGTAAGGAGGAATGGCGCGGGCCATCTCCGCCAGGCTGATTTTGAACACGATAAGGAAAGGCAGCAGGAACAGCAGCAGGAACCAGACCAGCGGCAGCAGGATCACCAGCTTGCGGCCGTGCTTTTGCTGCATGCGGCCGATATAGGCTTTTAACCCACCCGGTGGTTTGGCAGGCTCGGGATGCGCGGAAATAAAAGACATGGCTTCAACTCCCCTTAAACGGTCAGCACGACACAGCTGTCGGCTTCCCAGCACAGGCGCACTTCGTCGCCCCAGGTCGGCATGCCTTTGCGGAAGCGATGGCCGTTTTGCAGCTGTGCGGTGATCATCTGTCCACTGTGTAACTTGACGTGGTAGATGGACAAATCGCCCAAATAGGCAATGTTGACCACTTCGCCGACGGCGAAGTTACAGCCATCTTCAGGGATCTCTTCGCACAGCAGGATTTTCTCCGGCCGCAGCGCCACGAACACCGGCACGCCGTCGACCACCGAGGAGTCAGCATCGACTTTCAGCGGATGCACTAAGCCCGGGCTGCTGATGATCAGCGCCTCGTCCTGACGCTCTTGCAGCACCCCCTCGAAGATATTCACCGAGCCGATAAACTCCGCGCTAAAGCGGCTGGTCGGGTGCTCGTAAATCTCCTCTGGCTCGCCAATTTGCACAAACTTACCGCGATTCATAATGGCGATACGCCCCGCCATGGTCATCGCCTCTTCCTGATCGTGAGTCACCATCACGCAGGTCGCGCCGACGCGTTCGAGGATATCCACCACTTCAAGCTGCATGCGGTCGCGCAGTTTTTTGTCCAGCGCGCCCATAGGCTCATCAAGCAGCAGCAGTTTAGGTCTTTTCGCCAGACTGCGCGCCAAGGCCACGCGCTGGCGCTGCCCGCCGGAGAGCTGGTGCGGCTTACGCTTGGCGAACTCCTCCATATGAACCAGCGTCAGCATCTCCGCCACGCGGCTTTTGATCTCCGCCGACGGCAGCTTGTCCTGCTTCAAGCCAAAGGCGATGTTCTGCTCGACGGTCATGTGCGGGAACAGCGCATAAGACTGGAACATCATGTTAATCGGGCGCTGATAAGGCGGCACCTGCGACAGATCGACGCCGTCGAGTACGATTTGTCCCTGCGTTGGGGTTTCAAAGCCCGCCAGCATGCGCAGCAAGGTGGACTTGCCGCAACCAGACGCGCCCAGCAGGGCAAAGATTTCGCCTTTATAGATAGTCAAACTGACGTCATCCACGGCGGCCTGACCATCAAAAGATTTGGTTAAATTGCGGATTTCCAGCAAAGGCGTGAAGCCTTTGTGAGTTTTCGGCTGAGGACGGGGGATTGCATCATTCACTCAGAAACATCTCCGGCAGAAGGCGGTAAAAAGCCGCATAGATTGAGGAACCGAAATAGAAGCAGTGGCTCGGCGCGTTTATTTCGCAGAGCCACTGGGGTAATAATCAATATCATTCAAGTTGCTTCAAGGCGGCAGCTCGAAGGATGAAGAGTATTATTTGTTGGTTTTCACTTTAGTCCAAGAACGGGTAATAACACGGTCGATTTTCGGGTCCTGAACTTTCAGCGTAAACATTTTGGCGCGCACGGCATCCGGTGGGTAAATCCCCGGGTTGTTACGTACGTCGGCATTCACCAGCGGCGTGGCGGCAAGGTTGCCACTCGCGTAGTAAACCGTGTTGCTGATCTGCGCGATCACCTTCGGCTCCATCAGGTAGTTGAGGAACTTATAGGCTTCATCCAGATTTTTTGCATCCGCCGGAATAGCAAACACGTCGAAGAAGGCCAGCGCCCCCTCTTTCGGAATGCTGTAAGCCACGTTGACGCCGTTTTTAGCTTCTTTCGCGCGGTTAGAGGCTTGCATCACGTCACCCGCCCAGCCAATCGCCACGCAGATATCGCCGTTTGCCAAGTCGTTGATGTATTGGGAAGAGTGGAAGTAGCGAATGCTTGGGCGCAGCTTCAACAGCAGGTCATTGGCGGCACCGGTGTAGTCGCTGGCTTTGGTACTGTTCGGGTCGAGGTGCAGGTAGTTCAGCACGGTGGCGTAGATTTCGGCCGGTGCGTCGAGGAAGGAGACGCCGCAGCTTTTGAGCTTCTCGAGGTTTTCAGGCTTCAGCACCAGATCCCAGCTGTCCACCGGCGCATCTTTGCCCAGCACGGCCTTCACTTTATCGACGTTATAGCCAATGCCGGTGGTCGCCCACAGGTAAGGAATGGCGTATTTGTTATCCGGATCGTGCTGCGCGACCATTTTCAGCAGCGCGGGATCGAGGTTTTTGTAGTTTGGCAGTTTGCTCTTATCCAGCGGCTGGAACACCCCTGCCGCCAGTTGGCGCTCAAGGAAGCTCGCCGACGGCACCACCAGGTCGAAGCCAGTGCTGCCCGCCATCAGTTTGCCCTCCAACACTTCGTTGGAGTCGAAAACGTCGTATATCACCTTGATGCCGCTTTCCTTCTGGAAATCCGGCACCGTATTCGGCGCGATATAGTCAGACCAGTTGTAGACGTGCAGCGTTTTTTCTTCCGCTGACGCTGTGACGGACGCGGCCATAGCCAGACCGGCGACAACACCCGATAACCACTTTTTACGCAGGGTGAACATCCGTTACTACCTCCAATACAGGGGGAAAAGGAAAATTAAACTTGTATCTCAAATGGATACAAAACCTTTCATAACCAGACCAACCGTCGCGCTCCGATCTGCATAAGCATGCATCGCCAAGCCCAACGCTGCGAGCCGAATAACCATTTGGTTTTACGGTGTAATTAACCTATAGCGCAGAATCAGCAGAATACCCCCTGCGCCCCCTTGGTACTAGACCGCACGGGCAAAACCACGATTTATCGATTAATTATGCATTTTTGCTCTATGCCCTGTGGCACATAAGCCATTAACAAAGTGAAATGTTTGGCAACAATGTGCAAATAACAGAATAACTGTTTGTTAAAGAGTGTAGTGGAAGCGGAAAAAATCACCAAAGCCGCGGGAATTCGCGGCTTATGCGAGAAATTTGCAATGGGGAAGTGTTAAAGCGAGAGAGGATTAATGCAGAATGGGGACATTGAGGTTGGTTAGCGGCTCGCCTTCGTCCGGCTCGCCCACGAACAGCATGTCATTAGCATGGGCTTCGAGGATGATCATCGACATCTGCTCTTCCGCCTGTTGCAGGAAGTGAGCAAACTGCTCCACCGTCACGCCTACGGCAATCGCCAGCGACTGGCAGACAATCAGCTTCGGCAAGTTGTCATCCTGAATGTCGATAAACGCCTTCACCGTCAGCGAACTGGCGTTGATTTGGCTGAGGTCGGCCACGATGGGGATGAGCGCGGTGGGTTTGACTTCTGCCAGCGCGGAAAACAGGATCACGTTATCAACAATGTCCAATTTGGCGTCAAACACGCCATCAAAATTCTGCATATGCGGCAAATGGAGAGCCTGACAGGAATCACACTCGAAAAATGATATCCCCAACTGATCCAGCCAGCGCCGGAGCAACGCCAAATCAGGGACGATGAGCGAATCCATAAAATGCCTCACAAGTTTAAATCAATGAAGTCGACAGCAGAAAAGCGCGCCCTTAAAGGGCGCGAAGGGGACATAGCTTACGGAATTATGTCAGTAAGCGCTATGATCAATACGCGCTTGCTGCACATTAATGCGGGATAAGGCGCTTAGCCGCCGGATTTCAGGCGAAAACCAGGGCGTGCGCGATGCTCAATGTAGTCAATCATCATGCCCGCGATGTCCAAGCCGGTGGTGCTTTCGATCCCTTCTAAGCCAGGCGAAGCGTTAACTTCCATCACTAACGGGCCTCGGTTAGATCGAAGGATATCGACACCGGCGACATCCAGACCCAAGGTTGCCGCCGCTTTCACCGCAATGGCTTTTTCATCGGCGGTGATTTGCACCTTGTTGGCGGTACCGCCGCGATGAAGGTTTGAGCGGAAATCGCCCGGCTTGGCCTGACGCTCAATCGCCCCCACCACTTTCTTGCCCACCACCAGACAGCGAATATCCCTGCCCTCGGCTTCGCGGATGTATTCCTGCACCAATATATGCGCATTCAGCCCGCGGAAGGCGTCAATCACGCTCTCCGCCGCCTGACGCGTCTCGGCCAACACCACGCCAATACCCTGTGTTCCCTCCACCAGCTTGACCACCAGCGGCGCGCCGCCCACCAAGGCAATCAGGTCAGCGGTATCGTCCGGCATGTTGGCGAAACCGGTGGTCGGCAAATCGATCCCCTCGCGAGCCAGAATCTGCATCGAACGCAGCTTGTCACGCGCGCGAGTGATGGCGACGGATTCGTTGAGTGGGAAGCTGCCCAACATCTCAAACTGGCGCAGCACCGCCGTACCGTAGAAAGTAATGGCCGAACCAATGCGCGGGATCACTGCGTGATATTTATCCAGCTGGCGGCCGCGATAATGCACGCTAGGCGCCGCCGGATTGATATTCATATAGCAGGACAAGGGGTCGATGATATCGACCGAATGGCCGCGACACTCCGCCGCTTCAAGCAGCCGCTTGCACGAATAGAGACTGCCATCGCGAGAAAGAATAGCTATTTTCATCAGACGCCCCGTCAAGGATGGAGAGTGTTAGCGCGTTGCCCAGCCCTGCTTGTGCAAAGCAGCCAGCATGTGTGGGCGCTGCTCTTTTTTCAGCGTGCGGATAATCAAATCGCTCCAGGTATCGCGACGCGCATTGCTGTCACGCTGCAAGTAATAGGCGGCCAGCTGCTCATCATACTCCGCCAAGGTTTGGGGGTTGAGCGGCTGATAGCTGTTTTCGTGCACTAGCATAGATTGTGGCATACGCGGCTTCACCTGATGATCCTGCGCCGGATGGCCGATACACATACCGAACAGCGGCATGACAAACTTCGGCAGCTTCAGCAGGCCAATCACCTCTTCAACCTGATTACGGATACCGCCGATAAACACCCCGCCCAACCCGAGTGACTCCGCCGCCGTCATGGCGTTTTGCGCCAGCAGCGCGGTGTCCACGCAGCCCAGCAGCAGCTGCTCAGCTAACCCTAGCTCGGCCTGCGGATTGATTTGTTGATTGCGATTAAAGTCGGCGCAGAAAACCCAAAATTCGGCGGCGCTGGCGACATATTTCTGCCCGCCGGTGAATTCCACCAGCTTCTCACGCAGCGCGGGATCGGTAATGCGAATGATTGACGAACACTGCAAAAAGCTTGAAGTCGATGCGCTCTGAGCCGCGCTAAGAATGGCTTCGCGCTGCTCATCGGTGATCGGCTGGTCGGTAAAAGAACGAATAGAACGGTGGGAGCGCAGGAGGTCAATCGTGGGGGTCATGGGAAATCCTTGAACGAAAACAAGATAAAAGCCTAATAGCCGACAATCATTGATGCTAGCTCACGGCTTTGCAAGTCCATTAACCCCAAATGCTGTAACAAAACGCAGCGTTTTTTTAGGGCAGAAAAAAGGTGATAAACCCGTTTGTTCGTCGGCCTGATAGGCGCAGTGCATCAAACTGACAGGTAAATCCTACTGTTTTTTGACGTGCGTAACAGGCATAGTACCGACATCAAAAGGTGATGCAGTTAACAAAATAAAAATGCATCACACTTTAACTTATTCATTTTACTGGCATTAAAAAATCAAGGAGTCTCCATGTTTGCAGTGATTTTCGGGCGCCCGGCGTGTCCTTATTGTGTACGTGCAAAAGAGTTGGCTGAAAAACTGACTGAAGAACGTGATGATTTCAATTTCCGTTATGTTGATATCCACGCTGAAGGCATTTCAAAAGCCGATTTGGAAAAAACTGTCGGTAAGCCGGTTGAAACTGTTCCACAAATCTTCATTGACTCCACCCACATTGGTGGTTGCACAGATTTCGAAGCTTACGCTAAAGAACATCTGGCTCTGTTCCAGTCTTAATTTGACTGAGACGTGGCAAAGTCTACACAGCAAAAAGGCGCTCAATGAGCGCCTTTATTTTTTAGCTTATTTCACACTACTCTTTGGTCATATGCAGCACGATGGCCCGAATCAGCAGGTAAAACAGCGCGCCCATCACACACCAGAAAATGGCGCTACCGGCATAAGCCATCTCTTGTACAAAAGTACGCACGCGTACGAAGTAGACAATGCGCAGCAAGTAACACACCGGAATGGCAAGCAGCGCACCGAGAAAGGCATAAAATAGCGCCGACCGCTGCACAAGGTGAGCAGTGATGATGCCGGGAAAAATAAACAGCAGCAGGCCATATTCCGGACCCGGGGTAATGTGGCGAACCACAATCACTTCCGTTTTCAGTAAGACAAAAATCAGCGTGAAAAGCACGCAACAAATGATAGGTCCGACGCGCGAACGCAGATGCATCAGTACTTCCTCCTTAAAGTTTTGCTCATAAGCGACAACAAAATTGAGTCAATTCGTCCCCGCCCCGCAGTTCCCCTGCTAAGCTGCACTGCCTGTGCAACACAAAACATGCTTAAAAGATGCTAACACCCGCTTTTATCTGGCTGAATGAACAATCTATGACTAAAATAACGCGCTAAATTGCGTTGTTTTAGTGATCGTTAATATCCTTAGCCTTAGAATAAACGGTTAAAATATAATGCAATTGAATTTATCCCTTACAACCCCTTATATCAAGAATTTGTTGGTAAACAATAAGTTATCCTTGTGAACATAAACGTCGCTAGTTTGTTAAACGGGAATTACATCCTGTTATTATTTGTAGTTTTAGCGCTCGGACTTTGTCTGGGAAAAGTACGATTGGGCTCGGTCCAACTCGGAAATTCTATAGGCGTATTAGTCGTTTCCCTGCTTCTCGGCCAACAACATTTCAGCATTAACACTGAGGCGCTCAATCTCGGTTTCATGCTGTTTATTTTTTGCGTCGGGGTTGAAGCGGGTCCGAACTTTTTCTCCATTTTCTTCCGCGACGGTAAAAATTACCTGATGCTGGCGCTGGTGATGGTCGGCACGGCGATGCTCCTCGCGCTGGGACTTGGGCGGCTATTTGGATGGGACATCGGGCTGACCGCCGGTATGCTGGCTGGCTCTATGACCTCCACGCCGGTTCTGGTGGGGGCGGGAGATACTCTCAGGAACACCCTCGGCGGCAGTAAAATGCTCGGTCCGGAACTGGATAACCTGAGCCTTGGCTATGCCCTGACCTACTTAATCGGCCTGGTGAGCCTGATTTTTGGCGCGCGCTATCTGCCCAAATTACAGCACCAGGACCTGCCAACCAGCGCCCAACAGATCGCCCGCGAGCGCGGCCTCGACACTGACAGCAAGCGCAAGGTTTACCTGCCGGTGATCCGCGCGTATCGCGTGGGTCAAGAGTTGGTGGCATGGGCCGATGGCAAGAACCTGCGCGAGCTGGGTATCTATCGCCAGACGGGCTGCTACATCGAGCGTATTCGCCGTAACGGCATTCTGGCGACGCCTGATGGCGATGCCGTATTGCAAGTGGGCGACGATATTTCGCTGGTTGGCTACCCTGACGCGCACTCGCGCCTTGATCCAAGTTTCCGTAACGGTAAAGAAGTCTTTGACCGCGACCTGCTGGACATGCGCATTGTGACCGAAGAAGTGGTGGTGAAGAACAGCAGCGCGGTGGGCAAACGCCTGAGCCAACTGAACCTGACCGACCACGGCTGCTTCTTAAACCGCGTTATCCGTAGCCAGATTGAGATGCCTATCGACGACAGCATCGTGCTCAATAAAGGCGACGTGTTGCAGGTCAGTGGCGACGCGCGTCGCGTGAAAGCCGTGGCCGACCGTATCGGGTTTATCTCGATTCACAGTCAGGTCACCGACCTGCTGGCCTTCTGCGCCTTCTTTATTCTTGGCCTGATGATTGGCCTTATCACCTTCCAGTTTAAGAACTTCAGTTTTGGCGTCGGAAACGCCGCCGGGCTGCTGTTCGCCGGGATCATGCTCGGCTTCTTACGAGCCAACCACCCTACTTTCGGCTATATCCCGCAGGGCGCGTTGAACATGGTGAAGGAGTTCGGCCTGATGGTATTTATGGCCGGAGTAGGCCTGAGTGCCGGTGCAGGGATAAATCAAGGGTTAGGCGCGATTGGTGGCCAGATGCTGATTTCAGGGTTAATCGTCAGTCTGGTGCCGGTGGTTATCTGCTTTATCTTCGGTGCTTACGTGCTGCGCATGAACCGCGCGCTGCTGTTCGGCGCCATCATGGGGGCGCGCACCTGCGCACCGGCCATGGAGATCATCAGCGACACCGCGCGCAGCAACATTCCAGCCCTCGGTTATGCCGGAACCTACGCCATCGCTAACGTATTGCTGACCTTGGCAGGTACCTTGATAGTGATTGTCTGGCCGGGAGGCTGATGTAACCCATTGATTCGCAATGCGCGTTAAAAAAATCAATAATTTTTTTAGATTTTTGCAGCATTGAACGAACTTTGTTCAGGAAAGGCAGTCTTAATTAATGCCACTGCTTTTCTTTGAAGTCCCCACTTTGGAGAGCCCGATAATCCCGCCTGTTTAGGTTCAAGATTATCGGGTTTTTTCTTTTCCGCCTTAGAAAACCTTTAAATTCATAAAGTTGCTGTATGTCTTTATCATTAATAACGGCAAATTAGCGAAAACGTTTTCAAACTTATTTGCACTAAGCCATTCTTTTAGCTAACTTTATCGCTACATAAACTCTTTATGAGAGCAAGTTCGGCAACTGTACTAGTTTCAGTTTCGAACAAGGTTCAAATTCCCGAATTCATAAAATAAAAGCTAATGCGAAAACGTATCCCCTTCTCTTTGAGGTGGCTACAAAATGGCTTTACTGAAATTCAACTGCTTATCACCAAATTATCTTTTCAATAATAAGGATATTGAATGTACACATATAAAATGATCCAAGTTCCACCGAACATTTCTGTTAAAGCCAAAGACAACAAAAGTGGAATTGCCGCTCAGTATCTTGAGAACGTTGTAAATACTTGGGCTGCCGAAGGTTGGGAGTTTCAGCGAGTAGACACTATTGGGATTGATGAAAAGCCAGGCTGCTTTGGTTCTAACAAAATTGGTCTAGTGCATTACTATGTAATCACTTTCCGTAAGCCTGCATAAATGCTGCGATGGTTAAGCATACAATTTGTTTTGTTGTATCGTAATTCAGCACCAGACGCTATAAGAGGTCGTTGCAGACATTACCCCTCCTGTTCGAAATATACGCTTATCTGCCTCAAGCGTTTCGGATTCATCAAAGGATGGCGGTTAGGGCTTTCAAGGATACTGAGGTGTAAGTATCCAAATGGAGGCGTTGATTATCCGCCCAAACATTGATAATCAACAGGATGAGACTATTTAACAATTATCAAAGGCACCACAACAACATGGTGCCTAAATATTTAAAACTGAGTCTAATGTTTTTAAATAACAGTTCCAAAAATTTCAGTGTTACAAAACGACCGGAATTCCCTTATATTCTACTCTGGGTCTTCTTTTGCAGATTGCTAAGGCTGTCAGATTTGGTCTTCTAAATAATTTACTTATCTGGAGGAATAGTGCTTCTTATTTTTCCGAAGGAGGTGGCGCGTCAAGCGGCCATCAGCTAGCATGTCGTTGATAGTATCTTCTGCTATACCAGTGAGTTCGCTATAGCGCTCAATTGTGATGTGTAGGGTAATTAGAGTGATTGAAATGTTAGGTCTCATGGGGCAACATTCCTCTATTAAGCAGTGGTTAAGTGTTGTAAGTGGTGATGGTTCACATTTTGAAATCGTGAGAACTATATGACCGCAAAATGCAATCGCCAGCATAAAAGTTCACATGGTGCAACCCAATGGATTTAGATAAAGGTGGTAGAGGCGCTATCGAACGCATGGTAGAAGCTTATGGATTCACTACGCGCCAAGCTTTGTCCGAAAAACTTGGCGTATCTAAGAGCACGTTAGCTACTCGTTACATGCGGGACTCGTTTCCATCAGATTGGGTAATTCAGTGCGCCCTGGAGACAGGGGCGTCTTTGCGTTGGATAACTACTGGAGAGGGTGTAATTTTTGAGAATTCACGTACGGATATTGTTGCAATACGCAAGAAGAAAATAATTGACGGCAAAATTTTCGATGCTGGTTTTCTTATATTTGATAAAACATTCATTCCTAAAAACATGTTGAATACAGTTGCAATAGTTGACGATGGGAATATCTATATATCAGAGACCTCATTCGAAAATGTTAAAAATGGCCTTTGGGTTGTAGATATAGAACAGACAATTAGCGTCAAAGAAATCATAAGAATCCCAGGTGGTAAAATTCGCATTCTTGATGAAAAAACAACTATAGAATGCGAGGTTGCTGATGTTGGATTTTTAGCGCATGTTTTTCTTAGTTGCACAATGAGAAATGGATAAATCATGACTACAGGTTCCAATACTAATGCAGATGTTCAAGCAGAGGATGAAGATCTTCATGCCGTTAAAAGGCTTTATGAACTTACCATTAAAATTAGAGATTTCGAAATAACTCAACTCTCTCAAAGAAATAATTTTTTTATGTTATTTCAAGGGGTCATTTTTGCCGGGTTAGCAACTCTTCTACAAAATGATGCAAGCCGGATATATGCTCCAGCCTTAGCAGTCATCGGCACTATTGTCTCACTATTACAAATAGGAATTTCTTCCGGAGCTAAATATTGGCAAGAATATTGGGAAGAAGCTGTTAAAGACACGGAAATAGAACTAATTAGAATAATGGAGCTAAAAAAAATAAAAGGAGCGAGAAAGAAAATATACAAAATATTCAGTATAAGCATGTCTGAAGTCGATGAAAAGGTAAAGCGGAGATTAAGCAACTCCCATTCCAACTGTATTATAAAAGCCTTAATCCTTAAGAAATTTTCTGTTAGTAGGATACCCATTTGGGCTGGTATATTCTTCCTGTTAACATGGGTTATTTATTTAATATTTTATTTATTAAATCTTTTCTTTGGTGCAAAAGTAATAATTCTCACTATGTAAACTTAAAAGGAATTTGTATGGAAAACTTATTCTACGTACATTTCAGCAATATCAATTTCAATAGTCCTTTTTTCGAAACATTAAATAATGATTACCACGGATTCCAACAATGGATAGCTAATAAGATAAGTGATCCCCAAGCAATGGCGTATGTCTTGGTTGATCATAATAATTATTTGGAAGGTTTCCTTTATCTCAAGCAAGAGAATGAAGCAGTCCTCGATACTCGACCGCAACTTCCCGCTCGCAAGCATCTAAAAGTAGGCACTTTCAAGTTTGAATCAGCGGGAACACTTCGTGGTGAGCGTTTTATAAAAAAAATTTTTGACCATGCTTTGGCCAATAACTCTGATGATATCTATGTCACCATCTATCCCAAACATGCCTATCTAATAAGGTTGTTTCAAAGATTTGGCTTTCAAATCGTTGCCAAAAAAGGGCCTTTAGATAATGAGGAACTTGTACTAATCAAAGAGATGAAATCCCCGGTAATGACCGGCGATATTGTGAATGATTATCCATTTATAAATAACCAAAATGGACAAAGGAAATTTTTACTCTCAGTATCACCAAATTATCATACAGACCTTTTCCCTGACTCTATTTTGAAAACTGAAGATCAGACTATCATTAGAGATGTGTCCCACACTAACAGTATAAGAAAGGTTTACCTATGTGCAATGTACGCAACACAAGATTTTCGGCCTGGAGACCTTATATTAATTTACAGGACAAACACAGGCCAAGATGGTAGTGCTTACTACAAATCAGTAGTAACTTCTGTATGCGTAGTTGGCGAAGTAAGGCATATTAATAGTTTCTTAGACTGCGATTCCTTTATTACTTAATGTAAGAAATATAGTGTATTTAGTGAGATTGACCTAGTTGGATTTTATAATACGAAAAAATATCCATACATTATCGGCTTTACATATAATCTTGCATTTCCTACTAGACCTAATCGTGCTAAACTTATCGAACAGGTAGGTTTAAATCCGGGTGCTTATTGGGGCGTCTTACCAATATCGGATAGCCAATTCTCTGATATAATTAAATTAGGTAACGTAGATGAAAGTATTATTATCAATTAAGCCAGAATTTGTTGAGAAAATTCTTGATGGTTCAAAGAAATTTGAATTTAGAAAAGGTATTTTTAAAAACAGTCTGGTCACATCTGTAGTTATCTATTCAACGATGCCGGTTGGTATGGTTGTAGGTGAATTTGATATTGCAGACGTGATTCACGATGAGCCATCTATTGTATGGAAGAAAACGAAGAAATTTGCAGGCATCAGCAAAGACTTCTTTGATATCTACTTCGAGTCTCGAGAGAAGGCTTATGCTATCGAAATATCGAATGTACGAAAATATGATCAGCCAATGATGTTAAGTGCATTGGGTAAAAACATTTCCGCTCCCCAATCATATCGGTATCTCTGAATACTGCATTTCTTCCCCTCCTTCACAATGTATGATTCAACTGAATCATACATTGACCACTGTTTTTATATACAGTTAAATATCTCCTTATTATAAGGTGATCAAAATGGCAGTTCGAAAACTTAAAACCGGCTCATGGATTTGTGAATGCTACCCTGCCGGCCGTACAGGCCGCAGGGTACGTAAACAGTTCGCGACCAAAGGCGAAGCTCTTGCGTTCGAACGCCACACTGTGGATGAAGCTGATAATAAACCATGGCTTGGTGAAAAGACTGACCGGCGCAGCCTGGCCGATATCGCCAAGCTTTGGTATAACCTGCATGGCCAGTCTCTGACGGCTGGTAAGCAAACCTATCAAAAGATTTGCCTAATGGTCGAAGTCCTAGGTAATCCCCTACCAAAGACTTAACACACTACCGTGATAAGCGCTTATTCGAATAAACCTCTACTAACTACCTCTCCCCGCGCAGCCAGGCAATGGCAAGCATGATCAAATACCCTGCAACGAAGAAGCCGACAAAGCCCACAGCTTTCATTACTGCTCCATCCATTAGAAAAAGAGACATAAAAGCTAGAATTGCACAAAGGCCAGTGACAATGGCTTCAATTGCATGAGAGGCCCCTAACCCTATATATCTAGTTAACTTTCTGGTCAGCGAGGATTTTGCAGAGTTCATTCTGAATACCTTGATAAAGCATTAGACTATCCGCCCCAACGCCTAACCCACTCATCCACCACGTCCCCCAGATTCTTAGCTGCGCCGCTGCGGATCCAAGCCATAAAGTCTCTGTCGAATTTGAAGTTTTCCCCGCACTCCTGAGTGAGAAAACGGCGTACGTTTTGGGTGTTTTTATAGTGGTTATCTATCACCGTGCCGCGGGATAAAGGTGCGCTATGCCAATCGAAGGTCATGCTTTGCTCCGGCCTGAAAATCAGTTGGCTTAGCTTAGTCGTTATCTGAGATTGGACCAATACAAAAGCCCCGATAAACGGGGCTTCTTCAAATACTTTTGGGAAAGTTACAGAGGGAACTTGCCGCCAATGGTACCTAAAATTCCGCCCAAAATCGGGCCGACAATCGGTACTGGCGTCACAATTTGACCCACGTTACCCAGCAAATCACCGATCAATCCACCACCACTTACAGCATCAACTTCGTCCATTGACAATTCGCGCAATTCTTTGTTTTCTTTCATGAATATACCCTTATTGCAGTTGAATGATTAAGCCAGAGCTATTAAATACGGGCTATGTAGGTGAGCGGCTTATGCATGATGCCGGCACCTGATTAAAAATTAGACCATGGTTTAACAAATGCAATGTGTAAGAGGTGCTAGTGAACGGAATAAAAACACATCTGCATGATTTTATTATGAAGATAATTTATATAATTTTTAAAAGCATTAATTTACATAACCATTGGTGATTATTTATTAATGCTCTATGTGTTAGATTTCAGGATTCGCCTGCCTGCGCCAGCCAAATGGTGTGCCCGCCGCATTCTGGGTCTTCAACCACGTTTTTCACTAGGCTGAAGCCATGATCAGCCAACAGTTGGCGGTACTCCTCTGGCGCTAAACTGGCGTGATACAAGGTTTCGCCATTAAATTCGCCAATCGCTTCGCCGTTGGCGGGGCCGCTGGTAAACATCAGGGCCGCGTTGGGTTTGGCGTGCTGCTCAAAGAGGGCAAACATCCCACGCTGATCGTCGCGTTTAAGATGAAAAAAACTGTCCCACGCCAGAATGCCATCAAATTTCTGCCCAAGTGCAAGCTGCCGCATATCGGCCACTTGCCAGTGATGGGCAGGAAAACGCTGGCGACAGAGGGCAATCATCGCCTCAGAGGAGTCGACGCCCGTAACTTGATGCCCTTGCTCGACAAAGAACTGAGCTATCGGCTTGCCGGAGCCACAGCCGATGTCCAGAATGTCGGCTACGGCGGGTTGCAGGTTGAGAAAGCGCTCGAGCCAGGGCAACTCGAAAAGCTGTTTGCCGCGAATATCATCCCAATAATCACTGTTACGCTGGTATAAATCGATAATCTTGTCTGCCGAAGGGTGATCCACGGGCGCTCCTGGTGATGGCCTAAATGATGCGATTGACGGTCTGAGAAGGCCCGCCGATACGGCCATCGACCTGATTCCACTCTTCAACGTAAGACTCGTAGGCAAAGACAAAGGCATTGTGCCCGGTCGAGAACCAACGGTCGGGTTTGCGTTTCCAGCCAGCATAAGGATCGTAGCGCAGGATCTCAAAACCGCGCGGCTGGGAGCGAATAATGTAGGTGTAATGCTCGTAAAGCTCTTCGTCCGCGGGGATCTCTTCATTCTCTGCCAGCGTGATAAACAGCCCGCCCAGTTTTACTCTGACCATTGCGCCTTCCTTCTCATCCTAATTCCTTTTTCATTGTCCACAGCGGCGTGGTTTGCGTCTGCGTCACATAGGCGGATTCGCTATGAATCATCATGCCCTGCCGTTGATAAAATGCGATAGCGGCAGTATTGCTTTGCAACACGGTCAACCAAAGTAAGTTCTGCTGGCGGTTTTTTGCTTGTTGCTCAACGTGGTTGAACAAAAGCGAGCCCAGCCCCCGGGATTTCGCGCCAGGCTGCAGATAAAGTTTACAAAGCATAGCACCGCGCTGTTCGCTCTCCGGCAGCGTCTGCTGGTCGTGCACTTTGGCAAACCCCAGCAGTCGCCCCTCTTCACAAGCCACCCACCACTGTTGCTGCGGATCACTAAACCCTGCGGTGAGAATCTCAAGGGAGAAGTCACTTTCCAGAAACGCCTCAAGCTCCGCCGGGCTTTGCCACAACGCGCCAAAATAGTGGCGATAAGTTGAAATCCCTAGCTGCCGAAGTGGCTCAATCTCAGCCAGTACCGCCTGTCGAATCTCCAAACGTTTTTCTCCCGGACTTTTTTCACTACACTAAGTGGGCCTATACGGCACAGGATAACGTTTTAAAGGAAGCATTAATATGGCTCAAAACATTTATGACGATCAGCAATTTTTCGAGGGTTATTCACAACTTAACCGTTCGGTTCATGGTTTAGACGGCGCGCCGGAATGGCCTGCCCTAAAAGCCATGCTGCCCGACCTTCGCGGGGCAAAAGTGGTTGACCTCGGCTGTGGTTATGGCTGGTTCTGCCGCCATATGCGCGAACAGGGGGCGGCGCAGGTCTTAGGGTTAGATATTTCTGCAAAGATGCTGGAAAAGGCCCGCAGTATGACGGCTGATTCTGGTATTGAATATCGCCGTGAAGACTTGGATCAGCTGAGATTACCGTCTGAAATATACTCTTTGGCCTACAGTTCTCTGGCGTTGCACTACCTGCAAAACCTCTCAGGGCTGTTTGACCAGGTGTATCACTCTCTGGTTCCGGGCGGGCATTTTGTCTTTTCGGCCGAGCACCCGATTTTCACCGCACCGGCGCAACCGGGTTGGCTAACGACCACCAGCGGGCAGAAAACCTGGCCGATAGACGGCTATCAGCGGGAAGGCGAACGCGTCACAAACTGGTTTGCCGAAGGGGTTGTCAAACAGCATCGCAAACTGGCGACTTACATTAACTTGCTGATTAAGAGTGGATTTATTATCACCCAGCTTGATGAATGGGGTCCTTCTGCCGAGCAATTGGCCAGCACGCCCGCTCTGCAAGAAGAGACCGAACGCCCAATGATGTTCCTGCTCGCCGCGCAAAAACCGCGTTAATCACTCACTGCATTACAAAACACGCTCTTTCCTACCTCATCACCATTTTCAGACTGTTTAAGTCGGGAGGCTCGTCCTCCCCCGGCTTAAGGATTTCTTAATTTTCACTCCATAAACTGATTTCACTCTGAACCTATACCGTAGCTCAATGAAATTGGGATATTCAGACGATCCCCCTTTACCCAGCGCTTAACTCAAACTAACGTTGAACCGAATTTTGGAATTATGGTCAGTAAGTTACTAGAACATTTTCAGCCGCCTATTTGGCTGACTCCAATGATGATGAGGGTAGTGATTTTGCAGATTCAAAGTGAACAAAAAACCGTGCTGGGGTACCAAGCATGGAGCAATTAAACCATCTTTTATTTACCTGGATTAACGCCACGCCAGACTCCCCGCCCGCGCTGATCAAATTTGCCACTTTTATGGCCAATGACATGATTATGATTGTGCCGATGCTCATTATTGGGCTTTGGCTATGGGGTCACCGCGAACATATCGTTTTCCAGCGTACCTTGGTGACAAAAACCGTTATCGCACTGTTGTTCTCAATGAGCTGCGCAAAAACCTTGTCGATGCTATTCCCGCACGCACGTCCGTTCGTTGAAGGCTTTGGCTATAACTTCCTGCATCACGCGCCCGATGATTCCTTCCCTAGCGACCACGGCACCGCGATTTTCACCTTTGCGATTGCTTTCCTGTTCTGGCATCGCCTGTGGTCCGGCGCGCTGTTAATCGTCACCGCCCTCGGCATTGCCTGGTCACGCGTTTACCTCGGGGTACACTGGCCGTTGGATATGCTCGGCGGCCTGTTGGTCGGCATGGTGGGTTGTCTGTTCTCGCAGCTGGTGTGGAACCTGTATGGCGAGCAGATCTCAGCAGGCTTAGACAAGCTCTATCGCTTTAGCTTTGCCCTGCTCATCCGTAAAGGCTGGGTTCGCGAGTAATCTCTTATCGCGACGCGTCACAAGCCACGAAAACAAAAGGCCCGGCATACTCATGCCGGGCCTTTTAATTACAGACAATGATCAAATTATTTGCCGAAAATAGAACCAAACAGGCCGGTGATTTTCATCATCACGAAATCCCAGATACGGCTGAAGAAGCCGCCCTCTTTCACTTCCTGCAACGCCACCAGCGGGCGTGAGTCGATGACTTTGCCGTCAAGGCTAAAATCAACCGTTCCCACCACCTGATTCTTGCTAAGCGGGGCTTCCAACTCTTTGTTGGTCAGATTGAAGCTGGCCTTAAGGTTTTTGAGCTGGCCCTTTGGCATGGTCAAAGATGCGTCTTCCGCCACGCCCAGCGGCACCATTTTCTCCTCGCCGAACCACACGCGCTGGGTGGTGAAAGCATTACCCGCTTTAATCGGCGTCAGCGTTTCAAAGAAACGGAAACCCCAGGTCAGCAGGCTTTCGCTTTCGCTAAAACGAATACGGTCACTTGGCGCGCCCATCACCACGGCAATCAGGCGCATGCCGCTTGGGTCACTGGCCGAAGAAACCAGGTTATAACCCGCGCCGGAGGTATAGCCGGTTTTGATGCCGTCAACGTTGAGACTGCTGCTCCATAACAGACGGTTACGGTTAATCTGGCGAATATGGTTGAAGGTGAATTCTTTTTCTTTGTGCAGCGCGTATTCGTCCGGCGTATCGCGGATCAGCGCCTGAGACAGCAGCGCCATGTCTTTCGCCGAGCTGTACTGCCCGTCTGCATCAAGACCGTGGACGGTTTTGAAATGAGTGTTATCTAACTTGAGCTGCTGCGAATAGCGGTTCATCAGGCTGACGAAAGAGTCTTGGCTTCCGGCAATGTAATCAGCCAAGGCAATGCTGGCGTCGTTACCCGATTGAATCACGATCCCTTTGTTCAGCTCGGAAACCGGCACCTTGTCGCCCGGCTTGAGGAACATCAGCGAGGAGCCGCGCAGCACCGGGTTGCCGGTCGCCCAGGCATCCTGCCCAACTGAAACCATGTCATCAGGAGTGACTTTGCCAGATTTAATCGCCTGACCCACCACATAGCTGACCATAATTTTGGTCAGGCTGGCCGGGTCAAGACGGGCATCGGGGTTGGACTCAGTCAGCACTTTGCCGCTGTTATAGTCCATTAATACCCAAGATTTCGCGTTAATCTGCGGGGCTACGGGGTTGGTATCTGCTTGTGCAGCAGGAAGCGCTAGCAGCATAACGCCGCCGCCGAGCGCGCATAGGAAGGTCCGTTGGAATTTAGGAGAAATTGTCATAGGTTATCAGCGCTTTTGTCCATGTAACTGAAATTTATCTTATCTTTCAAACAGATTTACGCCTGAAAAGTGAAACGTTCGCCGAGACTAAAACCTACCGTTTTATGCGCGGCGATGAAACCGTTGCAATGTAAAGATTGTTAGAATAGTCGCGATTTTTAAGCTTTGTTGCATTTTGCTGCGCAATATTTATTCTCATCGCGCCTCTTGACCAGATAATGTGACTCGGGCAAGTTTGTGCCACGGCATTGATTATTGACGATAACTATAAAGTGCTTACCCGCAATGGACTCTCAACATAGCGCGGTAATACGATAGGAAATAAAAGATGGGTCTGCTCATAAAAGCGCTGATTGGTGCGCTAATGGTCGTGGCAATAGGCTTATTGTCGAAAACCAAAAACTACTATATCGCAGGATTATTACCTCTATTTCCCACATTTGCGCTGATAGCCCACTATATTGTCGGCACTGAACGCAGCATTGAAGCGTTACGCACTACCATCATCTTCGGGCTGTGGGCCGTGATCCCTTACATGGTCTACCTGATTGCCCTCTATTTCTTCGTCGGCTCAATGAAACTGCCCTATGCCCTGCTCGGCGGCGTTTTGTGCTGGACGGTAGCCGCCTGGCTGTTGATCTCTCTTTGGACGCGTTTTCACAGCTGAGCCGCATTGCTTATTTACTTGTAGGAGTCATCACCATGTTAACGGTCTGGGGTCGTGAAAATTCGACCAATGTGAAGAAAGTGTTGTGGCTGTTGGATGAGCTTGGTGAGCAATATCAGCTGATCAACGCCGGTGGCCAATATGGCAAAAACACCGAAGCCAGTTTTCTGGCACTCAATCCCAATGGCTTAGTCCCTTGCTTGCAGGACGGCGACTTCGTGCTGTGGGAATCCAATGCCATTCTGCGCTATCTGGCGGAGCGCTCCGCGCAGCCTGAGTTCTGGGGGGCAAATGCCCAACAGCGCGCTTCTGCCGATAAATGGCTGGACTGGGCCAGCGGCACGCTGGCGATCCCCTTCAGGCAGGTCTATGTCAGCCTGATCCGCACGCCTGAAGCACAGCGCGATGCGCAGGTTATCGCTACCGGCATGGCGGCTTTTGAGAAGGCCTGGGCCACGCTCGACGAGGTGCTGGCGAAACAAAAATGGTTATCCGGGGAACAGTTTGGCTTGGGGGATATCCCGCTGGGCTGTTTAGCCTATGCGTGGTTCAATTTGGATATTGAGCGCCAAAAGCACCCACACGTTGAGCGCTGGTACCAACAGCTTTCTCAACGCGCGGCGTATCAGCAGCACGTGATGATCGCATTGACTTAATATGCTTCTGGCCGGAGACAGCTCCGGCCATTTTCGCCCTAGGCTCCCGGCGCAACCTTCAGCAACTTGCCATTACTTTCATCGGTCAACACGTAGATATAGCCATCTTCCCCCAGCCGCACCTCGCGAATACGCTCATTACGCTCGCTTAACAGACGCTCTTCCGCGATGATTTTGTTACCCTGTAACGTCAACCTAATCAAGGATTTCCCCGCCAACGCGCCAATAAATAGTGAGTGATCCCACTGCGGGAATTTAGACGCGTTGTAAAACGCCATGCCACTCAGCGCCGGCGATACCGGCCAATAGTAGAGCGGGTCCTCCGCCCCGTTAAGATGGGTTCCTTTGGCCTCGGGTATCGGCTGCCCTGAATAGTTTATGCCGTAGGTCGCCAGCGGCCAGCCGTAGTTTTTGCCTGCTTGCGGCAGATTGACTTCATCCCCGCCGCGCGGTCCGTGCTCTGTCTCCCACAGCGCGTGACTCCAGGGATTAATAGCTAAACCTTGCGCATTGCGATTGCCATAAGTCCAGATTTCCCCCTTGGCCGCTGGCTTATTCACCAAAGGATTATCTTGCGGAATGCCGCCTTCAGGGGTCAGGCGTAGGATTTTACCCTTGAGGCTATCGAGCCGCTGGGCCGACATCCGCTGGTTGTTATCTCCCGTCGACATGAAGATATTGCCCTGCGAATCAAAAGCCAGCCTGCCGCCGAGATTAATCCCGCTGCTCAACGCCGGTTGTTGCACAAAGATAGTTTTGAAGTCTTTCAGACCGCTGCCATCCTCGGCCAGACGCCCGTAGCCCAATGCCGCATTGGCCTGTCCCTTATCTCCCTGCTGCGCGAAGCTGAGGTAGACCCGGCGGCTACTGGCGAAATCAGGCGCCAGACGGACATCCCACAGCCCAGCCTGCCCTGCAACCCATACTTTTGGTAATCCTGCCAAAGGCTTAGATAAGCCTTTATTAGCCCGCCACAGCCTCAACTGCCCAGAACGCTCGGTGATTAATGCGGCCTGCTGGCCGGGCAAAAATGCCAAAGACCAAGGATGATCCAAGCCCGCTGCCAGCTCTTCAACCTTGGCGTTGGCTTCAGGGACCGACTCTGGGGATTTATCCACGGCAAAGGCGGGAGAGAGGAACAATGCGGCCAGCACGGACAGCGCTGTGGGGCGAAAAAGAGTATTCATCAGATCTCCATTCGATTATTTTTCGTCCGTTAAGAATAGAGCCAAATGCCATAAAGCTGGGCTTCCTCGCAGCAAAACAACGCAACTTTGCAAACCTAAGCCGTTTTTCTGTTGCCCGATCACAAAAATAAATAAACGTAATTTCAGAAGTAAATAACTCAATAGCCCATACCCGCGACAAGGATTAAAACTGCAAGCTCACATTGTTGATATGGACGTCTCGTTATGAGCTCTGAAGTGCGATCGGTTTCTGAGGTTCTTTCGGTAAAAGAAAAAGTGGGATACGGCTTAGGGGACGCGGCTAGCCACATTATTTTTGATAACGTCATGCTCTATATGATGTTTTTCTATACGGACATTTTCGGTATTCCCGCCGGATACGTGGGCACGCTGTTTTTGCTGGCCCGCGCGCTGGATGCGATTTCCGACCCCTGCATGGGGTTGCTGGCCGACAGAACCCGCACCCGCTGGGGGCAATTCCGCCCCTACGTGCTGTTCGGTGCTGTACCTTTCGGCATAGTGTGCGTGTTCGCCTACTCTTCTCCCGATCTCAGCATGACCGGAAAAATGGTCTATGCCGCAGTCACTTATACCTTGCTGACGCTGATGTACACGGTGGTTAATATTCCTTATTGCGCCCTTGGTGGCGTTATAACAGCCGATCCGACTCAACGTATTTCGTTGCAGTCCTATCGGTTCGTTTTAGCCACCGCCGGTGGCATGCTGAGCACCGTCTTAATGATGCCGCTGGTGCAATTGATCGGTGGCGAGGATAAGGCGCTCGGTTTTCAAGGCGGGATCGCGGTACTGGCGGTGGTGGCCATTGTTATGCTTGCCATATGCTTTGCGACCACCAAAGAGCGCGTCAGCGATGAAGGTAAACCGACCGGCACGATGCGCGAAGATCTCCGGGATATCTGGCATAACGATCAATGGCGCATTGTCGGCCTATTGACCATTCTCAACATCATGGCGGTAGCCGTTCGCGGCGGGGCCATGATGTATTACGTCACCTACATTCTGGGCAATCCAGTGCTCTTTGCCTGGTTCCTCGGAGCCTACTCGGTGGGCAACCTCTTCGGCAGCGCGCTGGCTAAACCTCTGACCGATTGGAAGTGTAAGGTCAGCGTCTTCTGGTGGACTAACGCCATTTTAGCAGTACTCAGTGCGGCCATGTTCTTCCTGCCGATTCACGCCAGCGTCACCATGTTTGCCTTCATCTTTGTGATTGGCGTATTCCACCAGTTGGTCACGCCGATTCAGTGGGTAATGATGTCTGACACCGTAGATTACGGTGAATGGAACGACGGTAAGCGCCTGACGGGGATCAGTTTTGCCGGGACGCTGTTTGTATTAAAACTCGGTTTAGCCCTTGCTGGCGCGCTCATCGGCTGGGTGTTGGCCGGTGCGGGATATCAGTCCGGCGCAGCAACCCAAAATGGCGGCACCCTCACCAGCATCATTGCTCTGTTTACTCTGGTTCCCGCCGCCTGTTATCTGCTAAGCGCCATTATCTGTAAACGCTTTTACATCCTGCGCACCCCACTCTTACGCCGCATTTTGGACGAAGTTGCCAGCGGTATTCGCCGTAATCAACGTGAATTTTTCAAGTAAGACATTAATCCACATTTTAAATTGGCTCAGGATCATGAGAGCAAGGAGAGTGAAAAATGAAAATCAGTGATGGTAACTGGTTAATTCAAGAGGGACTGGTCCTAACCCATCCACTGTATGTGTCGGAGGTCCAGTTTTCTGATCAAGAAATGACAGTATATGCCGCGCCGAGAGAAGCCAGTGAGCGAGCCAACCAGCTTGATACGGCGCTCTTTACGCTGCGTTTCTTCTCCCCGCAGCATGGCGTCATTGGGGTACGAATTACCCATTTTGATGGCGGTTTGGATCTCGGCCCGCAGTATCCGCTCAACGTCGAAACTCAGCACGACGTCAGGTTCGAAAACGGTGAGGAATATTGCGCGCTGCACAGCGGCGACCTCAGCGTGCGCGTGACCAAAGGCCCGCACTGGTCGCTGGACTTTCTGCGGCACGGCAAGCGCATCACCGGCAGCGTAGCCAAATCCAATGGCTATGTGCAGAACAACCGTGATGGCAAAAACTACATTATGGAGCGTCTGGATTTAGGCGTCGGCGAAACTGTCTATGGTCTGGGAGAACGCTTTACCGCACTGGTAAAGAATGGCCAGACGGTAGAAACCTGGAACCGCGATGGCGGCACAAGTACCGAGCAAGCCTACAAAAACATTCCCTTTTACCTCACTAATCGCGGGTATGGCGTGCTGGTGAACCACCCTGAAGCCGTCTCCTTTGAAGTCGCCTCCGAGAAAGTGTCGAAGGTGCAGTTCAGCGTGGAAAGCGAATACCTTGAATACCTGGTCATTGACGGTCCGACGCCCAAAAAAGTGTTAGACCGATATACTCGGCTCACCGGCCGACCAGCACTGCCTCCCGCCTGGTCATTCGGCTTATGGCTGACCACTTCGTTTACCACGAACTATAACGAAGAGACGGTGAATCGCTTTATTGACGGCATGGCTGAGCGTAACTTGCCGCTACACGTTTTCCATTTTGACTGCTTCTGGATGAAAGCCTTCCAATGGTGTGATTTTGAGTGGGATCCGCAAGTGTTCCCCGACCCACAGGGCATGCTCCGCCGGCTTAAAAATAAAGGATTAAAAATCTGCGTATGGATTAATCCCTATATCGGGCAGAAATCTCCTTTGTTTAAAGAAGGCAAAGAACGCGGCTATTTATTAAAACGCCCGGATGGGCGCGTGTGGCAATGGGACAAATGGCAGCCTGGTCAAGCCATTGTTGATTTCACGAACCCACAGGCTTGCACATGGTATGCCGGTCATCTAAAACGGCTCATCGACATGGGCGTAGACTGCTTCAAAACTGACTTTGGCGAGCGAATTCCCACGGACGTGGTGTGGCATGACGGCGGTGATCCGCAGAAAATGCACAACCACTATGCGTTTGTTTATAACCAACTGGTCTACGAAACATTACAAGACAAACTGGGCGCGTCGGAAGCCGTGCTTTTTGCACGTTCGGCCTCGGTAGGAGCGCAGCAATTCCCTGTTCACTGGGGCGGCGACTGTTACGCCACCTATGAATCCATGGCGGAAAGTTTACGCGGAGGGCTATCCATCGGCCTGTCCGGCTTTGGTTTCTGGAGTCATGACGTCGGCGGCTTTGAAAACACGGCTCCTGCACATATCTATAAGCGCTGGTGCGCCTTTGGCCTGCTGTCGAGCCATAGCCGGTTGCATGGCAGTAAGTCTTATCGTGTTCCCTGGGTTTATGATGAAGAGGCTTGCGACGTCTTGCGCCTGTTTACCGAACTCAAATGCAGACTGATGCCCTACCTTTATCCTGCCTCCACTCAGGCAGCAAACAATGGAACGCCAGTAATGCGCGCCATGATGCTAGAGTTCCCTGAGGATCCGGCCTGTGACTATCTCGATCGCCAATATATGCTCGGCGATGACTTGCTGGTCGCCCCGGTATTTAGTGAACAAGGAGAGGTTGATTTCTATCTGCCTTCGGGCCGTTGGACCCACTTGCTCTCTAACCAAGTGGCAGAAGGTAATCGCTGGCATCACCAGCAGCACGGCTTTGACAGCCTGCCGCTCTATGTGCGGCCTAATACGCTGCTGGCGTTAGGCAGTAATAATCAGAAGCCAGATTATGACTATAGCGTTGCGCCAGAATTCCACCTTTTCGAGCTGGATGAAGGTCACACCGCCGAAAGTAAGCTGACCGATATGCACGGCAATACGATTTTCACCCTCACGGCGACCCGCTCAGGTGAGCAGATAATCTTTACTGCTGAGGGTGAAGCTACAGACTGGAGTCTCTGTCTGCGTAATGTTCACAAGATTAGCTATGTTGAAAACTTCGCAACCAGCGAAAGTGATAAAGGCATCCTCTTTAAGCCGACAGAAAGTAATGCACCCTTGAGTATCAGGCTGTAAAAACCTGCATTAGAAGAACAGGAAGATAATTTTTTCGATAAATGATCGTTGCAAGAATTATCTTCCGCCACCCACTTCTTAGTCACCCCATATATAGTGCATAGACTGCTGTCATTAATAACAGGAAAGCAGATTTTAAGTTCTCTAAATGACTTAACTTCGCTAATACTTCTCTCATCGCTTTATTCTCTTGTGCATCATTGATTATTTTTGAGGAATATCCCATGAGAAAAGTATTGACCACTTTGCCCTGCTTATTCGGGCTAGCGGCTTTCCTCCCCGTGCCTGCTCTGGCGGCAGATTCTCAAATCGACGTTGATTGTAGTTTTAGCCATATGAAATCTGACGATCCGATTTTAATGTTCGGCAAACCTGGTATGGCGATGTCCCATGATTTTTTTGGCAATCGCTTTACTAACGCCTTTTCCACCGCCGATATCTTATTAACCAAGTCAGGCACGACTTGCAACAACGCGGCGGACAGCACCGCCTATTGGGTTCCCACCATGAAACTCCCCAATGGTGAGATCGTCCATCCGTCCTATATGAAGAACTACTATCAGGCCAATGATGTTATTAACAACCCGCTAACCCCCTATCCACACGGGCTGCAACTCTTAGCCGGTGACCACGATGGTACCGGCCCAAATCCGCATATTACTTTCTTATGTGCCAACGGTACTGGATACACCAACAAGGCAGACCAAATCTGCGGGCTGAGATCTGCCGGTGACGCCGTGCAATTAAATATCGGCATTGCTTTCCCCAACTGTTGGGATGGAAAAAATCTCAAAGCGGGTGCCGGCGTCATTAACGCAACTTATAGTACTAATAATCAATGCCCGACGGATTATCCGGTGAAACTCGCCACCGTCAATATGAACATCGCCTACGTCTTGCCACAAATTACTTCTCTGGATGTGAGTAAAATAGAGTTATCGATGGACCCTACAATAGTTGATGGCGTATTAACGCCTCGCTGGGGCAGCCCTTATACAGCTCACGGTGATTTTATGAATGCATGGACAGACCAAGCCGCAACATTCATGACCGAACGCTGTATGAATTATAAGATGGATTGTGGAAAGAATATTCCATATAGCTATACCGACGTGATTGAAGATACTTATATTAGTAATTTGGAAGATAGTGATAAAAACTTTAATGACCAAACTACTATGTTAATTCAAGACAACTGGAACCCTCCGGGTCGAGATGTGAATAAACAGAGTATGGCATTATTAAAATTCACTATTCCGCCACTCCCGAGCAATATGGAGGATTATCCGGGCGTAACCTTTACCTATAAAATTCGCGTCTGGGATGGCAATACCACCGACTCCGCAGTCAGAAATATCTTCTTCTATCCGACGGATCCTAATGCCTGGAGTGAAAAGAGCGTGACGTGGAACACTCGACCACCATTCAATTACACCGCCGATGGCAGTATGCAGCTGAACAATAACCAGCAGTTCCGTTATGTGACCGTAGACAAACCCGTCAGGGCCGCATTGGCGGCAGGTAAAACTGAAATTTCCTACATCGTAGGCGGTGAACGTCAGGGGAGAGTCATTTCGATGAGTAGCAAAGAAGGTGGGAAAAACGCCACATTAATGCTTGTCGGATATCAGGAAGTCAAAGAGCCATAAAAGGCCTGAGATTGATCAAGTTGTGATTTATGTTACCCCCGGTGCCCGGGGGCTTTTTTATGGCTCAATAAAGGACTTCGCCATGCTTATCACGATACTCTTTCGGCGTCATGTCATAGCCTTTTTTGAATACCGAGTAGAAATACTGCAATGACGGATAGCCACACATTTGCGAGATCTCATTGATAGATATTGAGGTTGCCGCCAGCAAGTTCCGCGCCCTATCCAGCTTTTCATCATGAATAATGCCATGAATAGTCTGGCCGGTTTCATCTTTAAAACGCTTTTCAAGGTTTGAGCGTGATATGCCAATTGCATCAAGCACCTGCTCAACCTTAATGCCTTTGCATGCGTGGTGGCGAATGTAATGCATAGCCTGGATCACGGCAGGGTCACGCAAAGAACGAAAATCGGTAGAGCGGCGCGCCATCACTTTTACCGGCGGAACCAAAATACGCTGCAACGGCAACTCTCGCTTATCCAACAGTTGGTGAAGTAACTTGGCCGCCCGGTAGCCCATCTGCCGCGTGCCTTGCACCACGGATGACAGCGCGACGCGCGACAGGTAACGGGTAAGCTCCTCATTATCTATGCCAATAACGCTCAGTTTTTCCGGCACCGCGATATCCAGATGTTCACACACCTGAAGCAGATGGCGAGCGCGTGCATCCGTCACGGCAATGATCCCCGTCTGCTGGGGCAAAGTTTGTATCCAGTCGGCCAGCCTGTTCTGCGCGTACTGCCAGTTCTCCGGCGCAGTTTCCATCCCTTGATAGACCACGCCCTGATATTGCTCTGCCGCAACCAGTTGGCGGAAGGCGTGTTCTCGCTCTTGGGCCCAGCGCTTGCCGCCGCTGCCGGGTAAGCCATAGAAGGCGAAACGGTTTATACCCTTCTCTTTCAAGTGCATAAACGCGGCTTCCACCAGCGCATAGTTGTCAGTCGCGATGTAGTGTACGGGGGGATAATCCTCCTCGCGGTGATAAGAACCGCCCACGCCCACCGTCGGCACATTGAGATTGTGCAGCATGTGCTCTATTTCACGATCGTCAAAATCGGCAATAACGCCATCACCCAGCCAATCTTTGATGTTATCGATACGACAACGGAAATCTTCTTCAATAAAGATATCCCAATCGCACTGTGACGCCTGTAAATACTCGCCGACGCCTTCGACCACCTGCCGGTCATAGACTTTATTAGCGTTGAATAGCAGTGTTATGCGAAAGCGCTTATCAAACATGCCGTTTCCATCTCAGCCAAAGATAGTTAAGAGAGGGCCCCAGCGTATAGAAACAGATGGGGCACAGTGAGTTAGCTCAATAACATGACCGCGACAAATCCGCGCCTTCGGCGTGAGAATTTGTGATGTTTACTGGATTTAATTGCCATTTGTCCCCTTTCAGATAAGCCGCCTCGTGAATAAGTCTCTTTATGCGCGCCGCTTGGTGGCCGAGTCCATCCATACTGCCAGCAGTAGAATCGCGCCCTTGACGATATATTGCCAGAAGGTGGGAACATCCAGCATGCTCATGCCGTTATCCAGTGAAGCCATAATGAAAGCTCCCATCACTGCCCCCGCGACGCTGCCCACCCCGCCAGCCAAGCTGGTTCCGCCAATAACGCAGGCAGCAATGGCATCCAGTTCGGCAATGTTACCCGCCGAAGGTGAACCCGCGCCAAGGCGTGAACTGAGAATCAAACCGGCAATCGCCACCATCAGGCCGTTAATAGCAAAGACCGCCAACTTGCTGCGCTCAACATTAACGCCGGAGAGTCTTGCAGCATCGATATTGCCACCGATAGCATAAATTCGCCGCCCAAAGGCCGTGCGCGAAGCCATAAACATCCCCCCCAGCATCAGCGCGACCAGAATCAACACCGGGGTCGGCACGCCACGATATTCATTCAACAGTAAGACTGCGCCCAGAGCGATCACCGCCGTCAGTGCCTGTCGGGTGACATCGTTTTTCGCCGCTGTCACCGGCAAACCGAGCGCTGCCCGCTGATTACGCTTACGCCACTGAAAACCAATAAATAGCACCAGTGCCACCACGCCAACTCCAAAACCCAGGCCATTTGACAGATAGCTTTGACCAATCAGCGACATTTGCGGCGTGGTCGGTGCTACCGTGGTCCCACTGGTGATACCAATTAAGATGCCACGGAATGCCAGCATCCCCGCTAGCGTGACAATAAACGATGGGACTTTGCGGTAGGCGACCCACCAGCCATTCCATGCACCAAGCAGCAATCCTAGTAGTAGCGTGACGACAATGGTTAACGGCAACGGCCATCCCAGCCAGACATCAAAAATGGCCGCCACGCCGCCGAGTAAGCCCATCATTGAGCCGACGGAGAGATCAATCTCCGCTGAGATAATGACGAACACCATTCCCACGGCCAAAATCCCGGTGATAGCTGTTTGGCGCAGCAGGTTGGAGATGTTACGTGAACTGATGTAGGCGCCATCGGTAGTGATTGAAAAGAACACAATAATCACCGCAATAGCGGCGAGCATGACATAGACCTGCAGGTTTATATTCTTAAGGCGATGCAGTGAAAACCCTGCTGATTGATTAGCCGTTTCGCCAGTGACTGGCGGGGATATTTTAGACATTAACTTCACTCCTTAAGGCGGCTTCCATCACTTGTTGCTGGGTCAAATTATGGTTATCCAGACAGGTCTTGCACTGGCCAAGATGCATCACCAGCACCCTGTCGCTTAACCCCAACACCTCTGGCAGTTCGGAAGAGATAACAATGATTGCCATACCCTCTGCCGCCAGTTGACCGATCAATTTATAAATCTCATGTTTTGCGCCGACATCGATACCGCGCGTCGGCTCATCGAGAATGAGGATTTTGGGGTTGAGTAACAGGCAGCGGGCCAAAATCGCTTTTTGCTGATTGCCGCCACTCAGACGACCAATTGCCAATTCGGAAGAGGAAGATTTGATGTTCAGTTGGCGCACCGACTGCCGGATGGTCTGCTGTTCATTGGCTTCGTGGATCACGCCGCCGCCGGTGAAATTATCCAGTGCCGCCAGAGTGATGTTGCTGCCTACCGCCATAACCGGCACGATGCCGTCGCGTTTGCGGTCTTCCGGCACCATGGCTAATCCCAGTCGCATCGCATCACGGCAGTTGTTGATGTGGGCAACCTTGCCGGCAATGGTCACTTCGCCCTGCCAGCGCCCCGGATAAACCCCAAATAGGCACTCCACTATTTCAGTACGTCCAGCCCCCACTAGCCCTGCAATGCCCAATACTTCTCCGGCATGCAGATGGAAACTGACGTTATCCACTCGCTTAATGTGACGGTTAATCGGATGCCAGGCGGTTAGCTGCGATACGCGCAGCACCTCTTTGCCAATCCGCCTCTGGCGCTCAGGGAAGAGTTCGGTCAACTCTCTGCCGACCATCATCGCAATAATCTCCTGCTCCGTGACTCCGGCTGCATCCCGCGTGGCAATATGTTGCCCATCACGGATGACGCAAAGCCTGTCGGAGATTGACCGCACCTCATTCAGTTTGTGCGAAATATAAATGCAAGCGATGTCGTGATTGCGTAAATCGCGGATGATATCTAATAGGATTTCCGTCTCACTCTCAGTGAGCGAGGCAGTTGGCTCATCCAGAACCAGCAGACGCACTTGCTTGTTGAGCGCCTTGGCAATTTCAACCAGTTGGCGCTGCCCAAGACCTAATTCTCCCACCAACGTATGAGGATCAATGTTTAATTTAACCTGGGCTAACATCCGCCGACAGCGTAAATACATCTGGTCGGTATCGAGGAAGCCGAACTTGCCCCACTCGTTACCAAGGAACATATTTTCCAGCACGCTCATCTGCTTCACTAGCGCTAATTCCTGATGGATAATCGCGATGCCTTTCTGTTCTGTCTCACGAATGCCTTTGGCTAATAGCGGCTCGCCGGAGAAATAGATCTCTCCCTCATAGCTACCATAAGGATAAATACCGCATAGCACTTTCATTAAGGTTGATTTTCCGGAACCATTTTCCCCACAAAGAGAAAGCACTTCGCCGGAATCTAGCTTAAGACTAATATTATCGACGGCTTTAACCTGACCAAATTTTTTGGTGATGTGTCGCATTTCCAGCAGACAGCTTTTTTCCGATAATACAGGCATGAGTTACCTCGCATTGCTCGGACATTCAGACAGTAAAACCGTCGAATGCCGAGCGAGTCCCATTGATGGCAAAAACCATTAACTCAATATCAATTAAGTTCCGACTTTTTATGGAAGCCATCGGCAATCACGGTTGAGTCGATATTTTCTTTATCAACTTGAATAGGGGTTAACAAATAGGAAGGCACCTCTTTCTTGCCATTACTTAAGGTGGCATTGGACGCCGGTTTCTCATCTTTGCCTAACTGAACGGCAATTTCAGCGGCCTTATCCGCTAACTTGGTGATAGGTTTATAAACCGTCATAGTTTGCGTGCCGGCTTGAATACGTTTTATCGCGGCAAGGTCGGCATCTTGACCTGAAATCGCTACTTTACCTGCCAGCCCCTGGGCAGAAAGCGCCTGAATAGCACCGCCTGCCGTGGCATCGTTAGAGGCTACAACGGCATCAATTTTATTGTTATTGGCAGTCAATGCGTTTTCCATAATTTTCAGCGCGTTTTCCGGTAGCCATCCATCTGCCCACTGGTCGCCAACAACCTTAATTTTACCCTCTTTGATTAATGGATTAAGCACCTTCATCTGCCCTGCACGGAACAGCTTGGCATTGTTATCGACAGGCGATCCTCCCATAAGGAAATAGTTACCTTGAGGCACTCGCTGGACCAGACTTTGTGCTTGCAGTTCACCCACTTTTTCATTATCAAACGAAATATAAAAATCGATATCAGCATTATTGATCATGCGATCATAAGCCAGAACCTTGATCCCTTCTCGCTTCGCCTCGGCAATAACATTACTCAATACTTCGCCGTTATAGGGAATAATCACTAAGACATCCACGCCGCGATTGATCATATTTTCAATCTGCGCCATCTGTGTTTCTTCATTACCATTGGCCGATTGTACAAAAACATCCGCACCCAATGTTTTCGCCTTGGCAACAAATATATCCCTATCTTTCTGCCAGCGTTCTAATCGTAAGTCATCGATAGCCATGCCAATTTTAATTTCTTTAGCGATACCAGCGTGGCTGATAAACAACATTGCGGCACAGGCTGTAAGTAAGATTTTTTTCATTTTCATCTTCTAAGACCTTTTTTATATCGAGGCTGAAAAGGAGAAGCTCTGGCTTAACCACCAAAGATTGCTCATCAATGAAGAGTTATTGTCGCCGTGGAATTGTTGTCTCTGACCCTCACTTCGGCAATTGCAGATTTTAATCGCCGCGTTATGTTTTTTAGTTTCTTTCCGAATGTTTGATGGATGTCATAGTTTTATGGTAAGGAGCTGCACTTCGCTCAATTTATTTACGTGACATCACGTAACTTCTGAAAATAAATCGTCCCGATCTGCTTATTTATGCGATCTACAGCACATTTAATAATTAAGTTAATTTGAGTGTGAAATAACGTAATTGTTAGCAAGGCGTTCAACTCCGAAGATTAAAACTCACTTCCCAGCCGATCTGGGCCAGTTTCCAAGGAGTTTTCAATGCACGCTTATTTCGACAAGCTTGACGCGGTTCGCTACGAGGGAATCAACAGCACCAATCCTTTGTCATTCCGCCATTACAATCCCAATGAAGTCATTTTGGGTAAAACCATGGCAGAACATCTAAGGTTTGCGGCCTGTTACTGGCATACCTTCTGCTGGAACGGCTCTGATATGTTCGGTCTGGGGGCATTTGACCGCCCTTGGCAGCAGCCGGGAGAGGCTCTGGAACTGGCAAAAGGCAAAGCAGACGTCGCTTTCGAATTTTTCCAAAAATTGAATGTTCCTTACTACTGTTTCCACGACGTGGATGTCTCCCCTGAAGGCGCGACCATCAAGGAGTATGCCCATAATCTCGCGGTGATGACTGACGTATTAGCCAGCAAACAGGAGAGCACCGGCGTTAAGCTACTGTGGGGAACCGCGAACTGCTTTTCTCATCCACGCTACGGCGCGGGGGCGGCGACCAACCCCGACCCAGAAGTGTTCGCTTGGGCAGCAACGCAGGTGTGCAATGCGATGGCAGCGACCCAAAAACTCGGGGGCGAAAACTATGTGCTTTGGGGGGGCCGCGAAGGCTATGAAACCCTGCTGAATACCGACTTACGCCAAGAGCGCGAGCAAATTGGCCGCTTTATGCAGCTGGTTGTTGAGCACAAACATAAAATCGGTTTTCAGGGCACGCTGCTTATTGAACCAAAACCGCAAGAGCCCACCAAGCATCAGTATGATTTTGACGTGGCGTCGGTGTATGGCTTCCTGAAACAGTTTGGTCTGGAGAAAGAGGTTAAAGTTAACGTGGAGGCCAACCACGCGACCCTTGCCGGCCACTCGTTCCATCATGAGATCGCCAATGCGATCGCGCTGGGAATTTTTGGCTCCGTTGATGCCAACCGCGGCGACCCACAGTCGGGCTGGGATACCGACCAATTCCCTAACAGCGTGGAAGAGAATGCGCTGGTCATGTACGAAATCATTAAGGCTGGCGGTTTTACCACCGGCGGCCTGAACTTTGATGCCAAAGTGCGTCGCCAAAGCAATGACAAATACGATCTGTTTTACGGTCATATTGGCGCGATGGACACCATGGCGCTCGCACTAAAAGTGGCGGCTAAAATGGTGGAAAGTCGCGAGTTGGACAAGCACGTCGCCCAGCGTTACGCCGGCTGGAATGCTGAGTTTGGTCAGCAAATTTTGCAGGGCAAGATGTCTCTTGAGGCCCTGTCCCAGTTTGCTCAGCAGCATAAGTTAGCTCCGGCTCATCAGAGTGGTCAACAAGAAAAACTAGAGAATCTCGTCAACCGCTATTTATTTGGCTAAGCCCCATAAGATATAAAATCTGCTTCGCCCGGCATGATAATTGCTGGGCGCTGAAGACTCATGCAGCAGCCTACAGGGAGAGAAGTGTTTATGTATCTCGGTATCGATCTTGGCACGTCGGGTGTCAAAGCCATCTTACTTAATGAACAAGGTCAGGTCGTGGCTACGCACACGGAACCTCTCCCCCTTTCCCGCCCTCACCCTTTGTGGTCGGAGCAAGATCCCGCCGACTGGTGGACAGCCACCGATAACTCACTTCTCGCGTTGGGGGCTGAACATAACCTTGCCACAGTTAAGGCCCTTGGGCTGACGGGGCAAATGCACGGCGCCACGCTGTTAGATCAGCAGGGGCAAGTGCTGCGTCCGGCCATTTTGTGGAACGACGGGCGTAGCGCCAAGCAGTGTCAGGGGCTTGAAAAGGCAGTGCCCAACTCGCGGGAAATCACGGGCAATATTATGATGCCGGGCTTTACCGCGCCGAAGTTGGCATGGGTCAAGCAATTTGAACCTGATATTTTCAGTCGCATCGACAAAGTGCTGCTGCCGAAAGACTATCTGCGTTGGCGCATGACCGGCGTGTTTGCCAGTGATATGTCAGATGCCGCAGGCACGATGTGGTTGAACGTCGCCAAACGAGACTGGAGCGATGAGATACTCGCCGCCTGTAGCCTTTCGCGCAAACATATGCCACGCCTGTTTGAAGGCAATCAGATCACAGGCGAGCTGAGTGCCGAATTGGCTCAGCGTTGGGGTATCGGACGCGTGCCGGTGGTCGCAGGCGGAGGAGATAACGCAGCCGGTGCGGTGGGCGTTGGCCTCTATCGGGCAGGCCAGGCGATGCTGTCACTCGGCACATCGGGCGTCTATTTTGCAGTTAGCGAAGGCTTCCTCAGTAATCCGCAGCAGGCGGTGCACAGCTTCTGTCACGCCTTGCCCAATAAATGGCATCTGATGTCGGTAATGCTGAGCGCCGCTTCTTGTCTGGACTGGGCGGTAAAGCTAACGGGGATGGACTCGGTAGCCAGTCTGCTTAAGCTGGTTGAAGAATCGACACCGGCCCAAAGCCCTGTCTGGTTCTTGCCCTATCTTTCTGGCGAGCGCACGCCGCACAATAATCCGAACGCTACCGGAACCCTGTTTGGCTTAACACATGAACACGGCCCGGCCGATATTGGTCGGGCCGTATTAGAAGGCGTAGGATTCGCCCTCGCAGAAGGTATGGATGCCCTTCACGCCACGGGCCTGAAACCTGATTCCATCACTCTTATAGGTGGTGGCGCACGCAGTGCCTATTGGCGGCAAATGCTGGCGGATATCAGCGGGCAGACGCTGGAGTATCGAACCGGCGGCGATGTTGGACCAGCCCTTGGTGCAGCGCGTTTGGCGCAGTTGGCGATGAACCCGGATAAGTCAATGGAAGAGCTGCTACCTGAGTTACCATTGGAACAAACGCATCGCCCTGACGGTGCAAAGCAGCAGTGCTATCTTGAACGACGAAAAATCTTCCACCAGCTTTATCAAAGCCTGCTGCCCTTAATGAAATGAGCCACCACGTGCCCTTTTACCGTTTCAAAGGGCACGCGGACGTTCTATCAACCACGTCAAAGCTGAGATAAAACTGCAAAGTTACCTTAGGTACGTTTCCAAAATGGCATACACTTCATGCATTAATTTCATACTCCTTTTTGTGGTGCAGATCACAGTTTAATTGTATGATGAATGCGTCACCTTACTGGGATGAAGGCTATGCGCGACGTATTAACTTTGCTTTTACAATATATAAGGTCATTTATTTTGATCTATGCCTGCTTATACGCTGGCATCGGAATTTCATCACTGCTGCCAATCAGCATTCCCGGCAGCATTATCGGCATGCTGATCCTTTTCTGCCTGCTTTCGACGCAAGTTTTGCCTTATCGCTGGGTGAAGCCGGGCTGTAATGTGCTCATTCGCTACATGGCCCTGCTCTTCGTACCCATCGGTGTCGGGGTGATGACCTATTACGATATGCTGCGCGCCCAGTTCGGCCCTCTGGTGGTTTCTTGTCTGGTCAGCACTTTAGTCGTACTGGTGATCACGGCTTACTGCTCGCACTTTATTCATCGTGAAAAGCCGCTGGATAATGACGCGGAGGAGAAATCATGATCGACATTCTCTGGTCGTTACCTTTAACGCTGCTGGTATTTTTCGCCACCCGCAAGCTGGCTATCAAGCTGAAACTTCCGCTGTTGAATCCGTTGCTGATGTCGATGGTGGTGATCATCCCACTACTGTTAGTGACCAACATTCCCTACGCCCGTTATTTTGCTGGCAGTAAGATTCTGAATGACCTGCTACAACCGGCGGTGGTGGCGCTGGCTTTCCCGCTGTATGAGCAGTTGCACCAGATACGCGCCCGCTGGAAGTCGATCATCAGCGTCTGTTTTATTGGCAGTATGGTGGCGATGACCAGCGGCACGGCGATAGCCTTATGGATGGGCGCGACGCCTGAGTTGGCCGCCTCAATATTACCAAAATCAGTGACCACGCCGATTGCCATGGCAACGGCTCACTCGATCAACGGCATCCCGGCGATTAGCGCAGTCTGCGTGATTTTCGTGGGTATTCTTGGCGCGGTGTTTGGTCACAGTATTTTGAATGTCCTGAAAATCACCACCAAAACCTCACGCGGTTTAGCCATGGGTACCGCCTCCCACGCCCTAGGCACGGCCCGCGCCGCAGAAGTTGATTTTCAAGAAGGTGCCTTTAGCTCGCTGGCACTGGTGATATGCGGGATCATGACGTCACTTATTGCACCTTTCCTGTTTCCGGTGCTGCTGGCAATGTTTGGGTAAAGCAGATCATTGGGTTTTGCTTTGCTCCCTCTCCTTTTTAAGGAGAGGGCTGGGGTGAGGTTTGCCTCATTGAGCACGATTTAAACCACTGCTCATCCCTGCCTTCTCCTCTGAGAGGAGAAGGAGCAAAGCAAAACCCCCACTGAAACGGCACGGTAGAAATGCCTCAAAACCGCAGTCAAAAATGGCGCTGAGCGAGAGGTTCGAGACCTATGGCTCGAAGCCCGTGGCGAAGGCACCGCCTAAGCGGCGGCATTTTGCGGTGGATAACGGAAATACCTGAAACACGTCCCCCCCAACGAGCGACAGCGCGCAGTAAAGAGCCGGGGAGTCTTGAGGGGCGCGGCGATAGGCGCCCCTCAAGGCCGGTGTGGCGGCAGCGCACGACCTTGACCTTACCCTTTAAGATGCAATTGAAAATAAAAAGTGTATGTCACCCTGCCCTTAGGCTGACAAAGTGACATACAAACTGAACGCACCCGGTTTAAGTACGCTCAGAAAAGGTGTAAATGAGAAGGAGCCAGCAGGCCCCTTTCAGTGAGACGTTTTAGACATGAATTCGCGGGAAATTAAGAATTCATTTGGAACAGCGACAGCCCTTGCATGCTGGTAAAGGTTTTGTATGACGCCTGTAATGCGACTTGCTGCAAGCTGTATTGCGAAATAGCCGCCGTCCAGTCGGTGCCGACCAGCGCGTTAAGCTTATCGCCGTTAATCAGTTTGGTGTCGTCGCCCATTGAATCCAGCTTATCCAACTCGTCCAGCTGAGTACCCAACTGAGAGCGCACGGACAGCACGTTGTTCAGCGAGTTCGACAGGCCGCGGTTGCTTTTGTCGATGGCTGCCGTGTAATCAGAAGGGCTAGCGAAATTAGCTTTTGGCGTTTTCAACGCGGCGATAGCGCCGTCGATGGTTTTGAAGATATCGGTCTGGCTTGGCGTGCCGTCCGGCTCTTTCACTGGGTTAGACGTCAGCGTGTTAAATACCTGCGTGCCGGTGTGGCTGATGGTCATGGTACGGCTGGCATCAACCTGCTGGGAAATCGCTTCATCCCCGCCGCTATAGGTCACTGCCCCCGTCGTTGCATCCACGCTGTACGGCGGCTTATCACTTTTGTAACCGCCAAAGATATAGCGCCCGTTACCGTCTGTGCTGTTCGCCATATTGACGATTTGGTCTTTGATACCCTGCAATTTGGTCGCCAATGACGCGCGGTCATCATCACTCAACGCACCGTCACCGGCGTTAACGATCAGGCTCTGCGCGCTCTGAATCGCGGTGGTGACGTTGTTCAGGATGTTCTCTTCCTGACTCATATTCTGGTTCGCGAAGGTACGCGCGATGGCGTATTGATCGTTCTGCGCCTGCGCCTGTTGAACCATAATCGCCTGCGAGGCGGCCAGCGGGTCATCCGACGGCTTGTTCACCCGATTGCCGGTAGAGAGCTGCACACCGGTATCCTGCCACAGCGACTGAGCATTCGAGACGCTGTTCATATTCTGCTGGTAAATCATGTTGGTACTAAGGCGCATGGCATCAGTTCCTTATCGAGTCGCGGTGAATGCGTTACAGGTTAATGATCGCATCGAAAATGGTTGATGCCGTCTTAATCACTTGCGCGTTAGCCAGATAATATTGCTGATAACGCTGCAAATCGCCGTATTCTTCGTCGGTGTTAACGCCCGAGATCGACTGCTGTTGCTGCTGCAAGTTGGTGACGATGTTGGTTTGCGCCGTGGTGTTGGTTTTCAAACTGGCAACCTGATTACCCACGCTGCTCACCAGGCTGGCATATGCGCCGGTCAGGGTTGATTTACCTTCCACCAGCTTGGCGGTTTGCAAATCCAACAGTTTCTGCGCGTTGGTGTTATCGCTGGCACCGGAATCTGTTTTACTGGCGGCGGCAATTTGCGAACCGTCGGTCAATGCCACATTCAGGCTGCTCGCGGCATTGCTTACCGTTTTCACCGTGATGCTGTCTTTTTCAGCCGGGGTGCCGGTGACATCAATCTTGATGCCGTCGAAGGTCATGGTAGTGACGTTATTGGCATCGGTGCTCTGCGTCGGGGTGATTTTTGCCCCATCGGAAGTGCGCGTTGCCGTCCACTTGCCACCTTCGTAGGACATCACATAATCGCTGGCTTTCACTGCGGTCGCGTCGGCGTAGGTCACCGTCATGTTAGCCGTGCCGGTGTTTTTGGTGTTCGAAATGGTCGACGGATTGCTGAAGTTGAAGAAGTTCGTCCCAGCGTTACCGGCCACGTCAAAACCAGCTTTGTTCACGCCGTTGAAGCTGCTGCCAATGGAGAGCGCCAACTGGCCCAGCTGGTTTATGGCCGGCTCAAGGTTGTCTTTACGGAAGGCCAGCACGCCGCCCAAGGCACCCGTGGTGATGCGGCTTTCGCTAACCTGGGTCACGCTGCCATCTGGCTGAGTCATGCCTACAGTCAGTTTGCTCGGATCAGCGCTGGACGGCGTAGCCACTACGGTACGGGTATCGCTGCCCTGCACTAATGGCACGCCGTTGGCGAAGGAGACGTTATAGGCGTCGCCGTCTTGCTGAGTCACGGTTACACCGGCGATATCATTCAGTTTGCTGACCATCTCATCGCGTTGGTCCAGCAGCGCGTTTGGCTCCTGCCCGGTGCTGCCGCGCGTGGCGGTGATCTGCTGGTTCAGCTTGGCGATTTGTGAAGCATAGTTATTGATTTGGTTCACATTATCGGTGATTTGCTGGTTAATGCCGGTATTCATATCAGCGAGGTATTTTGCCGCGCTGTTGAACTGTGCCGCCATCCCCTGCGCTTGCCCCAAAACGGCCTGACGTGACGCGCTGTCACCGGCGTTGCTGGTCAGGGTTTGCAGACTTTTGAAGAAGTTCTGCATGGTGCTCGATAAGTTGGTGGTGCTGTTCGACAGCAGATTATCAATTTGGCTCGCCTGAGCGTACTGAGTGCCCAGCGCGCTATTGATGGTGCTGGCGCCTAGTAACTGGTTGGAAACAAAGGCGTTATATTCACGGTTGATGCTGCTGACGTTAACGCCGTTGCCGATGTAACCCGCCGCCGTGCTATTGCCGTTGCTCTGAACAATGATCGCGGTCTGGCGGTTGTAGCCCGCCACGCTGACGTTGGCGATGTTGTTACTCACCGTGCTCAGTGCAGCCTGAGCCGCATTCAGTCCGCTCATTGCGGTATTAATTAAGCCATTTGAGGACATGAGTGACCCTTCTGCTCCCGGAACCAGCCCGGCGAATGATATAAAATCAAAGTGTTATGGAAATCGGGATTCGCGCCCTTTTTCCGCTCTGAAAGAGTTATCGGCTAATGCCTTGAGAACTTGAGACGTAAAAGACAGTTTTTTCAGAAAATTTTGCTGAGATCCGTGCTGTAGGCTTTGACCGCCTGTGCGCCGGCCCCTTTGATTTTCTGGATAACATTCACCAGCTTAGCGGCGTAGTTAGGATCGGTGGCATAACCGGCTGCTTGCAGCGCGTGGGCCGCCTGTTCCGGCGTGTTGGCGGCCGCCACGTGGGCATAGCGCGGGTTGTTGGTCAGCAATTTCACGTAATCGCTGATGGCTTCGACATAGGAGCCATAGACGCGGAAGCTGGCCTGCACCTTCTTCGCCACGCCGTTGGTGTATTCGGTGGTGGTGATTTGCGTGGTTGGCCCGGTCCAGTTGCCGCCCGCCTTAATACCAAACAGGTTATAGCTCTGCTTGCCGTCGGTGGTTGGGATCTCGCGCTGGCCCCAGCCGGATTCCAGTGCGGCCTGCGCCATGATCAGCTGGTGCGAAATGCCACTTTCCTGACTGGCGACCTGCGCCGGAATGCTCAGGCGCGACACAAACTGGCCGCTGTCCTGCGGCAACGGTGCGCCGCCCAACGTGCGGTCCGGCGCGTTAGGAATGGCTTTGCGGATCATCTGCTCCATTGCCTGAAGCGGCATGGTGCTCAGTACTTCGTTGTCCAGCGCCATTGGCACCGTACCCGCCTTCTCGGAGGGCTCGGGATTACCGCCAGTGAGCTGTTTCACCATCATATCGGCCATGCCCAGCCCTTTAGCCGACATGTCCTGCGCAATTTGCTGATCGTACATCGATGTATAAAGACGGGTTTGGTCACTGCTCAGCAGGCCGTCCTGCGGCAGTGCGGAACGCATGCTTTTCAGCATCATCTGCACGAAAACGCCTTCGAACTGCTTCGCCACTTCCCTGACCTGCCCTTGCGGATCGTTCTTGGCCGCTACCTTCAGTTTATTCAGCGACTGCGCGTCATACGCAGCGCCGGACATCGACATAAGATCGCTCATTAGATGATTTCCAAATCAGCGCGCAGGCAACCTGCGGTTTTCATGGCTTGCAGAATTGACATCAGGTCAATCGGCGTCGCACCCAGCGCATTCAACGTGCGCACCACATTGTTCAGGCTGGCGCTTGACTGCACTTGCTGCAAGGCCCCGCCCGACTGGCGCACGGAAATATTGGTGTTTGGCGTCACCACGGTTTGGCCGCCGCCAAATGGCGTGTTTGGTTGGGAAACGTCGTTCTGTCTGTCGACTACCACGGACAAGTTACCCTGCGCCACGGCGCAAGAGTCCAGCGTCACGTCGCGGTTCATCACTACCGAGCCAGTACGCGAGTTGATGATCACCTTGGCATCCATCGGGCCTACGGTCACTTCAACGTTCTGGATCTGGGCCAAAATGCGCACCTGCGAGCTATTGCCGCGTGGCACCATCACCTGAATGTTACGGGCATCCAGCGCGGTCGCCGTGCCCATGCTGCCCTGACGGTTAATGGCGTCGGTCACCTGTTGAGCCAGGTTGAAATCTTCATCATTGAGTTGAAGATTGATCACCCCTTCGGTGCCGAAGGTGCTTGGAAGTTCGCGTTCAATGGTCGCCCCGCCGGTAATACGGCCGCCGGAGAGCTGGTTAACCGTCACGCTGCTGCCACCTGCCGAGGCTCCGGCGCCGCCCACCAGCACGTTACCCTGTGCCAGTGCGTAAACTTGGTTGTCTACCCCTTTCATGGGAGTCATCAGCAGGGTGCCGCCGCGAATACTTTTGGCATTACCCATGGATGACACCACCACGTCGATGGCCTGTCCGCTGCGAGCGAACGGCGGCATCTTGGCGGTAACCATGACCGCCGCCACGTTTTTCAGCTGCATGTTAGTGCCGGGTGGCACGGTGATCCCCAACTGGGAAAGCATGTTAGTCAGCGTCTGGGTGGTAAATGGCGTTTGGGTGGTCTGGTCACCAGTGCCGTCGAGGCCAACCACCAAGCCGTAGCCGATCAGGGCGTTATCACGCACGCCCTGAATGGTCGCCAGATCGCGAATTCTTTGCGCCGAAGCCGGCAGCGCGGCCGCCGCGCAGAGCGTAATACAGAGTAAGCCGGAAATTAGTTTTCGCATGAGTGCCTCATTAGTACGGCGATACATTTAGGAAGAACCGCTGCAACCAGCCCATGTTCTGCGCTTCATTGATGTAGCCGTTACCCACATATTCGATTCGGGCGTCCGCCACCTGCGTGGAAACCACGCTGTTGGAGCCGCTGATGGTGCGCGGGTTCACCACGCCGGAGAACCGGATAAATTCGGTGCCCTGGTTAATTTCAATCTGCTTCTCACCAACCACGCGCAGGTTGCCGTTGGCCAGCACTTCGCTAACCGTGACGGTCAAGGTGCCGCTGAAGGTGTTGTTCGCCGCCGCGCCGCCTTTGCCGCCGAAGGTGTTATCGCCGGAGATATCCATATCGGCGCGGGCATTGCCGAGCAGGCCTTCCAGATAACGCGGCGCGGTCGCCACGCCAAACTTGCTTGAGCCATTACGGCTGGCGTTGGCGGAGGAGCTTTTGCTGGCACTGACGTTTTCTTGCAGTACAAGCGTCAAGGTATCGCCGACGTTACGCGGTCGACGGTCTTCAAACAGGGGCTGATAGCCATAGTTCATCGGCTGAACGGATTGGAAAATCGAACCGTTCGGAACCGGTGGTGCCGCAGGAGCAGGTTGAGCCGTGGTGGCGCCTTCGACCAAGGGTTTATGCGGCATGTACGCGCACCCGTTGAGCAATAAGGTCACTAATAGCGGCAGAGCCAACACGCCATGTCGGTGAAAATGTGCACTGTTTACCGACGTTAATTTCATGGTCACCACGGAAATCGCCTTCGAAAAAGAATGAATCGGAGCCTGAAGTAACGGGGGCGGCGTACCGTCCCCCGCAGGCCAAGGTAACGCCGGGCGTTACCTTTCTTACTCTTAAAGCTGAGTTAACTTCTGCAACATCTGGTCGGATGTTGATACTGCTTTACTGTTGATCTCATACGCGCGCTGGGTCTGAATCATGTTGACCAGCTCCTCCGCCACGTTAACGTTTGAGGTTTCAACATAGCCTTGGTACAGCAGGCCTGCGCCGTTCAGGCCCGGCGTGCTTTCCGTTGGCGCGCCAGAACTTTGGGTTTCCTGATACAAGTTTTCACCGGTGGACTCTAAGCCTGAGTCATTGATGAAAGTGCTGAGCGTCAGTTGCCCTACCTGCTGCGCTGCCGCCTGCCCCTGCACGGTCACGCTGACAATGCCGTCACGGCCGACGGTGATTTTCAGGGCGTTAGCAGGGATGGTGATAGCCGGGATAACCTGATAACCACTGGAGGTCACCAGCTGACCGTTTTGGTCAACCTGGAAAGAGCCGTCACGGGTATAGGCTGAGGTCCCGTCAGGCAGCTGCACCTGGAAGAAACCCTGCCCTTTGATGGCGATATCTTTACTGTTATCCGTCTGCGACAGGTTGCCCTGCGCGTGGATACGCTCGGTAGCGACCGGGCGAACACCGGTACCGATCTGCAAGCCTGACGGCAGATTGGTCTGCTCGGAAGACTGGGCACCCGGCTGGCGGATTGTCTGATACAGCAAATCTTCAAACACCGCGCGCTGGCGTTTGAACCCGTTGGTGCTGACGTTCGCCAGGTTGTTGGCGATGACGTCCATGTTGGTCTGCTGCGCGTCAAGGCCAGTTTTCGCGATATATAGCGATGGGATCATGTTGTTACTCCTCTGCCGCCGTTAGGTCATCGACAGCAGTTGGTTGGCGCGTTGTTCGTTTTCATCCACGCTGTGGATGACCTTCATTTGCATTTCAAAGCGACGGGCGTTGGCAATCATGTCAACCATGGTTTCCACCGGTTTGACGTTGCTGCCTTCCAGCGTTCCCGGCATCACGTGGATGGTCGGGTCGGCCTGCAGGGTATTGCCCCGAGCCTGGGCAGTGGCCGGCGTGAGACGGAACATGCCGTCATCGCCACGGGTCACTTCACTGCCGTTGGCTTTCACCAGTTTTAACTGAGCCAGCTGGCCCATGGTGTTAGGGTCCGCACCCGCCTCGAGCACCGAAATGGTGCCGTCGGCCGAGATGGTCAGTTGCGCATTCGGCGGCACTTCAATCGGGCCGTTGTCACCCATCACTGGGTTCCCCTGAATGGTTAACTGATTGGTCGGCGAAACCTGAAGATCCCCGTTTCGGGTATAGGCTTCAGAACCATCAGGCATCTGCACCGCCAAAAAGCCGTCCTGCTGTAACGCGACGTCGAGCGGGCGACCGGTGTAGTTCAGCTGGCCCTGAGTCATGTCGGCACCCGGCGTTGAAGCCGTCACCAAAGTACGTGTCTCAAGGCTTGGCCCATCGACCGGCACCGCGCGCAGCGCCATCAGTTGGGCACGAAAACCCGGCGTTGAGGCATTGGCCAGATTACTCGCGGTGACCGACTGCTGGTTCAGCGTCTGGCTGGCAGCACCCATCGCGGTGTAGATAGCGTGATCCATAGTGCGTTCCTTTTGCGTCTGTCATTCAGCGCGATTAGCGCAGGTTGACCAGCGTGTTCAGGATCTGGTCCTGGGTTTTGATGGTCTGCGCGTTCGACTGGTAGTTACGCTGAGCCACGATCATGTTGACCAGCTCTTTACTCAGGTCGACGTTTGACGCTTCCAGCGCCCCGCTTTTCATCTCACCAAAACCGCCTGCACCCGCAATGCCGGTGATTGGCTGACCAGAGGACTGGGTGGCGGACCACACGTTATCGCCTTCGGATTTCAGACCTTCCGGGTTAGAGAAGTTAGTCATCACGATCTGACCCAACAGCTGGGTTTTCTGGTTGGAGTAGACGCCGGTGATGGTGCCGTCGTTATTGATTTGGTAGCCGGTCATCTGGCCCGCGGCATAACCATCCTGATTCAACGCGCCGATGCTGTTACTACCGGTATTCTGCTGAATACTGCCAAGGAAGCTCAGCGAGACGTTTTGCGGCGTCGTAGCACCGTTGGTGCTGTTATCCATCGGCAGAGTGAAAGCAAAAGCCGTCGCAGTTGGCGTGCCGTCAGCATTGGTGGTGCTCGCCAGAGTACCGTTTTGGTTGAAGTTCAAGGTGCCTAGCTTGCCCGCTTTAGAGCCTGAAACGCTGGTATCTTGTGAATAGACGTCCCAAGAGTTCGGGGTCGCTGGGTTAGATGACTTAACGAAATACACGTTGTTGTCATGCTTATTACCCAGTGAGTCATAGGTGGTAATGGTGTTGACGTAGTTGTAGCTGTCCGGATCTGAACTGGAGAAAGTGGCGTTTTTCGGCAACTTGTCGCTGGAGTTCAGGTTAGCCACCATCAGGCCGCTGCTGCTTGGCTTGGCGATCATCATGGTGTTCGGAATGGTCAACGGCACTGGCTGTGCGCCCTGAGCGATGGTTGGCGGAGTCCCGGTTGCCGGGTAGCCCGTCACGCTCAAACCTTGGGTGTTCACCAGATTGCGTTTGTCATCCAGAGAGAGCTGGCCGTTACGCGAATAGAACACGCCGCCGCTGGAGTCAGTCAGGCGGAAGAAGCCGTTGCCGCTCAGCGCAACGTCTAAACCACGGTTGGTATTGGTGGTGGTACCGTCGCTGAAGTCCTGAGTAATAGCTGCCACTTTGACACCCATACCTACTTGAGAACCGGCGAACATGTCGGCGAATGAGGCGGTGCCTGATTTGAAACCAGCGGTGGCGGAGTTGGCGATGTTGTTACCAATCACGTCCAGGTTGGTCGATGCTGCATTCAGGCCGCTGACTGCTTGGTTAAAGCTCATGGTCTACTCCTTTTTGCCTGTCATCCTTCTTGTTGCAAGGCTGTAGCCAGCCCTAAAACGAGAGTGATTAAAAGCAAAATCAATAGGTTAAAATTATAAATTTCTGTTTATGCTGCTGTGTGAAATCTTCAATCTGCTACAAAATCTGTCGAACGTTGGCGAGCGTGGTGGTGCCGCGCACGCCGAGATCCAGCACTGCGCCGGAGCTGTCATTGGTAACGCCGTTGACCAGCGCGTAGTTCAGCGCGGTGGCGACCATCTGCTGGCCGCCGTTGGTCGAGTTGATGCTGAAGGTGTATGCGCCGTCCGGTGCCGCCGTGCCGTCATCCTGCTTGCCGTCCCAGGTGTAGCTGTGGACGCCGGCAGTCTGTGAACCCAGCGCGATGGTTTTCACCACTTTGCCGGTGGAGTCACTGATCACCACATTGTTGGTGTCCGCCGCGCTTTCGAGTTGCAGGCCAAACGGCGTGGTGCTGACCTTGCCGTCAGAGCTGCCCACCAGAATCGCCCGCCCTTCAATCATCACCCCGTGACCAATCAGCGCCGTGGCCTGAACCGACTGGTTGCTGTTGATCTGGCCGGAAATGCTGCCCAAGGTGGTGTTGAGTTTTTCGATGCCGCTCACGGTATTGATTTGCGCCAACTGGCTGGTGAGCTGGGCGTTATCCATCGGGTTGGTAGGATCTTGGTTCTTAAGCTGGGCGACGAGCAGGGTCAGGAAGTTATTCGACAGATCATCCGCCGTGGATTTCGGCTTGCTGTTGTCGGTATTAATGGTGTTGTCGGTGCTGTCGTTGACTGAACTTAAAACTGACATAAGCGGCTCCGTTATTGACCCAATGTCAGGGTTTTCATCATCAACGATTTGGTGGTATTCAACACCTCGACGTTGGCCTGATAGCTGCGTGAGGCGGAGATGGTGTTAACCATTTCGCTCACCACGTCGACGTTGGGCATCTGCACATAACCCTTGGCATCCGCCATGGGGTTGCCAGGCTGATACACCATGCGCATGGGGGCGGGATCATCCACCACCTCGGCCACTTTCACGCCACCGGTTTCTTGGCCAGGCGCGGCGTTGACTTGAAAGACCACCTGCTTGGCGCGGTATGGCTGACCATCCGGGCCGGTCACGCTGTCGGCGTTGGCCATGTTACTGGCGCTAACGTTCATGCGTTGCGACTGGGCAGAAAGCGCCGAACCGGCGATATCAAAAATGTTGAGCATCGACATACTGGTTATCCTTGAAGTACCGACATCATGCCTTTCACCTGCCCGGTCAATACGGTCAGGTCAGTCTGATATCGCACACTGTTATCCGCGAAATTGGTACGCTCACGGTCCATATCCACCGTGTTGCCATCCATCGACGGCTGATCGGGAATGCGGTACATCAGGTCAAGATCCGGGCCTGAGCTGGTCGCCGCTGGAATGTGGCGCGCGTTGGTTAACTCCAGCGACATGCCGCTGCCGTTAGCTCGCCCTGCTTCCATCACTTTCTGTAACTGACTGGCGAAATCGATATCGCGCGCCTGAAACCCCGGGGTGTCGGCGTTGGCGATATTCGCCGAAAGAATTTCTTGCCGCTGGGCGCGCAGGTTGAGCGCTTCCTGTTGGAACTGTAGTGCGGCGTTCAATTTGTCGAGCATGCGCCCTCCGCAAAGTGAGAATTTGGAGCCGACAGCATAAATCCCTATGTCAACAACCTATCGCGGGAATAAGCGCAAAATGCCCCGCTATTTGTCCCTTTAGGAAATGCAAACTGCGGGTAGACTTGTCGCCAGAAGTGGGGTTCCCCCCAAAAGCCATCATGACGAGGCGCAAGGCGAAATGACTAAGCTGAAGAGTGGACAAGCAGGCGCGTTTTTACTGAGCCTGATACCGGGTGCAGTGCTGGCAGCAGCGCCGGCGGCGTCAGACAATAACAACACGCCCTTGGCTGGACATATTCAGCAGTTTTTCAGTCAGCAGTACGCCGGTAATGGGACTCAGGTGAAAAGCCTTATTACCACCCCTGCCGCCCGCCAGCCGCAGTGCCTTTCACCACAGCTTTCTCTTTCTCCCAATGCGCGGCCTTGGGGAAATGTCTCCGTGGCGGTGAACTGCAACGGGCAGAAAAGCTACGTGCAGGCACAGGTGCAGGTCAGTGGCAGCTACTGGGTGGCGGCGCGAAACGTCTCTTCCGGCGCGCATCTGACTCAGGCCGATATGCAGCAGAAAACGGGGAGATTGGACTTATTGCCGCCACGGGCTATTCTTGACAGCCAGCAAGCCATCAACGCGGTGACGCTGCGCAATATTAATGTCGGTCAGCCCCTAACTTTATCGATGCTGCGCCGCCCGTGGATGGTCCACGCGGGGCAGGAAGTTCAGGTACAGGCGACGGGAACCGGGTTTAATGTTTCCAGCTCTGGCAAAGCGATGAATAACGCCGCCGCCAGTGAAACCGTGCGGGTCAGAATGCCTTCCGGGCAGATTGTTAACGGCAAAGTAGCAGCAGATGGCACGGTGAGCATCGCCATCTAGCGAATGTTTCCCTGCCATTGCAATAAAGGCTAAAGTTTTTCCGTAAAGTGTCGATAACCTGATATCAAAGCCGCAATTTGACGGCATATCAGATTGGGAGAAGTATTATGAGCATCGAACGCACTCAGGCATCGCAACCGGTTAGCCCGATTCAACAGCGCGATCCGTCTGACACCAATGCGCAAGTGACACGCAAAGAAAGCACCAACAGCGCGCCAGTTAGCGGCACGGCTGTCACCCTGAGTGATGCTCAGGCCGTGCTGACCAAATCAAGTTCACAAGACATTAATACTGCACGTGTAGAACAGTTAAAGCAGGCTATCCGTGACGGCAAACTGACGATGGATACCGGCAAAATCGCCGATGCGTTGTTGCAGGACACGCAGGCCTATCTCAACGATATTTAAGTCAATAAGCTTAAGTTGAAAGGTAAAGAAGCCCGATGAAAGATTTTATCAAGACCATGAAGACGCTGGTGGAAACGCTGGAAGCGCTGGATTTGATCATTCAACATGAACAAACCCTGCTCTGCTCAGGCCGCGTCAATGGGGTAGCTTTGCAAAATATAACTGAACAAAAAAGCTCCCTGCTGACCACCGTCGATTATCTTGATAAACAGCGTCGGGAACATGACGCGAGATTGAAGCAGACTGCGCCCTATTCGCGTCAGCCTGAAATTGCTGCCATGTGGAAGGCCGTGGTTCAACTGAGTGAGAAGCTCAGCGCGCTAAACCGCCACAACGGTATGCTGCTCAATAAGCAAATTGACTACAACACGCAGGCCATGGCCATTCTGGGCGCCAGCCAAACGCAAAAGCTTTATGGCCCAAACGGCCAGACTTCAGTCAGCGGGCAGACCGTGCGTAAAATTTCGGTATAACTTCTCCAACTTTATCCTTCTTTCTCCTGCTCATAAATTCCCAGCCTGCCAAAACTCAGACAAAAAAATATCGCCGATATCAGCGATATTTTTGTGATTGACGGCAGGATTGGTTTTAAAAGCCAGCCCTGGCAACCCATTTAGCGATAATTCACGATCACCTGCTGACTCACCACGCGCAGCGGCGGGTTTAGCCTGCCTTGTCCCTCGACGCCAAATACCAGCCTGAAAGAAGACTGCGCCGACTGACCAAAGAAGTTACGCGTTTGCCCCTGCGCGGCATCCAGCTGCTGGCAGCGGTTGCTGCTACTGCACAGCTGCACCTGCAAACCCGCCGGTTCCGGACCCAGCAGGCTGTAGCTCCAACTTATAGTATCGATAACCGCCGAGGGCATCTGCATCACTGGCGCGTTGGCTGATGGGCTTAGCGTTGAAGCAGAAGCCATCTGCCCGCGATTTTGTAGCGTGATGCCCGCCTTGCTGTCCGACCAGGAGCCAGAGGCCGCCAGAGCGGACACCGAGCAGCACATGATTAAAAGCCCCGTAGCCATTTGTTTCATCATTACTCTCCGCCAATGGTGGCAGTCATACGAATCTGGCGGCTGTCGCTCATCTCCAAATTCGACATCACGGCAATTTGCGGCAGTGAACGACGCAGGAAGCGAGACAGCAAAGCGCGCAGCGCATGGTTGACCAGCAATACCGGCGGCGCTCCATTGACCTCCTGTTGTTGCAGCGCGGTCTGGGCCTGCGTCAGTAGACGCTCCGCCAGCCCCGGCTCCAGCCCGCCGCCGCCCTGCAGTGCTTGCAGCAGCAGGCGCTCAAGGGCGGTATCTAATCCAATAACCTGCACTTCACCCGTGCCCGGGAACCACTGTTGAGTGATTGCCCTGCCCAGCGCGACGCGCACCACGGCCGTCAGTTCGTTGGCGTCAGTTTGATTTGGCGCATGCTCGGCCAGAGTCTCAATAATGGTGCGCATGTCGCGAATAGAAACGCGCTCCGCCAGCAGGTTCTGCAATACTTTATGTAAGGTAGTCAGCGTTACCACGCCCGGGATGAAGTCCTCAGTCAGCTTCGGCAACTCTTTGCTGACGCGCTCCATCAGCTCCTGCGTTTCCTGACGGCCAAACAGCTCTTGCGCATGCATGCTGATCAGGTGGTTAAGGTGGGTGGCCACCACGGTACTGGCTTCCACCACGGTAAAGCCCTGAATTTGTGCCTGTTCGCGCAGCGCCGGTTCAATCCACACGGCGGCCAGGCCAAAGGCCGGATCCTGAGTCACTTCACCCGGCAATTGACCAATCGCGTTGCCAGGGTTAATCGCCATCCAGCGGCCCGGATGAGCCTCGCCGGAACCTATTTCCACCCCTTTCATCAAGATGCGGTATCCGGCTGGCGGTAATTCAAGATTGTCGCGAATATGGATAACCGGCGGCAGATAGCCCATCTCCTGCGCGAACTTCTTACGAATGCTGCGGATACGCCCCAGCAGCTCGCCGTTCTGCGCGTGGTCCACCATCGGGATCAGGCGATAGCCGACTTCCATACCCAAAGAGTCTTCCAACTGAACATCCGACCAACTGGCTTCCACCAACTGCTGGCTTTCGGTATTCACCTGCACCGTCTCTTTCGCCACTGCCGGTTTCTGCTGCTGGCCGCGAGTCCACCACGCCAGAGCCAGTAAAGCCCCGGTGAACAGCAGGAAGACGAAGTTCGGCATACCCGGCACCAGACCGAGCAGGCCCAAAACGCCGGCGCTGAGCATCATCACGCGAGGGTTGCGGAACAGCTGGGTGACCATCTGCTCGCCGACATCTTCATTGGTGCCCACGCGGGTAACGATAACGCCCGCCGCGGTCGAGATAACCAATGCTGGGATCTGCGCAACCAGGCCGTCACCGATGGTCAGCAAGGTGTAGCTTTCAGCCGCGTGGCCGAGATCCATTCCGTGCTGCAACACACCCACCAGAAGGCCGCCAACCACGTTGATCACCATGATCATCAGGCCCGCGATGGCGTCGCCGCGCACGAACTTACTCGCACCGTCCATTGAGCCGTAGAAATCGGCCTCCTGAGTCACTTCGGAACGGCGTTTTTTCGCTTCTTCTTCGCCAATCAGCCCGGCGTTGAGGTCAGCGTCAATGGCCATCTGTTTACCCGGCATTCCGTCTAACACGAAACGCGCGCCCACCTCGGCAATACGCCCGGCACCTTTGGTGATAACCATAAAGTTGATCAATACCAAGATGATGAACACCACGATACCGATGGCAAAGTTACCGCCAACCAAGAAGTGGCCGAACGCTTCAACCACACGCCCCGCCGCCCCTGCGCCGGTATGGCCTTCGAGCAAAATGATACGCGTTGAGGCCACGTTGAGGGACAGTCGCAACAAGGTAGAGAACAGCAGAATGGTTGGAAAAGCAGCAAACTCAAGGGTGCGCTGGGTGAACATCGCCACCAGCAACACCATGATCGACAGGGCAATGTTAAAGGTAAACAGCAGGTCGAGGATGAACGGCGGCAAAGGCAGCACCATCATCGACAAAATAATCAGGATCAGGATAGGCCCGGCGAGCACCTGCCATTGTGTATCTTTGAAGCCCGGTAAGCGCAGCAGCGCGGCCAGATTACCCATGTGTTTCTGTTTCTCCAGCAAAGTCCAATGCTTCAGGCACCGGTAAATGTTCAGGTTTTTTCGGGATTAATCCACCTTCACGCTTCCAGCGCTTAAGCTGATACACCCACGCCAGCACTTCCGCGACCGCGGCATAAAGCGCGGCGGGGATCTGCTGACCAATATCACTATGACGGTAAAGCGCACGCGCCAGCGGCGGGGCCTCCAGCGTCGGAATTCTATGTTCGGCAGCCAGTTCTTTTATGCGCAGCGCCACGTCACCCGCCCCTTTCGCCAACACTTTCGGCGCGCTCATTTTGCTTTCGCTATATTGCAGCGCAACGGCGTAGTGCGTCGGGTTGGTAACAATAACGTCGGCCTTAGGCACGTCGGCCATCATGCGGCGACGCGCCATGGCCCGCTGCTGCTGGCGAATACGGCCTTTAACGTGCGGATCGCCTTCCTGACTCTTAAACTCGTCGCGAATGTCTTGTTTACTCATCCGCAACTTTTTAATGTGGCTCCAGATTTGCCAAAAGACGTCGAACGCCACCATTGGGATCAGCCCGAATACCACCATCATGGCGCAAAACGCCACCATGCTAAGAGCCTCGGCCAGCGCCGGAATGGTAGGCTGCGCCATCAGGCGCATCATGTCCTGCCAGTGATGCCACAGGTAAAGACCGCAAATGAAGCCAACAATGGTGGCTTTCAGAATGGCTTTCAGGAGTTCTGCCAGCACCTGCGCTGAAAACATGCGCTTCAGCCCGGCAATGGGGTCCAGACGATTGAGCTTCGGCGCAAAAGATTTGCCGCTAAAGTTCAACCCGCCGAGCAGCAGAGGCGCGGCCAGCGCAACCAGAACTAACCCACCAATTACGGGCAGCAGTGCCCAAACTGCACGCCCTAGCAACGACGCCATTTGCCGCAGCATTTGCCGGTCATTGCTGATGATGTCGTGATCGAAATTCAGACCTTGTGAAATCATCACCGCTAACTGCCGCGCCATCGACTCCCCGGATACCCATAGCAATGAAAAACCGGCCCCCAGCATCAGCATGGAGGTCAGTTCGCGCGAGCGCGGTATCTGCCCTTCTTCGCGGGCCTTTTCAAGCCTGTGGGGTGTGGGGGCTTCGCTTTTTTCGAGATCGCTTTCTTCAGCCACCGGTCGGTTCCTGTTGGTGCATCATCCATCGCCAAAAAGCCATGGATACAATTTCAGGCATAGCATGCCAAAACCTTGTGGGTCTGATTGCTGGAACAAAGGGGATAAATGGGGGTTATTCTTGAGATAAATGGCTTGAAGGTGATTGCTGAGATTACGCCACGCGCAACTATAGAACGCGGAGTGACTTACCCAGCGAAGGTTTTTTCATGACAACTTTCATAATTCCTCTCATATTGCCATGAAATGGAGCCACATAATTAAATAAGCGGGTAATGACTCCAACTTATTGATAGTGTTTTATGTTCAGATAATGCCCGATGACTTTGTCATG